>NZ_JBHTCJ010000015.1:0-119606 GCF_042665275.1 Saccharopolyspora griseoalba | reverse complement strand
GAAGTCCAAGAAGGCGACTTCATGTGGCTGCGCGCCTTCTGCCCCCAAGCCTGCTACGCAGGCGGCCCCGGCAAGTTCCGCTACCTCCTCTACAAGGACGTCAACCGCCAGATCACCCTCACCTGACACCGGGGAACCGGCGCGCGCGGGGGCTTTCCGCTCTTTCATCAGAAGTCCCCGCGTGCTCCCCTCCGGCTCGCGGCGCGGTATGCGCTCGGCGGTCGGCCGTACGCGGCCTTGAAGGTCCGGCTGAAGTGGGCCGGGTCGGTCAGGCCCCAGCGGGCGGCGATCCAGGACACGGGGCGGTCGGCGTAGCGGGGATCGGCCAGGTCGCGCCGGATGCGCTCCAGGCGCCGCGAGCGGATCCACGCCGCCACCGGCTCGCCCTCGCCGAAGAGCGCGTACAGGCGCCGGAGGGAGACGTGGTTGGCCCTGGCGATCGACGACGGGTCGAGGCCGGGGTCGCCGAGGTGCTCGAGGATGTAGTCGCGCACCTCGCGGGCCGGGCCGCGCACGGGGTCGGCCGAAGCCGGCCCGCGGTGCAGCTCCGCGGAGAGCATGGTCACCAGCAGGTCCAGGGCCGAGTGCACCAGCCGCGCGGCGCCGGCCCCGGCCAGCTGGTCCCGGTTGGTGCCGAGCTCGGCGAGGAACGGGTTGACCACCTTGCCCAGGCCCGAGTCGCGCGGGAACCGGACCGCGGTCACGCCGTCGACCTCCTCCGGGGCCAGGTCCAGCATCCCGCGCGGGATCACCATGACCACGGCGCGGTTGCGGCCGGGGAACGACAGCTCGTAGGGCCGGTCGGTGTCGTACACCGCCAGATCCCCCGGTCGCAGCTCGGCGGTGCGGCCGTTCTGCTCCAGCCGGGCGGTTCCGCTCAGCTGCAGGCTCAGCTTGCAGCAGTGCGGGTCCCCCGGGGCGATCAGCTCCGGCGTGCGGCGCACCAGGTGCGGCTCGGCCGCGATCTCCAGCACGGACACGCCGTCGACCACGGTCCGGTCGAAGCGGCCCCGGAAGTCGGCCGCCGCGTCGATCTCCAGCGGGACGACCGCGCCGGCCATCGACGTGCGCCACCTGTCGAGGTCAACCGCGGGCCCGAGCACGTCCACCTCCTGGTCTCGCTTGTCGACGGCTGCGCGGAGCTTGTCGCGGGGTGCCGAATCCGGTTGCCGGGCAGCACTTCTCCCCCACCGGACGACTAGCGTCGCCCGGGAGGTCGACAGGAGGAGGCGCATGAGCGCAGGATTCGCGGATCTCGTGGTGTCCGGCGGTCCGATCCACACCGCCGCGGGCGGCGCTGCTGCCGAGGCGTTCGCCGTGCGCGACGGGCGGATCGCCGCGATCGGCTCGACCGACGAGGTCGAGGCCTGGTGCGGGCCGGCGACCCGACGGCTCGACCTGGCCGGTCGGCTGGCCGTGCCGGGACTCGTCGACGGGCACGTCCACCTCGGCGTCGGCGGCACCCAGCTGGCCCTGGAGCTCCCGCTGCTGCCCACCGACGGCCCCGACGAGGTGCTGGCCAAGGTCCGGGACTGGGCCGGGCGGCTCGAACCCGGCGAGTGGATCATCGGCGGCATCCTGGGCAGCGGCACCTGCGCCGAGCTGAACTCGCGCGAGATGCTGCACCGCCTGGACGCCGCTTCGCTCGGTCATCCGCTGCTGCTGCGCGACGACACGATGCACAACCGGCAGGTCAACTCGCTGGCGCTGGAGGCGATGGGCGTCGCCGAGGACACCCCGGATCCGGCGGGCGGGACCTACGTGCGCGACGGCGACGGCCTGCTGACCGGTGCGCTGCGGGAGCGCGCCAGCGCGCAGGCCGAGGCGGCGGCCGACGCCGCGCTGCGCGACCCGCGGGGCCGCCTCGTCGCGGCGCTGCGCGCGGCGCTGCAGCACCTGCGGGGGCTCGGGTTCACGGCGGTGCAGGAAGCGGCCACGATGGGGCGCCACCTGGACGTGCTGGCGGAGATGGAGCGCTCCGGGGAGCTGACCTCCTGGATCGTCGCCTCGATGCCCGCCCACGAGTTCATCGAGAGCGGCCCGGTCGGCGAGGACCTCTTCGCCGAGGGCCCGCGCCACCGCGGGGAGCTGGTCCGGCCGGACTTCGCGAAGTTCGCCATCGACGGGGTTCCCACGACGCGCACCACCGCGCTGCTCTCGCCCTACCGCTGCCACCACGACGGCGAGGACCCCGAGTTCCGCGGCGCGCCGACCTGGACCCTCGACGAGCTCGCGAGCGGGCTGCTGCGCTGCGCCGAGCTCGGCCTGGGCGCGAAGATCCACGCCACCGGGGACGCCTCGGTGCGCCTGGCGCTGGACGCCGCCGCCGTGGTGCGCCGCGAGCGCGGGCCGGGTCCGATCATCCAGATCGCGCACGCCTCGTTCATCGCGCCCGAGGACCTGCCCCGCTTCGCCGAGCTGAACGTGCGCGTCGACGCCTGCCCGTTCCTGTGGCACCCGAGTCCGCTGTTCGACGCGGTCGCCCACCAGGTGCCCGCGGAGACGATGGAGCGGATCTGGCCGTTCGGCGAGCTGCTGGCCTCCGGTGCGCTGGTGGCCGGGGGCTCCGACTGGCCGGTCGGGTTGCCGGAGCTCAACCCGTGGCTGGGCATCGAAACCATGATCACCCGCAGCGCTCCCGGCGAGGCGCACCGGCGGGTCAATCCCGGCCAGGCGATCAGCCGGGAGCAGGCCGTCGCGGCGTTCACCTCCGCGGCGGCCGAAGCGCTGGGCATCGGCGATCGCACCGGCTCGCTGCGCGCCGGGTTGTCGGCGGACTTCCTGGTGCTGGACCGCGACATCTTCGATATCCCGGCGACCGACATCCACCGGACCGCGGTCCAGGAGACCTACTTCCGCGGGCAGCGGGTGTAGGCCGCACGCCGGGACCGCGCCCGAGCACCGCACGGCGGATCACCCGAACGCGAGGGTGGGCACGTCGACCACGTGGGCCCCGCCGTCGACCACCAGCGTGGCCCCGTGCACGTAGCGGGCGTCCGGGCCGAGCAGGAAGGCCACCACCCCGGCGACCTCGTCCGGCTCGGCGGGGCGGCCCAGCGGGACGTCCTTGGTCACCGCGGCGTAGGCGGATTCGACGTCGGTCGCGCCGCCCTGCTCGACCAGCACCCGCATCTCCTCGTCGGCCATCGGGGTGCGCACCCAGCCCGGGCACACCGCGTTGGCCCGCACGCCCCTGCGCCCGTAGTCGCGCGCGACCGAGCGCACCAGCCCGAGCAGCGCGTGCTTGCCGACGGTGTAGCCGGCGGTCTCCGGTGCCGCTCGCAGGCCCGACAGCGACGAGACGACCACGATGCCGCCGCCGGCCACCTCCAGGGCGGGCAGCGATTCGCGCACCGTGACGAACGCGGTGGTCAGGTTCGCGTCGAGGCTCGCGCGCCACTCGTCGTCGCCGGTGTCGCCCACCGAGTCGTAGCCGTGCCCGCCCGCGTTGGCCACCACGCCGTCGAGCGAGCCGAACCGCGCCCGCACCTCGCCGACGAGCGCGCGCACCGCGGACGCGTCAGCGGCGTCCGCGGGCATCGCGGTGATGCGCGGGTGCGTCGCCGCGACCTCTTCGAGCGGTTCGCGCCTGCGACCGGAAACCACGACGTCGGCTCCGTCGCGCGCCAGGCGGGCCGCGACGGCCGCGCCGATCCCGGTACCGCCACCGGTGACCAGGCAGGTGCTCATCTCGGGGTTCCCTCCGTCGTCTCCGCGGGCTTCAGGCCGACCGCGTCGAGGTCCTGCTCCAGCGCGTTCCAGATGTGCGGCTTGCGGGCGCGGAAGAGCGCCGCCGCGCCGATCGCGAGCACCGCCGCGACCGGCAGCAACCAGGGCAGCGCGGTGACCACGGGGTTCTCGCTGCCCGCGAGCTCGGGGAAGTTGACGAACGCCAGCACCGTGACCGTCCACAGCCCGGCACCACCCAGCAGCGGCAGCGCGAAGGTCCTACCCCACCGGGGATCTCGCGCTCTGCGGAAGTGCACGACGATCGCGCTCGCGGCGATCGCCTGCAGCACGATGATGCCGAGCGTGCCGATGCCGGTGAACGAGGCGACCAGCGAGGTCATCGGATCCGCGCCCGCGACCGCGTAGGCCATGGCCACCGCGGTCGCCAGCACCAGCTGCGCGGTGGAGGCCACCGCGGGCGAGCCGTTGGCCCGCCGGGTGCGCGCCAGCGGCCTGGGCAGCACGCCGACGCGCCCGAGGGCGTAGAGGTAGCGGACCGCGGCGTTGTGCAGCGCCAGCAGCGCGGCGAACAGGCTCACGACCAGCAGCAGCTGCATCACGTCGGTCAGCGCCGTGCCCAGGTGCTCGGCCGAGACGGTGAACACCAGGTCACCGGCGTCGAGGTGCGCGGCGGCGATGCCGCCCGCCTCGCGCACGCCGAGCGCCGAGACGATCGCCCAGGTCGTCACCGCCGCGAAGACGCCGATGAACGTGATCGCCACGTAGGTGGCGCGGGGGACGGTGCGCCTGGGATCGCGCGCCTCCTCGCTGAACAGCCCGGTGGCCTCGAAGCCGACGAAGGCGTTGGCGGCGAACAGCAGTCCCAGCCCGAGCGAACCGGTCAGGAACACCTCGGGGCGGAACACCTCGAAGGAGAACCCGGTGCGCAGCAGCACTGCGGCGTCGAGCACGAGCAGGATCGCCACCTCGCACACCAGCGCCACGCCGAGGACCTTCGCGGAGAAGTCGATGCCCGCGCGGGTCAGCGCCCACGCACCGGCGACCGAGAGCAGGCTCCACGACCACCACGGCGCGTCCAGCCCGAACACCCCGCTCATCACGGTCGAGGTGAAGAACCCGCTGGTGCCCACCGCACCGGCGACGAAGCAGTTGTAGCCGACCATCGCGACGAACGCCGCGACCAGACCCGCGGTGCGGCCGAGTCCGCGCACCACGTAGGCGTAGAAACCGCCCGCGTTGACCAGGTGCCTGGCCATCTGGGCGTAACCGACGGCGAAGAGCAGGAACACGACCGTGGCGATCAGGAACATCACCGGCGTGCCGCCGCCGGTTCCCACCGCGATGCCGATCCCGCCGATGACGATGATCCCGGTCAGCGGTGCGACGGCGGCCAGCACCAGGAAGACGATGCCGCTGACGCCGAGATGACCTCTTAACCCGGTCTCCGAATCTGCTGGGGGCACGATGAACGCTCCTTCCGGCGCGGCGCCGAAGAGGGTCAGGAGGTGGTCCGGCCGAGGACTTCGGCACGCGCCCCGACCGGGAAGTTCACCACCGAGGAGGTGTCGAAGCCGTTGTTGCCGAAGATCTTCCCGTCGGTGCGCATGCCGTGGAGGTCGATCAGGAGCACCCCGAGCGTGGGCACGATCTTCTCCCGCCACGCGAAGAGCACGAGCCCGTCGCGGATCGCGATGTGGTGGCACCGGTCGGTGTCGGCCAACCCCCGCTCGACGCCCTCCAGGCAGTGCCAGGTGAACAGCTCCGGGGTGAGGTAGATGTGCTCGTAGCTCTCGTTCGGCGAGTAGGTGTACCGGTTGCGCAGGCCGACCAGCTCGTCGGTCGGCGCGTGCACCGTCGCCGTCGAGCCGTCGAGCGCGCCGTGGACGATGCGCGCGGTGACCCCGGTGGGTTCGTCCCCGCGCCGCACCCGGGTGTGGGCCGATTCCGCGCGCACCTGCTCGCTCGGCAGCCGGCCCTCGATCATGGTGACCAGACCGGCCTCGGTGTCGAGCGCGAAGGTCGTCGAGGTCTCCCCCGCGAGACCGTCCACGAGGTAGGTGCCGGGACGGATCGAGGTGACCCGCACCGGCACGTCCGCGTGCGCGCCCCACGAGGCCACGCCGTCGCCCAGCCGGAGCTGATCCGGGCCGTCGAGGTCGAGCTCGAAGCTCGCCCCCGACAGCTCGTCGGTCGGTTCGAGCAGGTCGGCGCCGGGGGCGAATCCGTCGCCGAGCGCGCCTACCGGGATGAACTCGTTGCCCATTCGCTTCCTCCCCGTTGAGGACCCGGTCCCGCGTCCGGGGACCGCCGGGCGCGCGCGAACGCGCGTCAGTGACAGCTCTTCCCGCCGCTGGGCGGGACGTCGAGGGTGGGATTGCGGTCGAAGAAGCCGACCGGCTTGAGCTTGAACCCGGTGTGGTCCACCGGCATGATCGGCCAGTCCTCGGGGCGCGGGAAGTGCGTGAGCCCGAAGGTGTGCCACACGACGAGGTCCTGACCGTCGATGTCGCGGTCGTCGGCGGCGTAGGCGGGCAGCCCGGCACCGCCGGGGTGCTGGTTGACGAAGTCCCCGGCGGCGTAGCGCTCGGCGGGGTCGTAGCGGGTGACCCACAGGTGCCGGGTGGCGAACTCGGCGCGACGCCGGATCGACGACTCCTCGGCCGCGAGCAGTTCCGGGTTGCCCTCCGGGAACAGCGCGTAGGCGACCGGGTCGCCGAGGCGGTTGCGCGAGCTCGGGTTGGTGATGTGCCAGACCCGGCCCCGCCGGTTGTCGGCCCGCCGCTGGGCCTCGGACTCGCTGCGCAGCGGCGTGTGGCGCTTGCTGAAGGCGTTGCCGCGCGGGTTGTCCGGGCCCGCGGGCACGCGCTCGACCTCGACCTCCTCGACGAGGTTGGCGGGGCCGTCGACGGCCATGTCGAGGCGAGCGTTGAACAGGTGCTGGTGGTACGGCGCGCCGAGCCCGGGAGCGATCTGCGAGGCGTAGGGGTGGTGGGCGCCCGGGTGGGCGGAGGTGAACACCACTCCGGTGGCCTTGACCTCCAGCTCGATGGTGCCGTCGAGGTAGAGGTACCAGTAGAAGCCGTAGTCGTAGTTGCCGATGGTGGTGAAGAACGACAGCACCATGCGCCGCTGCCTGCGGGTCTCCGAGGACCCCGCCCACAGGTCGGTGTGCTTCCAGAGGATCCCGTGGTCCTCCTCGTGCAGGCAGATCGCGTTGCGCAGGGTGTGCGGGTGGCCGAAGTCGTCGGCCACCACGGCGTCGAGGTAGGTGATCTCGCCGAGGCAGTCGCAGCCGAGCTGGAGGCTGTTGGCGTAGCGGCCGATGAGGTATTCGCCGGTGTCGAAGTAGTTCTGCCAGGACCGCACCGGTGAGGGGTCGGCGTAGGGCACGACCATCTCCGAGATCGAGGCGCGGTGGCAGATCGGCCGGTCGCGGTCGCCGTCGCGGAACGAGATCTGGTGCAGCACCAGTCCTTCGCGGGCGTCGAACCCGATGCGCAGCGACCAGTTCTCCCAGCGGAGCAGGTTCCCGTCGAGGGTGAAGCTCACGCCCTCGGGCTGGGTGATCTCGATCGGCCGCTGCGAGGTCCGCGCGGGCCCGGTCACCGCCGGGTCGTCGAAGTTGCCCGACTCCGCCGGAACCGGCATCGCTCCCAGGTCGATGACCTGGTCGACGGACTTGTTCACCACGTCGACGTAGCCGACCAGCCCGTCCACCGGGTGCGCCCAGGCGTGGTCGTTCGGGTGCTCCTGCACGAACGCCAGCCCGCGCAGGATCCGCCGCCCGCGCTCCTCCGGGTACTCGAACACCCCGGCGGACAGCGGGGCGACCCGGACGTCGGCGGCGTCGAGCCCGCGGTCCTGCAGCGCGGTCAACCAGCGCTGGTCGGTGCGCAGGACCTCCTCGACGAGGCCGAACTCCTCGTCGAGCACCGGCAGCTGGCCCTCGGTGGCCGGGTCGAGCTTCCGCTGTTCGACGACGCGCTCGGCGGTCAGCGAGACCAGCACGTCGGATCCTCCCGGCGCGGCGGCGTCGTGCAGCAGGGCCCGCGCGAGGCGTTCCGGGGAACCGGCCAGCGCGTCCTTCGGCGGTTCTTCCAGGCCCAGGTACGCGACCCGCGCGGTCTCCGGCAGCAGGTCGGCTCCGACGAGCGCCCGGCGGGCGAGGGCGATCTCGTCGGCGGTCAGCGGGCTGAGCGGGTGAGGTGGAGCGGTGTGCATGACGGCCTCCGTTTTTCTCCACGTGTAGACGAAAGGGTGAAGCAGCGGCGCCAGCGGCGCAAGGGGGAATCCGCGGCGATTACCTTGAAGTCATGCGCACGACCGGAGCTCGCCATGCCGAAGCAGGTTGACCACGACCGCCGGCGCACCGAGATCGTCGAGGCGACCTGGCGGCTGATCGCCGAGCGCGGCATCGACGGCACGACGATGCGCGCCATCGCCACCACGCTCGGCATGGCCAACGGCGCGCTGAAGCACTACTTCCCGGACAAGAACGCGATCCTCCGGGCGGCGTTCACGCACGTCTTCGACAACACCAACGCGCGCATCGCCGAACGCCTCGGCGAGGCCACCGGGCTCGCCGCGCTGCGGGCCTTCTGCCGCGAGGCCGTTCCCGCCGAGGACCTCACCCGGCTGGAGGCGCGCGTGGTGATCCCGTTCTGGCAGCACGCGTTGACCGATCCCGAGCTGGAATCGGTGTTCGCCGAGGCGATGTCGGTGTGGCGCGAGCAGATCCGGCACCTGCTGGCCCAGGCCCGCGCGGACGGCTCGGTGCGCACCGGCGAGCCGGACGAGCTCATCACCGAGCAGCTGCTGGCGATGCTCAACGGCGTCCAAGCCCTCGGCACCCTCACCTCGGCGACGACGCCGGAGATGCTGCACCGCATGATCGACGCGTTCCTGGACGGCCTCACCGGACGCGTCAGCTGAACCGCGGAGTCCCCCGAGCGGCGGGTGCTCGGGGGACTCCGCGGCCGGAAAGGACTGCGCCTCAGGAGGTGTGGTGGACCTCCTGCAGGCCGTAGACCGGGGTGGGGATGCCCTCGGCTCGGGCCTTGAGCTGCAGCGCCAGGTAGAGCGAGTAGTGGCGGGACTGGTGCAGGTTGCCGCCGTGGAACCACAGCCCCTCCTGCTGGGTGGGCTTCCACATGTTGCGCTCCTCGCCCTCCCACGGGCCCGGGTCCTTGGTGGTGTTCGAGCCGAGCCCCCAGACCTTGCCGACCTTGTCCGCGACCTCCTGGCCCACGATGTCGGCGGCCAAGCCGTTCATCGAGCCGAAACCCGTCGCGTAGACGACGAGATCGGCGTCCAGCCGGGTTCCGTCGTCGAGCACAACCTCGGTCTCGGTCAGCTCGGAGACCTGGCCTCGGGCCAGCCGGATGTCGCCGTTGGCGATCAGCTCCGAGGCGCCGACGTCGATGTAGTAGCCCGAGCCGCGGCGCAGGTACTTCATGAACAGCCCCGAGTCGTCCTCGCCGAAGTCGAGCTGGAAACCGGCGCGCTCCAACCGGCCGTAGAACTCGGCGTCCTGCTCGCGGATCACGTCGAAGGCGGGCTTCTGGAACTCGTTGAGGATCCGGTACGGGATGGAGGCGAAGATCAGGTCCGCGGTGCGGGTGTCGATGCCCGAGGCCACCGCCTCCTCCGAGTACAGCGGGGCCAGGCTGTGCTCCAGCAGCGAGTCCGAGCGCACCACGTGGGTCGAGGAGCGCTGCACCATCGTCACCTCGGCCCCGTGCTCCCACAGCGCCGCGCAGATGTCGTGCGCCGAGTTGTTCGAGCCGACGACCACCGCCTTCTTCCCGCGGTAGGCGTCCGGTCCCGGGTGCTGCGAGGAGTGGTGCTGGTCGCCGCGGAAGCGCTCGTGACCGGGGAACACCGGCACGTTGGGCTTGCCCGACACGCCCAGCGCCATCACCAGCTGGCGGGGCCGCAGCGTGATCTCCTCGCCCGCGCGGTCGACGACGAGCTCCCACTGCCCGTTGCCCGGGTCGTACTTGGCGCTCAGCGCCGTGGTCGAGCCCCAGTAGTTGAGCTCCATGACCTTCGCGTACATCTCCAGCCAGTCGCCGATCTTGTCCTTCGGCGCGAAAACCGGCCAGTTGTCCGGGAACTTGATGTAGGGCAGGTGGTCGTACCAGACCGGGTCGTGCAGGGCCAGCGACTTGTACCGCTTGCGCCAGGAGTCCCCCGGCTTCTCGTTGCGCTCGACGATGATCGTGGGCACGCCGAGCTGGCGCAGCCGCGCGCCCAGCGCGATGCCGCCCTGACCGCCGCCGACGATGACCACCTCGGGATGGCGGGCGCTGCCGAGCTCGTCGAGCTCGGCCTCGCGCTGCTCGCGCCAGGTGATGCGGTCGGGGTTGGCCCCGTGCTCGGTGCCCTTGGGCCTGCGGTGATTCGACGGCTCCTCGTGGCCCTTGAGCTCGTCCAGCGTGGTCAGCAAGGTCCACGCCGCGCCGTCGACGAGCCGCAGGTGTCCGGTCCCGCGCCCCACCGCGGTCTCGAAGGAGAACCACGCCTCGGTCACCCCGTCGGCCTCGGTCGGTTCCTCCAGCACGGTGAAGTTCTGCGGGGCCGCGCGCTCCAGGGTCGCGCGCAGCATGTCGGCGATCTCCGCTCGCCCTTCGAGCGTGATGAAGTTCCAGGTGAGCGCGATGAGATCGCGCCAGTAGCTCTCCTCGGCGAACAGCGCCACCACCCGCTCGGCGTCGCGGGCGGCGATCGCCTCGGAGAACTCGGAGATCCAGTGCTCCACGCGGGCTCGGTTCGCGCTGCGTTCCACGGTCTGGCTCACGGACTACCTCCTGGTCGGGCGTCGTTGCCCCGGTCGCGGCACCCGGTGCGGGGCCGCGATCACGTCCACGTGCCATGAAGCCAGACCGAACCCGGTCGCGCACGGGTTGCAGGGGGTTGCATCGCGGCTTCAGCAGCCGCGCACCGCCGGGGCGGTGGAGTGCGGCAGCAACGAGTCCGGGTCCGCCGGCCGGAGCACGTCGACCTCGACGTTCCCGCTGAACCGGTAGGGCCTGCGGCTGAGCAGGCCGCCGAGGTGGCGCCGCAGCCGCGACATCTCGGCGCGCACGGTCACGGTCCGGCCGGGGTCGCCGAACACGTCGGAGGCGAGCTGCGCCGCGGTTCGCCCGTCCGGGTGGTTCGCGAGCAGGAACAGCAGTTCGGCGTGCCGCGGGCTCAGCGGGTGGCTCCACCGCCCCGACGGGGAGACGACCTCCAGGCAGGCCTGCCGCGCGGATCGCAGGTCGAGCAGCACGCGGGCGCGGGCCTCGGCCACGGAGTCCTCGCCGAGCGGACGCACCAGCCAGCCGCCCTGCACCGGCTCCACCGCGCAGTCGCCGAGCGCGGGCAGCCACGCGCGACCCGGGGCGCACCCGTCCGGGAGCGCCACGCGGTTCATCGGCACCACCCCGGCCGAGGCGGCCACCCAGCCCTGCTGATCGGTCACCACCGCGCGCCCGCCCACCCGCGAGAGCATCGGCGCCGCGGCTGCGCGCAACCGCTCGAGGTCGGCGGCGTGCACGGCGTGCAGCTGCGACTCGGCCAGCTGCGCGACGGTCTGCACCAGCGCGAGCGTGGTCGGGCTGACCGTGGCCGCGGGCCCGGACAGGTCCACCGCGCCGAGCAGCTCACCGCTCCTGGGGTCGTGCATCGGTGCGCTCGCGCAGGTCCAGGTGTGGTGCGAGCGCACGTAGTGCTCGGCGGAGTACACCTGCACCGGCAGCCGGGTGACCAGCGCGGTGCCGATGGCGTTGGTGCCCACGGACTCCTCGCACCAGCTCATGCCCTCGACGAACCCGAGCGAATCGGCGTCGCGCCGCACGGCGGTGCTGCCCTCGCGCCAGAGCACCCGCCCGTCGGCGTCGGTGACCACCATGATGTTCGCGGTCTGCTCGGCGACGCCCGCCAGCTTGCCGCGCAGCAGCGGCAGCACCTCGGCGAGCGCCGAACCGCGCCTGCGCTCCCCGAGCTCCTCGGGCGGCAGCGGATTCCCGCAGCAGCCCCGCTCGGGGTCGATGCCCTGCGACAGCATCCGCCGCCAGGACGCGTCGATCACCGGGCGCGGCCGCGCGGGCGGCCGCTCGCCGGCGACCGCCGCATCGTGCACCCGCGCGAGGAAGCGGGCGTGGCGATGCGGGTCGGCACCCATCGGCAACGCGGCTTCGAGGCTCTCCTGGCGCACCGCCCCAGTGTGTCCCACATCTCACCCGCGGCCAAGGGGGCGGGCGCGGCCTCACCGCATGACCACACCGCCGTCGATCACCACCGACTGCCCGGTCATGTAGTCGGCGTCGGGCCCGGCCAGGTAGGCGACGAACCCGGCGACGTCCTCGGGCGTCTGCACCCGCCCGAGCGCGATGCCCTGGGCGTACTGCTCCATGGCCGCTCCCCTGGCCAGGCCGAGGTAGCCGCCGAGGCGGGCGTCGATGTCGTCCCACATGTCGGTGCCCACGATGCCCGGGCAGTAGGCGTTGACGGTGATGCCGTGCTGGGCGAGCTCCTTCGCTGCGGCCTGGGTGATCCCGACGACGCCGAACTTGGTGCCCGAGTAGGCGCCGAGGTAGTCGAAGCCGGCGTGACCCGCGATCGAGGCGGCGTTGATGATCTTCCCGCCGCCGTGCTCGCGCATGTGCTCCGCGGCCGCCTGCAGCCCGTAGACGACGCCGAAGACGTTGACCCGGAACAGCTGCTCCAGCTCGGCGGGTTCGACCTCCAGCAGCGGTTTGACCTGCGCCACGCCCGCGTTGTTGACGTGGGTGTGCAGCCCGCCGAGCTCGGAGACGGCATCGGCGACCACGCCGAACACGGTCTCCCGGTCCGAGACGTCGCCGGGCACCGCGACCGCCCGCCGACCGGCCGAGCGGACCTCCCGCGCGACCGACTCCGCCCCGTCGGCGTTCACGTCGTTGACCGCGATGTCGTGGCCGTCGGCGGCCAACCGCAGCGCGATCGCCCGACCGATGCCGCGTCCTGCTCCCGTCACCAGTGCTACCCGTGCCATGGATCTCCTCCTCCGCGTCGCCCGGCTCCTCGTCGATCAGACCGCGCGGATCGGCGGGCGCACCAGGGTTGCGGAGGGGTTGCGATCAGACCGGCGCGGTACCGGTCCCGGTCAGCGTGGTGGTGTCGAGCTCGTCGATCCCCGCTTCGCGCAGGCGGGCCAGGTAGCGGTCGCGCACCTCGGCGACGACCTCCGGCGGCAGGCCGGTCAGGGCTCCGCGGTAGCCCGAGCCGAGCACCAGCAGCCAGGCGACCCCGGGCGTCATCGGCAGCGCGCGCTCGTGCACCGCGACGCGCACCTCGACGAGTCCGAGCGAGCGCAGCCACTCGGCGAAGGGGCCGGGCTGGTTGATCCGGTCGATGAGGTGCGCTGGCCGCTCCGCGGGCGGATCGGTCCGCCGCACGTCGGCGATGGCGAGGCCGAGCTGCTCGCCCGCGGCCACCACGGCACCGCGGCGCCAGATGGTGCACGCGACGCGACCGCCGGGTCGCGCCATGCCGATCAGGCGCCGGGTCCCGTCGAGCACGTCCGGGAAGAAGAAGATGCCCAGCACCGACTGCACCAGGTCGTAGCCGGCTCCGCCCCAGGCGGTGACATCGGCTTCGTGGGCGCGCAGCTGCGCGATGCCGGATGCGCGCTCGCGCAGCTCGGCGATCATGGGCGCCGAGACGTCCACGGCGTCGACCAGGCCTTCCTCCCCGACCAGCCGAGCCGAGGGGATGGCCGACGCACCGGTCCCGCAGCAGGCGTCCAGCACCCGCTCGCCGGGACCCGGGTCGGCGGTCGCCACCGCATCGGTCGCGACCGGCTCCCACAGGTACCGCCCCAGCGCGGCGAAGTCCGCGGCCGCGGCGTCGAACGCCTCGCGCGACCCGGTGTTGGCCGGACGTCCCATCCGCTCGCTCCCCTCCGGGGCGATGATCCGCCCGGTCAGCCCTGGCGCGCCTTGTAGCGCGGGTTCTTCTTGTTGATCACGAAGGTCTTGCCGTGCCGGCGGATCACCTGCGCACCCGGCTTCTGCTTCAACGACCGCAACGACTTCCGAACCTTCACGACGCTCCTCCCAGGTCGACTGATCAGCACCACCCTACTGCAATTGATAACCGTTTTCAAAACTGGCTCGGAGCGGAAGCGAACTCCAGGGCGGTGCGCCCCTCGGAGACCGGAACGCGCCCGCGGAGCTCCAGGCCGCTGCTCGAAGCGAGAGCCGCGATCTCGTCGACCTCCCGCTCCCGACCGCCGAAGCACATGAGCATGTGCAGGTCCCTCGCGGTCCCCACGCCCGCGCCGCGGATCGGTTCGATCACCACGACCGCGCCGTTATCGGCCACCGCGCGCCGACATCCGGCCAGCATCTCGCGAGCGCACCGGTCGTCCCAGTCGTGCAAGACATCGCAGAGCAGGCACGCGTCGGCACCGGTCGGCAGCGGTTCGAAGAAGCTGCCCGCTACCACGCCCGCCCGATCACCGAGACCGTCCGCCGAGAACCGGGCGGCCGCGGCGGCGGTGGTCGCGGCGACGTCCAGGACCCGGCCGCGGACACCCGGATGAGCGCGCAGGATCTCGGCCAGCAGCGTGCCATCACCCCCGCCGACGTCGAGGATCTCGGCGAACCGACCCCGGTCGAAGCCCCGGGCGATGCGCGGGGCGTGTTCGCGGAAGCGCCAATTCATATGCGCGTCGAAGGAGCGCCGCAGCTCGGGGCGAGCGTCGAGGTCCGACCAGAAGTCCGTACCGTACCGCCGCGGGTACGCCGGGGCGCCCGTCGTGATCGTCCCGAGCAGCTCGACGAACGCGAGCTCGGCGCGCCCGCCGGAGCAGTTGATGTCGAGCAGCGGCTTGATCCCGCCCGGCGCGTCCTCGTGGAGCTGCGCACCGAGCTCGGTCGGCCGGTACCGCTCCCCGTCGACGTCGAAAACCCCAACCGTGACGAGGTGGTCGAGCAGGAGCCGCAGTGCGGGAGCGTTCGCCCCCGTCTCCTCGGCGAGCTGCTCCGCGGTCGTGCCGGCGCTTCCGGCCCGCTCCACGAGGCTCAATGTCGCGGCCACCCGAACGGCCATCGGCGTCGCCAGATCGGCCAACTCACCAGCACTGCGCTTCGCGGGAGTTCCCATGTCCGACCTGTTCCTCTCCGCCGGTCCCCGATCGGGAGCGGCACGATTCGACCGACGTGCCGCGCTCACCGCAACGGCCGGGTGTAGTTGACGGTCGGCAGCGGGGTGAAGCCGAGGTCCTCGTAGAGCGCTCGGGCCGGAGCGTGGAAGGGGTCACCGCCCGTTCCGACCGAGACCACCTGCAGGTCGCCAGTTCTCATGTGCTCGATGGCGTGTTCGGCGAGGGCTCGCCCGACGCCCCGGCGGCGATGTCGGGCGGCCACGGCGAGGATGTCGATCTCGCCGTGGCGCTGCTCGACCTGCTCGACCCAGCCGACGTACCCGGCCACCTCGTCGTCGACCACCGCGACCGCGACGTGCTTGCCCGCTCGAGGGTCGTGCGCGCGGCCGAGCCGCTCGCGGTAGTCCTCGCGCCAATGCCCGTGCCGGTTGGCGAAGACGGTCTCGCCCACCAGGGGGCGGTAGGAGTCCTCGTGGAAGGAGGCGAAGACGGCGAGGGTGAGTTCCAGCAGGGCCGGGAAGTCGGCCCGCTCGTAGGTCCTGATTCGCATGGGGCGCTTCTCCTCGGTGAGCACGACGGGACCCGCCCCCGGTTGCGGAGGCGGACTCGGGCTCCCCGGCGGGAGCCGGGGCTCAGGCTCGGATGCGCTCCGTCGCGCAGCACGCCACGGATGGAGCGTGCCAGCTCCGAGCACCGGTGTTCCAGTCCTTTTCCGCGAGGTGCTGACCATGACGGGCGAGGTCGTCCTCACCGACAGGGCAACGGTCTCGCCGAGGACGTCCTCGGCGGGGCGTCCGGGAGAACCGGCACCCGCGGGCGCGACCGGTGTCGATCGCCGTCCGGCCCGACGGCCCCGAGCACTGGGCGCGGGGCGCGCGGCCACCACCGCGATCCAGCACCACGTGCTCCGCTCCGCCGCGTGCGGCACCGGCCGGGAAACTCGGTTTCCGCGCCGGGAAGCGCGCCGTAGGGTCCGGGACGTGATGGAGCAGTTCTTCTTCCGGCTCGGCTGATCCCGCTCCGCCGAGGTCCGGCGCCGCTGGTGCGCGGTGCCTTTCGAGTCGTGCCCGAAGGAGAAGAGTTGCTGTTGCTCGTTTCCGGCGCTTCCGGCGTCGGCAAGACCACCGCGCGGCTGCACGCGCGTCACCTGTTCGAACGCCGCCGTCTCGACGCGCGCTACGAGACCGCCGAGCTGTTCACCCTCGGCCCGGTCCCCGCGGTGCCGACGATCGCCTGGCGCCAGGAGCAGGTGGAGGCCGCGGTCCGGCGCGCCATCGCGCTGGAGTCCGAGGGCAAGCACCTGCTGTTCGCCGGTGATCCGGTGCCGCTCGGCGAGGCCCTCGCCGCACCGAGCGCGGACCGCATCGACATCGCCGCGTGCCTGCTCGACGTCGACGAGGAGGTGCATCTCGACCGCCTCGCCGAGCGCGGCGAGCCCGCGGAGCTGGTTCCGCTGCACCAGGCCTTCGCCGCCTGGTTGCGCGCGCACGCCGTCGACCCGGGTCACCTCCCGGAAGCGGTGACCGGCGACGCCTGGCAGGCGATGCGCTGGGAGCGCTGGGTCGGACGCTCCCCCGGGCCCGAGTGGGCCATGACGGTCCTGGACACCTCCCACCTCGCGCCGCAGCAGGTCGGTGCCGAAGTGGTCCGGTGGTGCGAGCGAGCGGTGCGCGGCGAGGCACCGGTGTTCCGCGCCGGGTGGTTCGCGCGCGGGTGAGCGTCACGCGGTGATCGGCACACCGGCGTCGGCGGCGTTGCTGAACTGGTCGTCGACGAGCACGACCGCGCGCCCGGCGGCCTCCAGCAGCGAGGCCGCCGCGGCGGCGCGGTACCCGCTGCCGCAGTGCACCCACGCCGTGCCCCGCGGCAGTTCGCCGATCCGGTCCGCCAGCTCGTAGAGCGGGATGTGCGCGGCGCCCGCGACGTGGGAGGTGGCGAACTCGTTGTTGGTGCGCACGTCCAGCACCGCGTCCGGGGCCGGAAGCGCACCGTTCGACCCGGAGAGCGCCGCGGCCAGGTCCGCGAAGCTCGCGGTGCGGGTGCAGCGCAGCTGCTCGCCGTCGACCGCCAGTTCGTCCGGATCTCCCACCGCGGCGCCGGCGAAGCGGTCGATGCCGATGCGCGCGAGCTCCCGCTGAGCTTCGCCGACCTGCTCGCGCGTCTCGCCGAGCAGCGTGATCGGCGCGCCCCAGTCGATCATCCAGCCCAGCCAGGTCGCCATCGGCCCGTCGAGCCCCAGGCTGACGGTGCCCGCCAGGTGCGAGACGACGTAGGCCCTGCGCGAGCGCAGATCCACCACCCACTCGCCGCGTTCGAGCCTGCGCCGCAGCTCGTCGGGCTCGGCGCGGGCGGGGGCGCGCAGGTCCAGCGGCTCGGGGCCGGCGGAGTTGCGCACGCCCATGTGCGCGTAGTACGCCGGGTAGGCGTCCAAACCGGACAGCGCCTGCTCGACGAACTCCCCCTCGGCCAGCGTCAGCGCGGGGTTGTTCCGCTTCTGCTCGCCCACCGTGGCCGAATCGCCCGACGTGCTGCCCGCCGAGCAGAAGCTCCCGAAGCCGTGGGTGGGCCAGATCCGCGCGCCGTCGGGCAGCAGCACCGCAAGCTTGCGCGCCGAGGCGTGCTGGTGCCGCGCCAGCTCCTCGCTGTGCTCCGCGCCCAGCAGGTCGGTGCGGCCGGTGGTCCCGAACAGCAGCGAGCCCCCGGTGAACACGCCGGCCGGGCCCTGCTCGCCCTCCAGCACGTAGGACAGGTGGTGGAAGGTGTGCCCCGGAGTGGCCACCACCCGCACCTGCAGCCGCGCGGAGAGCTCCACCACGTCGCCCTCGGCCAGTCCGCGCCGCTCGAACGGCACCTCGTCGGCAGCGGCCAGGCCGTACTCGGCCCCGGTGAGCCGCGCGAGCTCCAGGCCACCGGAGACGTAGTCGTTGTGCACGTGCGTCTCCAGCACGAGCGCGATGCGCACCCCCGACCGCCCGGCCGCGGCGATCACCCGGTCGACGTCCCGCTGCGGATCGACCACCACCGCCACCTCGCCGTCGGACGCCAGGTAGCTGCGGTCCCCCAGCGAGGACGTCTCGATCACCTCGACCGCCAGCCCACCGGGCAGGCGCTCCTCCTGCTTCACCACGTCCAGCGCAGTCATCGTGGCCCCTCTCGACCTCGCAACCGACCCGATGCCTCCACTGTCCCGCCGAACGCGCGAATCGCACGTCCGCCGAGCCCGCCGATCGCTTTTCCTGACCCCGAGCGGGACCGAACAGGAGTCCGAAGCGGGCAGGTATGTTCTGCGCATGCCCCGTGCTCTGACGTACGCGCTGGTCCAGGCTCCGCGCTCGCCCATCGGCGAGCCGATGGCGAACTTCGCCACCGACGTTGAGCGCGTGAGCTCCGGGTTGCCGCGAGGTGCGCTGGTGGCCTACCCGGAGCTGCACCTGTGCGGGGCCAGCGGCCCGGGAGCGCACGAGCGGCTGCGCGCGTGCGCCGAGCCGCTCGACGGGCCGCGCGTGCGCGCGCTCGCCGAGCTGGCCGGCGACCTGGGCGTGTGGCTGCTGCCGGGCACGGTCTGCGAGACCAGCGGTGGCGAGCCGTTCAACACCGCGCTGGCGTTCTCCCCGGAGGGCGAGCTCGCCGCGAGCTACCGCAAGATCTTCCCGTGGCGGCCCTACGAGCCCTACCGGCGCGGCGGCGAGTTCGTCGTGTTCGACGCACCTGACCTCGGCCGCGTCGGGTTCTCGATCTGCTTCGACGCGTGGTTCCCGGAGACCGCCCGGCACCTGGCCTGGATGGGCGCCGAGGTGATCGTCAACCCGGTGCAGACGACCACCCCGGACCGACCGCAGGAGGTCGTCCTCAACCGCGCGAACGCCATCGCCAACCAGGTGTTCGTGCTCAGCGTCAACGAGGCCGGCCCGGAGGGGCGCGGGCACAGCCTCGCCGTCGACCCCGAGGGGCGGGTGCTCGCCGAGGCCCCCGGGCCGGACCCGGCGGTGCTCACCGGTGAGGTCGACCTCGACGAGGTCGCGCGGGTGCGCAGCAGGGGCACGGCCGGGGTGGCCCGGGTCTGGGACCACTTCGACGACACCGACGACCCCGTGCGGCTCCCGCTGTACCAGGGCCGCATCGACCCGGGGCGCTGGAAGCCCGCCCCGTAGCGCGCAGCAGTTCGGCCGGGACGACGGAGCCCTACCGTCCACCTCCGGCAGCGTGCGTCCGGGCGGGTCGCGCGCGGCTCGAGTAGCGGATCACCGCCGCGTGGTGCGGGTGGGCCTGTCCCCGCGCTGCCCCGCGACGGGCTGCGCTACGAGGTGTCCGTCGACGGCGCGATGAACGAGTCCTGGGCGCGCAACACCTCGGACGACGTCATCCGCACCGCCACCCGGCACGGCCTCGATCACCGGGGAGCCGCCGCGCCCAGCGGAGCGCCTCGTC
Organism: Saccharopolyspora griseoalba; assembly: GCF_042665275.1. NCBI lineage: Bacteria > Bacillati > Actinomycetota > Actinomycetes > Pseudonocardiales > Pseudonocardiaceae > Saccharopolyspora > Saccharopolyspora griseoalba. Next base: position 100,354 of record NZ_JBHTCJ010000015.1, on the reverse strand, counting down.
GCGCGAAAGGCCGCGCGCGGCCGGCGGTCCCGCGCGACGAGGCGGCCCTCACTCGGCCTCCTGCACGAGCGGTTCCCCGACCGCGCGCATCCTCCGGACCTCCCGATCGCACAACCACCGCCAGCCCAACCGGTCGGCCAGGGCCGCGATCTCGCACCGGGTGCTCAGGTTGTGGCGGAACCGCTCGCGGGCCCGACCGCGCTAGGCCGCGAGCGCTCCCGGGTCCTCCCGAGCCAGCCGCTCCCGGCCCCGGGCGCCCTCCGCGGCGACGACTTCGAGCAGCTCGCGCAGCTCGACGACGACCGGGCGCCGAACCGGCGCCGCAGCACCCGGTGGCACACCCCGGCGTTCGCGCTGAGCAGCACCAGCGCGAACCCGGCGTAGGTGCCGTGCGCCCAGGTGCGCCCGTCGGCCAACGTCACCAGCTGCGGCACCACCAGGACGACCCCGAACGCGGAAGCCGCGCCGGAGAAGACGAACAACCCGGTGGCGAGCGGGTCGGCGGTGGGCGCCCCGTCCTCCACCTCCCACGACCGCAGGTCCACCCGCGCGACCGCGCCGCCGTCCCCCATGCCGAGTCCTCCCGAGCCCGCGCGGCGAACATGACGACCTGCCCAAAGTACCGCGCCCGCCCCGTTTCGGCGGGACTGCACGTCTCCGGTGCGCGATTCCGGCCGCACCGCTGCGGGCGGCGGACGGTGACCGGGTTGACATTGCCCCCGGTCGTGCGGTGTGCGAACTTGGGATGAAGAGGTCGGCGATCGACCTCCCGGACGAGGGGTGCCGTACCCGGACCACGACAAGACGGCCCGCGGAGGCAGTCATGTCGTGGATCGTGCTGGTGCTGTCCGGTGCGTTCGAGGCCGTGTGGGCCACGGCGCTCGACAAGTCCGAGGGTTTCACCCGGCTGTGGCCGTCGGTGCTGTTCGTCACCGCGCTGGCCGTCAGCATGGGCGGGCTCGCCTACGCCATGCGCGACCTGCCGCTGGGCACCGCGTACGCCGTGTGGGTCGGCATCGGCGCCGTGCTGACCGTGGTGTACGCGATGACCACCGGCGCCGAAGCCGTCTCGGTGCTCAAGGTCCTCTTCCTGCTGATGATCATCAGCGGGGTCGCCGGGCTCAAGCTCGTGCACTAGCCGATGTCGAAGGCCAGCACCAGCTCGTAGCCGTCGTCGCCGTGCCCGGCGACCAGGACCCGGGCCTCGCCTCGCAGGTCGGCCAGTCCCCCGGTGCCCATGCCGGGCACGACCTCGAGGTGCTCGGTCACCGATCCCTGGTCCTGCTCGCCGGTCCGGCGGAACACGCAGGTCCCCTCGTGGCCGCCGATGGAGCCCTCGAAGCGCTCCAGGCCGAGCACCGGTGCGGCGTCGGCCTTGTAGGCGATCAGGTAGGTCAGCGAGCCGGTTCCCTCGACGTCCCCGGCGTAGGAGTAGGTGACCTCGGCGCGGGTCAGGCCGCGGTTCGGGTAGTACGCCGAACCGGCGGTGACCCCCTCGCCGTCGATGTCGGCGACCAGGTGCTCGGACCAGGCGGTGACGTTGAAGCGGCAGGTGGCCTCGTGCGCGTAACTCATGGAGAGGACGCTACGAACCGCCGCTGCGCCCGGTCTTGAACAAACGCGACGGCTCGGATCCCGGCTCCTGGAACGCGGTTCGCGCCGCGTCGCGACCCGACCCCGTACCCTCGACGCGTGCGGAAAGTCGGGAGACCCGAGGCGATCGTGCGTCCCAAGGCGGGTGAGCGCGCCTTCGACGTCGAGCGCATCGCACCGGATCCGCGGCTCGCCGAGTTCGTCGACTACCACTGGCTGGTGCGCTGGCGGGTCACCGAGCACCGCCAGCAGGTGGTGCCCCAGCCGCGCGTCCACCTCGCCGGCGAGCACGGGCGGCTGCTGGTGCACGGGGTCTCGCGCGAGCCCTTCTTCCGCACGTTGACCGGCACCGGGCACGTGCTGGGCGCGGCGTTCCACCCCGGCGGCTTCCGCGCGGTCCTGCGGTCCTCGGTGGCCTCGATCGCCGGGACCGTGCGGCCCGGCCTGGACCTGCTCGGTCGCGACGACCGCCCCGCCGCCGAGCGCATCGCCGCGAGCGAGGCGAGCGAGCCGATGGTGCGAGCCGTGGAGGACTACCTGCTGAGCTTGTCCCCCGAACCGGACCCGACCGGCCGCGGGGTGACCGACCTGGTCGGCGAGGTGCAGCGGCGCAGCGGGATCGTGCGCGCCGAGCAGCTCGCCCGCCACGCCGGCCTGACCCTGCGCAGCCTGCAGCGGCTGTTCTCCGAGTACGTCGGAGTCGGACCGAAGTGGGTGATCCAGCGCTCGCGCATCCTGGACGCCACCGCGGCCGCGCACTCCGGCGAAGCGGTGGACTGGGCAGCGCTGGCCGACCGGCTCGGGTTCAGCGACCAGGCCCACCTGACCAGGGTGTTCACCCAGGTGGTCGGCACCCCGCCAGCGATGTACCAGCGGGACCCGGGCACGACCTGATCGCTCCCGCCACGGCGCGTCACCAACCGCGGACGGGTTCCACACCTTCGAGTTCTCCGGCGGTGGAAGCGGATCCGCGAAGCCCGTTCGCGAGTCCCACCGGCATCGCGAAGCACGAGAGGGGATTCGCAATGGAGCACCTGTTCCCGCGCACTCGCCGAGTGCGCTCGAACGTCGAGGACCTGCTCGCGGAACTGGCGGTGACCACCGCCATCGACGAGATCGACACCGCCGACCCGACCGAGCTCGAGGAGTTCCTGGAGCTCGCCGACCACGTGATCACCGGGCTCCAACCCGCGCAGGCACGGCACGCCGCCTGAGTCAGCGGGGCACCGCGCGACGGTCGCCGAGCAGGTGGGCGATGGCGGCGGAGGCCAGCAGGGGCGGCCAGAGCACCGCGCAGAGGTACGCCGACGCGGAGAGCCACGCCCAGGCGCCGTAGGGGCGGCCCGCGAAGGGGTCGACCGCGTCCCGGGCCACGACGGACATGACCACCAGCACGGCCAGCGGCACGGCGCCGAGGAGGGCCGCCGTCGCGATCGCCGCCGGGACCGCTCGCCGCACGGCGCTCGGCACCCGACGCGGGAGGAGCCCGCGCAGGTCGACCACCAGCGCGAACGAGCACGCGGCAGCGGCGAGCTGCACCAGCGACAGGCCGAGGACGTACCAGGTGCCGCTGCCCGGGATGTCCTGGGCGGCGCGCCACTCGGCCGGTGTGCCGAGCTCGAAACCGGCGGCCAGGAGCAGTCGCCACACGACGGTGGGCAGCGCGGCCGCGAAGGCGCCGCAGGCGCACCACACCACCGCGCGGCGCCGGAATTCGTCCCCCATCTCCGTTTCGTAGCACGCGGGGCGGTTGCGGGGGTGATCCATTCGTCAGAACTGTTGCAAATGATTTGCTACAGCATGAGAGTGGTTCGGACCGTGTTCTGGCGTTGCGGAGGTGGCCGGTGTCCGAGGTGGGGGCCTACGAGCTGCGGATGGCGCGGCCGGAGGACGTCGAAGGTGCGCGCAAGCTCATGTTCGACACCTTCTACCTGGTCATGGGGCACGGCTACGTGCCCCAGTGGCACACCGACGTGATCGACATCCACGAGACCTACCTGCGCCGCCCGGGCAACGCGCTGTTCGTGGCGGTCGACGGCGAGCGGGTCGTGGGCACCGCGGGCGTGCGCGCCGGAGGCCCGAAGAACCCGCCCAACCCCGCCTGGCTGGCCGAGCGCTACGCCGACGCCGCCCAGCTGGCCCGGGTCTACGTCGACCCGGGGCACCGCCGCCGCGGGCTGGCCGGGGCGCTGGTGGAGCGGGCATGCGCGTTCATCGCGAGCGCGGAGCGCTACGACTCGATCTACCTGCACACCGACCCGGCGATCGAAGGTGCCGAACCCTTCTGGCGCAGCCTTGCCAAGGAGGTCCACGACGAGCGGGGCGAGCCCGGCGGCAACGGGATCGTCCACTTCGAAGTCCCGATGCCCCAGGTGTGATCGCGCGGTGCCCGATGAGACGACCACCCGCGCGAAACCGGCCTCCCGCCGCTGGTCATCGCTGTCCCGCTTGCGGGAGCTGCCGGCGCTGCCCCGATTGCTGCTGCTGACCCAGCTCGCCTTCAACATCGGCTTCTACCTGGTCGTGCCCTTCCTGGCCACGCACCTGGCCGAGGACCTGGCGATGGCCGGCTGGGCCATCGGGATCGTGCTCGGGGTGCGCACCTTCAGCCAGCAGGGCATGTTCGCCCTCGGCGGCGCGCTGTCCGACCGCTTCGGCATCCGGCCGACGGTGCTCACCGGCTGCGCGCTGCGCGTGCTCGGCTTCGTGGTGCTCGCCGCGGCAGGGGACTTCGCGACCGTGCTGGCCGGCACGGTCCTCATCGGATTCGCCGCCGCGCTGTTCTCCCCCGCGGTCGAATCGGCGCTCGCCGAGCGGGGGACCGACCTGGAGGAGCGCGGAATCATCACCCGCACCGAGCTCTTCGGGCTGTTCGCGGTGTGCGGCGAGGTCGGCGCGGTCACCGGTCCGCTGCTCGGGGCGGCGCTGCTGGGCGTCGACTTCGCGCTGACGTGCTCGGTGGCGGCCGGGGTCTTCGTGCTGATCCTGCTCGCGCACGCCCGGATGCTGCCGCGCGGCACCCGCGAGCCGCGGCCGTTCCTGGCCGGCTGGGCGCGGATCGCGCGCAATCGCACGTTCCTGGTCTTCGCCGCCGCCTACAGCGCCTACCTGCTCAGCTACAACCAGCTCTACCTGGCGCTGCCGGTCGAGCTGGGGCGGGCGGGTGCCGGCTGGGCGCTCGGCTGGATGTTCGCCCTCGCCTCGGTGCTGGTGGTGCTCGGGCAGCTGCCGCTGGCCTCGTGGGCGCGGTCCGGGCTGGGTGCCGGTCGGGCGCTTCCGCTGGGGTTCGGGTTGCTGAGCCTGTCGTTCGCCGCGGTGGCGGCGTGGGCGCCGTGGCCGCCGCTGCCGGGAGGCTTCGCGCTGGCGCCCGCGGTGTGCTTCGTGGTGCTGCTCAGCTTCGGCCAGATGCTGGCGGTCCCGGTCGCCCAGGACCTGGTTCCGCGGCTGGCCGACGGGGAGGATCTCGGCTCGCACTTCGGGTTCCTGTCCTCGGCGGGCGGCCTGGCGGTTCTGCTCGGCAGCGGCGGGGTGGGCGGGCTGCTCGACCTCGCCGGACGACCGGGCCCGCTGGCGGTGGTGCCCTGGCTGGTGCTGGCGGCGCTGCCCGCGCTCGGCGGGGTGGTGCTGCTGGTCCTCGCCCGGCGATCCGCCCGCCCCTAGTTCGACCTGAGTACTTCTGGAGGTCCCATGCGCTCGAAGATCGCGCGCTTATCCGTCGCGCTGGCCGGGTTGCTGCTGCTGTCCGGCTGCTTCGCCAGCACCGGGGGCGGTGCCGGCGACCGGCTGGGCGTGGCGCTGTCCTTCGCGCCGAAGGCGGCGATGTCGATCTACAGCGACGACGCGCAGCTGCTGAGCAGGCTCGGCGCGACCGAGACTCTCGCGGTGCTCGACCGGGACGGAACGGCGAAGCCGGGTCTGGCGGAGAGCTGGACCCAGCCGCGGCCGGACGCGCTGCGCCTCACCCTGCGCCCCGGGGTGACCTTCCACGACGGCACGCCGCTGACCGCCGAGAGCGCGGCCGGCGCGCTGCGGCGCGCGGCGCGGGCGACCACCCCGCCGCGGGCCCTGGACGGCGTGCGGCTGACCGCCGAGGCGATCGACGAGCGCACCCTGGAGGTCTCCACCGGCGCACCGGATCCGGTGCTGGCGCAGCGGTTGACCTCGCCGAACCTGGCGATCCTCGCGCCGTCCGCCTACCGGGACCCGAGCGCGCCGAACCCGATCGGCACCGGCACCGGCCCGTACGTCCTCGAAGAGGTCCGGGGCCAGGCCGGCGCCGCGCTGCGGGCCAACCACAGGTACTGGGGCGGGGCGCCGAAGGCTTCCGGCATCGACGCGCGGTTCATCTCCGACGGCACGGCGCGGGTCAACGCGCTGCGCGCCGGTGAGGTCGACGTGATCGACACCGTGCCGGTCTCGCAGCTGCCCTCGCTGGACTCGCAGCGCGTGGTCGAGCTGCCGCTGCCGCGCCTGGTCAGCGCCCACCTCAACACCCGCAGCGGTACGTTCGCCGATCCCGCGATGCGCGCGGCGGCCCGCGCGGCGATCGACCCGGGGGCGCTGGCCTCCGGTGTGTACTCCGGGCACGCCGACACCGCCCGCGGCCTGTTCGGCCCGGCCAGCACCTGGGCGAAGAACCCCGCGCCGCAGCGCGGAACGCCGCCGGCCCACCCGCGCGGCCGACCGGTGCGCATCGCCACCTACGACGAGCGCCCGGAGCTGCCCGAGATCGCCTCGGTGCTGGCCGAGAACCTGCGCGAAGCCGGCTTCGACGTGCGGGAAGTGCGGGCGCAGGAGTACTCCACCATCGAATCCGAGCTGCTCGGCGGCGCTTTCGACCTGGTGGTGGGAGCGCGTTCGAACGCGTTGGACACCGGGGACCCGCTGGGCTACCTGCGCACCGACTTCGGCTGCGCGGGCTCCTACAACCTGGCGCAGCTGTGCGATCCGGCCGTGGACGCCGCGATCGACCGCGCCGAGCGGGAGGAGATGCCGGAGCGGCAGCGCGCCGCGGTGCGGATCTCCGGCCGGGTGCTGGCCTCGGACGCGGTGGTTCCGCTGGTGCACGAGCGCACCCGCGTCGGGCTCGCCGAGGGCGTCTCGGGCGTGGCCGAGGACGTCTTCGAGCGCAGGCTGATCACCGCCGAGACCACGGCCGGCGCATGACGGCGAGCGCTCTCGCCGCGGCCCGCGGCGCGGTGATCGCGCTCGGCTCGGTCGTCGGGTTGGCGCTGGTCGTCGGCGCGCTGCCGTGGTTGAGCGGGGACGATCCCGCGCAGACGGTGCTGCGCGCCCGCTCGGCCGAGCGCGAGCTCGACCCCGCGGTGCTGGCGGCGATCCGGCAGGACGTCGGCATCCCGGACGACGCGGTCAGCGGGGCGCTGGGTTGGCTGGCCGGTGCCCTGCACGGCGACCTGGGGCGTTCCTGGGTTTCCGGAGCCCCGGTGGCCGACTCGATCGTCCAGCCGCTGGGGATCTCGCTGTCCCTGGCCGCCTCGGCCGCGGTGGTCTGCCTGGTCTGCGCGCTGCTGCTGCTCGCGCCGAGCCTGCGCCGCGCGGCCGGTTCCGGTGGCGGCGTCGGCGGTGGTGCGCTGGCGACCGGCGCGCTGCTGGGCGCGCTCCCGGAGTTCCTGGTGGGGACCGCGCTGCTGACCGCGCTGGGCGTCCACCTGGGGCTCGCGCCGACCTCGGGCTGGTCGGGTCCGGAGAACATCCCGCTGCCCGCTCTGGCCCTCGGGTTGCCCGCGGCCGGGGTGCTCGGCCGGGTGCTGTCCGGTGCCGTCGACGCGACGCTGGCCGAGCCGTGGGTGCGGACCTGGCGCGCCGCCGGTTTCCGCCGCGCGACCACGGCCGCCGCGGTGCTGCGGCGCGCGGTGGCGGTCGCGCTGCCGCAGGTGGTGCTGCTGTTCGTGGGGCTGCTCGGTTCCGGGATCGTGGTCGAGACGCTCTTCGCGATCCCCGGCCTGGGGTCCACCGCGCTGGAGGCGGTGCTCGCGCAGGACCTGCCGGTGGTGCAGGCGTGCGTGGCGCTGCTGACGCTGATCGGGCTGGCGCTGGGTGCGGCCGGGATGCTCGCGCACCGCAGGCTGCTCGGCCCGGCGATGCGCGACGGCGCGCTCACCCCTGGCGCGGCCGGCGGTGCCGGTCACCAGCGCTGGGCGCTGGTCGTGACCGGACTGCTGGTGGCGCTGGTGGTCGCGGGCCTGCTCCGCGACCCCAGCTCGGTCGCGCTGAGCGAGCGGCTCGGCGCCCCCTCGGCCGAGGCCCCGTTCGGCACCGACGAGCTCGGCCGCGACCTGCTCGCCCGGTTCGGGCACGGAGCCCTGCTCAGCATCGGCGCGGCGCTGGCGATCAGCGCGATCGCGCTCGTCCTCGGCCTGCTGGTGGGTACCGCGCGGGCGCGCGCCCTGGCCGCGCTGACCGACGTGCTCAACGCGGTGCCGCCGGTGCTGGCGGGCATCATCGCCGCGGCGGTGGCCGGACCGGGTCTGCTGGGCGCGGGAGCGGCGGTGTGCGCGGTGGCGTGGATCCCGCTGGCCGTTCACGCGCGCACGCTGGCCGCCGAGGTCCGCGCCGCGGGTTTCGTGCGTGCCGCGCGGGCGCTGGGCGCGGGGCGCGCGCGGATCCTGCTGCGGCACGTGCTGCCGGTGATCCTGCCCCCGCTGCTGCGGCACGCGCTGGTTCGCATCCCGCACAACGCGCTGGCGCTGGCGGGTCTGGGGTTCCTCGGACTGGCCGCGCCGCACGATTCGGCGGAGTGGGGCGCGATGCTGTCGACCTCGCTGCCCTACGCCGAGTCGGCGCCGTGGGCGGTCGCGGTCCCGGCGCTGGGACTCGCCCTGCTCGGGCTGGTCGCGGGTCTGGCCCGGACCGGGCGCTGAGCGGTCAGCTCTCGTCTCGCTTCGCGTCCCGCTCGGCAGCTGCTTCGTCCTCCTTGAGCCCGCGGGCCTCGGCCTTGAGGACCCGAGCGGACTGGCCCACGGAGCGGGCGATCTGCGGCAGCTTGGCCGACCCGAACAGCAGCACGACCGCCGCGATGACGATCAGCCAATGCCACGCGCTGAACGCTCCCATGATGTGCCCTCCCCGCTTCCCGCCTCGGCGGCGGTCGTTCGCCTACCTCACGAGCTTACCGGCCGGCCGCGCCCCGAACCGCGCGCGGGGCGGCACCCGGCGCGCGATTCGGGCGCCCGGCGTCGCGCCCGCTCCCCGAGGTCACCGACAGCGGTTCTCGGCCGACGGCCCGGACGAGCCGGCGCAACCGGTCAGCGCTGGCCGGGCGGGGTTCGCAGGTAGGTCTCGAAGTCCCCGTTGGTCAGCGGGCGGGAGAACAGGAACCCCTGGAAGGCGTCGACGTCGAGCGCTTCGAGCATGCGGAACTGGACCTCGGTCTCCACGCCCTCGACCACGCAGCGGCGGTCGGTCGCGTGGGCCATGTCCACCGTCGAGCGGACGATCGCGCGGTCCACCTCGTGATCCTCGATGCCGGCGACGAACTGGCGGTCCAGCTTGATCGTCGCGGCGGGCAGGTTCTTCAGCCGCGCCAGCGAGGAGTACCCCGCGCCGAAGTCGTCGATGGCGAAGTGCACGCCCAGCTCGATCAGGTGCCGCATCGCCAGCAGGGTCGCCGGGGAGAGCTCCACCAGCGCGATCTCGGTGACCTCCAGCATCAGCCGCGACGGCGGGAACTCCCGCTCGGACAGGGCGTCGGCCACCGAGTGGAGGAACTCCGGGCTGCCCGCGGCCGAAGGGCTGAGGTTGATCGACACCCGGATCGGACCGCTCGGGGCCTCCGGCCAAGCCGCCGCCTGCTTCAGCGCGGTGCGCAGCACCCAGCGATCGAGCTCCTCGACCAGCCCGATCTGCTCCACCAGCGGCATGATCACCGCGGGCGAGAGCACGCCGCGGCAGGGGTGCGGCCAGCGCACCAAGGCCTCCGCGGTCAGCGGGGCGCCGGTGGCGTCGACGATCGGCTGGTAGTAGAGCTCCAGCCCGTCGGTGCGCAGCGCGACCGCCAGGTCGGCTTCCAGCCGCACCCGCTCGTTGAGCTCCTCCGCGGAGGTGTCGGTGGCCAGCACGACCTTCTGGTGACCGCGCTCCTTCGCCTGGTACCGCGCCGCGTCGGCGTAGCGCAGCAGGTCGTCGCCCGCGACACCGCCGGAGGGCGGCATGGCGGCACCGATCGACGCGGTGACCTGCACCGGCATCCCGCGCACCGTGGCGATCATGCTCAGCACGCCGGAGGCCTCGTCGGCCAGCGCGGCGAGCCCGCCCGCGTCGGCCACGTTCGGGCACACGATCAGGAACTCGTCGCCGGCGAGCCGCGCGACCGTGCAGCCCGGCAGCTTGGCGTCGCTCAGGTTGCGCGCGACCTGGGCGATCACCTCGTCGCCGCCTGCGCGGCCGAAGGCGTCGTTGATGCGCTTGAAGTTGTCCAGATCGCACAGCAGCACCGCGGTGTCGGCGGTGGCCTCGCCGAGCAGCTCGTCGATGCCCCGCCGGTTGAGCAGCCCGGTCTGCGGGTCGTGGGTGGCCTGGTACTGCAGCATCTCCGCCTCGCGGACCCGCGAGGTGACGTCCTGGAAGACCACCAGCCGGAACCGGCGACCGTCGTCCTGCACGGAGATGACCTGGGAGACCTCGCAGGTCACCGAGCGGCCGTCCGGCCCGACGAGGGTGTGCGGCTCGGCGTCGCCGACCGCGCCCGAGGCCAGCGCGCCCGGATCGTCCTCGGGGTGCAGCAGGTCCACGACCGGGACGCCGACCAGATCGGCCCGCGGAACCCCGATCAGCTCGGCCAGCTCCTCGTTGACCTCGTAGAGCCTGCCGGCCTCGTCGATCAGCCCGATCCCGACCGGGGCGAGGTCGAGCAGGTCGGAGAACCGCTTGGCCGAGCGCTCCTGGCGCAGGTGCGACGCGGTGTCGTCGCGCACCACCTTGATGAAGCCGATGACCTCGCCGCGCTGGTCGCGCTGGGCGGCGAGCACGACGTAGGCCCAGAAGCGGGTGCCGTCGCGGTGCACCCGCCACCCCTCGGTGACGTGCACGCCGGCCTCGGCGGCGTTCGCCAGCTCCACGCTCGGGTAGTCGCGATCGGACTCCGGGTAGAACATCGAGAAGTGCCGACCGAGGACCTCGTCGGCCGGATAACCCTCCAGCTGCTCGGCGTCCGGGTTCCAGCTGTTCACCCGCCCCTCGCGGTCGAGGGTGAACACCGCGACGTCGGCGGCGCCGGAGCGCTGCGCGAGCGCGCGCTGCAGACGCGAGCCACCGGCAGCTCCGATCGCCTCATCGGAAAAGCCCATGACGTCCCACCCACCAAGCGGCGCTCTGACCGGTCCAGAGTGCGACGAACCCGCACGTCCGGCAACACAACCGGGCACGCGACCGGATGAGGTGAGGTCGGCGAGAGCCGGAGGGGTGAAACGAGACTCGCCGCCGCGCGGGGGTGGGAGTCGGGGGTGGCTCCACCAACGCGCGGCGGCGAGGTTCGGGGGCGGGCTAGACCCGGATCAGTGGGAGTAGCCCTTCGGCTGGATCAGGCTCGCGGCCTGGTCCAGGCTCAGCCAGTAGGTCGTCTGGCCGCCGAAGTTCGCGGGGTCGGCGATCTGGACCTTCTGGTTCGGGGCGTCGTAGCCCACGATCGACACGTAGTGGTAGATCGTCTGGCTCGACGGGTAGTTCGGGGGCTGGTTGCCCGGAGCGGCCACGATGTTGGCGACCAGGGCCTTGCCCTCGTCGACGTCCTTCACCGTGTCCTGCCACAGCTGCTGCTTCATCTCGTCGGTGAGCGGCTTGCCGCCCCAGTCGACGGTCTTGTACTTCTCGCCGCCCAGGGCGTTGTTCAGGAAGTCGGTCACCTGGCGGATGTGGTCGGTGCCGTTCGTGGTGGTGCCCAGGGCGGACGCCAGCGCGGCCTGGTCGGGCAGGTCCTGGGTCTGGCTCGACATCGCGATGCGGGTCGCGGCCGGGCCGCACCAGTAGCCGGTGACCTGGGCCTCGTAGTTGATGGGCAGGGACTTGACCGCCTCCTTCGGAGCGAACTCCTCCTTCTTGGGAGCGGCCTCCTTCTTCGGGGCTGCCTTCTTCTCGGGGGCGGCCTTGGCAGCAGCGGGGAGCTCGTTGGCCTGCGCGGGGGAGATCGCCGGGGCGCTCTGGGGAGCCTGCTGCTGGGCGGGGGCGAGAGCCTTCGGGGCGGCCGGGGCCGGGGCGGAAGCCGCCACCGGCTTGGGCGCGGTCGCGTTGGCGCCGTCTTCGGGGGATTCGGCGTTCGCCAGCGCGACAACGCTCAGGCTTGCGGCTGCCAGGCCAAGCGGGAGGACCGCAGGCATGAGGCGTCGCATAGGGTTGACCTCCAATTCGAGATCATTCGGGGGATCTCGAGATCAGATCGGGGGGATCACAACTCGGTCTCGATTTCGCAACCGACAATCCACGGAGAACGGGCCGAAGAAAAGCGATTGAGACCCGCGACACCTTTCTCACGAAACGCGCAGAGATCGACGCATTGCGTGAGAAACAACGGGCCGTGATGAGCTCAGCACTCGTCGCTTCCGGCCATACCAGCACGTCACAGAGCCGACATGCTCGGTCACGCGGAGTCGCGGAGCGAACTCGAAAACCGAATTGAATCGGTTCGCCCACTATATTACAACGCGCTTCGCGGTACCGGCATTCGGAGCAATCGTGCTTTCCCCGACAGCTGGTCCGACAATTCTGCGCACACCTTCTGGATCAGCAGCGCGAGCCCAGCCCGCCGCGAGGTGGGGTGTCATCCCTGGTCGGGGCCGTCCACTGTGCCGAGTGCCGAACAGCTGGTCGCTGGATCGATACACGAACCAGGAATTCCGTGAGGGTTCAAGCAGCCCGTCGCGCGGTGTAGATGGTGTTGGCCTTCCGAGGCCCGCCGTAGGGGTTGTCGAAGAACACCGAGTGGTCCTGCACGTCGGTGAAGACCTCGGCTAGGGCCGCCTCGAACTCCTCGTCCGGCGGGTCGTCCGACCACAGCGCGAACACACCGCGCGGCTGGAGGTGGGTGGCGAGCCGCCGCAGCCCGTCGGGCGCGTAGAAGCCGCCGTGACCGGAGTCGAGGGTGTGCCGCGGCGAGTGGTCGATGTCGACCAGGACCGCGTCGAAGCGTCGGCCGGGCGCGTCGGGGTCGAAGCCCCGCTCCCCCAGCGCCATCGCGAAGAAGTCCCCCGTGACGAAGTGGTTGCGCGGATCCGCGGTGAGCTCGGCGCCCAGCGGCAGCAGACCGTTCTCGTGCCACTCGACGACCTGCTCCAGGCCCTCCACGACGTGCAGCGAGCGCACCCGGGAGTCCTCCAGCGCGGCCCTGGCGGTGTAGCCGAGACCGAGCCCGCCGACCACGACGTCGAGCTCGGTGCCGGACAGCTGCGCCAGGCCGATCCGGGCGAGCGCGATCTCGGCCGCGGTGAACAGGCTGGACATGAGGTACTCGTCGTTCAGCTTCACCTCGTGGACCTGCACGCCGAGCATCGGATCGAGCCGGCGCCGCAGGCTGATCACCCCGATCGGCGTCTCGCGCCAGTCGAGCTCCTCGAAACGTGCGGGCAAGGCAGGTGTCCGTTCGCAGGCATGGTCAACGCCGAGCCAGCTTCCCACGCCGCTCGGCGCACTACCTGCGGCGGGGGTTGCGCCGACCGCCGGGACGCGGGCCACCGCGCCGGGGCTTGCCGCGCTGCGCCGGCTGGGGCTTGGCCTGCTTGGCCGAGGTGCGCTTCTGCTTGGCGGGCTGCTCCTGCTGCTTGCCGCGGGTGCTGTTGACCGTTCGCCCGCGCACCACGCCGATGAACTGCTCCATCAGGTCCGGCGTCTCCTCGCGCACCAGCCAGGTCAGCGCCACGGTCGACTCCGGGGCCTCGCTGATCGGCCGGTAGGTGAGGTCCTTGCGGTGGTGCAGCCTGGCCACCGACTGCGGCACGATCAGCAGCCCCACCCCGGCTGCGACCAGCTGGATCGCATCGCCCGTGGTGGCGGGGCGCTCGATGGCGGGCAACCCGGGCGGGCCTTCGCGGTCCACCTCGTCCCAGTCCAGCGGGTCGTCGAGCGGGTGCTGGACGACGTCCTCGTCCAGATCGGCGGGCGCGATCTCGTCGGCCGCGGCGATCAGGTGGTCCTTGGGCGCCACCACCACGGTCCGCTCGGTGTAGAGCGGGATGGCGTGCAGCCCGGTCCGGTCGATCGGCAGCCGCACCAGAGCGGCGTCCACCGCTCCCTCGCGCACCAGGCCCGCGGCCTCCGCGTTGGCGGTGTGCCGCAGGGCGAGCGCGACCTCGGACTCGCGCTCGTTCCACCTGCGCACCCACTTGTCCGGGGTCACGCCCGGCACGTAGGCGAGGTCGAAGGTCGGGGCTGCCTCGGACTCGGTCACCTGCCCAGACTACCGACCGGAGCCGGCCGTTAAGCTGGGGATATGACGTCGCGAAAGTCCACCCAGACGATGAAGCCCGCCACGGCGGCCAAGAAGCTGGGTGTCTACCTCGAAGCCACGCCCGCCGAGTTCCAGGAGGGCGTCGTCTCGCGCGACGAGCTCAACGCGCTGCAGACCGACCCGCCGGAGTGGCTGCGCGAGCTGCGCCGCAACGGTCCGCACCCGCGGCCGGTGGTCGCCCAGAAGCTCGGCATCTCCACCAGCGGCCTGGCCCGCAACGGCCTCACCGAGCCGCTGACCACCGAGCAGATCAACGCGATCAAGGACGAGAACCCGGAGTGGCTGCAGCACGAGCGCACCACCCGGATCAACGCCCTCCACGAGGAGCAGCGGGTCAAGGAGCGCAAGGCGGCCAAGGAAGCCGAGAAGCACGCCTGATCCCGGGCAGTTCGGCCGGAGATCGCACGCCGCGGCGTGCGATCTCCGGCCGAACTGCCGTGGCGCGCGCTCGCCGGGCGCTACAGTCCGTCGACGTGGCAGGTGGTGAGCTCGCGCGCGTTGACGAGCGCTCGATCGTCGTGAGCGCTGCGGTACCCGTCGTCTGGAGGTCCGTCGCGGAGGTCGCCGAGCGGGCGTTCTCCGCCGGCTGGGTCGGCCCGGTGGCGCGGGCGCTGGGGTGCCGGGACACCGCCGCGTCCGGACCGCGCCCGCTCGCGACCGGCTCGACCTTCCCCGGTTTCCGCGTCGCTGCCGACGAACCGCGCGAGCTGGCCCTGCTCGGCGGGCACCGGTTCTCCGAGTACGCGCTGATCTTCCGCTTGGACGACCGCGCCGACGGGACCACCCGCCTGCGGGCCGAGACCCGCGCCGACTTCCCGGGCCTGCGCGGCTCCCTCTACCGCGCGGCGGTGATCGGCACCCGGGGCCACGCCCTCGTCGTCCACCGCTTGCTGCGGGCCGCCGCGCGTCACGCCGAGCGCACCTGAGCACCGCGCTCGCCCGCGCTGGGCGAACGATCGGTGGTGAGACGGCCCCTGGCGAAATCGATGAGCGGAATCGCGGCGAACGGGGTGAACAGGAAGAACGCTCCGAGCGGCCCGGGTTCCAGGTTCTGGACCGCCCAGATGAACAGGCCACCGGAAGCGCAAGCAGCCGACATCCAGGTGGACGAGTTCTCGTAGGCCCCGATGAGCCGATCGAGCTTGCGCGCGCACCACTCCCAGCGCGCGGAGCGGCGCTGCCTGCGACGGGCGCGCGCACCGGTGGCGAGCCCGGAGCGGTACCTGCGTTCAGCCCGACTGCCTTCCCCGCACACGATCATGTGCCGAGCGCGGATGCGCCGTTCGCGGAGCTCTTCGAGACTCGCTCCGCTGCCGTGGTGCCCGAACGCCTTGCGCAGCGATCGCGACAACCGGAGGAAGAAGATCAGCATCGCCCAGAAGAAGGCGCAGTGCAGCAGCGTGGTGACCGCCGCGAAGTAGCCGACCGCGATCCCCGGTGCGGTCTCCCAGAAGTCGATCCAGCCCAGCGTGGTGGCCAGGACGAAGAAGATCACGCTGACCCAGTCGCCCACGCCCAGCGATCGCCAGGAGAACGCCGCCGGCTCCAGCGGCGCCCGCAGGAAGACGAACAGCGCGAGCGACACCGCGCTCGCGCTCGCCACCAGCTCGACGACCACCTGGTCCATCACTTGGAAGGCGACCCCCAGCCGCAACCCGGCCACCGTCGCGAGCAGGACGGCGAGCACCAGCAGCACGGTGCGAACGAACTCGACAGCCCACTCGCGCTGCCTCCGGCCGATGTCGCAGTCGCAGAACACGCTGCGCAGTATGCGCGCGGATGATCTTCAGGCGCAGGCGCTTCCGAGAGATCAGTCGTCCGGGAGGGGTAGCGGGGCTTCCGGGTCGATCTCCAGGCCGCGGGCGCGGAGGGTGTGGTCCAGGAGGGTCCAGGTCCAGCTGGTGAGCCATTCGGCGAGCTGGTCGGCGGTGATCTCGCCCGGCGCGTCGAGCCAGTTGTTCGCGCTGGACTCGACCATGCCGACGATGCCGTGCGCGAGCGGGTCGAGGACGTCCTCGGACTCGGCGCCGAAGGAGCGCAGGTAGAGCTCGAAGACCTCGACCAGCTGGCGGGCGATGACCGTCTTGACGTCGTTGATGGCGTGGTGCCCGCTGGAGAGGGCGTGCATCGTCAGGTAGCGGTAGAGGTCGCCGTGCTCGGTCAACCAGTTGATGTGCGCCCCGATGGCGCTGCGGGTCAGCTCCAGCGGCGTCGCCCTGACGCTGAACACCGCGGCCATCTCGGTGGTGATCATCTCGGCGGCGCGGTCGGCGACCGCACCTCCGAGGTCCGCCGCGTCGTTGAAATACCGGTACAGGCGCGTCCGAGCGACCCCGGCCTCCTCGGCCATCTGCTCGACCGAGACGTCCGGGCCGTGCTTGGCGATCGCCCGGACCGCGGCGTCGATCAGCTCACCCCTGCGGCGCTCGCGGTGCCCCGCCCAACGCGCGCTCCTGCCGTCCACTTGAGGTGTCGCTGATGCAGTCACCCGCTGATTCTATCGGCCGCGAAGAACACCCTCCCGAACCCGCGCAACTATGGGGTACGGTCTGTTACTGTTACTCCGAGTACGACGAAGTGCGGAGGTAAGCGATGACCGCCGTCAGTGCAGAGCAGGACCTCGGGCCGGACTTCTCCAGCCGCCTGCTGGCATCTTCCGAGACGCTGTCCTACGACCCGATCAAGGAGATCGACTGGGAAGCTCCTCTCCCCGAGGAGCACTACGGGCTGAACCCGGAGTGGAGCACGCTGTACGGCACGCCGCTGTGGGACGAGCTCACCGAGCAGCAGCGCGTCACGCTGACCAGGCACGAGGTCTGCTCGATCATGAGCACCGGGATCTGGTTCGAGATGATCCTGCAGCAGATGATCCTGCGCGACCAGTACGTGCAGGACCCGGCGAAGTCCGAGTTCCAGTTCGCGCTGACCGAGATCGCCGACGAGTGCCGGCACTCGATCATGTTCGCCCGGATCTGCGAGCGCATGGGCGTTCCCGCCTACTTCCCGTCCCGGACGGTCGTGGAGCTGGCCCGCTTCTTCAAGAGCACCGCCACCGGCGAGGTCGCCTACGGCGCGGGCCTGGTGGCCGAGGAAGTCCTCGACGTCATGCAGCGCGACTGGATGCGCGGCGAGAACGTGCTGGACATCGTGCGCACCAGCTCCAAGATCCACGTGGTCGAGGAGTCCCGGCACATGAGCTTCGCCCGCGAGGAGATCCGGGAGCACATGCAATCGATCGGCAAGGTCAAGCGGCGCTTCAGCGCGCTGGCCATCGCCGTGGTCGCCTACGTGATCGTCTCCAGCCTGGTCAGCCCGAAGGTCTACAAGTCGGTGGGCCTGGATCCCAAGCGCGCGGTGGCCGCGGTCAACGCCAACGAGCACCGCAAGTCGATGATGCGCAACGCCTCCGCCGGCCTGATGGAGTTCCTGTCCGAGGCGGGCCTGCTCACCCGCCCCGCCATCGCGCTGTACCGGCGCGTGCACATGATCTGAAGCGGGCACCATGACCTACGCGATCACGCAATCCTGTTGTGCGGACGCCACCTGCGTGTCGGTGTGTCCGGTCAACTGCATCCACCCCACCCCGGACGAGCCGGACTTCGGCACCACCGACCGGCTCTACATCGACCCGCGCACCTGCATCGGGTGCGGGGCCTGCGCCGACGCGTGCCCGGTGGACGCGATCTTCCCGATCGACAAGCTCACCGGCCCGCAGGCCGTGCACGTCGAGCTCAACGCGGAGCACTTCACCGGGACGCAGGAGCACCCCTGGGGGGAACCCCGCTTCCCGCGGTCGCTGCCGGCGCACGCCGCGGCGCCGCGGGTCGCGGTGGTGGGCACCGGCCCCGCGGCCGGGTACGCGATCCAGTCGCTGGTGCGCTCGACCGACGCCGAGATCACCGTGCTGGACCGGATGTCCGAGCCCGGCGGGCTGGTGAAGTTCGGCGTGGCGCCGGACCACCCGAGCACCAAGCGCATCGGCAGCACGTTCGCGTCCAACTACGAGCACCCCAGGGTGCGGCTGCAGCTGGGCGTCGAGGTGGGCCGGGACGTCAGCCACGCGGAGCTCACCGAGCACTTCAACGCCGTGGTCTACGCGGTGGGCGCGCCCGGGCACCGCAAGCCGGGCATCCCCGGTGAGGACCTGCCCGGCACGCTGCCCGCCCGCGACTTCGTGGGCTGGTGCAACGGGCACCCGGACGTGCCCGCCGACGCGGTGGACCTGTCCGCCGAGCGCGCGGTCATCGTGGGCAACGGCAACGTGGCGCTGGACGCCGCGCGGCTGCTGCTGACCGACCCGGAGGAGCTGGCCCGCACCGAGATCGCCGAGCACGCGCTGGCCGCGCTGCGCACCAGCAAGGTGCGGGAGGTCGTGCTGCTGGCCCGCCGCGGCCCGGAGCACGCCGCCTGCACCCGCTCCGAGCTGCTGGGGCTGCGCGAGGCGCTGGGCGAGCGGATGGTCGTCGACGCGCACGGCGGTGCCGGCGAGACGATCGCCGCGGCCGAGACCGGCTCCACGGCGGGGCTGCTGCGCGATCTGCCGGTCGCCGAGATCGACTACGGCGCGGTGCCCGAGGAACGCCGGCTGGTGCTGCGGTTCTCCTCCCCGCCCGCCGAGGTGCGCGGGGACGCGCAGGCGCGCGCGCTGCGCACCGAGGGAGCCGAGCTGGAGACCGGGCTGGTCATGTGGTCGGTCGGCAGCCGGGGCGTCGCGATCCCGCAGCTGCCCTTCGACGAGGCCACCGGCACCATCCCGAACACCGGTGGCCGCGTGGAACCGGGCACCTACGTGGTGGGTTGGGCGAAGCGCGGCGCGTCCGGCGGCATCGGCGCGAACCGCACGTGCGCGAGCGAAACCGTCGACGCGCTGATGGACGACGCCGCCGAGGGCAAGCTCCACTCCCCCGCCGAGGACGCCAAGTCCTTCCCGAAGCTCCTGCGCTCGCGCAGGTGATCGCACCCGAGGACGCCCCCGCCGGAGAACCGGCGGGGGCGTTTTCGCGCTGGCGCGGAACCGGATCGGCTACCGTTGGCCCCCGACCTCCGGAGCGAAGGGGACGATCATGGTGGATCGGCTGGTGTTCCGGGACGGGCGAACGGTGGAGTTCGTCGCCGAGGGCACCGACGAGCGCGGGCCCTACCTGCGCATCGAGCACCGCCTGCCCGCTCCCGCGCGCCAGGCCGGGCCGCACTGGCACCCGGTGATCCGCGAGCGCTGGACGGTCCGGCAGGGCCGGCTGCGGTTCCGGATCGACGGCCGGGAGGTCACCGCGGGCCCCGGCGAGTCGGCGTCCGCCGACTCGCGGCAGGTGCACGAGTTCAGCAGCGAGACACCGGACGTCATCATCGATCACGAGATCCGGCCGCCGCTGAACCACCGCCGCATGTTCGAGCTGTGGCACGCGCTGGACGTCTCCGGGCGCACCACCGCGTCCGGCGTGCCCCGAAATCCCCTGGCGCTGGGCCTGCTCTGGCGCGCCCAGGACGGTTACCTCGCCGGGATCCCGGCACGGCTGCAGCACCTGGTGTTCGGCTCCCTCGCCCGCCTCGCCGACCTCCTCGGCTACGAGCGCCGCCTGCCGACCTGGCGCTGACCGCGCCGCGCGTCCTACGAAACGCGGGCCACGGCAGCCCAGAACGCGGTCCGCGCACCGTCGGCGGGCGCGGACCCGGTCTCGGGGCGCCAGTCGGTGGCGTACACCGCTCCGGGGTCGACGAGCTCTCGATCCCCGAGCAGGGCGGTGAACTCCTCGAACCTGCGGTGCCGGGCGGCGTGCGTGGTGCTGGAGTACAAGCGGTCGATCTCGGCGACCTTCTCGGGGGTGTCGTAGTGGTCGGTGATGTGCGAAACGGCCAGGAAGCTGCCCGAGGGCACGGCTCGGCAGTAGGCGTCCAGGATCGCGGCGGGGTCCTCGGCGTCCGGGATGAAGTGCAGCACCGCCACCGCCAGCACGGCCACGGGTTGGCCGAAGTCCAGCAACCCGGCCACGCCGGGCGCGTTGAGCACTTCCTCCGGGTCCTTCAGATCAGCTCGCGTGACGGTTACCGCGGAGGCGTCCGACAGGATGCGACGGGTGTGCGCGACCGCGACCGGCTCGTTGTCGACGTAGGCCACCCGGGTCGACGGGTCGACCCGGTGCGCGATCTCGTGGACGTGCCCGACGGTGGGAATGCCCGAGCCCAGGTCGAGGAACTGCCGGACACCGGCGTCGAGGCAGAACCGGACCGCGCGCTGCAGGAAGGCCCGGTTCGCGCGAGCCCCGGGGATCATCGTCGGGGTCACTTCCAGCGCACGCGCCGCGGCGGCGCGGTCCTGGGCGAAGTTGTGCGAGCCGCCGAGGTAGTAGTCGTACATCCTGGCCGCGTTCGGCGTCTCGACGTCGACGTCGCCGCCGACCCAGCTCGGGTCCGCCTCGTTCATCTTCCGGTCCTCCCCTTCGACACCTGCCGCCGAAACGCTGATCGCCCGTCCGCGCCCGTGTCAACCGTCATCGGGACGACGCTCCGGGACGCGGCGGCGCGGATTCGGCTGCGGCGCCCGATCTCTCCGGCAGCGGCCCGAACGGGGCGCTCGACCGGGCGGTGCTCAGCGGGAGAAGCGGTCGCTCTTCAGGGCCGCGACGAACGAGGCCCACTGCGCGCGGTCGGCGACAACGAACCCGGCGGCGCGGTCCTTCGAGTCGCGCACGGCTGCGCCGCCAGCGGTGCGGCCGACCTCGACGCAGTTGTCGGCCCCCTGGCTGAAGCTCGACTTGCGCCAACCCGAAACGGGCGAGGCCGGGGCCATGATCACCACTCCACTAGGCCAGCTCTCTGATCCTCCGGTCGAGCATCTGGACCGTCACCCGGTCGGATGCTGCGACCATGCGCAGCCTATCGAACGCAGTGGCGTAGCGGTCGGTGTGGGAGGGCTTGTCGAGGTAGTCCCCGCTCGTCAGCGCCTCCAGGTAGACGTAGGTCGCTTCCGGCTCGGCGAGGTGCAACAGCCGGAACGACGAACCGAGAGCGACGTGCTCTCCGGCGTCGAAAGGCAGCACCTGCAGGGTCACGTTGGGTCGAGCCGCCACCTTGCGCAGGTGCTGCAGCTATTCTCGCAGCACCGATCGCCCACCGACTTGCCGGTGCAGCCCGGCTTCGCCGATCACGCACCACACGTCGGGGCCGTCGTCGCCGAGCACTCGTTCCGCACGAGCCATTCGTTCGAGCACGGCCGGCTCGACATCTTGGGTGTCATCGAGCGGATTGGACAGTATCGCCCGCGCGTAGCGTTCGGTCTGCAGGAAAGCGGGAACGATCTCGGGGTCGAAGAACTTGATCTCCGCGGCCGCGCCCTCCAGGGCGACGTAGGTCGCCGCCCAGTCCGGAACGCGGGCGGGCTGGTCCCGCCGACGGGCCTCCTTGGCCAGCGAGCGCAGGCGTTCGGCTTCCGACTCGTCCTCCACCTCGAAGAGGCGGAGGAGCTCGTTGACCTCGGCGGCCGAGACCGTGAGGTCGCCGCGCTCGACCTTCTGGAGCTTGCCGACGTACCAGTCCAGGCGGTCGTTGATCTCCTTCTGCTTCACCCCGGAACGCTCGCGGAGCGCGCGCAGGATCAACCCGACCTGCACCCGGCGCACCGCCGGCCACGTGTTGGACATGGCTGAGGATCATGCCGCCTCGGGCTTCACCCGATCAAGCAAGTGACCCGTTTGGGTAATAGCGAGATGCAATTGCACACCGATAGCTTGCATCGCGACAGCGGCCCGACAGGAAAGGGACTCATGGGATGACCTCGACTCGAACAGCGCGCCACTTCTGGCTTCCCGTGGCCAACGGCAACCAGCGGGGCGGCGTGCGGCACGCCTTCCGGGGCGGTCGCTGGGACGGCCAGCCCGCCGACGTCGCGGTGTGCGGTGAGCACGTCGCGCTGGCTCACCCCAGCGAACTGGACTGGATCTCCTTCCCCACCTGCGGCACCTGCAGCGAAACCCTCAAGGGCGAGGCGTGAAGCAGAACGAGGAGCCCCACCGCGCAACGCGACGGGACTCCTCGTTCAGCGGGACCGCGGTCCGGGCGTCGTCAGTGCACCGCCGGGGTCGAGGCGCCCTCGGACTTGCGGACGAACAGGGACGTGACGAAGGCCAGCAGCCCGATGACGCCCGCGACGACGAAGGCGATCTGCAGGCCCGACGCGTCCGGGACGCCGTCGCCGCGCTGGCTTGCCACCGCGGCGACGGTGACGAACACCGCCGTGCCGAAGGCACCGGCGACCTGCTGCAGCGTCGCCAGGATGGCGCTGCCGTGGGAGTACAGGTGGTCCGGCAGGATGCTCAGCGATTCGGTCATCAGCGGCGTCATCATCAGGCCGAGCCCGACCATCAGCAGCACGTGGAAGCCGACCACGGTGTAGACCGAGGAATCCGGCCCGAGCGTGGTGAACAACCACAGCGAGGTGGCCATCGCCGCCGCGCCGGGGATCACCAGCGGGCGCGCGCCGAGCTTGTCGAACAGCCGACCGACCGGCCTGCCCATCAGGCCCATCATCAGACCGCCCGGCAGCACGGCCAGGCCGCTGACGAAGGTGCTCACGCCGAGCACCGTCTGCAGGTACAGCGGCAGCAGCACCGCGGCGGCGCCCAGCAGGCACATGAACAGCAGCGCGGCCAGCACCAGCGCCACCACGAACGGGCGGTGGGTGAACGGGCGCAGGTCCAGCAGCGCCCGCTCCTTGCGCTGCAGCCGCAGCTGCCGGGTCACGAAGGCGACCAGCCCGAGCACGCCGACCGCGATCGGGGCCCACGGCGGGACGAGCGCCTCGCCGCCGGACTCGCCGATCGAGGACAGCCCGTAGAGCAGACCGCCGAAGCCGAGCGCCGACAGCAGCACCGAGAGCACGTCCAGCGGGACCGACCGGGTCTCGCTGTCCAGCTTCATGTGCAGGAACCCGACCGCCAGGGCGAACACCGACAGCGGCAGCACGATGAAGAACATCCAGCGCCAGCTCAGCCAGTTCAGCACCGCACCGCCGATCGTCGGGCCGAGGGCGGGCGCCACGGCGATGACGATGGTGATCGTGCCCATCGTGGCGCCCCGGCGCTCCGGCGGGACCAGCCGCATCACCGTGGTCATCAGCAGCGGGATCATCACCGCCGTGCCACCGGCCTGCACGACGCGGCCGACCAGCAGCATCCCGAAGCCCGGCGCCACACCGCTGATCAAGGTGCCCGCGGTGAACAGCGTCATCGCGGCGAGGAAGACCTGCCGGGGCGTGAAGCGCTCCAGCAGGAAACCCGTCGTCGGGATGACCACCGCCATGGTCAGCAGGAATCCGCTGGTCAGCCACTGCACGGTCGTGGTGGTCACGTTCAGGTCCACCGTGAGGTGGCGCAGCGCCACGCTCAGGATGGTCTCGTTGAGGATCATCACGAACGCCGACGCGACCAGCACACCGAGCAGCAGGTTCGCCTTCGGTGGGGTGGTCGCGCGGTCGGGTTCGGCGATCGCGGCCGTTTCGGACATGGGTCCCTCTCGCATCGGTGGCCGGTTGGCCGGTTTCTGGTGCTCGAGCGCCCACGAGCAGTGCTGATCGCTGCTCGGGGCGGAGATTTCGCGGGCCGGTCGGCCCCCGTCACATGGTTCGACCGCCCAGGACGCCGTGAGTCGCCGCGCGGATCGCCTCGGAGAACCGGGCCGGCCCGTCGTCCATGACGTGGCCCCGGGTGCAGTCGGCGATCGCCAGGTCCTCCAGGGTGAGCCGCAGCGCCGCGTTGATCGTGGCCGCCTGCACGCGAACCACCAGGTCACCGGGGCTGCGGTCGAGGCGCACCGCGACCAGCTCGGCCAGCACCGACTCGGCGCGCTCGTGCGTGGCGAGCCAGATCGCCCGCAGCGCGGGCTCCTCGTGGGACATCCGCACCACGGCCAGCGCCGCCTCGGCGTCGGCATCGGCGTGCTCGGGCGGTTCGCCCGCCAGCAGGTAGTCCTCCAGCGGCCGGTCGGCCGGCCAGCCCTTGAGCGTGTCGACGAGCGCATCGACGGCCCTCGCCAGCAGCGGTTCGACGCAGCTCTCCTTGTTGCGGAAGTACCGCCACAGGGTGCGCACCGACAGCCCGACCGAGGCGGCGATCTGCTCACCGCTGGTCTCGGCGACGCCCTGCTCGCGGAACAGCCGCACGGCGGCGCGAGCGATCTCCATGCGCTGCAGGTTGCGGCGCGTCTCGCTCATCGCGCGCCTGCCCTGCCGCTCGGGGGCGTGCGTGTCGTGCTCAGCAGTCACAGCAGTACCCCCCTCGACAATCGCTACCCCAGTGCGCTGCCACCACTGTAGCGTCGTTCCGCGACTAAATGTCGCGCCGCGACAAAGTGGATCGGCTGCGTCCGAATCCCCGGCGCCCATTGCACACGCCGAGGTCTTCGCAGGTCAACCGAATTCTTCGCGGGGCGCAGCGGACCGGATCACCGACGTTCCGGGATGACGAAGGTCACCGATCGACCGGCAGCGCGGCCCGCTGCCGGACCACGACCGTCCGGGCACCGGCGCGCAGCCCGCCCAGCGCCCGGCCCGCTCCCGCCGGATCGCACAGCGGCGCGGAGACGACGTTGGGCTCGTCCGCCGCGGCGGTCTCGACGCGCGCCAGGCCCCGCGGCGTCTCGGCGTGCCCGGCGGAGCCGGCCGGGTGCAGCAGCAGGACGCGCTCGTCGGCGTCGGGCTCGTGCGGATCGGTGATCGGGTCCACCGCGAGCAGGCGGGCCTCGTAGTCCTCGCCGAGCACGATCACGTCCCGGACCAGCGGCAGGTCGTCGATCAGCTCGTCGAGCAGGTCGACGAAGTCCTCCCCCACCGCGACCACGCCGCAACCGGACTCGCCGAGCACCCCGGTGATCTCCTCCCGGCCGGCACCGCCGTCGACCACCGCGCAGCTCGTGCCGATCAGCGAGGCGGCGAAGATCAGCTCCAGGCAGGCCGGGTGGTCCTGGTCGAGCACCGCGAAGCGGTCGCCGGGTTCGACCCCGCAGTCGCGCAGCGCCGTCGCGGCGCGGCGGACGCGCTCGGCGAACTCGGCGTAGGTCCAGCGGTGCTCGTCGAATTCCAGTGCCACCCGGTCCGGTTCGGCGCGGGCCCAGCGCTCGACGACGTCGAACATCGCAGCATCCCCTGTAGACACCATCGGCTCCTCGGCGAGACGACCGCGCCAGGCTAGGGCAGGCCGAATCGACCGACAAGGGGCGAATCGGGCGGACCACCGGCGCGTCGCGCCTGGTAACAGCGGTCACAGCAGGTCCGGAGCCGCAAGCCGGGCCAGGTAACGTCGAGGCATCGATGTTCCCCGGCCACGAGGTGCGTGACGCGTGTCCAGTTGCTGCTCCCCGTCGCGGTCCGGCGCTCCCGCCGCGAAGACCGACCAGCAGATCCCCACCGGCAGCGGTGATTCGACGGGCATGCTCGTGCTTCCGGGCGGGGTCTTCCGGATGGGCACCGAGGACGCCGACGGCTTCCCGGACGACAACGAGGGCCCGATCCGCGAGGTCGAGGTCTCCTCGTTCGCCATCGACGCGTGCGCCGTGACCAACGCGCGCTTCGCCGAGTTCGTCGATGCCACCGGATACCGCACCGACGCCGAGCAGTACGGCTGGAGCTTCGTGTTCGCCAAGTTCCTGCCCGGCCACCTGCGCAAGGACTCCCCGCGGCCGGAGGGAGCCCCGTGGTGGTGCGGCGTGCGGGGCGCCTGGTGGCGGCACCCCGAGGGCCCCGGCAGCGACCTGACCGACCGCTGGGAGCACCCGGCGGTGCACATCTCGTGGAACGACGCCGCCGCCTACTGCGCGTGGGCGGGCAAGCGGCTGCCCACCGAGGCCGAGTGGGAGTACGCCGCGCGCGGCGGGATCGACCAGGCCCGCTTCCCGTGGGGCGACGAGCTCGAACCCGGCGGCGAGCACCGGTGCAACGTCTGGCAGGGGCAGTTCCCGGTGCGCAACACCGAGGCCGACGGCTACGCGGGCACCGCGCCGGTGGACGCCTTCGAACCCAACGGCTTCGGGCTCTACAACGTCTCCGGCAACGTCTGGGAGTGGTGCGCCGACCCGTTCGCCGAGGGCGTGGAACCCCGCGCCATGCGCGGAGGTTCGTACCTGTGCCACGACTCCTACTGCAACCGGTACCGCGTCGCCGCGCGCAGCGCCAACACCCCCGACAGCTCCAGCGGGAACCTCGGCTTCCGCTGCGCGGCCGACGCGTGAGCCGCGCCGGCTCCCCCGACCAGGAGGACCCCATGACTTCGATCCCCTGCAACGCGGTGCTGTTCGACAACGACGGCGTCCTGGTGGACTCCGACGCAGGAGCGCTGGACGCCTGGGCGCAGTGGGCCCGCGGACGAGGACTGGACCCCGACGAGGTCCTGCCGATCGTGCACGGCCGCCGCGCCGCCGACACCGTCGCCCGCCTGGTCCCGGAACCGGAGCGCGCCGAGGCGCTGGCCGAGATCGACCGACTGGAGCTGGCCAACGCCCACACCACGGTCGCCCTGCCCGGAGCGCGCGAGCTGCTGAGCTCGCTGCCCGCCGGGAAGTGGGCGGTGGTCACCTCGGGCAACAAGGCGCTGGCCACGGCCCGGCTGGCGGCCGCGGACCTGCCGCTGCCGGACCTGCTGGTCACCGCCGACGACGTCACCGAGGGCAAGCCCGCCCCCGACGGCTACCTGACCGCCGCCGGGCGACTGGGGTTCGCACCGCGCGAGGTCGTCGTGTTCGAGGACAGCACGGCCGGGGTGCGCGCGGGCCTCGCCGCGGGCGCGCGGGTGGTGGGCGTGGGCGAGCACGCCCGGACCACCGAGGCCGAGGTGGTCGTCGCCGACCTCCGCGGCATCTCCTGGGACGGCGGCGCGCTCGCGCTCCCGGAGTGACGCGGCCCCCACGCAGTTCGGCCGCGAACCCCGCCCCCGCGAGGGGTCGGGTTCGCGGCCGAACTGCCAGGCGCCTTCCGGGATCAGGTGGTGCGGTAGACGAAGCGGGCCTTGCCGACCCAGATCTCGTCGTTCTCGGAGAGCTCCGTGGAATCCACCGGGATCCGGTTGAGGTAGGTGCCGTTGAGCGAGCCACCGTCGACCAGCACGTGGCGGTCTCCGCGAGCGCGGACCTGGGCGTGCCAGTTGGAGACGGTGATGTCGTCGATGACGATGTCGTTGGAGTGCGCCCGGCCGATGGTGGTCACGTCCTTGTCCAGCACGAAGCCCTGCCCGGCTTCGGCTCCCCTGGTCAGCACCAGACGCGGCTTGCCCTGGTGGACGTCCGGTACCTGCGGGGCCCGCGGCTCGGGTACCGGCTGCGCGCCCGGTGCGGGAACGGACATGGACCGGGTGGACTCCCGCGCACCCTCGACCGGCTCCTGGTGCGCGCCGAACCTGGTCTGCTCCATGATCGTCTCCTAGCCGACGGGCGAAAGGGGAATTCGCGGCGGGCTACCGGACCGCTTCTTCCCAGCATGCACAAGGTGCGCGCGACCCCGCCAGGACCTACGTCCCGGAGAAATCCTCCGGGAGACCCCGAGCTCGGGCGATCGGTGACGCACGGTGGACGGGTACCGGCGATAGCCACCCGACCGGGTTGCGAACCGAAATCGCTGATCACCGCTCCACAGCGGGGCCGATCGCGGGGCCGTCACGGGCTGCGCACGGCGCGCCGCCGGGCCCTCGGAACCCGGCGGCGCGCTGGAGCGGGGCGACCTATTTCACAGCGCCCATCGACAGCCCGCGCACCAAGTGGTTCTGCGCGATCCAGCCGATGATCATCACCGGCAGCGAGGCCAGCAGCGCCGCCGCGGACAGCTGCGCCCAGTACAGGCCTTCGCTGGTGATGAACCCGACCAGGAACACCGGCACCGTGCCCGCCTGCGCGGCGGTGAGGTTGACCGCGTAGAAGAACTCCGTCCAGGAGAAGATCACGCAGATCAGGGCGGTCGCGGCGATCCCGGGAGCGACCACCGGCAGCACCACCCGGTAGAGCAGCGTGGGCAGCGGCGCGCCGTCGATCCGGCCCGCCTCGACCATCTCGCGCGGCACCTCCAGGAAGAAGGAGCGCAGCATCCACACCGCCAGCGGCAGGTTCATCCCGGTGTAGAGGACGATCAGCGCCCAGACGTTGTCCAGCAGACCGATGTTCTGCGAGATCACGTACAGCGGGATGATCGCCGCCACGATCGGCAGCATCTTGGTGGACAGGAAGAACCCGAGCACGTCGCGGGTCGCCGGCACCGCCGCGATGGACAGCGCGTAGGCCGCCGGAACCGCCAGCACCAGCACCAGCAGCGTGGAGACGACCGTGACGAACGCGGAGTTGCCCAGGTAGGGCAGGAACCCGCGCTCCAGGATCCCGGCGAACTGCTCCAGCGTGGGGGTGAACAGCAGCCGGGGCGGGTCGGTGTAGGCGTCGGACTCCTGCTTGAAGGAGGTCAGCACCATCCACAGCAGCGGGAGGACGAACAGGATCGCGATCAGCCAGGTGAACGCGGTCAGCGCCCACCGGCCCAACGGATTGGCGGTGCGCATCACTTCACCTCGCTGAGGCCGAAGGTCCGGAACATCAGGCGCAGCGCGAAAGTCGCCACGATCAAGGTCAGCACGACCACGATGACGCCCATCGCCGAGGACTGGCCGATGTCGAAGCCCTCGAACGCCCGCTGGTAGATGTAGTAGGGCAGGTTGGTGCTCGCGGTGCCCGGCCCGCCCTGGGTCATCAGGAAGATCGCGTCGAAGCTGTTCACGATGTAGATCGCGCCCAGCAGCACCGCCAGCTGCAGGTAGCGGCTCAGCTGCGGCAGGGTGATCGACCAGAACGTGCGGAACCGGCCGGCTCCGTCGACCGCGGCCGCTTCCAGCACCTCGCGGGACTGCCCCTGCAGCCCGGCCAGGATCAGCAGCATCATGAACGGCGTCCACTGCCACACGATCTGGGTCATCACCGCGGCCAACGGGTACTGCGCCAGCCAGTCGGTGTTGCCGCCGAGGGCGAAGTTCAGCAGCCCGTAGGTCGGGTCGAACATCGTGGTCTTCCACAGCAGCGCGCCCGCCGCGGGCAGGATCAGGAACGGCGTGATCAGCAGGGTGCGCACCACGCCGCGCCCGGCGAACTTGCGGTCCAGCAGCAGCGCCAGCCCCAGCCCGAGCACCATCGAGACCAGCACGCAGACCACAGTCAGCACCACGGTGTTGACCATGGCACCGCGGAACTGGCTGTCGGCGAAGACCTCGACGTAGTTGCGGAATCCCACGAAGTGCCGGGATCCCGGGCGAACCAGGTTCCACGACTGGAAGGAGTAGATCACCGTCACCAGGAACGGGATCTGGGTGACCAGGACGGTGAACAGCAGCGCGGGCAGCAGCGGGGCCCGCCGGACCCAGGCCCGGGCGGCCGGTCCGCGCTGCTCGGTTCTCCCCGGTGCGACCGGGGTTTCGACGTCGAGCACCGTTTGGCTCATCGCGTCTCCTTGTACGCTTCGCCGACGGATTCGGCGTACTGCTGGGACTGCTCCAGCGCCTCGTCGACCGAGATTTGCCCGGCGATGGCCGCCGACAGCTGCTGGCTGACGCGGGTGCCCAGGTCCTGGAACTCGGGGATGCCGACGAACTGGATGCCCGGGTACGGCACCGGCTTGGTCATCACGTTCTCCTGCTCGGCCTGGCCGATGGCCCGCAGCGTCTGCGGCGCGTAGGCGGCGGCCGCCTTCCGGTACTCCGGGATCTCGTAGGTGGACCGGCGCACTCCCGGCGGCACCGCGTTCCAGCCCATCTCGGCGCCCACCTCGCGCACGAACTTCTTGTCGGTCATCCAGCGCATGAACTTCCAGGCGTCGTCCTTGTGCTCGGTGACCTTCGGCATCGCCAGCGACCAGGTGTAGAGCCAGCCGCTCTGCTCGGTCTTGCTCACCGGGGCCGGGGCGTAGGCCGACTTGCCGACGACCTTGCTCTCCTCCGGGTTCTCGTTGGTGCCGGCCATGACCGTGGCGTCGTACCACATGGCGGCCTGCCCCTGGCCGTACTTGGTGCCGCACTCGGAGAACCCGGCGCTGGAGGCGCCGACCTCGCCGTGCTCGCGCACCAGGTTCACGTAGAAGTGCGCGGCCGCGCGGAACTCCGGGGAGGTCAGCCGGGCGTTCCAGTCCCGGTCGAACCAGCGCGCGCCGAAGGTGTTGACCACGGTGTTGAACGGCGCGAGGCTCTCGCCCCAGCCGGGCTTGCCGCGCAGGCAGATCCCGGCGATGCCGTTCTTCTCGTCGTCGAGCTTGGCCGCGAAATCGGCGATCTGCTGCCAGGTGGGGTGCTCCGGCATCTTCAGACCGGCCCGGTCGAAGAGGTCCTTGCGGTAGGCCAGGAAGGACGACTCGCCGTAGAACGGCACCGCGTACATCGAGTCCTGGTAGGACAGCGAGTCGCGGATGCTGGGGATGAAGTCGGCCTGGTCGTAGCCCTTCGACTCGTCGATGTAGGGCTGCAGGTTCTCCAGCCAGCCGTTCTGGGCCCACTGCGCGGTCTCGTAGTTGCTGATCATCACCACGTCGAACTCGCCGCCCTCGGTGGCCACCGACGAGGTGATCTTCGCGCGGGCCTGGTTCTCCGGCAGCTGCACGAACTTCAGCCGGATGCCGGGATTCTGCTCCTCGAACTCGTGGGAGAGCGCGACCGCGTCCTCCATCTGCGGGTTCGACACGATGGCCACCACCAGCGTGCGGTCGCTGGTGCCGATCGCGCCCGCACCGGCGCAGCTGGTCAGCAGCAGGCACACCAGGCCGATCAGGGCGAGCTTCATCCGGTCACGCATCGCCGCCTCCCGGCAGCACCTGGACCTTCAGCCCGGCACCGCTGCGCATCAGTTCGAGGGCCTTGGGGAACTCGTCGAGCGGCAGCGCGTCGGTGAGCAGCTCGTCGCTGTTGATCGCGCCGGAGGCCATCAGGTCCAGAGCGGGCCCGAAGCTGTGCAGCACCGCCATCGAGCCGACGATCTTGATCTCGTCGTTGTAGATCCGGAAGGGCGACAGCGAGATGCGGGCCTCGGCCGGTGCGACGCCGAAGACCAGCAGCCTGCCGCCGCGGCGCAGCTTGTCGAAGGCGGTCTCGATCGCCGGGGCCGCACCCGTGCAGTCCACCGCCGCGTCGAAGCCGACTTCCAGCCGGTCGGCGTCCTCGACGACCTCGACCGCGCCCAGGCGCGTCGCGCGCGGCAGCCGGTCCGGGTTGCGGTCGGCGACGGTGACCTGCGCACCGGCCCGCTGGAGCAGCTGCTGCATCAGCAGACCCATCGTGCCCGCGCCGATGACCAGGAACCGCTCCCCCGCCTCGACGCCGATCTGACGCACGCCGTGGACCGCGCAGGAGACGGGCTCGACCAGCGCGCCCTGCTGCCAGGTCATGCCCTCGGGCATCGCGTAGCAGCTGGCCGAGGGCACCGCGACGTACTCGGCGAACGCACCGTCCGCGGTGTCGCCGGTGGCGCCCCAGTTCGCGCACAGGTTGCCGTGCCCGTTGCGGCACGGGGTGCAGTAGCCGCAGAACAGCGAGGGGTCCACCGCGACCCGATCGCCGACCTCCCAACCTCCCGGCACGTCGGACCCGACCTCCACGACCTCACCGGCGAACTCGTGGCCGGGGACGATCGGATAGGGGGTGGGCGGGAAGTGCCCGTCGGCGATGTGCACGTCGGTGCCGCAGATCCCGGTGGCACCGACCTTGACCACCAGTTGCCGCTCGCCGGGCACCGGGTCCGGCACCTCGCCCACCCGGATGGTGCCGGGCTGGTCAATGATCGCGGCGCGCATGAGTCCTCCGCCTCCTCCAGGTCGCTCATTTGAGCGGACTGGGCTGTACACTGCCCTGAACTTGGTCAGCATTGAAGAGGTTTCCTGGTGATGGCGTCAACCTTTCATGCGGATTTCGGGTTATAGTGCTCATATGAGCGCTTCACGAGCCCGAACTGGACTGGTCGACTCCATGACGGCCGCCGCCATCGCGCACCGCTTCTACGTCGCGGGGGCCTCCAAGCTGGAGATCGCCGAGGAGTTCGGGGTATCGCGCTTCAAGGTGGCCCGAATCCTCAGCGCAGCGCAGGAATCGGGGCTGGTCCGGGTGGAGTTCGACCTGCCCTTCCCGGTGGACGTGGAGCTGTCCGAACGGCTGCGCACCGCCTACGGCATCCGGCGCGCCCTGGTGCTCAGCCGAGCGCACTCGAAGGGGGACCGACCGGAGCTGCGCCGCCGCATCGGCGCGCTGGCCGCTGACCTGCTCTCCGAGGTCGCCGTCGCCGGCGATGTCATCGGGCTGTCCTGGGCGCGGTCGGTCAACGCGATGGCCGAGGCGGTCCACACGCTGCCGCGCTGCCCGATCGTGCAGCTGTGCGGCGTGCAGGCGGGCATGGACATGCGGGACCGCTCGGTGGAGACGGTCGGCCGGGTGGCCGCGGTCGGCGGCGGGGCCTCCTACCCGATCTACGGCCCGCTGGTGCTGCCGGACCGTCGCACCACCGAGATCCTGCGCGACCAACCGGGCATCGCCGAGACCTTCGAGCAGTTCGACCAGCTGACCAAGGCCGTGGTCAGCATCGGCGCCTGGCAGGAGAACGAGTCGACGGTCTACGACGCGCTGAGCCCGAGCGAGCGCGAGTCGATCCGCGAGCGCGGGGCCACCGCCGAGATCGCGGCGCGGTTGTTCGACGCCGACGGCAACCCGCTGTCCACCGGGCTCGCCCACCACGTGCTGGCCATCCCGCACGAGCAGCTGCGCGCGGTGCCCGAGGTCATCGCCATCGGCTACACCACCCCCAAGGCCCACGCCATCGACGCCGTGCTGCGCTCCGGAATCGTCAACACCCTGATCACCGACGCCGAGGTCGCCGACGTCCTCCACGACCTCGTCACCCAGCGCCCGGTCGGCGGTTCGACCTGAGGCCGCTCGCCTCCCGGAGCGTGTTGTTCCCGGCCGCACCGCTCGTACCCTGGAACTGAGGCCGGGAGCCCCGCGCTGGCACGTGGGGCATTCGAAAGCTCGGCCGACGGAGCCTCCGGTCCGAGCGGCCGGGGGCTTCCCGAACGCGCGGCGGGGCGGGAGCGACCCGATCGCCCCGCCCCGCCGCGCTCCGGGATCAGCCGCCGAGGAGGTCGCCGACCTCCTGGTGCACGGTGAGCACCGCCAGCACGCCGAACAGCAGGATCGCCCACACCAGGGCGCCGAGCCGCACGCCGCGGATGCGGATCTGCTCGGGCAGCATCTTGCGGTTGATCGCGATCAGCAGGCCCGAGTAGATGTACATCATCGTCCCGCCGGTGCAGGCGGCGATGGTGGCCAGCACGATCGGCTCGTCCATGCCGATCAGGATCACCGCGCTGCCGATGAGCACCAGGCCCCAGACCAGGGCCGCGTAGACCTTGCTCTCCGAGCGGTCCGGCAGGTAGGTCGTCTTGATCACGTCGGCCGCCAGCCGGCTGGTGTAGTCGACGATGCCCAGCGCGGCGGCGAACATCGAGAACGCGCCGACGATCCAGAAGAAGTAGCCGAACCAACCGCCGGTCGCGGCGCTCATCACCTCGCCCTCGACGCGCAGGAACGACACGTCGTTCTCCACGCCCTGGTGGCCGAACACGGTGCCGTAGGCCAGCAGGGACATGAAAACGATGGACAGGAACGTGATGGCCACGAAGGTCATCAGCTGCTCCTTGTTGGCGAAGCGCCACCAGCCGCGCCACCGGTCCAGGTTCTCCTCGGTGGCCGGGAAGATGAACCCGGCCTGGCCGCGCGCCTCGCTCTGCCCGGTCAGCGGGGACACGATCTTGGGCACGTAGCTGCCCATGCCGAAGCCCTTGTCCCGGATCCAGTTGCTCTGCACCAGGTTCTGGCCGCCGCCGGCACCGGCGAAGGCCAGCGCGCCCATCAGCACCGCGAAGCCGAGCTCGGCGACCGGGAAGGCCGGCTTGGTCACGACGTCGGGCAGGGCCTGCCAGGTCTCCACGCCGACCACGAACAGGCAGCCGATCACGATCAGCAGCAGCACCGCGGCGACCTTGAGCATCTCGGCTCGTTCCAACGCCGTGTACACCGCGGGAGCCAGGGTCAGGATCGCGCCGATGAGCAGCAGGATCGCCACCGAGACGATCGCCTTGTCGCCGCCGAAGGCGTAGGTGAACAGCGTGGCCGAGCTCGTCGCCCACGCGGGCCAGAGGTTCGCGAAGTAGGCCATGATCGCGAAGACCAGGCCCCAGTGCTTCCAGAGCCGGGAGAAGCCGGTCACCGCGGTCTCACCGGTGGCCAGCGTGTAGCGCTCGATCTCCATGTTCAGGAAGAACTGCGTGATCAACCCCAGCAGCGCGGCCCACACGAAGGTGAGGCCGACCTGCGAGGTGATGTACGGGAAGAGGATGAACTCCCCGCTGGCCAGGCCCACGCCCGCCGCGACGACGCCCGGACCGATCAGCCGCCACTGCCGGGTGGGCGCGTCCGGCAGATCGCGGACCTGCGGGAGCGGGATGTACTTGTCTGGAAACGCCTCTGCCGGATTCGACAGACTCGCTTCTTTGCGGTCGACCATCTGGCACCCTTGCTCGATTTTTCCGGTCGGTGCGAACTTCTCCACCGGCCGCTCGCGGAACGCCACTCGGCCCGCCCGGCGACCGGCGAAGTCAAGGTAGGCCACCGGACGAGGATTGTTGATGGCCGTAATCAATTCGTCGCCGATCCGGGGAACCCGCAGGTCAAGACCTTCCCGATCGGGCCATCCGGAATGAGCGGCCGGAGGGCGCAGCACCCCGCTAGTCGCTCGAATGCAATTCTTCAACGGCGAATATCCGCCTGGTACACCACCGGATGTCCGCCGTCAACAGCCGCGCTCCAATTCAGCTCATCCCTAGCCGGGAAAACGGGCCGGAATGCACCCGGCCGCACAATTCGCGCCCCCATTCCCGCGCTCGACTCCCCGCCCGGAAGGCGCCGCGCTCACCCGCGGTCGAGGTCGTCGGCCGCCTGCTCGCGCTCCCGCTGGGCCCGCCGGTGGTCCTCGCGCGCCGCGCGGAGGTGCTCACCGGCGACCCGCAGCCGCTCCTCGGCCTCGGCCAGCTGATCGCGCAAGCGCTGCTGCTCCTCCTCGGCCTCGCGGTGCGCCTCCTCCGCCCGCCGCAGCTCGGACTCGGTCGCGTTGGCGCGTTCTTCGGTCTCCCGCAACCGGTTCCGGAGCTCGATCACCTTCGCCCCCGGGCCGTCACCGGCCTCGCGCGTCGGTTCCAGCGGGCCGCGGCGGATCGAGGCGGCGGCCAGCTCGTCGAGGCCGAAACCGCTGTACTCCAGGGGTTTCGCCAAGCATCCCGCGCGAACGCTCGCGGCCGCCTCGGGATCGGACAGGGCGGCGGTGAAGGTGGTCTCCACCTGGTCGCGCGCCGCGTCGCCGAGCTCGTGCCCGGCCCCGGCCGCGAGCGCCGCGGCCCGGTCGGTCACCGCGCGCAGCACCCGGGTGCGCTCGGCGGCGAGCTCGCGCAGGTCGTCCCCGCGCAGCTCGCGCTGGGCCGAGCGGAGACGTTCGCCGAGGTCGAGCAGGGCTTCGAGCTCGTCGGGCTCGCGAGTCGCCAGCAGGTTGACCGCCCAGGCCGCCAGCGTGGGCTTGCGCAGCTTCTTGATCTCGCGGGCCAGCTGCCCACCGGCCTCGCCCGCCGCCCGGTCCCGGGCGGCGACGAACTCCGCCGGGTCGGCGGTGTAGAGCTCGCGCGCGACGTCGTCCAGGCCCACTCGTCCAAACTGCCACCGCGCCGGGGCGCGCGCACGTGGCGC
This sequence comes from Saccharopolyspora griseoalba, assembly GCF_042665275.1. Taxonomy (NCBI): domain Bacteria; kingdom Bacillati; phylum Actinomycetota; class Actinomycetes; order Pseudonocardiales; family Pseudonocardiaceae; genus Saccharopolyspora; species Saccharopolyspora griseoalba. The sequence goes on along the minus strand of NZ_JBHTCJ010000015.1, from coordinate 64,537 downwards.
GATCACCGGATCGCGGGCAGGGTGGGTGCATGAGCAAGTTGGAACGTCCTCGCAACGGCAAGATGATCGCTGGTGTCTGCGCAGGCCTCGCCCACCGCTTCGGCCTTCCGGTGTTCCTGGTGCGCGTGATCTTCGTGATCTCGTGCGTGCTGCCCGGGCCGCAGGTGCTGCTCTACATCCTGCTGTGGATCCTGCTGCCCAAGGGCCGCTAGAGATCACACCCGGCGGCCGGAATGCGGCGCCTCCCGCGGCGTTGCACCTGACGTGATCCCGCGTCTGTCCGTGCTGGACCGCTCGCACGTCCGGGCGGGTGGCGACCCGCAGCAGGCCCTGCGCGAGACGGTCCGCTTCGCGCGGCAGGTCGAGCAGCTCGGCTACCACCGGTTCTGGGTCGCCGAGCACCACGGCGTGCCCGGCGTGGCCGGTGCGGCACCGACCGTACTGGCCGCTGCCGTGGCGAGCGCGACCGAGCACATCCGGGTCGGCACCGGCGGCGTGATGCTGCCCAACCACCGGCCGCTGCCGGTCGCCGAGCAGTTCGGAGCGCTCGCCTCGCTGTTCGGCGAGCGCATCGACGTGGGGTTGGGCCGATCGCTGGGCTTCACCGGCGCGGTCCGCCGCGCCCTGGGCGCCGAGGACGCGAGCCGGTTCGGCGAGCAGGTCGGCGAACTGCTGGGCCACCTCGACGGCACCGCCGCCGTGCCCGCGGTCCCGGCCTGCGGGGTCTCGCTGCCGGTGTTCGTGCTGGCGACCCGCTCCTCCACCACCGCGGCCGAGCTGGGGCTCCCGCTGGTCATCGCCTCCCCGCTCGGCGAGGAGCGGATGCTGCGCGCGATCGACGAGTACCGCGCGGACTTCCGCCCCTCGGCCCGCGCGGCCGAGCCGTACGTCGTGGTGTCCCGCTCGATCGCGGTGGCCGAGACCACCGAAGCCGCCCGCCGCCTGCTCGTGCCGGAGGCCTGGGCCAACACCTGGTCGCGCACCCGGGGCGAGTTCCCGCCGCTGGAATCCCCCGAGGACGTCCTGGCCCGGGAGATGACCGACCGCGAACGCACGCACTTCACCCGCGCCATGTCCGGGCACATCCACGGAACCCCCGACGAGGCGAGCGCGGCGATCCACGACCTCGTCGCCCGCACCGGCGCCGACGAGCTGCTGGTCACCACCACCGCCCACGACCCCGCGGACCGCCTCGCCTCCTACCGCCTCCTAGCCACCCTGACCTGACCGGACAGCCTCGGACGACCCGGCGGAAGTTCCGGGCAATCGCACCCGCCAAATTCCTGGTCTTTTGAGGGCAGAGTTCTAGGGTTTTTCGAGGTTCCGCTGATCGGGTGAGGGTCGTTGGTGGGTCATTTGCGTTCGAGGACTGCTTTGAGGAAGCGTTGGGTTCGCTCGTGCTGGGGTGTCTCGAAGATCTGGTGCGGCGGGCCGGACTCGACCACCGCGCCGGAGTCGAACATCAGCACCCGGTCGGAGATCTCCTCGGCGAAGCGCATCTCGTGGGTGACCAGCAGCATCGTCATCGAGGTCGTGTTGGCGAGGTCGCGGATGACCGACAGGACCTCGCCGATGAGCTCGGGATCGAGCGCCGAGGTGACCTCGTCGAAGAGCATCACCTTCGGGCGCATGGCCAGCGCCCTGGCGATGGCGACCCGCTGCTGCTGACCGCCGGAGAGCTGGCCCGGCTTGTGCGACAGGTGGCTGTCCAGCCCCACCAGCTGCAGCAGTTCCACCGCGCGCTGCCGGGCCTCCTCCTTGCCCATCCCGAGCACCCGCACCGGCGAGAGCGTCACGTTGTCCAGCACCGTCATGTGCGGGAAGAGGTTGAAGTGCTGGAAGACCATGCCGATCTTGCGCCGCACCTCGCTCTGCTTCCTGGCGTCGACCGCGGAACCGCTGCGGCAGTCCCACAGCGTCTCGCCGTCGACCTGCACGAGCCCGCTGTCCGGGCCCTCCAGGGTCATCAGCAGACGCAGGATGGTGGTCTTGCCGGAGCCGCTCGGGCCGATGATCGAGACCTTCTCGCCCTCGGCCACGCTCAGGTCCAGCTCGCGCAGCACGTGGTTGTCGCCGAAGGACTTCCCCACACCGGCAAACGAGATCATCGGTTCATCGGGGGTGGGCAAGGCGGAGCTCCAATCGTTTGATCAGCCGCGCGGCCGGCAGGCTCACCGCGAGGAACAGGACGCCCGCGATGGTCAGCGGTTCGAGGTAGCGGTAGCTCTCCGACCCGACCGAGGTCGCGTGGTTGAGCAGCTCGAAGACCGTGATCGCCGACAGGATCGCCGAGTCCTTGAACATCTGCACCCAGTAGTTGCCGAGCACCGGCACCACGTCGCGCACCGCCTGCGGCAGCACCACGAACCGCCAGCGGTCCAGGGTGGACAGGCTCAGCGCGGTGCCCGCCTCCCACTGGCCCTTCGGCACGCCCTGGATGCCCGCCCGGTAGACCTCGGCGGTGTAGGCGCTGTAGTTGACGCCGATCACCACGATCCCGGTGACCAGCGCGCTGAACTTGATCCCGAAGTCGGGCAGCACGAAGAACGCGAAGTAGGCCTGCACCAGCAGCGGGGTGCCGCGGACGAAGAGCACGTAGAAGTCGAACACCTTGCTCAGCACCGGGATCGCCGAGTAGCGCAGCACGGCGACGAACAACCCCAGCACCAGGGCGATGGCCATGCCGATCAGGGTGATCTCGACGGTCACCCACAGCCCCTCCAGCAGGAACGGGACGATCGACCACGCGTAGGCCCAGTCCCAGATCATCAGCTCACCCGCCCGTCACCGATCGAGACCGGCCGGGCCGGGCGGGACGGATCGACCCACTTCTCCAGCCGGTTGGTGCCGAACGAGAACGCGTAGGCCACGACGAAGTACAGCACCAGGATGGCGCCGAACACCGCCGCGGTCGCCCCGGTGGTGTTGCGCACCATCTGCGCGGTGAAGGCCAGGTCGGCCACGGTCACCAGCGACACCAGCGAGGTGTTCTTGAGCAGGTCGACCAGCACGTTGCCGAACGGCGGGATCATCGAGGGGATCGCCTGCGGCAGGATCACGTGGCGCATCCGCTGGTAGGGGCTCAGGCTCAGCGCGATCGCGCCCTCCCGCTGACCGCGCGGCAGCGCGGTGATCGAGCCGCGGACGATCTCGGCGCCGTAGGCGCCCTCGTTGAGGCCGAGCGCCAGGATCGCCGCGGCGAAGGGCACCAGCTTGACCCCGAAGAACGGCAGCGCGAAGAACAGCCAGAACAGCTGCACCAGCATCGACGTTCCTCGGAAGACCTCGACGAAAACCGCTGCGGGCCAGCGCAACCAGCGCCGCGGCGACATCCTGGCCAGCCCGGCGGCGAAGGCGACGACCAGCGCGAGCACCATCCCCGCGACGGTGAGCAGGATGGTGACCAGCAGGCCTTTGAGCAGCAGCGGGGTGAAGGGCAGGAGTTGCGACATGCCCGCTCGGTTCAGCCTTCGACGCTGCAGAGCTCTTCGCGGGTCACGCCGCGCGCGGCGTCCGCGGAGAAGCCCCACTGGTCCAGGATCGAGTCGAACTCGGGGGTGTCCTTGAGCGCTTTGAGCTCCCGGTCGTAGGCGGCGACCAGGTCGGCGTCCTTCTTCCGGAAGCCCGCCCCGGAGCCGGTCTGCTGCACGTCCTGGATCGGCGGGGTGATCTCGATGCCCTCGGTCTTGAGCGAGTTCAGCGACAGCGTGGGCAGGAAGAACGCGTCCGCGCGCCCGGCCTGGACGGCCTCGATGCCGCTGCGGCCGTCGGGCACGTTGACCGTCTGGGCCGGTGGTACGCCCGCGGTCTTGAGCGCGCCGTCCTCGAAACCGCCCGGCAGCACGGCGACCCGCAGCGCGGGGTCGGCCTTGACGGCCGCGACGTCGTTGAGCCCCTTGGGGTTTCCCGCTGGGACGGCGAAGGATTCGGTGGACACCAGCTGCGGTTGCGAGTAGGCGACCTGCGAGCAGCGGGACTGCTTCATGAACAGGCCCGCGGCGATGATGTCCCAGCGGTTGGCGTTGAGCCCCGGGATCATCGACTCGTAGGGCGTGACGACGCCTTCGATCTCCGGGACGCCCATGCGCTTGAGCACCGCGGCGACCACGTCCGGCTCGGCGCCGGTGACCGTGCCGTCGGGCTTGATCTTGGTGTAGGGGGGCTCGTTGGCGATCGCGATGCGCGCGAAGCCCTGCTGCTTCAGCCGGTCCAATGTGGCCCCGGTCGGTTGTCCGCTGCCGGGGTCGGTGAAGCTGCAGCCGGTCAGCAGTCCCGCTGCGGGGACGGCCAGCGCGGCCGCGCTGGAAGCGCGAAAGAACTGTCTCCGGGAAAAGTCCGTCTTGCGCATTCGCCCGAGCCTCCCCTCGATACATCGCCCATTAGGGCGATGCGGTTGGGAGGAGACCGTAGGCCGCCCGATTTTCCCTGTCAATGCGGGAAATTCCGAAAGACCGATTCGCCGTCGCCGCTCCGGGGCGCGTCGGCGGACCCTTCGCGGGAGAACGCCCAGCGCCGCGCGCCGGGCGTTCTCGCGCGAAATGACTAGAGTCGTTCCACCGTTCGGTTGACCGCCGATCGCTGGGCCGCGGCGATGATCTCCAGTCCGACGACCGCGTCGGCCGGGTCCACCGGCGGCTCGGCGCCCTTGGTCAGCGACTTGACGACGCCGTCGTAGAAGGCCAGGTAGTTGCCGGGCTCGGTGGCGACGGTCTCCACGTCGTCGGCGGTGCCCAGATCGCCCCACTCCAGCTCGATCTCGCGACCCCAGGTGTCGTCGACCGGGCGCTTGCCCGCGCGCAGGTCGTCCTCCTGCGGGTCGTTGCCGTACTTGGTGAACGCGGCCTTGCTGCCCAGCACCCGGAACCGCGGGCCGGAGCGCGCCGCGACCTTGCTCATCCACAGGTGCGAGCGCACGCCGCTGGCGTGGGTCAGCGAGACGAACGTGTCGTCGTCGGCGCGCACGCCGGCGCGCCGCGCGTCCACCTCGGCGTAGACCTCGGAGACCGGCCCGAACAGCAGTCGGGCCTGGTCGATCAGGTGACTGCCCAGGTCGTAGAGCAGGCCCGCGACGTCCTCGGCGCCGCCGGAGTCCCGCCAGGTCGGCTTGGCCTGCGGCGACCACCGCTCGATCCGCGACTCGAACCGGTGCACCTCGCCCAGGTCACCGGACTCCAGCACCTTCTGCACGGTGCGCAGGTCGCTGTCCCAGCGGCGGTTCTGGAACACCGTCAGCAGCAGGTCCTTGGCGCGCGCGTGCTCGATGAGCGACCGGCCCTCCTCCGCGCTCGGCGCGAAGGGCTTGTCCACCACGACGGGGCAGCCCGCGTCCAGCGCGGCGGTCGCCACCTCCACGTGCGTGCGGTTCGGCGTGGTCACCACGACCAGGTCCGGTTCGCGAGCGAGCAGCGCGTCCACGTCATCGACGGTCGCGGTCTCCGGGTGCTCGGCGCGCACCTGCTCGCGACGCTCCGGGTTCGCCGTCACCACCGCGTCCAGCCGCAGCCGGCGGTGCGCGGCGATCAGCGGAGCGTGGAAGACCGATCCGCCCAGTCCGTACCCAACAATTCCGACACGAAGCTCATCGCCCATGTCCCCATTAGACACGTCAGCACGGCGTTCCCCGATTCGGGGACCAGGCGGTTCGGCCCAGAACCGCACCTCATCGGGGGACGCTAGGGCTGTTCGGGACTGCGGCGGAGCCGCTGTTCCAGGTGTGGGACCCAGCCCGCACCGCCGCAGGTTCTCCAGCGGCCTCGTGGTGCGGACGGCCGCGACGCCGCGCAGGTCGCTGCACGAGGAGCGGCGCCCGCAGCCGACGGAGCCGCTGGAGGTTCTGCCACCCGCACCGCCAAGCAAAGCAATCCCTGAACAATCCCTAGGCCAGGCTTCCCAGGTGCGGGAGGGCGTTGTCCTGCCCCGGGGAGACCAGACCGGTCTCGTAGGCGAGGATCACCAGCTGGGTCCGCGAGGAGATCTGCAGCTTCTGCATCACGTGGTAGAGGTGCGACTTCACGGTGAGCTCGGCCAGCCCGAGGTTGCGGGCGATGTCGGCGTTGGAGCCGCCGCGGGCGACCTCCAGCAGCACGTCCAGCTCGCGCTCGGTGAGCGCGCCCAGCTCGCTGCGCGCATCGCGCACGCCCAGGGCCGCGAAGCGGTGGAGCAGGCGCTTGGTCACCCGCGGCGCCAGCAGGGCCTCCCCCGCCGCGACCGTGTGCACCGCCTTGACCAGCTCCTCCGGGCTGGCGTCCTTGAGCAGGAAACCGCTGGCCCCGGCGCGCAGCGCGCCGTAGACGTACTCGTCGAGGTCGTGCACCGTCAGCATGATCACCGAGGTGCGCCCCTCGGTCTCGGCGATGATCTCCTGCGCTGCGGCGATGCCGTCCTTGCCCGGCATCCGCACGTCGAGCAGCACCACGTCGGGGCGGCGCCGACGAACGGCGGCCACCGCGGAGTCGCCGTCGGCGGCCTCGGCGAGCACCCGCAGGCCCGGTTCGTTGGACAGCAGCGCGACCAACCCGGCGCGGATCATCGCTTGGTCATCGGCAACCAGGACAGTCGTCTCCGCAGTTTCCACCGAAGCCTCCTAGGTCCCGGCGACCGGAATACCGGTTCAGGCCAGGTCCGAATTTTCCGGGCACGGTAGCACGGCTTCCAAGCGAAATCCGTTCATGACGGGATGCGCGGTCAAGGTTCCGCCCAGCAGCGCAACGCGTTCCCGCAGTCCGATCAAGCCGTGCCCCGACTGTTGGGGCGCAGGCCGCTGCACCACGTCATCGAGCACCCCGGACTCGTTGGTCACCTCGATGCGCAGCTGGGTGGCGCCGTAGTCGAGCAGCACCCGCGCGCGTCCCGCGCCGGCGTGCTTGAGCACGTTGGTCATCGCCTCCTGCACGATGCGGTAGGCGGTCATCTCCACCGCAGCGCTGAGGTCCCGGATCTGCCCGCGCCGGGTCAGCTTCCAGTCCACGTGCCCGCCGCGCACCGAGGCCACCAGATCGTCCAGCGCGTCCAGCGTCGGCGCCGGCTGCCAGTCGACGGTCTCCTGGCCCGAGGCGTCGCGGTCGCGCAGCGCGTTGAGCACGTCGCGCATCTCGGCCAGCGCCCCGCGCGAACTGGACTCCAGCTCCTGCAGGGTCTCCCTGGCGTGGTCGGGATCGCGGTCGATGACCGCGCGCGCCACACCCGCGCGCAGGGCGACCACCGAGAGGTTGTGCGAGACGATGTCGTGGAACTCCCGCGCGATGCGCGCGCGCTCGATCGACGCAGCGTCGGCGGCGAGCTGGTCGCGCGCGTCGTCGAGCAGCGCCATCGTCCGCTCCAGCTGCTCGGCGCGGCGCCTGCCGATCTTGACCGCGTAGGCCAGACCCACCACGATCACCAGGTTCACGATCGCACCGGTCACCCGGAGCATCCCGACCAGCGCGGGCATCTGGTAGGCGATCGCATCGGCGACCGGGTAGCACATCGCCAGCGCCGCGGCGCCGGCCATCACCGGAGGTGTGCTGCGCACGCACACCGAGTACAGCGCGACCTGGATGATCAGGTTCAGGCCGCCGATGCTCAGCTGCATGCTGGTCAGCCCGATGGTCACGCCGACCAGCACCAGCAGCACCGTCCACGGCGCGCGGCGCCGCAGCGGCAGCAGGCAGCTGGCCGGGACGCCGACCAGCATCGGCCCCCACCAGGGCATCCACGGCGGGTGCTCGGAGATGGTCAGGTCGAACGCGTAGAGCACCGAGACGACCGCGACGAAGGCCAGGTCGCCCAGGCTCACCCGGTGCGCGACGGCCCACTTCCACCACCCCGACCGCGACCGCGGCAACACCACGCCGCCTGCGACCTGCTCGACCATCGCACCTGCCCGTTCCGCCGCTCGACCGCGCCGGGCATCGCGGATGACCGGCGCTGGAACCGACCGCGCGTGCGCCGCGGGCACCGGAGTCGGGGGGTCCGATGCCCGGCAGCACACCGCACCCGCGCCGGCGCACCGAACGGCGGGCAGGGAAAGTCTGCCCGCCGTTCGGTGAGTCAACATCCGCCGGAAGGCGGAGTCTACGACGTTGCGTATCAGGCTTGCGGTGGATTCAGTATCCGCGTGCCACCCAATCGTCGAACTGCGGGACGACTGCGCCGATGGTCGTTGACTCTCCGTGTCCGGGGAGGACGCGGGTCTCGGGCGGCAGCGGGAGCAGCCGGTCGCGGATGGACTCGGTGATCACCCCGAAGTCCGAGTACGACCTGCCGGTGGCGCCGGGACCGCCCGCGAACAGCGTGTCCCCGGTGAACACCACGCCCAGCTCCGGCGAGTAGAAGCACACCGCGCCGGGCGCGTGGCCGGGCGTGTGCAGGACCTCCAGGGTGCCGTCGCCGATCTCCACCGCCTCGCCGTCGGTGAAGAACCGGTCCGGCTCGCGGTCGGGGTGGGTGAGGTTCCACAGCACCAGGTCGTCGGCGTGCAGGTGGATCGGGGCGCCGACCGCGTCGGCCAGCTCCGGGGCCTTGCGGACGTGGTCGTCGTGCGCGTGCGTGCACAGCACGTGCCGCACCTGGCGGTCCCCGACCAGCGCCCGGATGACGGCCACGTCGTGCGGTGCGTCGAGCACCACGCACTCGGCGTCGTCGCCGACCACCCAGGCGTTGTTGTCGACCTCGTGGGTCTGGCCGTCCAGGGAGAACGTCCCGGACGTGGTCGCGTGATCGATGCGCAGGGTCATCCGAAGGTCACCACCGAACGCAGCACCTCGCCGCGGTGCATCTTCTCGAAGGCCTGCTCCACCTGGTCGAGCGCGATGCGCTCGGTCACGAACTTCTCCAGCGGCAGCCTGCCCTGCGCGCTGAGCTCCACCAGCATCGGGAAGTCGCGCTCGGGCAGGCAGTCGCCGTACCAGGAGGACTTGATCGCGCCGCCGCGGCCGAAGACGTCCAGCAGCGGCAGGTCCAGGGTCATCTCGGGCGTCGGCACGCCGACCAGCACGACCGTTCCCGCGAGGTCGCGGGCGTAGAACGCCTGCTTGAAGGTCTCCACCCGGCCGACGGCGTCGATGACCACGTCGGCGCCGTTGCCGTCGGTGAGCTCGCGGACGGCCTCGACGGTGTCGCTCTCGGCGGCGTTGACGGTGTGCGTGGCGCCGAACTCGCGCGCCCAGTCGAGCTTCTTGGGGTCGGTGTCGATCGCGATGATCCGCCGCGCCCCGGCCATCGCCGCCCCGGCCACGGCCCCGTCGCCCACGCCGCCGCAACCGATGATCGCCACGGTGTCACCCGGCTTCGCACCGCCGGTGTTGACCGCCGAGCCGATGCCGGCCATCACGCCGCAGCCCAGCAGCCCGGCCACCGCCGGCTCCGCCGCCGGGTCCACCTTCGTGCACTGCCCGGCGTGCACCAGGGTCTTCTCCGCGAAGGCACCGATGCCCAGCGCGGGCGACAGCGGGGTGCCGTCGGCCAGGGTCATCGGCTGCGCCGCGTTGTGGGTGTCGAAGCAGTACTGCGGGCGGCCGCGCTTGCAGGCCCGGCAGCTGCCGCAGACCGCGCGCCAGTTGAGCACCACGAAATCGCCCGGCGCCACGTCGGTCACGCCGTCGCCCACCTGCTCGACGACGCCCGCGGCCTCGTGCCCGAGCAGGAACGGGTACTCGTCGCTGATCCCGCCTTCGCGGTAGTGCAGGTCGGTGTGGCAGACCCCGCAGGCCTGCACTCGCACGACCGCCTCGCCGGGACCCGGGTCGGGGACCTTGATGGCCTGAACCTCGACCGGCCGACCCTTGCCGGTCGACACCACCGCTTGGACGTCGGACACGTCTCGCCTCCCGGGAGATGACTGGAGCTGCGGGTGGATGCTGCGCGCTCGCGCTTCGCGCAGCACATCGTCGTATGCGCGCGTCGGCATCACAAGGGCTCGGCGATCATGACGCCCGATCGCGTCGGACACTCTTCGTGTTCGCGCGATTACTGTATGATTCCATCGCGGATGGGGAGGCCGAGCATGGTGGACACGCGGAGCGCGGAGCCTCGGGCGATGGACCTGACCCGCCCGGCGGCCGCGCGCATCTACGACTCGTTCCTCGGGGGCTCGCACAACTTCGGCGTCGACCGCGAGGTGGTGGAGCGCATCGGGGGCGAGCTGCCCGGCATCGGCGAGAGCTACTGGGAGAACCGGGCGTTCCTGCGCCGCGCCGTGGAGTTCATGCTCGCCCACGGCGTCCGGCAGTTCCTCGACCTCGGCTCCGGCATCCCGACGATCGGGCCTGTGCACGAGATCGCCCGGCGCCGCACCCGCGAGTTCCGGGTGGTCTACGTGGAGAACGAGCCGCTGACCGTCGCGCACAGCAGGCCCCTGCTGGCCGCGGAACCGAACGCCACGATCATCCACGACGACCTGCGCGCGCCCGACTCGGTGCTGCGCACCTCGCAGGTCCGGCAGTTCCTCGACCTCGACCGCCCGATCGGCCTGCTGATGTCGGCCGTGCTGCACTTCGTGCCGGACACCGATCGCCCCGCCGAGCTCGTCGAGGCCTACCGCGATGCGCTGGCGCCCGGCAGCCACCTGCTGATCTCGCACCTGACCGACAGCCACGACCCCGCGGCGATGCAGGTGCTCACCGGCTTCTACATGGAGAGCTCGGATCCGATGCACCCGCGCGGGACCAGCGTGGTCGAGAAGTTCTTCGGCGACTTCGAGCAGGTGCCTCCCGGGCCGGCCCTGCTGTCGGACTGGCGCCCGGAACCCGGGGCCCGCGACCGCCCGACCTACGCGCTCCTCCACGGTGGGGTCGCGCGCAAGCCGTGAGCGGCCCTCAACTCCCGCGGCGAACCGGGAGCAGGAGCACGCCCGCGGTGATCGCGCAGATGCCCGCGGCCAGCCAGGCGCTGCCCAGTCCCGCGTGCTGCGCGAGCAGGCCGAAGAGCAGCGGGCCCAGGCTGCCGCCCAGGTAGATGCCGGTCTGGGTGAACGAGGTCGCGCTGGCGACCCGGCCCGGGTTGAGCTTGGCCACCGCGAAGTTCAGCAGCCCCGGCCAGGCCCAGCCCGCGCCGAAGCCGATGGCCACGCCCAGCAGGAACACCGGCTGGGCGTGCACCGCCATGAGGCCGTAGCCCACCGAGCCGACCAGCAGCATCACCGTGATCGCGCGCACCAGGTTCGGGTTGCCGCGATCGGCCAGGACCCCGGCGAACAAGCGGACCACCAGACCGACCGCCGATCCCAGCGAGAGCACCAGGCCCGCCGCCCAGGGGCTGAACCCCACGCCGACCGCGGTGGTGGTCACGAAGGCCCCGAGCGCGTTGGCCGCGGCGGACCCCAGGCCGCCGGAGATGGCGATCAGCAGCAGCGTGCCCCGGCCCGATCCCTCGCCCCGCTCGGCGACGCGAGCCGGCGCGGAGCGCTCGGCCGCGGGCAGCGCCGGCACCGTGGCCGCGGCCACCAGTCCGACGACCCCGGCGATGACGAACACCCAGCGCCAGCCGACGGTCAGCGCGATCGCCGGCACCGCGACCCCGGCCAGCAGCGTGGCCGTCGGGATCGACGACTGCTTCACGCCGAAGCCCATGCCGCGGCGCGCGGGCGGGATGCCCTGCGCGATCAGCAGGTTCGACGCGGGCTGGGCCAGCGAGTTGGGCAGACCGGCCAGCCACAGCAGGGCCAGCAACCAGCCGACACCGGGTGCGAGGGCCAGGCCGAACAGGCAGGTCGCGCTGCCCAGCGCGCCCAGGCGCATGCCCGCCCGGGCGCCGATGCGCTCGGTCAACCAGCCCATGCTTCGGGAGCACAACGAGGCCACGCCGAAGAACCCGGCCGCGCCGAAGCCCAGCAGCGCGGCCCCGAAGCCCAGGTCCTGCTGCAGCTGGACGCCCAGGCCGCCGATGAGGAACACCGGGAACACCCCGACGGTCACCACCGCGGCCACCGAGCTCAGCACGCGCGGCACCCCGGTGCCGCGTTGCGCTCCGGCCGCCACCGCCGACATGGGTCCTCCCGCTTCGGCGCTCGAAAGGTCCTCCCAGCGTCTTGACCCGAACGGTTTTTAGCAACGCTAACGTGACCGACGCCTCCGGCCCCGCTGATTCACCCGCGGAAGGCCGCCAGCCCGGTCATCGCCTGGCCGATGGTCAGCGCGTGCATCTCGCTGGTGCCCTCGTAGGTCAGCACCGATTCGAGGTTGGTCATGTGCCGGATCACCGGGTACTCCAGCGAGATCCCGTTGGCGCCCAGCACCGTCCTGGCGCTGCGGGCCACCTCCAGGGCGCCGCGCACGTTGTCCAGCTTGCCGAAGCTGACCTGCTGCGGGATGAGCTGCCCGGCGTCCTTGCGCTTGCCCAGCTGCAGCGCGAGCAGTCGGCCGTTCTGCACCCGGATGGCCATGTCGGCCAGCTTGGACTGGGTGAGCTGGAACCCGCCGATCGGCTTGCCGAACTGCTCGCGGCTGGTCGCGTACTCCAGCGCGGTCTCCAGGCAGCTGCGACCGGCCCCGACCGAGCCCCAGACGATGCCGTAGCGCGCCTCGTTGAGGCAGGACAGCGGACCGCGCAGCCCCGTGACCTCGGGCAGCACCGCGTCCGCGGGCAGCCGGACGTCGTCGAGCACCAGCTCGGAGGTCACCGAAGCGCGCAACGAGAGCTTGTGCTTGATCTCCGGAGCGGAGAAGCCCGGCGTGTCGGTGGGCACCACGAACCCGCGCACGCCCTCGTCGGTCTGCGCCCACACCACCGCCACCGAGGCGATGCTGCCGTTGGTGATCCACATCTTGCGGCCGTTGAGCACCCAGTCGTCGCCGTCGCGGCGCGCGGCGGTGCGCATCGAGGCCGGATCGGAACCGTGGTCGGGCTCGGTCAAGCCGAAGCAGCCCAGCGCCTCACCGGCGGCCATCCGGGGCAGCCACTGCTGCTTGTGCTCCTCGGAGCCCCAGCGCCAGATCGCGTACATCGCCAGCGATCCCTGCACCGAGACCAGCGAGCGCAGACCGGAGTCGCAGGCCTCCAGCTCCTCGCAGGCGATGCCGTAGTCCACAGCGGACAGACCGGCGCAGCCGTAGCCCTCCAGGTGCATGCCGAGCACGCCGAGCTTGCCCAGCTCGCGGGCGAGCTCGCGGGCCTGCGGGAACTCGCCGCGCTCGTACCAGTCGGCCACGTGCGGCTGGACGTGGTCGCGGCACAGGGCGCGAACGCTCTCCCGGATGGCCAGCTGCTCCGGGGTGAACTCGGCGTCGATGCCCAGCGGGTCGCGCGGGTCGAAGGCGGGACGGTTGCCTGCGCTCATTGCGTGCTCCTCCTTGAGCTGATCGGGGGAAGCGGCTGCTCGGGGTCCTCGAGCCAGCCGAGGACCTCCTTGGTGTGCTCGCCGAGCTGCGGCGGCGGGCTCGCCCCCGCGCTGCCGTGCTCGGAGAAGTCGATCGGGTTGCGGATCTGCACCGCCGCTCCCCCGCCCGGTTCGACGATCGGCTCCAGGCCGAGGGTTTCGGCCAGGTGCACCGCGCCCGCGAGGTCGTTGACCTGCCCGCAGGCGATGCCCGCCGAGGTCAGCCTGCGCTGCCAGTCGGCCGCGGTGCGCGCGCCGAGCACGTTCTCCAGCGAGCGCACCAGCTCCTCGCGGTTGGCCACCCGCTGCGCGTTGGTGGCGAAGCGCTCGTCGTCGGCCAGCGAGACCAGCCCGAGCGCCTGGCACAGCGCGCGGAACTGGGCGTCGTTCCCCACCGCCACGGCCAGGAGGGCGTCCTCGCAGCGCAGGGTCTCGTACGGGGCGATGCTGGGATGCCTGTTGCCCATCCGCTGCGGGGAGGCGCCGGTGGCGAGCAGGCTGGAGGTCTGGTTGGCCAGCGAGCCGAGCAGGCTGGACAGCAGGTTTACCTCGACGTGCTGGCCGCGACCGGTGCGGTCGCGATGCCGCAGCGCGGCCAGGATGCCCATCGCGGCGTCCTTGCCGGTGAGCACGTCGACCACCGCCACGCCGACCTTCATCGGCTGGCGACCGGGTTCGCCGGTGATGCTCATCAGGCCGCCGAGGGCCTGCACCACGAAGTCGTAGCCGGGCAGCTCGGCTCCGCCCTTGCTGCCGAAGCCGGAGATCGAGGTGTAGATCAGGCCGGGGTTGAGCTCGCGCGCGCTCTCCCAGTCCAGCCCGTGCTTGGCCAGCGAACCGGCCTTGAAGTTCTCCACCAGCACGTCGGCGCGGGCCACCAGCTCGCGCGCCGCGCGCAGGTCCTGCTCGTCGCCGAGGTCGAGGTTGATGCTGCGCTTGCTGCGGTTGACCGACTCGAAGTAGGCCGAGCCCTGCTCGGTCCACGGTGGACCCCACGAGCGGGTGTCGTCGCCGGATCCCGGGCGCTCCACCTTGATCACGGTCGCGCCCATGTCGGCGAGCAGCATGGTCGCGTACGGGCCGGCGAGAACCCGGCTGAAGTCCGCGACGACCACGCCGTCCAGCGGCAGCGTTTCCACGACGTCCACCTTTCCGCCGGCGCGCGGGGCCGAACGCGCCACGCCGCACCACGACTCCCCGGTGCGCACCAGCTGACCTGCTTGCGCTCGGGCGAAGTTGGATCCAATATACAAGTGATCGGACCGGGGTCAACCCGTTCGGCGGCAGCTCGGCGGAGATTTGACCGATCGGCTGAGACCGCCGAAAACCCAGCGCAGCGCGGGGGAAAGCGACGATGCGACGACCGCCCACCACCCAGGAGTTCGTGCTCGACGAGCTCCGCAGGTCCATCTCCGCGGGCGAGCTCGCGCCGGGCCAGCCGATCCGGCAGGACGGCATCGCCCAGCGCCTGGGCGTGAGCCGAGTTCCGCTGCGCGAAGCGCTGAAGACCCTGGAGGCCGAGGGGCAGGTGATCTACCAGCCGCATCGCGGTTACTCGGTGGCCGAGCTGTCGCTGAGCGACCTGCTGGAGGTCTACCGGATGCGCGAGCTGCTGGAGGGCGAGGCGGCGCGGGTGGCCGTCGACCGGTTCACCGAGACCGACCTGACCAGGGTGGCCGACGCCCAGCAGGACGTGGAGCGCGCCGCCGAGCGCGGGGACCTCGTCGCGATGATCGCGGCCAACCGCCGGTTCCACTTCGCGCTGCTCGAACCGGCCGGGATGCCGCGCCTGCTGCGGGTGGTGCGCACGCTGTGGGACACCACCGACGCCTACCGCGCGGTGTACTACAACGCCGAGCCGAACCGGGCGCGCGTGCGCGCCGAGCACGCGGAGATCATCCGCGCCGCCCGCGACCGCGACGGCGAGGAGCTGACCCGGCTGCTCGGCCAGCACCGCGAGCACGCCGTGCAGGACCTGCGCGAAACCATCGCGGAGTAGGCGCACCGGACCGGATCGGAGAGAAGATCCCCGCGCACCGGGTGCGCGGGGATCCCCGATCGGAGGCGGAGCGAGCTCACTCCCAGGTGTAGAAGCCCTTGCCGGTCTTCTTGCCCTTGAGGCCCGCGTCGACCATGCGCTGCAGCAGCGGCGGGGCGGCGTAGGTCGGTTCGGCGTACTCGGCGTGCATGGAGTCGGCGATGGCCTTGACGGTGTCCAGGCCGACCATGTCGGCGAGCTTGAGCGGCCCCATCGGGTGGGCGCAGCCCAGCACCATGCCGTTGTCGATGTCCTCGGCCGAGGCGAAACCGCCCTCGCACATCCGGATCGCCGAGAGCAGGTACGGCACGAGCAGCGCGTTGACGATGAACCCCGAGCGGTCCTGGGCGCGGATGGTCTCCTTGCCCAGCTGCTCGGTGGCGAAGGCGTCCGCGCGAGCGATGGTGTCCTCGCTGGTGAGCAGGGAGGGAACCAGCTCGACGAGCTTGAGCACCGGTACCGGGTTGAAGAAGTGCACGCCCAGCACCTTGTCCGGCCGCCCGGTGGCGCCGGCGAGCTTGGCGATCGGGATGGAGGAGGTGTTCGACGCCAGGATCGCGTCCGGGTCGGTCACCACCTTGTCCAGCTCGGCGAACAGCTTGAGCTTGAGCCCCTCGTCCTCGGCGATCGCCTCGATGACCAGCTGCCGGTCGTCGAGGTCGCCGACGGTGGTGGTGAAGTGCAGCCGCGCTTGGGTCTCGTCGCGCTCCGCCTCGGTGATCTTGCCCTTCTGCACCGCTCGGTTCAGCGACTTCCACAGCCCGCTGCGAGCCGCCCGAGCCGCGTCGTCGCTGACCTCGCAGACGATCACGTCGAGGCCGGCGCGGGCACCCACCTCGGCGATGCCGCCGCCCATCTGACCGCCCCCGACGACTCCCAGGCGTTCGATCTTGCTCACCGCACCCATCCCTTCGCTTCCGGCCGCACTGCCGCTCGGCGACGCTGATCCGGCCAGATCATGCCAAAACCCGGTGGGTGAGCACCGATCAACGTGGGTGACGACACGCCACGCGCACGGGGAGCCGGGTCCAACACCCCCAGGACCCGGCTCCACCGGTCGAACCCCCGGTCCGACCCTGACCCCCATTACCCCTACAGGTTACAACACCGTCCGTGAACGAGCGCATGCGCTCCGGATGCACAAGATCAACTCCGGTCTCGATCGGGTGACAAAGCTGGAACGAGCCGGGGTTCGACCGAGCGCCGACGCGCTGGATTCCCCGGGAGAAGCCAGCGCTGCTGCGAGAATTCGACGCCATGAGCAACCGCGTTCCGCCGCTGCGCCGGAGGATGGTCGCGCGCGACCCGGACGAGGCGCACCGCGCGGCGACCCCGCTGGAGCTGCTGTTCGACCTCTGCTTCGTCGCGGCCGTCGGCCAGGCCGCCGTCCAGCTGCACCACGGGCTGGCCGAGGGCCACTTCGGCACCTACGTCGCGGGCTACGGGATGGTCTTCTTCGCCATCTGGTGGGCCTGGATGAACTTCACCTGGTTCGCCTCGGCCTACGACACCGACGACGCGCCGTACCGGGTGCTGACGCTGGTGCAGATGGCCGGAGTCCTGGTGCTGGCCGCCGGGGTGCCGCAGGCCTTCGACCACTACGACTTCACCGTCGTGACCATCGGCTACCTGATCATGCGGATCGGGCTGATCGGTCAATGGCTGCGCGCCGCGGCCGAGCACCCCGAGGGGCGCGGCTGCACGCTGCGCTACGCGAGCGGGCTCGCGGTGGTGCAGGTCGGCTGGCTGCTGCGGTTGCTGCTGCCCGCGGGCTGGGCCGAGGCGGGCTTCCTGGTGCTGGTGGTGGCGGAGCTGGCGGTCCCGGCCTACGCGGAGCGCGGGCTGCGATCCGCCTGGCACCCGCACCACATCGCCGAGCGCTACGGGCTGTTCACCATCATCGTGCTCGGCGAGGTCGTGCTGGCCAGCGTCGCGGCGGTGCAGGAGGACGTCAGCGACGGCGGGTGGTCGCCCGACCTGGTGCTGATCAGCCTGGGCGGCCTGCTGATGATCTTCGCGATGTGGTGGACCTACTTCAAGGACTCCGCGGTCGAGCGCCTCCGCGAGAAGCACCTCCGGGTCGCGTTGACCTGGGGATACGGGCACCTCCTGGTGTTCGCCTCGGCCGCGGCGGTCGGCGCCGGGCTGGAAGTGGCCATCGACGTCGACGCGCACCGAGCGCACGTCGGCGAGGTCACCGCGGGCCTGTCGCTGGCGGTGCCGCTGGCCGTGTTCCTGCTGACCACCGCCGCGCTGCAGATCGGCGTCGCCGGGGCCGGCCGCGCGGTCGCCGCGATCGCCCTGGCCGGATCGGTGCTGCTGCTGGGCGCAGCGCTGCTGGCCGAGGTGCTGACCGTGCCGCTGACCGTGCTCGCCCTCGGCGTGATCGCGGTGCTGGTGCTGGTGGCCGGGCTCGTCGAGCAGCAGCGGCTGCGCTGAGCTCAGCGCAGCGCCCGCGCGGCCACCTCGGCCGCCGCGGTCAGATCCGCGCCCGCCCGGCCGTAGCCGGACGAGCTGGGTTCGCCGAGCAGCAGCGCCACCGCGTAGCGCTGCTCCCACAGGCCGGCGCTGTGCGTCCACACCCGGCCCTCGCTGCAGCACGCCCAGGCGGTCTTCACGGCCCTGCCGCCGACGCGCATCAGGCCGATGTTCTGGTCGAAGCCGTCGGCGGCCCGCTCCGGCGCGGCGTTGAGGGATCCCAGGATCAGCCGGCGGTCCGCCGCGTCCACGCTGGTCAGCACGTGCCGGTAGACCACCGCGACGTCGCGGGCCGAGGTCGCCGCCTCGCCCCACCACCCGGGGCGCTCGGGTGGTCGGGTGTCGTGCAGTTCGAGCCGAGCCGCCACCCTGCGCACCGCGTCCTGGCCGCCGAACCGCGACCACAGCTCGTTCATCGCGGCGTCGTCGCTCGGCCCCAGCATCCGGCGCACGAGCTCGCGCACCCGCGCGCCGTCCAGCCCCCGCTCCAGCACGTCGACCACGAGGACCAGCTTGGTCAGCGAGGCGGCATACATCGGCTCGGACCCCGCGCTGCCGACGACGAGGTCACCGGTGCGGCGGTCCAGCACGGCGACGCCGACCGCGGCCCGCGCGTGCGCGCCGCTCCAGCGCTCGACGGCGGCCACCGCCGCGGGGGCCCGGCTCGGCGACACCCGGACGGGTTCCTCCGACGGTGCTCGCACGGGCCGCTCCGCGGGTGGCGGGCTCAGCGCGGTTCCCGCGGGCCAGGCCGAGCCCGTCAGCAACGCGCACAGCGCGATCCCCACCAGCAGACAGCGACTGCGCGGCGCCCTCGAACCGGCCGCGGTAGCCACCGCCGCCGGTTACCCGAGGGCTCGCGCCCGGAAACCGCGCCTCCGGTCCGACGACCTACTTCGGCGCGTTCTCGCAGCTCGGGTTGAGCAGCTTCTGGACCTCCGGGCTGTCCACGTTCTCCTCGGTGATCAGCGTGGAACCGGTGTCGGTGCCCGCCGGGGCCGCACCGCTGCCCCGGACCTCGGCGATCGCCGCGCTGACCGCGTCGTGGCCCATCTTGAACGGGTTCTGCGCGATCAGGCCGGTGATCACGCCCTCGCGCAGCGCCTTGATCTCGCCCTCCGAGGTGTCCCAGCCGATGATCTTCACCTGGCCCGCCTTGCCCGCCTGGCGGACCGCCTCGGCCGCGCCCAGCACGCTGGGCTCGTTGGCCGCGTAGATGCCGTTGAGGTCCGGGTTGGCGGTCAGGATGTCCTGGGTGACCTGCAGGGCCTTGTTGTAGTCGCTGTCGCTGGACTGCCGCGCCACCAGCTCCAGGCCCGGGTGCTTGGCCATCCCGCGCTCGAAGCCCTCGCGCCTGGTGTCGTTGGTGCTGGTGCCCGCCTGGAACTCGATGAGCGCGACCTTGCCCCGGCCGCCCAGCTGCTGGGCCAGCTCGTCGGTGGCCCGCTCGGCGGCGGCGACGTTGTTGGTGGCGTAGACCGGGACGTCCTCGGGCTGCGGCTCGGTGCCCGAGTCCATGTTGACCACCGTGGTGCCCTGCCCCTGCGCGGACTTGGTGACCTCGGAGAGCGCCTTGGCATCGGTGGCCGCGTACACCAGGCCCTTGATGTCGCCCTGCGCGAGCAAGTCCTGCAGCAGGCTCTGCTGCCCGCTGACGTCGGTCTCCGCGCTCACGCCGTCCCAGTGCAGCTCGACGTCCCGGTGCTTGGACCCCGCGCACTCCGCGCCGATGCGCACCTTCTCCCAGAAGTCGAACCCGATGGCCTTGGGCACGACCGCGATCTTGATCGGGCCCTCGGCCTGGCTGCCACCGCCGGACTGCTGGTGCACCCCGACGCTGCAGCCGGTGGCGAGAACCGAGAGCGCCACGCACGTGGCGGAGAGAACCTTCTTCAACGCCGAGCTCCTTTGCTCTTCGCGAGTTTCGCTATCCGGCTTCCCGGCCGAGCTTGCGGCGCTGGTAGTAGTCCCACCACACGGCCAGCCAGATGATCACGCCGATCAGCACGTTCTGGTAGAAGGTGCCGATGTTGAGCTGCACCGCGCCGTTGCGGATCACCGCGACCAGGAAGGCCCCGATCAGCGAACCGAGCACGGTGCCGCGCCCGCCGAAGAGGCTGGCGCCACCGATGACCACCGCCGCGATCACGTCCAGCTCCAGGCCCTCGCCGAAGTTCGGCTGGCCGGAGTTGATCCGCGACGCCGCGATCATGCCGCCGAGCCCGGCCAGCGCGCCGGAGAGCACGTACACCGACGTGGTGTAGCGCTTGACCGGAACACCGGACAGCCGCGCGGCCTCCAGGTTGGAACCCATCACGTAGGCGTAGCGGCCGAGCCTGGTGCGGGTGAGCACCAGGTGCCCCAGCAGGGCGACCACCACGATCAGCAGCACCGGGATCGGCAGCGCGCCGATCACTCCCTGCCCGAGCAGCCGGAACGAGTCCGGGGCCCCGAACACCGCCACCGCTCCGGTGACGATGAGCACGAGACCTCGCCCGACGCTGAGCATTCCGAGCGTGGCGATGAACGGCGGCAGTCCGACCACCGACACCAGCAGCCCGTTGACCAGGCCGGCGGCCGCGCCCACCGCGACGCCGCCGAGGATGCCCAGCAGCGGGTTGAACCCGAAGTCGGCCATCAGCATCACGCCGATGACCCCGGACAGCGCCGCGACCGACCCGACCGACAGGTCGATGCCGCCGGTGATGATCACCAGGGTGACGCCGACGGCCATCACCGCGTTCACCGAGGTCTGCGACCCGAGGTTGAACAGGTTGTCGGCGCTGAGGAACGACGGCGCGACGATCGACAGGATCACGAACACCACGATCAGCGCACCGGCCGCGGCGACCTGCGAGATCGCCCCGGACAGCCGGTCGCGCAGGCCGCCCAGCGGCCCGCTCGCGGCGGTCGAGTCCGATTTCGGCTCAGTCATGGTTGCTCCTCGCTCCGGTCGCGAGCGCGACCACGCGTTCCTCGGAGAACTCCGCGCGCGGCACCTCGCCCGTGATCCGGCCGCCGCGCATGACCAGGATCCGGTCGCACATGTTGAGCAGCTCCGGCAGGTAGCTGGAGATCAGCACCACGGCCTTGCCCCGCTCGGCCAGCAGATCCATCTGCTGGAACATCTCGGACTTGGCGCCGACGTCCATGCCGCGGCCGGGCTCGTCGAAGAACAGCACCTCGGCGCCGGTCTCCAACCAGCGGGCCAGCACCACCTTCTGCTGGTTTCCGCCGGAGAGCGTGTTGACCGGGCGGCCCACCCACGGCACCCGGATGCGCAGCGCGTCGCGCTGGCGCTCGGCGATGCGGCGCTCGCCGGAGAGGTCGATCAGCCCGTGCCGCAGCATCGGCAGCTTGGCAAGGGTGATGTTCTTGTCCACGCCCAGCTGCAGCGCGAGCCCGTCCTCCTTGCGGCTCTCGGTGAGGTAGCCGATGCCGGCGGCGATCGCGTCCGCGGGACCGCGGATGCGGAGCTCCCTCCCGTCCAGCGCGATCGCGCCGCGGTCCGGTGGCTCGGCGCCGAAGACGGCCCTGGCCAGTTCGGTCCGCCCGGCACCGACCAGCCCGGCCAGCCCGACGATCTCGCCCGCCCGGACCTCGAAGGACACGTCGTGCACGAGATCCCCGCGGCTGAGGCCGTCCACCCGCAACCGCACCTCGCCGGGGGCCTGGTGGGTGCGCGGGTAGAGGTTGGCGACGTCGCGGCCGACCATGAGCTGCACCAGGCGCGCTTCGTCCAGTTCGGTCACCCGGCTGGTCTCCACCACCGCGCCGTCGCGCATCACGGTGACGCGGTCGCCGATCTCGAAGATCTCGTCGAGCCGGTGCGAGATGTAGAGCACCGCGATGCCCTGGGCGGTGAGCTCCCGGACGATGCCGAACAGCTCCTCGGTCTCCCGCTCGGTCAGGCTCGCGGTCGGCTCGTCGAGGATGAGCACCTTCGCCCGCACCGCCAGGGCCTTGGCCAGCTCGACGCGCTGCTGCTCCGCTGTGGACAGCAGCGCCACCCGCTTGCCCGGATCGACGTCGAGCCCCACGCGCTCCAGCAGCCGACCGGCCGCGCGGCGCTCGTCCGACCGCGAGATCCAACCACCGCGCCCGGGTTCGTCGCCGATGAACAGGTTCTCGGCCACCGACAGGTCGGGGGCCAGCGCGAACTCCTGGTGGACCATGGACACCCCGAGGCGGCGCGCCGCGCCGGGGCCGCGGAAGTCGACCCGCTGCCCGTCGAGCTCGACGTGCCCGCTGCTGGGTTCATCCACCTGGGCGATGAGCTTCATCAGTGTCGACTTGCCCGCGCCGTTCTCGCCCGCGAACACGTGCACCTCGCCGGGCGGGACGTCGAGGGTCACGTCGTCGACGGCCACCACGCCGGGGAACCGCTTGCCGACGCCGCGCAGCGCGACGGCGGGACGTGCCTGCTCATCGGGTGCCACGACGCGCCTCCCTCGATCCTCGTCGATCGCGTTCCAGGCTCGCGGTGCGCCGGATCATACCCACGCGGACCGAACGGGCGAAAGACTTGCCACAAAGCCAAGTAACCGATTACTGGCCGCATCGCGAACGGGCCCGGCCGAGCGTCGGCCGGACACGCCCGGCCCCGGGTACGTAAGCTCGGCGGGGAAAGGGACGTTCGGCGGACTGGGGGCGAAGCACGTGCAGCCGTTGCTGGCGAGCGACCCGACGGCGGTCGACGACTACCGGCTGCTGGCGCGGCTCGGCAGCGGGGCGATGGGCGGGGTCTACCTCGGACGCTCCCGCGGCGGCCGGATCGTCGCGGTCAAGCTGATCCGCGCCGACCTCGCCGAGGACCCGGAGTTCCGCGAGCGGTTCCGCCGCGAGGCCGAGGCCGCGCGCTCGGTGGGCGGGTTCTGGACCGCCGCGGTGGTCAGCGCCGATCCCGATGCCGAGCAGCCGTGGCTGGCCACCGAGTACGTCCCCGGCCCGACCCTGCACGCGGCGGTCTCCGACCACGGCCCGCTGCCCGAGGCCACCGTGCGCAGCCTCGGCGCCGGGTTGGCCGAGGCGCTGGTGGCCATCCACGAAGCCGGCCTGGTGCACCGCGACCTCAAGCCCGCCAACGTCCTGCTCGGCCCGGACGGCCCGCGCGTCATCGACTTCGGCATCGCCCGCGCGATGACCGGGCACTCGCTGACCGCGACCGGGATATTCCTGGGCACGCCCGGCTTCTTCTCCCCCGAGCAGACGCTGGGCGCCGACGTCGGCCCGCCCAGCGACGTGTTCTCCCTCGGCGCGGTGCTGGCCTTCGCCGCCACCGCGACCGGGCCCTTCGGCGAGGAGAGCACGGCGGCGCTGCTCTACCGCGTCGCGCACGGCGAGCCCGACCTGTCGGAGGTTCCCGCGGGCCTGCGCGAGCTGCTGGCCGACTGCCTGGCCAAGGACCCGGCCGCGCGACCGACCCCGGCTCAGCTGCTGGACCGCATCGGCGAGACCAAACCGCAGGGCAGCGGCTGGCTGCCGCCGTCGATCACCGCGGTGATCACCCAGCACACCACCGAGCTGCAGCGCACCGCGCAGGCTCCCCCGCCGCAGCCGACGCCGGTCGGCGCGCCGAAGCCCGCGACGCTGCAGGTCCCGCCCGCGCAGCCACCCGCCCCGGCGCCCGCGCCGGGCCGGCCCGCGCAGCCCCCGCGGGCGCAGCCGCCCGCGCGACCGCCGATGGGCGAGCCGATCCGCCCCCGGCAACCGCAGCAGACCCGCAGCGAACCGCGGGTGCGGCGGGACGGGCCGGGACCCGAGTTCCGCACCGCAGGACGGGCCGGATCGGTGATCTGGGCGTTCGTGTTCGCGTTGCTGCTGCTGGGCGCGTACGCCGCGGCCCGCTTCCTGGGCCCCGGTGCGGCCGGGCTGCTGCCCGCAGGCGGCGACACCGCGGTGCTCGCCGCCCAGATCGGAGTGGCGCTGCTGGTCCTCGGGCTGGTCTGGTCGGTCCTGCGAGCGCTCGTCCCGCACCTGCGTTTGAAGATCAATTCCGAGGGCGTGGTGGTCTCCCGTCTGGGCATGACCCGGGAGATCCCGTGGTCGCAGGTCTCGCGGGTGGGCGTCGCCGGGAAGGGCAAGTCGGCGGCGCTGGCGGTGTGGTTCACCGACGGGTCGGTCCCGCCCTCCCGGCCGTGGCACCGGGTCGGCCGCTACCACGGTGGCGCCACGGTGTTCCCGATCGGCGCGACCGGCGGGATCATCACCCGCAGGCAGCAGGCCCGCAAGGTCCGCGAGGCCCTGGGGCAGTACGCCCCCGGCCGCTACGACTCCCGGATGCTGTGAGCCGTTCAGGCCACCGGCAGCACGCAGGTCGGGCTCGGCGCCGGAACCGGATCGCCGAGCGGGGCGAGGTCGTCCGCGGTGAGGGCGAGGACGTCGTTGCTGCGCTGACCCGCCACCAGCAACGTCGACCCGTCCGGGGAGAGCGCGATGTGGCGGGGACCGGAAACGCCCGCCGGGCGGATGTCGACCAGGCGGAGCTCGCCGTCGGCCGCTTCGGCGTCGAAGACCGCGATGCTGTCGTGGCCGCGGTTGGAGGCGAACACGTACCGGCCGCGCGGGTCCACCACGACCTCGGCGGCGAGGTTGGCCCGCGCGTAGTCCGGGGGCAGCGTGGACAGGGTGCGCAGCGGGGTGAGCTCCCCGGTGCGCGCGTCGTAGTCGAACTCGGTGATCGACGAGGCCAGCTCGTTGAGCAGGTACCCGCGTTCGCCGTCCGGGTGGAAGGCCAGGTGGCGCGGTCCCGACCCGGGGCGCAGCGCGATCGCGCGGTCGTCGCTGAGATGCCCGGTGTCGGTGTCGAAGTCGTATACGTGCACCGAATCGGAGCCGAGGTCGACCGCGAGCACGCGTCCGGCGGGATCGGCCAGCACCTGGTGGACGTGCGGCCCCTCCTGGCGGTGCGGGTTGGGCCCGCTACCGCTGTGCTGCACCACGTGGGTCGCCGCGCGCAGCGCCCCGCCCTCCCCGATCGGGTGGACCGCGATGCTGCCCGAGCGGTAGTTGGCGGCGAGCAGGTAGCGGCCGCACGGGTGCACGCTCAGGTGGCACGGCTCCGATCCCCCGGTCGGCTGCGAGTTCAGCTCGCGCAGCGTCCCGTCGGGGCGCACCGACAGCGCTACCACCCGTCCCTCCTGGCGTTCGGAGACCGCGTAGACCGTGCCGCCGTCCGGGGCCAGCACAAGGAACGACGGATCGGCGACCGCGGCGACGCGCCCGGTGGCCCGCAGCGCACCACCCCCATCGGCCTCGGCCATCCCGATCCCGGCGACGTCGTCACCGGTCGTGTAGGCCCCCAGGTACACCCGGTAGGCACCGCTGTCCGGCATCTGCACCTCGCTCTCGTCGCTGCGTCCCATGGTGCCGGTGCGGGCGGTTCACCGACAGATCACCCACCAGGACAACAAAACAACGCGATCAGGTGAGACCGCGCAACGAACCGTCCCGACAAGCAATGCCTCGCGGCTGAATTCTCCGCTTCTGGGGACATAACCTAATGCCCATGACCAGCGTCTCGGCAAACCTCGACACCACGTCCCGCGCCGACGAGTTCATCGCGCTAGACGAGCGCTACAGCGCGCACAACTACCACCCGCTCCCGGTCGTGATCGCCGAGGCATCCGGCGCCTGGGTGACCGATGTGGACGGACGTCGTTACCTGGACTTCCTGGCCGGGTACTCGGCGCTGAACTTCGGCCACCAGAACCCGGATCTGATCGCCGCGGCCACCGAGCAGCTCGGCCGGGTGACGCTGACCAGCCGCGCGTTCCACCACGACCAGCTGGGGCCGTTCTGCCAGGAGCTCGCCGAGCTGACCGGCACCGACCGGGTGCTGCCGATGAACTCCGGTGCCGAGGCCGTCGAGTCGGCGATCAAGCTCGCCCGCAAGTGGGCCTACCAGGTCAAGGGCGTGCCGGAGAACCGGGCGGAGATCATCGTGGCCGGCTCGAACTTCCACGGGCGCACCACGACCATCGTCTCGTTCTCCACCGACGAGGAGGCCCGCGCCGAGTTCGGACCGTACACCCCCGGCTTCGTGGTCACCCCCTACGGCGACGCCGACGCCGTCGAGGCCGCGATCACCGAGCGCACCGCGGCGATCCTGGTCGAGCCGATCCAGGGCGAGGCCGGCGTGGTCGTGCCGCCCGCCGACTACCTGCCGCGGTTGCGGCGGCTGTGCGACGAGCGCGGCGTGCTGCTGATCGCCGACGAGATCCAGTCCGGGCTCGCCCGCACCGGTGAGCTGCTGGCCAGCGCGCACGACGGGATCCGCGCCGACCTCTACACGCTCGGCAAGGCGCTCGGCGGGGGCATCCTGCCGGTGTCGGCGGTCGTCGGCAGCGACGAGGTGCTCGGCCTGCTGCAGCCCGGTCAGCACGGTTCGACCTTCGGCGGCAACCCGCTGGCCTGCGCGGTGGGCCGCGCGGTGATCCGTCTGCTGTCCACCGGCGAGTACCAGCAGCGCTCCCTGGAGCTCGGCGCGCACCTGCACCAGCGCCTCGGCGAACTGGTCGGGCGCGGGGTGTCCGCGACCCGCGGTCGCGGCCTGTGGGCCGGTGTGGAGATCGCCGAGGGCGGGCCGTCGGGCCGCGAGGCCAGCGAGGCGCTGGCCTCGCGCGGCGTGCTGTGCAAGCAGACCCAGGACACCACGCTGCGCATCGCCCCGCCGCTGACCATCAGCCGCGAGGACCTCGACGAGGGCGTCGACGCGATCGTCGACGTCCTCGGCAGCTGAGACCCGCCTGCTCCGACAGGAGAAGCCCCCGCGCAGGTGCGCGGGGGCTTCTCCTGTCCGGACCTACGACCGCGTCAGGTCGCGGGACAGCGCGGTGAGCCTGCTGATCGCGCGCAGGTACTTCTTGCGGTAGCCGCCCTGCAGCATCTCCTCGGTGAAGAGGGCGCTCAGCGGTTCGCCGCTGACCCGGACCGGGATCGCCCGGTCGTAGAGCCGGTCGGCCAGCGCGACCAGCCGCAGCGCCACGTCCTGGTCCGGGGCCGCGCGCACCCCGGAGAGGTGCACCGCGGTGATGTCGTCGACGAGCCGCCCGTACTTGGACGGGTGCAGACCGGCCAGGTAGCCGCACAGGGCGTCGAAGTCGTCGAAGGTGGAGCCGTCGGTGGCCTCCGCCAGCCTGGAGAGCTCCTCGTCGCTGGTCGGCGGCGGCGCCTCCGGCAGACCGCGGTGCCGGTAGTCCGGGCCGTCGACCCGCACCACGCCGAAGCGCTCGGACATCGCGTGGATCTCGCGCAGGAAGTCCACCGCGGCGAAGCGGCCCTCGCCGAGCTTGTCCGGCAGCGTGTTCGAGGTCGCCGCCACGTGCACGCCCGCGTCGGTGAGCTTGGCGATCAGCTGCGTGACCAGCATGGTGTCGCCCGGGTCGTCGAGCTCGAACTCGTCGATGGCCAGCAGCCGGTGCTCGGAGAGCCGCCGCACCGTCTCGGCGAAGCCCAGCGCGCCCACCAGGTTGGTGATCTCCACGAAGGTGCCGTAGGACTTGAGCCCCTCGGTGGCGTGCCACAGCGAGGCCAGCAGGTGCGTCTTGCCGACGCCGAACCCGCCGTCGAGGTAGAGCCCGCGCTTGCCCTCGGCCTGCTTCTTCTTGCCGCCGAAGATCCCGCGCAGCCACGACCCGCCCGCCGAGGCGGCGTTGACGCGCTCGACGAAGCCGGAGCAGTCGCGCACCGCCTGCGCCTGGCTCGGCTCGTCCGGGTTCGGGATGTAGGTCTCGAAGCGGGCGGACTCGAACCGGGGCGGCGGGGTCATCGCCTGGACCATCTCGTCCGGGGTGAGCTCAGGACGGCGGTCGACCAGACGGGCGAAATTCATGCGCCCGACTCTATAACCGCGGCCGGGCAGCGCAGGCCCACCCGCGGCGTGCTCCTGCTCACCCGCGCTCCATCATTGGCGGGTGGTCGACGAACTCTGGCCGGTGGACGGCGCACCGCGAACCGACGAACTGGAAGCCCACTACCGCTACCCGGAGGGCCTGCGACGCCCGTGGGTGCGGGCGAACATGATCTCCAGCCTGGACGGCGCGGTCAGCGTCGACGGCAGCTCCCGACCGATGTCGGGTCCCGCCGACCGCAAGGTGCTCTCGCTGATCCGCGACCTCTCCGACGTGGTGCTGGTCGGGCTGTCCACGGCGGTGGCCGAGGACTACCGCGGCATCCGGCGGACCCCGGCCCGCGCCGAGCGCCGCGACCGGCTCGGGCTGTCCCGGGTGCCACCGCTGGCGCTGGTGACCTCGACGGCCTCGCTGGCACCGGACAGCCCGTTGCTCACCGACACCGAAGTACCCCCGATCGTGCTCACTTGCGCCGCCGCGCCCGCCGCCGACCGCGACGCTCTGGCAGCGGCCGGCGCGGACG
Organism: Saccharopolyspora griseoalba; assembly: GCF_042665275.1. Classification (NCBI taxonomy): domain Bacteria; kingdom Bacillati; phylum Actinomycetota; class Actinomycetes; order Pseudonocardiales; family Pseudonocardiaceae; genus Saccharopolyspora; species Saccharopolyspora griseoalba. The sequence continues at coordinate 36,356 of NZ_JBHTCJ010000015.1, read as the reverse complement.
TGGTGATCGCGGGCGACGAACGGGTGGATCTGACCTCCGCGCTCGCCGAGCTCGACGCCCGCGGGCTGCGCCGCGTCGGCTGCGAAGGCGGTCCCAGGCTGCTCGGGGCGCTGCTCGACCAGGACTTGGTCGACGAGCTGTGCCTGACCCTCTCCCCCACCCTGACCAGCGGTGACGCCGGGCGGATCGCCACCTCGCCGGGAGCGGGAACGCCGCGCGGCATGCGCCTGGAATCGGTGCTGCACGCCGATTCGATGCTGCTGCTGCGCTACGGAAGAATGCGGGAGTGACGGCCGGGGCGGGAGTGGCCGTCGCACTCGAATGGTGACGCGCCCGCAGCTGGGACACCCTCGGGGCAGGTGCGGGCGGTCAGCGCGGCACCACACCGGAGGTTCGGCTCCGGCGCGAGCGGGAAGGAGCTCGATTTCCATGGCCCAGAACAGCGGCGCCACCACGGGTCAGTCGACCGGCGTCGGCCAGTCGACGAACACCGAGCAGCGCATCCCGGAGACGAGGTCCGGCGGCTCGCCCTCGCGGCTCGCCGACGAGACCTCCCAGGGCAAGACGACCATCGCCGCCGGGGTGGTGCAGAAGATCGCCGCCATCGCGGCCCGCGAGGTCTCCGGGGTGCACGCGATGGGCGGCGGCGTCTCGCGCGCCTTCGGCGCCCTGCGCGACCGGATTCCCGGCAGCGGAACGTCTTCCACCTCGGGCGTGCAGGTCGAGGTCGGCGAGAAGCAGGCCGCCGTGGACATCGACATCGTGGTCGAGTACGGGGCGTCGATCGTGGACCTGTCGCGCTCGGTGCGGCGCAACGTGATCACCGCCGTGGAGCGGATGTGCGGACTGGAGGTCACCGAGGTCAACATCGCGGTCAACGACATCCACTTCCCGGAGGACGACGACGAGTCCCGGCCCGTACAGTCCCGCGTGGAGTGATCAGCGAACCGCGTGGAGCGCCGATGTCGCAGCAGCCGAGCCCGCAGGAGGTCGCCGAGCAGGTGCTGGCGCACCCGTCGGTGGCCCGGCTGCACGGCGGCCGGTTCGGCGAGATCGCCTCGTACCTGCCCGGCGACAAGGTCGTCGGGGTGCGGCTGCCCGAGGACGCCCCCGCCGAGATCGGCGTGGCGCTGCGGATGGACCGGCCGCTGCAGGAGACCGCCGAGGAGCTGCGCGCGCAGCTGAGCGAGCAGCTCGGCCGCCCGGTGGACGTCGTCGTCTCCGACGTGGTCACCGACGACGAGAGCCACGAGTCCGATCGCGTGGAATGACTGGCCTGCACCGGCGGGAGGCGCATCATGGTGGACGTGCAGCACGACCGCGCGACGCGCGCCGAGATCCGGGCCTTCGTCCGGGCCAACCACCCGGACGTCGGAGGCGATCCGGAGGTCTTCGCCGCGGGCCTGGCCCGGCTGCGCGCCGGAGCTCCGCAGGAGGACCCGCGCTTCGACGCGCCGATCGTGGTCCGGCCCGGTGGCGCCCGCGGCGTGCTCTTCCGCTTCCGCACCTGGTGGTGGCGCCACCACCGCCCGCCCCGCGTCCGGTGACCGCCGGGCCGTTCCCCTTCCCTGGAGGCCTACGACGATGAACGGAACGCAGACCGGATTGCTCGCCGGGCTCATCCTCGGCACCGCCGGCGCGGTCGGCGGATTCTCCGGATTCCTGATCGCCCTGCTGGTCGGCGTGGTCGGCCTGGTGATCGGCCGGATCCTGGACGGGGAGCTGGAGATCGGCGACCTGCTCGGCCGCGGCAAGGACCGGCGATGACCACCACCGCCGAGGCCCCCGTCGAGCGGGCCTCCGGGCTCGCCGAACCCGAGGAGCGCGGCGAGCTGCACGTCAACCGCGCGGTGCTGCGCAAGATCGCCGCGCACGCGGCCGATGTGGACGCCGGGTGCGCGCGGGAGCGCCGCAAGCACGCGTCGACCGCGGAGATCAGCGGCCCGGAGGACGCCCTGCGGGTGCGGCTGAACGTCGCGCTGCGCTACCCGGCGCCGGTGCGCGATGCCGCTGCCTCGATCCGCACCCGGGTGGAGCAGGACCTCGCCCGGATCGCCGGCTGCGCGGTGCGCAGCGTCGACGTGAACGTGACCGGACTGATCCCGGCGGCCCCGGCGCCCCGGGTGGAGTGAGCGATGCGCCTGCTGATCCGACTCCTCGCCGCCCTGCTGGGCCTGGTACTCGCCGCGCTCGGGCTGCTGCTGGCCGTCGAGTGCGGCTGGGCGCTGGCCCGGCCCGCCGACGACGGGCTGATCATCGCGCCGGGCGCGGTGGTCTCCGCGCTCGGCGCGGTCACCTGGCAGGCCACCTCGGTTCGGCTGGTCGCGGGCGGGCTGCTCGCGCTCGGCCTCGTGCTGCTGGTCCTGACCGCCCGCTCGGGCAACAAGGAGGTCCGGCTGCACGATCCGGCGCCCGAGGTCACCGTGACCACCGACTCGCGATCGCTGGCCCGCCTGGTCGGTCACCAGGTCCGCGACCAGGACGGCGTCGCCGGGGCGACGGTGACCGCGGGGGGCAAGCGGGTGAAGGTCCGCGCCACGCCCCGCTACGCCCAGGCCGGGGACCTGCGCGACCGGCTGACCGCGACCGCCGAGCGGGCCGTGCACGACCTCCCGCTGCGCAGCACGCCGAAGGTGCTGGTGGCGGTGGGGAACCCGAAGGAGCGGCGATGAGCGAGGTGCAGCCCTCCCGCACCCCGTCCGGCCGCGGCGCCGGCTTCGAGCGCGGTGTCGTGGCTTTCCTGGCGCTGGTCGCGCTGGTGCTCGGAGCCGCCGCGCTGCTGGTGGGATCCGGCTGGCTCGGGGAGTTCCGCGCGCGGCGCCCGGTGGCCGATCCGCTCGCCGTGCAGTGGCTCCGGGACCACGCCTCGCTCGCGCTGTGGGTGGGGCTGGCCGCTGGCCTCGCGCTCTTCGTGCTCGGGCTGTGGTGGCTGGTCCGGGCGCTGCGCCCCGAGCAGCGTCCCGACCTGCGGCTGGAGCACGCCGACGCGGGAGACCTCAAGGTCACCGCCGGGGCGCTGACGGGCGCGGTGCGCGCCGACGCCGAGCGGGTGACCGGGGTGCAGCGGGCCCGGGTGCGGATGGCGGGCACCGACCGCGAACCCTCGCTGCGGCTGACGCTGTCCCTCGAAGAGGGCACCGACGTCCGGCACGTGTGGGAGGAGCTCGACCACAAGGTCCTCGCCCGCGCCCGCGAGGCGCTGGGCACCGAGACCTTGCCGACCGCGATCCGGTTGCGCCTGGACCGGGCGCCCAAGCAGCGGGTGCGCTGACGTGCTGCCGCTGGAGCCGCCGGTCGATCCCATGCTGGCCGCGCCGGTGCGGGCGGTTCCCCGCGAGCCGGGGATGCTGTTCGAGCCGAAGTGGGACGGGTTCCGCTGCCTGGTGTTCGCCGAGCCGGATCAGGTGCGGCTGCAGTCGCGCACCGGCAGGCCGCTGCAGCGCTACTTCCCCGAGGTGCTGGAAGCCGTTGCCGCGCAACTGGATCGACCCGCGGTGCTGGACGGGGAGCTGGTGGTCATCAGCAGCGACGAGCAGGGCGAGCGGCTCGACTGGGACCTGCTCAGCGAGCGGATCCACCCGGCCGACAGCAGGATTCGCGCCCTCGCGGAGCGCACCCCGGCCACCTTCATCGCCTTCGACCTGCTGGCCCTCGACGACCGCGACCTCACCGGCGCACCGCTGTCCGAGCGCCGGGAGCTGCTCGCCGGGCTCGGCCTCGAACGCGGCGGGCTGCGCACCACCCCGGTCACCGACGACCCGGTGCTCGCCGAGGAGTGGTACCGGGTGTTCGAGGGCGCCGGCCTGGACGGGATCATCGCGAAGCGCACGACCGATCCGTACGCGCCGGGCAAGCGCACCATGCGCAAGATCAAGCACTCGCGCACCGCCGACTGCGTGGTGGCCGGGCTTCGCTGGCACGCCAAGGCCGAACCGGGCACCGCGATCGGATCGCTGCTGCTGGGCCTGCACGACGAGCACGACGTGCTGCACCACGTCGGCGTGGTCGGGGCCTTCACCGCTGCGCGGCGGCGGGAGCTGGCCGCCGAGCTCGCCGAGCTGATCACCGACGGCGAGCACCCGTGGGTGGGCGCGCCCGAGGGCAGGCGACTGCCCGGATCGGTCAGCCGGTGGAGCAGCGGGGAGCAGTCGTGGGTCCCGCTGCGCCCGGAGCGGGTCGTGGAGGTCTCCTACGACCACACCGAGGGCGGGCACCCGGCGCGCTTCCGGCACACCACCCAGTTCGTCCGGTGGCGCCCCGACCGGGACCCGGAGTCCTGCCGCTACGACCAGCTCTTCGAACCGGCGCGCTACGACCTGGACGCGGTGCTCACCGGCGAGGCCGATCGCAGGGGTCGTTCGGACCGGTAATCTCCGCGGTGTGGCTGGACAACGCATCGCGGTGATCGGTTCGGGCGGCATCGGCGGCGTGCTGGCGGAGGCAGCGCACGCCGCGGGGCATCAGGTGACGATGTGCGTGCGCACCCCGTTCGAGAAGCTGACCGTGCAGACCCCGGACGGCACCGAGGACATCCCCGTGACCGTGGCGACCGACCCGAGCGAGCTCGGCGAGGTCGACTGGGCGCTGCTGACGACCAAGGTGCACGACGTGCCGGGCGCGGCGGGCTGGCTGCGCGAGCTCGACGACGGCCGCACTCCCCTGGTCGTGGTGCAGAACGGCGTCGAGCACCGCGAATCGGTCTCCCAGGTGAGCGGACCCGTGCTGCCCGCGCTGATCTACGTCGGCGCCGAGCGGGTCGAGCCCGGCCACGTGGTGCGCCGCTCCCCGGCGAGCGTGCAGGTGCCGCGGGGCGACCTCGGCGCGCGGTTCACCGCGCTGCTGGAGGGCAGCGGGGTGCGGATCCGGGAGACCGAGGACTTCCGCACCGCCGCGTGGCGCAAGATGCTCACCAACCTGGCGCCCAACCCGATCACGGCGCTGACCCTGCGCAGGCTCGACGTGCTCGCCGACCCCGACGTGCGCGAGCTCAGCGCCGGGGTGCTCACCGAGGCCATCGAGGTGGCGCGCGCCGAGGGCGCCGACCTCACCCAGGACGACGCCGAGCAGGTGCTCGGCGACTACGTCCGGAAGATGCCGCCGACCAACGGCACCTCGATGCTCTACGACCGGGTGGCGGGGTTGCCGATGGAGCACGAGCACATCACCGGTGTCCTGGTGCGCGCCGCCGAGCGTCACCACATCGACGTCCCGCTCAACCGCACCCTGCTCACCCTGCTGCGGGCCTGCCGTCCCGCGCGGCTGCCCGCTCCCTGAGGTCGCGGGACCCGCGCTCGCGTCAGTTGGCCGGCGGGTCGGTGGACTCCTCCGGTTTCCCGGTGGTGGTCACCGACCCGACCGAGGCGACGACCACGCAGCCGATCGCCATCCACTGCCAACCGGTGAGCAGCTCGTGCAGCACGATGAGGCCGGCCAGGGCCGCCACCGCCGGTTCGGTGCTCATCAGGATGCCGAACACGCGGGCGGGCATCCGGCGCAGGGCCTCCAGTTCGAGGCTGTAGGGGATGACCGAGGACATCAGGGCGACCACGAAGCCCGCCACCAGCACGGTCGGGTTCAGCAGCGCGGTGCCCGCCTCGGCGATGCCGATCGGGGTGGCCAGCAGCGCGCCGAAGGCCATCGCCAGCGCGAGGCCCGAACCTCCGGTGGTGCGGCTGCCCAGCTTGGCGCCCAGCAGGATGTAACCGGCCCAGCAGGCGCCGGCCGCGAGGGCGAACAGCACGCCGACCCAGTCCAGACCGCCTTCCACCCGGGACAGCAGGAACACGCCCATCCCGGCCAGCACCGCCCACACCACGTCGAGCTTGCGGCGGGATCCGAACAGCGCCACCGCCAGCGGGCCGAGGAACTCGATGGTCACCGCCGCGCCCAGCGGGATCCGCTCGAAGGACTGGTAGATGCAGGCGTTCATCCCGGCCAGCACCGCGCCGTAGCCCGCGATGACCCGCAGCGTCCGCCAGTCGGCGCGCAGCGCGGGCCGGTAGACCGCGAGCAGGATCAGCGCGGCGAACAGCAACCGCATCGCCACGACGCCGGACGCTCCGGCCTGGGCGAACAGCTGCTTGGCGAAGGCGGCACCCACCTGCACGCTGATCACGCCGACCATCACCATCAGCGGGGGCGGAACCGCTCCGAGCGCCGCGGCCGACAGCCGCCCACCACCCCGTCCGCGCGAGCCCGAAACCCCGGACCCCACCTGAGCGACCTGCACGTCTCCCCTTTCCGACTCGCGGCCCGGATGGGACCGCCAACACCCTCCTTAGCCACGCTATCGGTTCGTCCGGAGCGCCCCCAGGGGTCTCACCGGGGTCTCACGCCGATCATGCGATGCTGACCGCGACCACCGGGCCTTGTCGACGAGGAGAAACCGTGCCGCGCAACATCAAGCGGGTCGCGGCCCTGCTGCCGCTGCTGCTGCTGGTGGTCACCGGGTGCACGGCCGGGCCGTCGGACCGCCCCGCGGTCGCCTACCGCGACAGCGAGCAGCAGGTGGCGCCCGGCCCGAACCCGCCCGAACCGGCCCCCGTCCCGCCGCTGGGCGGACCCGCGGCCGACGCGCTGCACTGGGAGGACTGCACCCATCGGACCCGCGACGAGCTCGGCGGCGCACCGCCGGATCTGACGTTCTCCTGCGCGCGGCTGCTGACCACCCTCGACTCCCCGGAAGCTCCCGAGCGCGGCACCCAGCGCAACTCGCTCATCCGCATCGGCGACGGCACCCGCGTGCCGCTGGTGGTCCTCGGCGACGTCAACGGCGAACCCGGCACGGTCTTCGCCGCCCGGCTCGCCGTGCAGCTGCCGCCCGCGCTGCGCAACACCTTCGACATCATCGGCATGGACCGCCGCGGCACCGGCGAGTCCGATCCGGCCGACTGCATGAAGCCCCAGGACCGCGAGAGCATCGTCGGCTTCGACCCGCGCGCCACCGAGCGCCGGACGCTCGACCGGCTGCTGGACTCGGTGGTGTCGGCCAGCCAGGAGTGCTTGCTGACCCTCGACGAGCGGCTGCAGGCCTACGACTCCTGGCGGACGGCCTCCGACCTGGAGGAGCTGCGCCTGGAGCTGGGCGTGCCGAAGCTGCACCTGATCGGCCGCGGCGAGGCCTCCCGAGTGCTGACCACCTACGCCGAGCGCTACCCGAGCTCGGTCGGCCGGATGGTGCTCGACGGGGCTCCGGACCCGACCCGCGACGCGATCGGCAGGGCCGAGTCGCGAGCGCAGGCCGCCGAGCGGACCTTCGACGTCTTCGCCCAGCAGTGCACCTCCAACGGCTGCCCGCTGGGCCCGGATCCGCGGCGCGCGGTGCGCGACCTGGTCGAGCGCACCCGCGAGGAACCGCTACCCGCGCCGAGCGGTCCGGTGCCCGCCGGCCGCGTGGTGCGCGCGCTGCAGATCGGCCTGCGCGACCAGGACTCCTGGCCTCAGCTGGCCGAGGCGCTGGCCGCCGGCGCGCGCGGGGACGGGACTGGGCTGGCCGAGCTCAGCGCCCCGCTGCTCGCGCCGCAGGGCCAGAACCCGCCCTGGCTGGACGGCGACGTGATCACCACCTGCAACGACACCACGCTGCGGGTGCCGCCGCAGCGCAGCGGCCAGCTGGCCGCGGACTGGGTCAAGCGGTTCCCGCTGTTCGGGGGCGTCGCGGCGCAGCGGATCGTGTGGTGCGGCTCCTGGCCGGTGCCGCAGCGCCCGCTGCCGGTGCCGCGGCGCGGGGACCTGCCGCCGATCCCGGTCATCACCACCGCGCACGACCCGCAGGAGCTCGCGCTGAGCACCGATCACATGGCCCAGCAGCTGCCCACCGGGGTCCAGGTGCGCTGGCAGGGCGCCGGGCACGGAGCGCTGGGGCGCTCGACGTGCGTCACCGAGGCGATCACCCGGTACGCGGTCCAGGGCGCGGTGCCCACCGAGGGCATGGTCTGCCCAGCGTGATCCCGCAGCACGCCGGGCAGACCACCGCCGCTCAGCCGCAGCTCGAGCAGCAGCCGCAGGACGGGCCGGTGCAGCTGGCGCAGCAGTTGCACCCACCGGCCCGAGGGACCTGCTCTTCGGAGCGGACCATCCTGGCCTCCCATCATCGTGGAATCCAGCAGCCCCGATGGTCCTCGCAGATCATCCGGCGCGGACACCGCTGGCCGAGCGAAAGCGGGTCGCTCGACCAGCCGAACGGATGTGCCGCTGCCCGCTGCGATCGGTAACCACCGCCGCGCGGCACCAGCTCATTCGGCGTACGCGCAACCCGTGGCGTACCCGTGGCCGTACGGGTCGCAGGGCGGCTGCTGGGCGGCCGAGCTCGCCGCGCTGCCCGCGATGCCCAGCACGCCGAGGACCAGGAACGCGATCAGCAGCGCCCGGCCCCCGGACGACATCGTCAGCGGGCGGGTTCCGTAGGACACGCGAGGCGGCTTCGGTTCGGCGGCCTCGTCGCCGAACAGCTTCTTCGGGTAGGACCCGGTCAGCAGGAGCACGTAGGCGTTGGTGCGGAAGTTGTAGCGCAGCGCCGCGGCGGACGCGTCGAAGATCGGGCGCGGGGTGCGCCCCGCGACCAGCACGATCAGCCAGATGAAGAAGGCCAGCACCGACCAGCCCGCCATCACCAGGCCGGAGACGATCGCGGCCGGGATGAGCAGGACGAACCGGAACAGCACGGCCAGCCGGTTGAGCCGTCCCGGGTGGAACTCGGTGCGCAGGGCCTCGTCCGGACCCGAGATCACGAACGTCGGGTAGGTGTCGATCAGCAGCATGCTCGACGCGCTGACCCTGGTCGAGTAATCGACGTAGAGCGCCAGGAAGCCGGAGATCCACTCCGGCAGCCTGCCCAGGAACAACGCCGCCCACCAGCCGATGAACACCACCACGTTCGCCGCGATGCCCAGCGCCCACACCACGACGAAGTGCGGGATCAGCAGCAGCGCCCGCAGCAGGACGGTCCACCGGCGCTGCCGCTCGGGCACCGCGATCATCATCTCCGGCAGGAAGCGCCCCGGCTCGACCTGATCCGTCATCCGCCCTCCTCCAGCACCAAGGTCATCCGACCATAGCCTGACCTGGGAGTTCGGGCAGGACGTGCGCGGCACCGGACCGCGGGCAGCTAGGCTGGGGCGATGCAGCGCGGCGAACCGGAGGAAACCGATCGCTTCGGCGACCTCGAGGACCTCGACCACGACGATCCGGAGGTCCGGGCCTTCGCCGAGCACCGCGCGCGCATGGCGCGCACCGGTTCCAAGGCCACCGTCGAGGGCATGCTGCGCGGGGTCGACGACTTCGCGCAGAGCGCCAACCGCACCGGCGGGCACCGCAGGCTCCTGGCGGTGATCGTGGTGGTGCTGATCCTCTTCGGCGTGCTGTTCACGATCTGGAACGCGGTGGTGTTCGTGCTCGACACGTTCCTGGGCTGAGTGGCCTGCGACTCGATCGGCGCGGCCGGGCGTCGCACTCGATCTCCCGCCGGATTAGCGTGGAGGCATGGATCCGGTCGCTGACACACCGAAGGTCACCAGGAGCGAGCAGGAGTGGAAGGAGCAGCTCACCGCCGAGGAGTACGCGGTGCTGCGCCAAGCCGCCACCGAGCGGCCGTGGACGGGCGAGTACGTCGACACCAAGACCACCGGTGTCTACGAGTGCCGCGGTTGCGGGGCCGAGCTGTTCCGCAGCGAGACCAAGTTCGAGTCGCACTGCGGCTGGCCGTCGTTCTACGACCCGGCCGACAGCGATGCGGTGATCCTCCGCCAGGACCGCTCCATGGGCATGACCCGCACCGAGGTGCTGTGCGCCGCGTGCCACGGCCACCTCGGCCACGTCTTCGAGGGCGAGGGCTACCCGACGCCCACCGACCAGCGCTACTGCATCAACTCCGTCGCGGTCCGCCTGATCCCGGCGGAGAGCTGAGCGACGGCGATCCGGCCGGGGACCCCGCGCTGCGAGATCCCCGGCCGGACGACCTCGGTCAGGGCAGCCGGTTGACGAGCTCGGCGACCTCGACGCGGTGGCCGGTGTAGAAGGGGGTCTCCTCGCGCACGTGCAGGCGGGCCTCGGTGCCGCGCATGCGCCACATCAGGTCCACGACGCGGTGCAGCTCGTCGGCCTCGAAGGCCAGCACCCACTCGTAGTCCCCCAGCCCGAAGGACGCGACCGTGTTGGCGCGCACGTCCGGGAAGTCCCGGGCCGCCTTCCCGTGGTCGGCCAGCATCTGGCGGCGGTCCTCGTCCGGCAGCAGGTACCACTCGTAGGACCGCACGAAGGGGTACACGCAGATGTACTTCTTCGGCTCCTCACCGGCCATGAACGCCGGGATGTGCGACTTGTTGAACTCCGCGGGGCGGTGCAGCGCGGTGTTGCTCCACACCGGTTCCGAGCACTGGCCGAGCGGGGTCTCGCGGCGGAAGCCGGTGTAGGCGGCCTGCACCGCCTCGACCGCCTCGGCGTGCCACCAGATCATGTAGTCGGCGTCGGCGCGCAGACCGGAGACGTCGTAGACGCCCCGCACGGTCACGCCCGCATCGGCCAGCGAGTCCAGGTACTCCTGGGTCGCCTGCGCGGCCTTGTCCCGGTCCTCGGGCAGGGTTCCCTGCTCGATCCGGAAGACCGACCACGTGGTGTAGCGGATGGTGTTGTTGAGCTCGTCGTAGTTCAGCCGCGCCATGGCCCTATCGTCCCACCTCACGGCCACCGGCCCGCAGCAGGCCCCGGGTGATCCCGGTCGCCGCGGCCTCGCCGGTGGCCACGCACGCGGGCACGCCGACGCCGTGCAGCGCGGCTCCCGCGATCGCCAGACCGGGCACCTCGGCCACCGCCCGCTCGACCTCGTCGACCAGCGCCAGGTGGTCGACCCCGTACTGGGGCAGCCCCCCGCCCCAGCGCAGCACCGCCGAATCCACCGGCTCGGCGGTGATCCCGGTCAGCTCGGCCAGGTCGGCCCGCACGTCGGCCAGCAGGTCGGCGTCCTCGCGCTGCAGCTCGGCGACCTCGCCGAAGCGGCCCACCGAACCGCGCACCAGGACCTCGCCGTTCGCGCCGCGCAGGTGCGACCACTTGTTGCTGGAGTAGGTGAACGCCTTGGCGGTGAACGGCGTGCCGTCGGCGCGCCGCTCGCCGCGGGCGATCAGCGTGCCCGAGGCCGCGACGCCGTCGTGCGCGGGAAGCGGCGTGCCGGGCGGGAAGGCCAGGCCGATCACCGCCATCGAGGCCAGCTCCACCTCGGCCAGCCGAGCCGAGGCCGCGGGCACCGGATCGGCCAGCAGGCGCCGCGCCGCCGGGGCCGGCACGGCCAGCACCACGGCATCGGCTTCGAGGTGCTCCGGAGCGGGCGCGGAACCGATCTCCAACCGCCAGCCCGATCCGGTGCGGGCCAGCGCGCGCACCGGCAGGCCCAGCCGCGCCTGCGCGTCGGCGGCCAGCAGCAGCCGGTCGATCAGTTCGCGGTAGCCGCCCCGGAACGCGCCGAAGACCGGTTTCGGCGAGGTGTTGCGGGCCGGCGGGGCGGGCAGCGCCGAGCGGACCGCCTCGGCGATCGAGGGAGCGCCCGCGTCGAGCGCGGCGGCCAGCGCGGGGATCGTCGCGCGCAGCCCGAGGCGGTTGGCGTCGCCCGCGTAGACCCCGCCGAGCAGCGGCTCCACCAGCCGGTCGACGACCTCGTCGCCGACCCGCTCGCGCAGCAGCCCGCCCACCGAGGCGTCCGCGCCGCCGAGGTCGATCGGCGGCAGGTCGGCCTCGGAGCGCACCGCGGCCACCCCGTCCGCGGAGAGCACCTCGGCCACCGAGTCCGCCTCGGCCGGCACGCCCATCACGGTGCCGCCGGGCAGGTGCCGGGTGCGCCCGCCGGCGCGCACCGTGGCCCTCGCATCGGCCGGGTGCACCACCTCGGTCTCCACGCCCAGCTCCTCGGCCAGCCGCAGCACCTCGGGACGTCGGGCCAGGAACGCCTCGGCGCCCAGGTCGTAGGGGGTACCGGCCAGCTCGACCGTGCGCAGCTTGCCGCCGAGCCTGCCGGTCTGCTCCAGCAGCACGATCTCGGCGTCCGGGCCGAGCTCGGTGCGCAGCCGGTGCGCGGCGGACAGGCCCGCGATGCCGCCACCGACGACGGCGACGCGGGGGGCCATCAGCGCTGCGCGGACGCGGTGTGCACCAGCTCCACGATCCGGGTCAGCACCTCCGGGTCGGTGGACGGCAGGACGCCGTGCCCGAGGTTGAAGATGTGCCCGCCCGCCTGGCGGCCCTCCTCCAGGATGCGGTGCACCTCGCGCTCGACGGCGTCCCAGCCGGCGAACAGCACCGCCGGGTCCAGGTTGCCCTGCACCACCGGGGCCGGGCCCGCGGGCTCGGCGGCCCGCAACCGCAGGGCGGCCTCGTCCAGGCCCACGCGCCAGTCCACGCCGACCACGTCGGCGCCCGCGGTGCGCAGGGTGCCCAGCAGCTCGCCGGTGCCCACGCCGAAGTGGATCTTCGGCACGTCGGAGACCTCGGCGATGCCCTCGAAGATGCGGCGGCTGTGCGGCAGCACGAACTCGCGGTAGTCGCGCAGCGAGAGCGCACCGGCCCAGGAGTCGAACAGCTGCACCGCGTCGACGCCCGCGCGCAGCTGCACCCGCAGGAACTCCAGCGTGGTGTCGGCGAGCTTCTCCAGCAGCGCGTGCCAGGTCTGCGGGTCGGAGTGCATCAGCGCCTTGGTGCGCTCGTGGTTGCGGCTCGGACCGCCCTCGACCAGGTAGGAGGCCAGGGTGAACGGAGCACCGGCGAAGCCGATCAGCGGGGTCTCGCCCAGCTCGCGGATCAGCAGCCCGATGGTGTCGGCCACCGGGGTGACCTGCCCGGGGTCCAGCGCGGGCAGCGCGGCCACGTCGGACGCATCGCCGACCGGGTTGGACACCACCGGCCCGGTGCCCGGGACGATGTCCAGGCCGATCCCGGCGGCGTAGAGCGGCAGCACGATGTCGCTGAACAGGATCGCAGCGTCCACGCCGTGCCTGCGCACCGGCTGCATGGTGATCTCGCTGGCCAGGTCGGGCGTCAGGCAGGCCTCCAGCATCGGGATGCCCTCGCGCAGCGACCGGTACTCGGGCAACGACCGCCCGGCCTGCCGCATGAACCAGACGGGGGTGTGGCTGGGCCTGCCGCCGCGAGCGGCGACGAGCAGAGGAGCGTCGGCGAGGTCCCGTCGGGCCGAGACCGGAGCGGAGTTCGTCATGGGAGGTCGGTGTCCGTACGTCTGGTCGGATCCCGGCTCGGGAGCCCCCGCGCGAGGCCGGTGCGGAGCGCCGTGGGGCCGGCCGGGCTGGCACCGGCAATCTTCGCACGCCACCCCCGGAGCCACGCGCGGCGCCCGGGCTCCCCCCGGCGTGCCTCCGCCACCCCGCGCCGGTGAACGAATAGAGTCGGTGACGTGACGGAGATGTCGGCGGCGCCCGAAGTTTTCCGGCAGGCGGTTGCCGCGTTGACGTCGCCTCAACCGCGTGCCGAGATCGAGCTCAGCGAGGTCGGTCCTCCCAAGCGCCTCGCCCCCTGGGCGCACGCGCTGGCAGCGGAGGTGGACGGCCCCGCCGGAGAACCGGCCACCGCGCGTCTCGTGCTGCTGCACGACCCGGACGGCCCGGAGGCCTGGGGCGGCGTGCTTCGCCTGGTGGTCTACCTGCGCGCCGAGCTGGATCCGGAGGTCGCGGGCGATCCGCTGCTCCCGGCGGTGGGCTGGTCCTGGCTGACCGACGCGCTGGAGAACCACGGCGCTCCGCACGCGGCGCTGGGCGGCACGGTCACCCAGACGTCCTCGGCCCGCTTCGGCGACATCGCCGGACCGCAGCGCAGTCACGATCTGGAACTGCGCGGCTCGTGGACGCCGACCGACCCGGACCTGACACCGCACGCCACGGCGTTCCACGAACTGATGGCCAGCGCGGTAGGACTTCCCCCCGAGGGGGTTGCGCTGCTCGGCAGGCGGCCGAACGGCGCAGCGCGGCAGGACTGATCCGCGACCACCCGTTCATCGGCTGCATCGCCCCGCGAGCCCGAGTAGCTTCTGACGCGCGCCTTCGGGAGACTGCGAGCGCTCTCGGCAACGACGCCGCCGATACGACACGCCGAAGCGCGAAATCGTGCGACACGCCGATGTCCGATTTTCGTTCGCGAACGTTGTGCGGCCACCGAAAACTGGTTGAGTTCGCAACTTATTCACGATGCGCATTCAGGGATAGTCGTCTGGCCACGCTCTGACGTTACGGCGAATGCAGAGAGTCACCCGAAAGGGCGAAGAAAGACCACACTCGTCACAACTCGATCGGGATAGATACCCAATTGATCGTCCCGCTGACCCGCTTGGGCGGTTAGGCTGCCCCCGACGACACCACTTTCGGTCGATCAGTGGCGCGGCTGATTGGTCGAGAGTCCCGGTGCCGGTCGGGGGGCACGACCGACTCCAGGGAGGTAGTGACGTGGCTGCCGTCGGCTTAGGTCAGGCCGCTCGAACCACGCCTGCCGGCGCGTTGCCGGCCAACATGGTCCCGCACCCGCGGGAAGAGCTGTTCACGGTGCTCGTGGTGGACGACCATCCGCTGCTCCGGGAGGCCATCTCCTCCCGGCTGCTGCAGATGGGCGCCGGCACGGTGCACGAGGCCGCATCCATGGCCGAAGCCAGGGCTCGCGCCCTGGCGACCGGTCCGTGCGACCTCGCGATCCTCGATCTCGGACTCCCGGACGGGACCGGGATCGAACTGGTCACCGAACTCCGGAGCCAGGGCTGGCCGCGGATCGTGGTGCTCGCTTCGTCCGATGACCCCTATGCGGTCCGGGCCGCCTTCCAGGCAGGCGCTCAGGCGTACCTGCTGAAGTCGGCCTCGCCCATGGTGGTCACCGACGGCGTGCGCCGCGTGCTCGACGGCGGGGTGTACGCCGATCCCAGCGTGGCTCCGGTGCTCGCCGCCGGCACCCGCGTGCCGGGAACCGACAACACCCCGCGCGAGCTGTCCGGGCGTGAGGTCGAAGTTCTCCAGTTGGTGGCCGATGGCCGCTCCAACAAGGAGATCGGCGAAGCCCTGAACCTGTCCGCGCTCACGGTGAAATCCCACCTGTCGCGGATCGGGCGCAAGCTGGGCACCGGCGATCGCGCGCAGATGGTCGCGCTGGCCATGCGGGCCGGCGTGATCCGCTGAGCGATCGTCAACGCACCTGCACCGGTGCGGCCGGATCGACGAAGCTCGGGTGACCGGCCCCACGGCGAAGGCAAAGCACGTAAGGTCTGTTAGCCGTGGAAGCCGCAAGCCCCGAGACCGTCGGATCCGGCCGCCCGGAGCCG
The DNA here is from genome assembly GCF_042665275.1 of Saccharopolyspora griseoalba. Classification (NCBI taxonomy): domain Bacteria; kingdom Bacillati; phylum Actinomycetota; class Actinomycetes; order Pseudonocardiales; family Pseudonocardiaceae; genus Saccharopolyspora; species Saccharopolyspora griseoalba. The sequence goes on along the minus strand of NZ_JBHTCJ010000015.1, from coordinate 21,061 downwards.
GTGTTGCTGACCGAACCCGCAGACGGCGTACCGCCGGTGGTGAACACACCGGATGCGCTGGCCGCGGCAGCGGAAACGCTGGCCGCGGGCACCGGACCGGTCGCCGTCGACACCGAGCGCGCCTCGGGATACCGGTACTCGCAACGCGCGTACCTGGTGCAGCTGCGCCGGGAAGGCGCGGGCACCGCGCTGGTCGACCCGATCGCGCTGGACGGCGAGCTGGGCCCGCTGGTGACGGCGCTCGCCGACACCGAGTGGGTGCTGCACGCGGCGTCCCAGGACCTGCCGTGCCTGGCCGAGCTCGACCTGCGCCCGGCGCGGTTGTTCGATACCGAGCTGGCCGGTCGGCTGGCCGGGTTCGAACGCGTCTCGCTGGGCGCCCTCGTGGAGCGCGTGCTCGGCTACCAGCTGGAGAAGGGCCACAGCGCGGCCGACTGGTCGAAGCGCCCGCTGCCCGAGGACTGGCTGGTCTACGCGGCGCTGGACGTCGAGCTGCTGGTCCAGCTGCGCGACGCCATGCACGCCGTGCTCGGCGAGCAGGGCAAGCTGGAGTGGGCCATCGAGGAGTTCGAGGCGGTCCGGACCGCCGAACCCGCTCCCCCGCGCGCCGAACCGTGGCGCCGCACCTCGGGCATCCACAAGGTGCGCAGCCCCCGCCAGCTGGCGGCCGTGCGCGCGCTGTGGCAGACCCGCGACGAGTTCGCCCGCGAGCGCGACCTCGCGCCCGGCCGGGTGCTGCCGGACTCCTCGATCATCACGGCGGCCCAGGCCAACCCCCGCAGCGAGGCCGAGCTCGTCGCGCTGCCCGTCTTCGGCGGGCGGCACCAGCGCAGGAGGGCCTCGATGTGGTTGCAGGCGCTGCGCTCGGCGCGCCGCCTGGACAACGCCGAGCTGCCCGCCTCCTCCCAGCCCAACGACGGACCTCCGCCGACCAATCGGTGGGCGGACCGGGAGCCCGCGGCGGCGGCCCGGTTGCAGGCCGCGCGCGCGGCGCTGTCGGCCATCGCCGAGGAGAACGGGCTGCCGCAGGAGAACCTGCTGCTGCCGGACCTGGTGCGCCGAACCTGCTGGAGCCCGCCGGAGGACCGCAGCGTCGAGGGAGTCGCCGAGCTGCTGCGCGCCAAGGGCGCCCGCGAGTGGCAGATCGGGCTGACCGCCCCGGCCCTCAGCGAGGCCCTGCACGCCACCCCCGAGTGAGCACCGGCCCCCGAGGGGTGTGCTCGTTCCGTCGGGAAAAGTCCAGGCTCCGCCGGTGGAGCCTGGACTTTTCCCGACGGAGGCCGGCGCCGCTCGCCGCCCGGCGCCGACGTGCTGCTTGCGGAAAGATCCGGGGCGGCCGGAGCCCGATCAACATGTGAGACAGCCGACATGGGCGGGTGCGTGGTTACCAGCGGGTAATGAGCGCTAGAGTGCGGTTACCGGCCGGTAAGCAACCGCCAGTCGCGGGGCCCGGCCGAGCATCATCCACCAAGCCAGTGAGGAGCACGCCGTGGCCGCACCTGCGTCGGCACCTGCCGACAGCCGCAGCCGCCAAGCGGTTCGGGACGTGGTCTTCGTCGACGGCGTACGCACGCCGTTCGGCAAGGCCGGTTCCAAGGGCCAGTACGCCCAGACCCGCGCGGACGACATGGTCGTCAAGGTCATCCGCGAGCTGCTGCGGCGCAACCCGGACCTTCCCGCGGAGCGCATCGACGAGGTCGCCATCGCCGCGACCACGCAGATCGGCGACCAGGGCCTGACCATCGGCCGCAGCGCGGCGCTGCTGGCCGGGCTGCCCAAGTCGGTCCCCGGCTTCGCCATCGACCGGATGTGCGCCGGCGCCATGACCGCCGTGACCACCGTTTCCAGCGGCATCGCCTTCGGTGCCTACGACGTGGTCATCGCCGGCGGCGTCGAGCACATGGGCAACCACCCGATGGGCGAGGGCGTCGACCCCAACCCGCGGTTCGTCTCGGACAAGCTCGTCGACCCGTCCGCCCTGGTCATGGGCTCGACCGCGGAGAACCTGCACGACCGGTTCCCGCACCTGACCAAGGAGCGCACCGACTCCTACGCGGTGCTGAGCCAGGACCGCTACGACGCCGCGGTGCGGGCGGGCAAGATCTCCCCCGACCTGGTTCCGGTCTCCACCCGGTCCGAGGAGGGCTGGGGCCTGTCCACCACCGACGAGCCGCCGCGCCCGGGCACCACCACCGAGGACCTGGCGGGCCTGAAGACGCCGTTCCGCCCGCACGGCCGGGTCACCCCGGGCAACGCCGCGGGCCTGAACGACGGCGCCACCGGCGCGCTGCTGGCCGACGCCGAGACCGCCGAGCAGCTGGGCCTGCCGGTCGGCATGCGGCTGGTCGGCTACGCCTTCGCCGGCGTGGACCCCGAGGTCATGGGCGTGGGCCCGGTGCCCGCCACGGAGAAGGCGCTGGAGCGCGCCGGGCTGAGCATCGACGACATCGGCCTGTTCGAGATCAACGAGGCCTTCGCCGTGCAGGTGCTGGCCTTCCTGGACCACTTCGGCATCGCCGACGACGACGAGCGGGTCAACCCGTGGGGCGGCGCGATCGCCTGCGGTCACCCGCTGGCCTCCTCCGGCGTGCGGCTGATGACCCAGCTCTCGCGGCACTTCGCCGAGCACCCCGAGGTCCGCTACGGCATCACGACCATGTGCATCGGCTTCGGCATGGGCGGCACGGTCATCTGGGAGAACCCGAACTACAACGGAGGCCAGCAGTGACTGACTTCGCGGCGCTGTTCCCCGACGAGGTCGTGACCAAGGCGTACACCCGCCTCGTCGACGTTCCCGGCCTGAACGGCGAGCTGGCGCTCATCACCATCGACAACGGGCACGACCACACCCGCCCGTCCACCTTCGGCCCGGCCGGTCTGACCAGCCTCAACAGCGCGCTGGACGAGGCCTTCGCGGCCGAGCCCGCCGCGATCGCGGTCACCGGCAAGCCGTTCGTGTTCGCCGTCGGCGCCGACCTCTCCGGCGTCGGCCAGGTCTCGCAGCGCGAGCACGCCGAGGCCATCGCGCAGACCGGTCACGACGTGTTCCGCAGGCTGACCGAGTCGAAGGTCCCGACCTTCGCGTTCGTCAACGGTGCGGCGCTGGGCGGCGGCCTGGAGCTGGCGCTGTCCTGCCACTACCGCACGGTCGCCTCGAACGCCGGCGCGATCGCGTTCCCGGAGTGCTACCTGGGCCTGTTCCCGGGCTGGGGCGGCACCCAGCTGCTGCCGAACCTGATCGGCCCGGACGCCGCGGTGACGGTGATCATCGAGAACGCGCTGGCCCAGAACCGCATGCTCAACCCGACGAAGGGCCTGAAGCTGGGCATCTTCGACGAGCTGCTGGAGGGCGCGGACTTCCTCGAGGAGTCGGTGCGCTGGCTGGTCCGCGTGGTCAACGGCGAGAAGACCGTCGAGCGCCCGGAGATCGACCGGGGCAAGGCCTGGGACGACGCCGTGGCCCGCGCCAAGGAGATCGTGGAGTCCAAGACCCACGGCGCCTCCCCCGCGGTGACCAAGACCGTCGAGCTCATCGACCTGGCGCGGAACAACGACCTGGACGCCGGCTACGCGGCCGAGACCCAGGCGCTGACCGACGCGCTGATGTCCGACGAGCTGCGCGCGGGCCTGTACTCGTTCGACCTGACCCAGAAGCGGGCCAAGAAGCCGGCGGGCGCGCCGGACAAGTCGCTGGCCCGCCCGGTGTCCAAGGTCGGCGTCGTCGGCGCCGGTCTGATGGCCGGTCAGCTGGCGCTGCTGTTCGTGCGCCGCCTCGAGGTGCCGGTGGTCATCACCGACATCGACCAGGAGCGCATCGACAAGGGCGTGGCCTACATCCACGGCGAGATCGACAAGCTCGCCGACAAGGGCAGGCTCTCGCCGGACGGGGTGAACAAGCTCAAGGGCCTGGTGTCCGGCGAGCTGGACAAGAAGGCCTTCGCCGACGCCGACTTCGTCATCGAAGCGGTCTTCGAGAAGATGTCGCTCAAGCAGCAGGTCTTCGCCGAGGTCGAGGAGCACGTGTCCCCCGAGGCGATCCTGGCGACCAACACCTCGTCGCTGTCGATCACCGAGATGGCCTCGAAGCTGAAGAACCCGGAGCGGGTCGTCGGCTTCCACTTCTTCAACCCGGTCGCGGTGCTGCCGCTGCTGGAGATCGTGCGCGGCGAGAAGACCGACGACGCGGCGCTGGCCACCGCCTTCCAGGTGGGCAAGCAGCTCAAGAAGTCCTGCGTGCTGGTCTCCGACGCCCCGGCGTTCGTGGTCAACCGGCTGCTGACCCGCTTCATGGGCGAGGTCATCGCCAGCGTCGACGAGGGCACCCCGTTCGAGGTGGCCGACAACGCCCTGGAGCCGCTGGGCCTGCCGATGAGCCCGATGGTGCTGCTGCAGCTGGTCGGCCCGGCCGTGGCGCAGCACGTCAACGGCACCATGCACGAGGCCTACCCGGACCGCTTCGGGCTGAGCGACAACCTGCAGAAGTTCGTCGACGCGGGCAAGACCGCGGTGTGGACCTTCGACGAGTCCGGCAACACCGTCGTCGACCCCGAGGTCGCCGAGCTGTGGGAGCAGGGCGACGACCCGTCGACCACCGAGCAGGTCCGCGAGCGGGCGCTCAACGCGCTGGCCGAGGAGATCCGGATCATGCTCGACGAGGGCGTGGTCGCCGAGGCGCAGGACATCGACCTGTGCATGCTGCTCGGCGCCGGCTGGCCGTTCTGGCTGGGCGGCATCACGCCGTACCTGGACCGCGCCGGCGTGTCCGAGAAGGTCAACGGCAAGCGCTTCCTGGAGCCGGGCGCGGCCTCGCTGCCCGCCTGATCCGAGGACGACGCGGCGGGGGTCGGAACGGTGTTCCGGCCCCCGTTCTGCTGCGCCCGCCAGGCACCGCGCGGATCACCCCACGCCCGGCCGAACACCGGCGCGCGGAGCGGCTGCTACGGCGCCGCGGGGAGCTGGACCGTGATCGTCAGGCCACCGGTGGGGATCGGGGCGGCTCTGAGGTGGCCGTGGTGGGCGTTGGTGGCCGCCTGGACGATGGACAGGCCGAGGCCGGTGCCGTTCCGGGCGGTGCGCTCCAAACCGGAGCGGCGGAAGGGTTCGAAGAGGGTCTCGACCTCGGTCTCGTGGATCTGCGCCCCCGAGGAGCTCACCCGCAGGCAGGTCCAGCCGTGGTCGGTACCGGTGCTGACTTCGATCCACCCGCCGTCGACGTTGTGCCGGACCGCGTTCTCCAGCAGGTTGCCCGCGACCCGTTCCAGCAGCGCCGGGTCGCCGACGGCCCAGGCCGGTTCGGCGCAGCTGCTCACCCGCAGCCCGCGCCGCCCCGCCTCCGGCTCGACCACCTTCAGCGCGCGCGTCACGACCTCGGTGAGGTCCACCGGCTCGCGCACCGCCAGCTCGACGCCCTCGGTGCGGGCCAGCAGCAGCAACGCCTCCACGAGGCGCTCGGCCCGGGCGGTGGCCTCCCGGACCACGTCGGCCATCCGGCGCAGCTCGGCCTCGTCGGCGTTCGGATCGGACAGGGTCACGTCCAGCTCGGTGCGGATCACCGACAGCGGGGTGCGCAGCTCGTGGCTGGCGTTGGCCACGAACCGGCGCTGCGCGTCGAAGGCGGCCTGCAACCGGTCGAGCATCGCGTCGAAGGTGTCGGCCAGCCGGGCGACCTCGTCGCGCGGGCCGCCGAGCTCGATCCGCTCGTCCAGCGACTCGGCGGAGAGCCTGCGCGCGGTGTCGGTGACCTCCTGCAGCGGTCGCAGCACCCGGCCGGTGACCAGCCACGCCAGCAGGGCTCCCGCGGCCACCACGGCCACGAACGCGAACCCGCCGATGGTCAGCACCTGCCTGCGCGCCGAATCGCGCAGCGCCGCGCCGAGCAGCTCGGCGGGCACGTCCACGCCGCCCACCCGCACGCTGGTTCCCTCGGGCAGTTGCGGCACCGCGGCGACCACGTTGCCCACGAGGACCCAGCCCAGCCACAGCAGCAACCCGCTGACCACCGCGACCAGCGCGGTCGCCAGCAGGGTCAACCGGACCCGCAACCCCGGGCCGCGACGCGCGAACGAGCCCATCGCCGACCTAGTCCCGGGAAGATCCGGTGCGCGCTGCCGAGGGAACCCGGTAGCCCGCGCCGACCACGGTCTCGATGATGCCGGGCTCGCCGAGCTTCTTGCGCAGCGACATCATGGTGACCCGCACCGTGGTGGTGAACGGGTCGGCGTTCTCGTCCCAGACCCGTTCGAGCAGCTCCTCGGAGCTGACCACCGCGCCCGAAGCGGTGAGCAGCACCTCCAGCACGCCCAGCTCCTTGCGGGTCAGGTCGATCTCGCCCGCCGACCGGCGCACGATCCGCTTGGCCGGGTCCAGCTCCAGGTCCTCGGCGGTCAGCAGCGGCGGCTGCGCGGGCGTGGCGCGGCGCCCCAGCGCGCGCACCCGCGCGATGAGCTCGGGGAAGGCGAAGGGCTTGGCGAGGTAGTCGTCGGCGCCCAGGGACAGGCCCTCGACCCGGTCCTCCACCGCGCCGGAGGCGGTGAGCATGATCACCCGGGTCAGCTCGCCGGAGGACATCAGCTGACCGCACAGCTCGTCGCCGGACATCAGCGGCAGGTCCCGGTCGAGCACCACGACGTCGTAGCGGGTGATCGCGGTCTTCTCCTGGCCGCTCTCGCCGTCGTAGGCGACGTCCACGGCCATCCCGTCCCGCCGCAGGCCACGGGCCACCGCATCGGCCAGCGGCTTCTCGTCCTCCACGACCAGCACTCGCACACGCCCACCCTGCCACACCCGGTGCGCGCGGCGACCGAGATCGACCCGGCGGGCCGCCGGAAACGCCTGCGGGCCGCGCGCCGACCCAGCGCGCGGCCCGCAGGTCCGACCGTCAGCTGTTGGCGGCCTCGGCCTCCGGGGCGACCCGGAGCTGGGCGCCGCGACGCCCGGCCAGCCAGCCGTTGACCCGCTCGGCGATGCCGGCCTCGGTCAGGCCCAGATCGGCGAGCACCTCGTCGCGCGAGGAGTGGTTCAGGAACTCGTTGGGCACCGCCAGGTCGCGCAGCGGGACGTCGATCTCGGCGTCGCGCAGCCGCGCGGCCAGCGAGGAGCCGAAGCCGCCGTGCCTGCCGCAGTCCTCCAGGGTGACCACCAGCCGGTAGTCCGCGGCCAGCTCGACGACCCTGTCCGGCACCGGCACCACCCAGCGCGGGTCGACGACGGTCACGCCGACCCCCTGGGCGGCCAGCCGGTCGGCCGCGGCCACCGCGAGCTTGCCGAACGCGCCGACGGCCAGCAGCAGCACGTCCCCGCGCTCGCCCGCGCGCAGCACGTCGACCCCGCCGGTGCGCTGCACGGCCGGGACCTGCTCGATCACCGAGCCCTTGGAGAAGCGCAGCACCGTGGGCCCGTCGTCGACGGCCACGGCCTCGCGCAGCTCCTCGCGCAGGGTCACCTCGTCGCGCGGCGCGGCCACCTGGATGCCCGGGATCACGCCCAGGATGGACAGGTCCCACATGCCGTTGTGGCTGGCGCCGTCGTCGCCGGTGATCCCCGAGCGGTCCAGGGTCACGGTGACCGGCTGCTTGTGCAGCGCCACGTCCATCAGCAGCTGGTCGAAGGCCCGGTTGAGGAACGTCGAGTACACCGCGAACACCGGGTGCAGCCCGCCCATGGCCAGGCCCGCCGCCGAGGTCATGCCGTGCTGCTCGGCGATGCCCACGTCGAAGCAGCGCTCCGGGTAGGCGTCGGCGAACTTCTGCAGCCCCGTCGGACCCAGCATCGCGGCGGTGATGGCCACGACGTCCGGGCGCTCGGCGCCGATGGCGACCAGCTCGTCGGAGTAGGCGTCGGTCCAGCTCTTCGGCAGCGGCTTCTTCGGCAGGCCGCTCTCCGGGTCGATGACCTTGACCTGGTGCATCTGCTCGGCCTCGTCGTTCTCCGCCGGCGCGAACCCGTTGCCCTTGCGGGTGACCGCGTGCACGATCACCGGGCCGCCGAAGGACTTGGCCATCTGCAGCGCGTACTCCACGGCCTTCACGTCGTGGCCGTCCACCGGGCCCAGGTACTTGATGCCCAGGTCGGAGAACATCACCTGCGGGCTGATCGCGTCCTTGATGCCGCTCTTGGCCGCGTGCAGGCCGGTGTAGAGCGAGCGGCCCACCACCGGCAGGTTGCGCAGGGTGCGCTTGCCGCTCTCCAGGGCCTTCTCGTAGCTCGGGTTGAGCCGCAGCGCCGCCAGGTGCTCGGCGAGCCCGCCGATGGTCGGCGCGTAGGAGCGGCCGTTGTCGTTGACGACGATCACCACCGGCCGCTCCGGGTCGGCGGCGATGTTGTTCAACGCCTCCCAGCACATCCCGCCGGTGAGCGCGCCGTCGCCGACGACCGCCACCGCGTGCCGCTGCTCACCGGTGAGCTGGAACGAGCGGGCCAGCCCGTCGGCGTAGGACAGCGCCGTCGAGGCGTGGCTGTTCTCGATGAAGTCGTGCTCGCTCTCGGCGCGCGACGGGTAGCCGGAGAGGCCCTCCCGCTTGCGCAGCTGATCGAAGCCGTCCTGGCGCCCGGTGATCATCTTGTGCACGTAGGCCTGGTGACCCGTGTCGAACAGCAGCGCGTCGTTCGGGGAGTCGAACACCCGGTGCAGCGCCAGAGTGAGCTCCACCGCACCGAGGTTCGGGCCCAGGTGCCCGCCGGTGCGAGAGACCTTCTGGATCAGGAACTGCCTGATCTCCTCGGCAAGTCGCTCCAGCTCAGGGTGCGCCAGGCGTTTGACGTCGCCCGGACTGCGCACGGACCCCAGCAGCGTCACCGTTCCACCTCGCTTGTCGTGCCGGTCGGGCTGTTCGCAATGCCGGGGCCTGGCCGGCAACCTGGCTCCGCCACCGTTTGCATAGTGCGCCCCAGTCTACGGAGCGGCCATGCGGCGACCGGGTGCGGTTGGACACCTGCGGCGATGCCGGATCGTGCGCGCCGACCACTCATCGCCACCGAAGTCGCATCGGCGTTCGCAGTACCACTCGGGTGGCGGTGTTGTACCTTCAGCCGACGAGTCGGGAGGAAAGATGACTGCTCGGAACGGACGCAACGACGAGCTCGCCGCCCGCAACGCGGCCATGCGCGAGCAGATGAACTCGCTGCTCGACGGCCTGCGGGAGCAGACCGCGCAGCTGCAGGAGGCGCAGGCCGCGGCGCTGGCGGCCACCGGGGCGGCGACCTCGGCCGACGGCCTGGTGACCGTGGAGGTCAACACCGCCGGAGTCGTCACCGCCACCCGGATCTCGCAGTCGGCCTTCCGCAGCTCCGCCCCGGACAAGCTGGCCGCGAGCTTCACCGAGGCCGCGCAGGCCGCGGCGCGCGACGCCCGCGCGCAGGCCGACGCGGCGATGGCCCCGGTGCAGCAGGACGTGCCCGACCTGCCGGACCTGTTCCCCGAGGCGCCGTCGCTGAAGGGCCTCATCCCGGAAGCCCCGGGCGTCCCGGAACCGAACACCACCCCCGCCGCGTCCAACGCGCCGGATGACGACGACTGGGACGACTTCGAACCCCGGTCCCGGTTCCGGAAGGATCAGTGGTGAGCGGCTTCGACGTACACCCCGAGAAACTGCGCGGCGCCTCCCCGAAGTTCGACAGCGCGTCGGACGCGCTCAAGACCGCGCTGGACAAGCTCAACGGCGCCCTGCAGGCCGAGGGCGCCTGCTGGGGCGCCGACGAGGCCGGGCAGACCTTCGCCAAGGACTACCAGCCCGGCGCCGACAACGGCACCGAAGGCCTGAAAGCGCTGGCCAAGGCGCTGCACCAGGTGCGCGGCGAGCTCGACGCCACCGCCCGCACCTGGGACGAGGACGACGCGCGCAACGCCGACGGGATCAACAGCGCTGGGGGCCGGGCATGAGCATCGAGATCCCCGGCGAGGTCAGCTGGCTCTTCCCGATCGTGGTCGGCGCGAACTGGCCCGAGGGCGACGAGGACGCGATGCGCCGCGTCGCCGAGGCCTGGACGCAGTGCGGCGTCGACGTCGGCGAGGTCCTCTCCGAGACCGAGGGCGCCGTGCAGGCCGCGCTGGCCACCATGCAGGGCCAGACCCACGACGCCTTCGAGAAGTTCATGAAGGACTTCACCAGCGGCGAAGGTCACCTCCCGGAGCTGCAGAAGCTCTGCGAAGCCCTCGGCGAGGGCGCCGACAAGGCCGCCCTGGAGGTCGAGTACACCAAGCTCAGCATCATCGCCGCGCTGATCATCCTCGCCGCCCAGATCGCCGCGATGATCGCCTCGGCGGTGGCCACCCTCGGCGCCAGCACCGCAGGCGTCCCCATCGCCCAAGCAGCAACCCAGCTCACGGTGCGCACGTTCTTCCAGCAACTGCTGACCAAGATCGCCGAGCAGGTCGTGGTGAACGTGGCCATCAACGTCGGTGTGGACGCCGCGATCCAGGGCGTGCAATTCGCCAAGGGCGACCGGCAGAGCTGGGACGGTTCCAACACCGGCAACGCGGCGGTTTCGGGTGTCGCGGCCGGTCTGGCGGGTGGCCTGGTGGACGGTGTCGCCCCCGGCGTCGGTCAGCACATCGGCAAGGACCTGATGGGCAACGCGACCAAGAACTTCACCGAGGCCGCCGCCTACGGCGCGGCGCGCGGTTCGATCTCCGGGGTGCTCGGCAACGCCATCAACCAGGGCATGCACGGCGAGGCTCCGGGAACCAACGACATCACCTCCGGCGCCATCTCGGGTGGAATCGGCGGAGCGGTGGGCGGGATGCAGAGCCGCCACGAAGGCCTCCACACGACCTGGGAGGGAAACGGCCGCGGCCCGAGCAGCGACGGCGGCGAGTGGGTGTCCGGTGCCAACAACCAGGGATGGCGCTTCGAGACCGAGGAAGGTTCCGTGGTCGGCGCCAACGTGGACTCCCCCTACCGGAACGACGTCAACTCCTCGTCGGTCGGCCAGCACGCCGAGGTCGATGGCGGGCCGAACAACGTCAACAACAACGCCACCGGAGAAGTCGGTGCCCAGCAGCAGGAAGCCCCGGAGGAGCTGGATCTGCCGGACGGGCCGCGCTGAGCCCCGGTCGGCCCGCAGTCAGCTCCAGGGCCGCCATCCCGGTACCGGGGCGACTTCGGGGCGCGGATCGCCCCAGGCCGGGCTGTTCGGCGGCAACGACTGGAGTTCGGCGAAGGCCAGTCGCGCACCCGACCTCAACCAGCTGATCACGAAGGACGCGCCGACGAGCAGCATGGCCGAGGCCGCGAGCCACATGCTCGGCGCCGAACCGCCACCGGCGATCAACTTCGTAAGCAACATCAGGCCGAGCACGCCGAAGAAGAAGCCGACCAGGGGTCGGAACGCGCGGTAGGACTGGGCCTTCCTACCGTTGCGGTAGGTCGTGGTCCGAGCCACGGCCCACTTGCGCAACGCGTGCCAGGAGCGGAGGTCCTGCGGCCCGGTCCGCTGCGACCAGGCCGCGGTCTGCCGCCTGCGCAGGATCGCAGCGACCAACCGCGGATCCTCGACGTTGACGATCCACTGCTGCTTCCCGGCGACGAGCCGCACGGCGGGCCCTTCGACGAGCCGTACCGCCGTCGTTCCGGGCAGTGGCCAAGAACCGCCGCCGACGATTTCACCGGGTTGGGCGAGCGAAACCTCGGACAGCGGAACCGCCTGATCGACATGGCCACCACCTGCCATGCGCTTGAGCGCGAGAACGGCGCGATCGCGGCCGATCCGCAAGCTCGCCGACTGGTGGCGGTAGATCTGGAAGCCGACCTCGACGTCCATCTCCGCCAGGTCGAAACCCGGTGCGGTGAAGCGCCGGTGCGCCGCCGCTGCCAGCAGCGGACACGCGACCACCGCGACGAGCGCGAGCAGTCCTGCCGGCGCGAACCCGAGGTCCACGTAGGTGGCCGAGAGCGCGGCCAGCAGTGCCCACCCGGCCCAGCGCCGGGGCGTGCGCGCATCGGTCAGCCACGCGGTGGTCGCGACGGCGATTCCCACCAGGCCGGCGATCCCGGTACCAACTTCCAGCTCGCGCATTCCCCACAGCACGAAGCCGACCGGGATCACCACCACCGCAGCGGCCCCGAGTGCGAAGGCCTGCCACCGGCGGCCGGGAACGGTGTCCGGAGCCGCGCTCCGCTGCCCTCCCACCTGTCTGGACTCGTTGCCCGTCTCGGGCGGTGCCGGAAGGACTTCCGGGATGTGCTCGGTCATGTCCAGTCCTCGATGCGTGCGGGTTCTCCGCCGTGGAGAGCTGCGCGAGCCCGCAGGAATTCGGCGAGGTCGGGATCGGCAGGAAGGAGCTGGGTCTCGCTGCGGGTTCGGATCACGACGACGTCGCCCTCCGGGAGAGAAGCGCCCCGGCCGTCGGCGAGCTGAGCCCACGCTCCGTCCGCAGGACGGCTCGGCCGCATCCCGATCCCGGTGATGTCGGCCAGCGCGATGTCCTTGGTCGACGCCTGCGCCGCGGGTCGCCCGGCAGCCGTGCGCACCGACAGGCGCATCGAGTCGCCGAGAATCTTTACGGAGTCCTCGTCCCCGCCTTGCGGGGACCGCAGCGATTTCACCACGGCGAACTCGGTCCCACCGATCTCCCGCAACGGCTCGGCAAGGATCACTCGCCGAGCCATGAACGTCGCCAACAGCGGGACGGCGAATCCGACCACGCCCGCGAGGATGCGCGCCCACAGCGGCACCGGGGAGTAGATGATCGCCAGGCAGAGTCCCAGCGCCTGCGCGAACCCCACGAGGGCCCCGTACATCAACCAGCCGTCCGGTTTGAGTCGCCAGTCGATCCCGTCGGCGGCGCGCCTACCGGCCCAAGAAGCCAGCGGCATGGGAAGCAGCACCAGCAGGGCGACGAAAACCAGTCCGACCAGGTCCCCTCGCTTCGGACTCCCGACCAGCGGTAGCTCAGGACCCGCGAGGACGGTCCACCCCAGCGCCAGCAGCGACACCACGAGCTCAGCCGCGCACCACAACCAGGTCACCGACAGCAGGGTCCGCGCCCGCGCCCATCGCCGTCCGACGACCTCGGCCACTCGCGGATCAACCCGCCCAGGAACCTCACCGAACAACCGGCCACCTCCTCCAACCGCGGCAACCCTAGCCGGTCCGGACTGCGTTCATCGCGGCTCGTCCGCGGCCTACCCCGAGCCGACCGTGAGCGGACGACGCCCCTTCGAGAAGAGTCCCAGCGCGCTTCCCGCGACGAGGACACCTCGGCCGAAGGGGCTGCGGCTCACGCGCGTCGGAGCAGGGCGATGGCTTCGACGTGGTGGGTCATCGGGAAGGCGTCGAAGGCCTCCAGCTCGGCCAGCTCGTAGCCCTGCTCGGCGAACAGCGAGACGTCCCTGGCCAGCGCGGCCGGGTCGCAGGCCACGTGCACCACGCGGGACGGGCCGCGCCGGCCGATGGCCTCCACGACCTGGCGGCCCGCGCCCTTGCGCGGCGGGTCGAGCACGACCACGTCGGGTGCGGCCAGGGACTCGTCGGCCAGCACCGACTCGACCGTGCCGGCGCGGAAGTCCACCTGCGGCAGGTCGCGCAGGTTGCCCAGCGCGTCCTCCACCGCCCGCTTGGACGACTCCACCAGCAGCACCGATCCGCTCGGGCCGACCTGCTCGGCCAGGCCAGCGGCGAACAGCCCGACCCCGCCGTAGAGGTCCCAGGCCGTCGTGCCGGGATCGGCCGCGGCGAAGCGGGCCACGACCTCGGTGAAGACCTCCGGAGCCGCGCGGTGCACCTGCCAGAAGCCCTGCGCGGACACGTCGAACCGCCGGCCGGCGACCTCCTCGTGCGCCACACCGCTGCCGCTGACCTGCCGGGACACCGGTTTCTGGTGCCGCTTCTGCGGCTTGCGGTCCAGCGCGGTGACGTGCAGCTCGCCGGCGCCGTCCACGGCCGTGGTCAGCTCCGCGCCCGGCCGCCAGCGGCGGTCGGCGACCGCGGGGACCGCGCCCTCGACGGTGATCGGGCAGTCCTGCACCGGGATGATCCGGTGGCTGCGGTGCGGGCGGAAGCCCGCGTTGCCACCGCGGTCGACCGCGAGCCGCGCTCGGGTGCGCCAGCGCAGCGGGCCGCCCGGCAGCTCCTGCACCGTCACCGGCCACTCCAGGCCCGCGATGCGCTGCAGCTGCTCGGCGAGCACCGCCGCCTTGAGCTCGCGCTGGGTGCCCGCGTCGGCGTGCTGGAAGTCGCAGCCGCCGCAGCGGTCCCGGCCCAGCGCCATGTCGGCCAGCGGGCAGGGCGGGTCGACCCGGCCCGGCGCCGCGGTGCGGACCTCCACCGCGTCGGCGCGGCAGAAGCCGCCGCCCGCGTCCTCGGTGACCTCGGCGAGCACCACCTCGCCCGGCAGCGCGTGCCGGACGAAGACCACCCGCCCCTCGTGGCGGGCCACGCAGTGGCCGCCGTGCGCGACCGGGCCGACCTCCACCTCCAGGCGTCTACCGGTCCAGTCCGGCTTATCGGTCACCGTTCCCCTTCCCCACTGCTGTCGGAGCCGTTGGTGCCCAGGCCACGACGCGTGGCGCCGGGCATCGACTCGATTCGCTGCTTTTTGCCCTTCACCCTGGTCGACGACTCCAGCTGCCAGGGCACGCTGGTCACCATCACGCCCGGCTGGAACAGCAGCCTGCTCTTGAGCCGCAGCGCGCTCTGGTTGTGCAGCAGCTGCTCCCACCAGTGCCCGACGACGTACTCCGGGATGAACACCGTGACCACATCGCGCGGCGAGTCCCGCCGGATGCGCTTGACGTACTGCAGCACCGGGCGGGTGATCTCCCGGTACGGCGATTCCAGCACCTTCAGCCGCAGGGGCAGGTCCTGCGCGTCCCACTCGGCGGTCAGCGCGCGGGTGGCCGCGTCGTCGACGTTGACCGTGACGCCCTCCAGCACGTCCGGCCGGGTGGCGCGCGCATAGGCGATCGCGCGCATCGTCGGCAGGTGCAGCTGCGAGACCAGCACCAGCGCGTGGTTGCGGGAGGGCAGCACGGTGTCCTTATCGCTCTCGGCGAGCTCCTCGGCGACCCGCACGTAGTGCTTCCGGATCGCGGTCATCAGCGCGAAGATCGCGCCCATCGCCGCGAGCGCGATCCAGGCCCCGTGGGTGAACTTGGTGACCAGCACGATCACCAGCACGGTGGCGGTCATGAACAGGCCGAAGGAGTTGATCATCTGCGCGCGCCGCATCCGGCGCCGCGCCTGCGGGTCCTCCTCGGTGCGCAGCAGGCGGTTCCAGTGCCGGATCATCCCGCTCTGGCTGAGCACGAAGGACATGAACACGCCCACGATGTAGAGCTGGATCAGCCGGGTCACCTCGGCTTCGAAGGCGAACACCAGCACGATCGCGCCGAAGGCCAGGAACAGGATGCCGTTGGAGAACGCCAGCCGGTCGCCCCTGGTGTGCAGCTGGCGGGGCAGGAACCGGTCCTGGGCCAGGATCGAACCCAGCACGGGGAAGCCGTTGAACGCCGTGTTGGCCGCCAGCACCAGGATCAGACCGGTGAAGAACACCAGGTACCACACGCCCGGCGGGAACCCGGCGAACACCGCACCCGCCAGCTGCGCGATCAGGGTCTTCTGCTCGTAGCCCTCCGGCGCGCCGATCAGCTGGTGCGCGGGGTCCTCGGCGACCACCGCGCCGGTGATGCGGGCCAGCATCAGCAGGCCGAGGAACATGGTGATCGCCAGGGCGCCCATCATCGCCAGCGTGTTGGCCGCGTTGCGGGACTTGGGCTTGCGGAAGGCGGGCACGCCGTTGGCGATGGCCTCCACACCGGTCAGCGCCGCGCTGCCGGAGGAGAACGCGCGCAGGATCAGGAACGCGAACGCCGCTCCCGCGAGCTGGTGGTGCTCCTGGGCGAGCTCGAACTCGGCGCTCTCCGCGCGCAGCTCCTCGCCGAGCGCGAAGGTGCGGAAGAACCCCCAGCCGATCATGCCGAGCACGCCGATGACGAACGCGTAGGTCGGGATGGCGAACGCCGTGCCGGACTCGCGGATGCCCCGGAGGTTCATCGCGGTCAGCAGCAGGATCGCGCCGACCGCGAAGAGCACCTTGTGCTGGGCGACGAACGGGATGACCGAGCCGATGTTGGCCGCGGCCGAGGAGATCGACACGGCCACGGTGAGGATGTAGTCCACCAGCAGCGCGCTGGCCACCATCAGCCCCCAACGGGGCCCGTGGTTGACCGTGGCGACCTCGTAGTCCCCGCCCCCGGAGGGGTAGGCCCGCACGTTCTGCCGGTAGGAGGCGACGACCGCCACCATCACCAGCGCCACCACCAGCCCGATCCACGGGCTGATGGCGAACGCCGAGACCCCGGCCACCGACAGCACCAGGAGGATCTCCTCGGGTGCGTAGGCGACGCTCGACATCGGGTCGGAGGCGAACACCGGGAGGGCGATGCGCTTGGGCAGCAGGGTGTGCGAGAGACGATCGCTGCGGAACGGCTTGCCGACGATCAGCCGTTTGGCCGCGGTTGCGAGCTTGGACACGGCACAGAGCGTAAGTGCTAGGCCGTCCGGGGCGGGCAACGCGGGCTCGTGAATTGCTCTCAAGTCACATCGGGCACGGCGGCCTCCCCCGAGCGATCGTCACCCGGTACGGTTCACCGGCCCGTCAATCACGGGCTTCGAACGGCCCGGAAGACCGCCTGCGCGGGTAAGGTCCGCAGGCGTCCGGCGAGGCCGCGAGGCAGAGCACAACCCGCAGCGAGGAGACAAGGTCGTGCACGTGGTGATCATGGGCTGCGGCCGGGTCGGGGCGTCCCTGGCCACGGCACTGCAGCGGCTCGATCACACCGTGGCCGTGGTGGACAAGGACACCCAGGCGTTCCACCGCCTGGACCGGGACTTCCGCGGTCAGCAGGTCACTGGCAATGGTTTCGACCAGGAGATCCTGGTCCAGGCTGGCATCGAGCGGGCGAGCGCGTTCGCCGCGGTGTCCAACGGGGACAACTCCAACATCGTCTCCGCGCGGGTGGCGCGCGAGACCTTCGGAGTCGAGCACGTGGTCGCCCGCATCTACGACCCCAAGCGGGCCGAGGTCTACCAGCGGCTGGGCATTCCCACGGTGGCCACCGTGCCGTGGACGACCGACCGGTTCCTGCGCATGCTGCTGCCGGAGGGCGTGGCCACCGCCTGGCGCGAGCCCTCGGGCACCGTCGCGGTGCTGCAGCTGCCGCTGCACGAGGGCTGGATCGGCCGCCGGGTCTTCGAGATCGAGTCGGCCACCGGTGCGCGCGTGGCGTTCATCATGCGGTTCGGCAACGGAGTGCTGCCGGACCACAAGACCGTCATCCAGGCCGACGACGCGGTCTACGTGGCCGCGCTCTCCGGCACCGTCACCGATGTGACCGCCGCGGCCGGGCGCGAACCGGAGGAGGCCGAGTAATGCGCATCGCGATCGCTGGTGCCGGCGCGGTCGGCCAGTCCATCGCCCGGGAGCTGCTCGAGGGCGATCACGAGGTGCTGCTCATCGAGCGCAGCGTGCGCAGCTACCAGCCCAACTCCATCCCCGGCGCGGAGTGGATGCTCGCCGACGCCTGCGAGCTGGCCTCGCTGGAGGAAGCCGGCATGCAGTCCTGCGACGTGGTCATCGCGGCCACCGGCGACGACAAGGTCAACCTGGTGGTGTCGCTGCTGGCCAAGACCGAGTTCGCGGTCCGGCGCGTGGTGGCGCGGGTCAACGACCCGCTCAACGAGTGGCTGTTCACCGAGGCCTGGGGCGTGGACGTCGCGGTCTCCACGCCGCGGATGCTGGCGGCCATGGTCGAGGAGGCCGTCAACGTCGGCGACCTCGTGCGGCTGATGACGCTGCGCCAGGGCCAGGCCAACCTGGTCGAGGTCACGCTCCCGCAGAACACGCCGCTGGCCGGACGCCGGGTCCGCGACCTCAAGCTCCCGTCGGACGCGGCGCTGGTGTCGATCCTGCGCGGCGGCCGGGTCATCGTCCCGCAGGCCGACGACCCGCTGGAAGCCGGCGACGAGCTGCTCTTCGTGGCCAGCAGCAACGTCGAGGACGAGATCAGCGCCGTGATCCACGGCGAGGCCTGAGCCGGGCCGGGAACCGCACGCCCCCGGGCCCGCGGTTCCCGGCCGAGCTGCCCGTCACGCCGGTGCGGCCTCGACCTCGGCGACCTTCTTCGCCCGGCGGATCGCCCAAACCGTCACCAGCAGCGCGAGCGCGGTCAGCGGATAGCCCATCACGATGCGCGCCGCGGCCAGCCAGCCGGTCTCGTCCTGCATGTAGAAGTACTGCTGCACCAGGTACTTCGCGGCGAACACCGCGGTCCAGGCCAGCGTGGCGATGTCGTAGCCGGCCATGGCACGGCGCTGCTTGCGCCAGGACATGCCCAGCCCGTTCAGCGCGGACCACGCCACCCCCACCAGCGGCCAGCGGGCCACCACCGAGAGCAGGAAGACCCCGCCGTAGATCAAGCTGGTCCAGATGCCCAGCAGGAAGAACCCCTTGGTCTCCCCCGAGCGGTAGGCGATGAACGAGCAGACCGCGACGCCGATCACGCCGGAGATCGCGGGCTGCAGCGGTTCCTTGCGGACCATGCGGAACACCGCGATGGCCACCGCCACCCCGATGGCCGCCCAGATCGCCGGCATCAACGAGGTGAAGGAGCTGACCACCACGAAGACGACGATGGGCACGGCGGAGTAGGCGAGGCCGCTGATGCCGCCCATCTGCTCCAGCAAGGTCTGCTCGGACATCCCCGGCTTGGCGGGCTGGTCGGCGGCGTCGTCGCGGGCGGAGAACCGCCCGCGGGCCGCGGCATCGTTTTCGCTCATGCGACGTTTTGCAGCTCGTAGTAGGGGTTGTAGAGGACCTTGCGACCATCCCTATCGGCGATTCGGCCCCGGGCCTTGAGGACGCGGCCCGGTTCGATGCCGGCGATCCGGCGACGGCCGAACCACACCAGCGTCACGCCCTCGGTGCCGTCGTAGAGCTCGGCTTCCAGGGTCGGCGCGGAAGTCTTGGGGCAGAACCCGACGCTGCGCACCCTGCCCAGCACCACGGCTTCCTTGCCGCACTCGCACTCGCTGGCGCGCTGCGCGCCGCTCGCCTGCGACCGCTCGGAGAGGTCGTCGGCGTCCAGCTCGGCCACATCGCTGGTCAGGCTTCGCACGAGGCGACGCCAGTAACCGCCTCCGGTCTTGCTCATCTAGCGCTCCCGTGCGCCTCGGGGCCGCAGCCACGCAGCCCGTGCACTTCCCAGCCTAACCGCCCGCGACGCCCGAAGTCCCGGCCCGGGAGGGAATTCGCGAGGCACCCCACGACCGGACCAGACCACTGCCCGGCATCCCCCGAACAGGTCCTCCGTCCGGGGGATGTCCTGGCTGGTCAGACCTGGCCGTTGGGGGCCTGCTGGCCTTCCTGCTCCTGCGCCTGCTGGATGTGGCGGAGGATGGCCTCCGGCAGCTCGATCGGCAGCGGGGTGCGCACCGGCATCGGCTCCTCGCCGCGGGCCACCACGGTGTCGGCGAGCACGTCGTAGAGCAGCTTGGCGCACTCCTTGGCCGACTCGGCGGGCCCGGCGGCAACGCCGCGCAGCAGCCAGCGCGGTCCGTCCACGCCCACGAAGCGCAGCGCCGCCTTCGGCGAGTCGCCCACGAGCTCCTGCCCCCACTCGCCCTGCTCGGTGTGCACCTTCGCGCCGTCGCGGCGCAGCTGCTCGGCCAGCTCGGCGCTGACCTCGCCCCAGAGCCCCTTGCTGCGCGGGGCGGCGAACGCGCTCACGGTCAGCCGACCCACCGGCGTGACCAGGTGCACCGCGCGCACCGGGCCGGCCGGGTCGACCTCGACCTGCAGCTGGCCGCCGTCGGGCACCGGGACGCGCACCGACCCCAGGTCCAGCCGTTCGAGGCCGTCGTCGGGCGCCTCGCTCTCGTCGAACGGGCCGCGCTCCGGGACCTGCTCGGTCTCGGTCAGCTGGTCCTCGGTAACGAGCTCATCGTGCTTGGACCTCCCCCGACGCCGTTTGAACATCCCCTCAGACCTCCGTCCTGTGAGCGGTCTCGGAAACCGAGGCCGCCAGCACCTGATGACCGCCGGTGGACCCGTGCCCGCCGTCGCCGCGCTGCGACTCCGGGAGCTCGGCGACCTCGGTGAACACCGCGTGCTCGACCTTCTGGACGACGAGCTGCGCGATCCGGTCACCGCGCCGCAGCGACACCGGTTCCACCCGATCATGATTGATCAGGCAGACCTTGATCTCACCCCGGTACCCGGAATCAACGGTCCCCGGCGTGTTGACCACGCTCAACCCCGTCTTGGCGGCCAGGCCGGAGCGCGGGTGCACGAACCCCGCGTAGCCCTCCGGCAGCGCCACGGCGATGCCGGTTCCGACCAGGGCGCGCTCCCCGGGCTGCAGGGTCACGTCGGTGGTGGTCACGAGGTCCGCGCCCGCGTCGCCGGGTTTGGCGTACTCGGGCAGCGGGACGTCGGGGTCGAGTCTGGTTAGCAGGACCTGCACGTTGGACACGGGCGGCGAGACTACCCTGAACGCGTGTCGGAAAGCGTGGAAGCGGCCGGTATGAGCGGGGACACCCCCGGTCAGGCGACGGGCCAGGGGCCTTCGGTGTTTCGCGAGCGGCTGTACGCCTCGTGGTGGACGTGGCCGATGCCGCTGATCGCGGCCGTGCTGCTGGCCGCCGAGGTGCACATGGGCTACCCGGGCGTGCGGGCGTGGCTGCCCTACGCCGTGCTGGTCCCGCTGGCGGTGGCGGTGCCGCTGCTGCTGGGCCGCACCAAGATCGAGGTGACCGGCGGCGAGCTGTGGGTCGGCGACGCCCACCTGCCGCTGCGGTTCGTCGAGGACGTCGAGGTGATCCCCGCGCGGGAGCAGCGCCGCGCGCTGGGCCCGGACCTCGACCCCGCGGCGTTCATGGTGCACCGCTCCTGGGTGCGCACCTCGGTGCGCGTCTGGCTGGACGACCCCGACGACCCCACGCCGTACTGGGTGGTCAGCACCCGCAAGCCCGAGAAGCTGCGCTCGGCCCTGCTCGACGAGCGGTCCTGAGCCCGAGCGGGGCGGCCTTCTCGCGCGAGAAACCCCAGCGCTGCGTGCGCTGGGGT
>NZ_JBHTCJ010000014.1:0-130175 GCF_042665275.1 Saccharopolyspora griseoalba | reverse complement strand
CACGCCCGAGGCCGGTAACAACGGCTCGATGACCTGCCACTGCTCATCAGTCAACTCATGCCTTTTCACCATCAACCAAGATCAAACCAGGCCACCCACACCCACTTTGAGGACACCCCCTAGGGGCGTGGCCCGTCGACGACGCCCGAGCCACAGCCCCGACCCCTGGTCACGGTGCGCGCACGTCGTGGCGAGTGGTCTCCGCATCTGTTCGGACCGGAGTCCCCCACCAGTCCGCAGCTGCCAGTGCCCGCCACGCGCGCCCGCGAGGTGGACGCGACGAAACCACCCCGCACGAGACAGCGGAGGGCCCCCTTGCCCCTCACGCGGAGGTGAGAGTTGCGACGCCGGCAGCGATTACCAAGCCGCAGGTGATCAGGCGGAACTTCGCTGGCGAGATCCGCGGCGCCAGCGTGGTCCCAGCCCAGTTGGCCACCAACGCGCACGGCAACCACCAGGCGAGCATGCTGAGGTGAGCCAGCTCCATCCCGTCGCGGACGAGCAGGATGGACAGGCCGGCGATGTTGCTCAGCACGAAGTACACCGCCAGGTCCGCGATGAAACTGCGCTGGTCGACGGCGTCGGTGGACAATCCGAGCGCCGGTGGAATTCCGTTCAGCGAGGTCGTGGTGGCCAGGGCCCCGCCGGCGAAACCCGACACCACGTACCGCGCGGGCGAGCCGTGCCGAGCGCGGGGGCGGGTCAGCAACATGATCGGCGCGGCGATGAGGACCAGAACGCCGGTGCCCAGGCGCAGGTATTCGGGATCGAGCGCGGCGCCGATCCCCGCGCCCACCAGCAGCCCCGGCAGACTTGCGGCGGTCAGCGGCAACGCCCGAGGCCACCGGATGAACCCTCGCAGCCGGTAGACCACCTGGGCCCGGGTGACCAGCGCGATCGTCAAGGTGACGGCGACCGCCGTAGATGGCGCGACGCCGAGCACCAGAAGCGCCGGTGTGGCCATGATGTTGAATCCGAATCCGGTCATGCCCCCGAGGAGCGCCGCAACGGCCACGATACCGATGCCTCCGAAGATCACGGTGGTCATCCGGTCGCCTCCACGCTCTCGAGCATGCCGTCGATGCCGTGCGGCGACTCGCGGAGCGCGGTGCGGCCGGAGATCCGCGACGGCACGACCAATGTGGCGCCGCGGTCATCCCCGCACAAGGGCATCGTGCCCGGTGTCGCACCCTTCAGGTGCCCGCTCGCGGCGAGTGAGCGGCAGCGCAGCAGAGAGCGTGCCGCGAACCGAACGCTTGCTGATGCCGGAGATCGCGCGTGCGCGTTCGCCGTCGGCCAGAACGTGCTGACGGCTCACCCCGGCCGATCGGTCGTCGTCAGGTTGATGCGGGACCACGCGTTGTTGAAGTAGCCCTTGGGATTCCAGAGCGGTGCTTCGTGTTCGGGCTGCACGGCAGCCGAAGTGTCCCAAGCTCGCGCGATGATCTCCACATCGCCGGGCGGCAAGTCGAGAGTGATCCGCCACGGCGTCCATGACCACGGGCTGAGCGGCTCGTCGAGGTCCGCTTGCTGCCAGCTGCGTCCTCCGTCGAGCGAGATGTCAACGCGGGCGATGCCGCGGTCGTCGCCGGACAGCGCGTACCCGGTGACCGCGGTGGGCCCAGCGGGCAGCACAGCGCCGTCGTCCGGGGTCAGGATCGCGGAGTTCACGGCCAACGGGCCGAGGGCGAGACCATCACCGGGTGGGGCGTTGTAGGGATCGATGCCGGGCGGCAGCAGGCGGTACGCGGTGCTCTGGAAGAAGTTCTGCGACGGCCGTTCCTGCACGCTGATTCGTTCTACCCACTTCACGCTGCGTGCGCCGATGTAACCGGGAACGACCACGCGAACGGGCGCTCCGTGCACGGCCGGCAAGGGGTGCCCGTTCATCCCCCAGGCGAGCAGCACTTCGTTGCCAAGGGCTTTGGCGATCGGGATGGAAGCCCCGAAACGCTCTGGTGGCATGGCTTCCGGAGCGATGTCCGGCGCCTCGAACGCGACGTGATGGGCGCCGCTCTCCGCACCGGCCGCCGCTAGCACGTCGGCGAGTCGCGCTCCGGTCCAGGTCGCCGTGGAAGTAGCCCCGGGGCCCCACGGGTGCCCGGGAATGTCGTGCACCTTCGCGAGCCCGGAACGACGATTGCCTGCGCACTGCAGGGTAGCTGCGACGTCGTGGTGCTCGAAGCGGTTCTGCAGGTCTTCCAGGGACAGCTCGAGAGAGCGTTCCACCATCCCCTCGACCGACAGTCGCCAGAGCCGGGGATCCAGTTCGGGGACGGGACCGTGGTTCCGAACGTAGAAGTCCTCGGCGCTGGTCACCGGTTCCTGCACCAGCACGGCCAAGGAGGACTCGGCGTTGAACGGATCGCTCTGATGCACGGTCACGTCGTGGCTCTTGCCCCACATCGTCGCGGTTCGCTCGGCCACACCTGACTCCTCTCCCTCGAATGACTATCCATTCGCGTGACGTTCCGGAAATTTCGATCTGTGCTCGAACGCGGTCGAGTTCGACCAACGAGGCCGACAGCGAGATGGCAGTCGGATCGGTCGTTCTGCGCCCCAGGCCGTCGTGCAGCTGGCCCTTCCCAGCGCGCAGTCGTTCCGGCTCCCTTGAACTTGTCGACTTCCGCGATCGACGGGGAGAACCAGGACCGGGGCGATCGGCGAATCCAGACACGACGAGCTCCGCCCCAATTGGATGAACGTCCCGGAGACCCCGCTGTGGCTGGCCGGTCCCGCCCGCGAAGGGTGACGGGACCGACCCGACCGGCGTCGACGCCGATCAGACGTAATCCTGGTACTTGTCCAGGTACCGCACCGGCTTGCGCAGGGCGTCCCGGCGGAACGGATCACCCAGCTCGCGGGTGCACATGATCTCCACGACCGTCGTGACCCCGTCGTTCATCTGCCTTTCCACGGCCTTCTGCAGTGCGGGGCCCACCTCGTCGAGCTTGTCCACCACGACACCCTCGGCCCCCATCGCTTGGCCGATCTTGGCGAAGCTGTCGGTTTCCAGTTCCTCCGCGACGAACCGTCGGTTGTAGAAGTCCACCTGGTTCTTCTTCTCCGCACCCCACTGGCGGTTGTGGAACACCACCGCCGTGACGGGGATGTCGTGGCGGACGGCGGTCAGGATCTCGCCCATGCTCATGGCCCACGCGCCGTCACCGGCATAGGCGATCGCGGGGCGATGCGGGGCGGCCGCCTTGGCCCCGATGATCGTCGGTAGCGCGTAGCCGCAGTTGCCGAAGCTCATCGGCGCGAAGAAGCTGCGTGGCCGCTCGAACCTCAGGTAGCTGTTGGCCACCGAGTTGATGTTGCCGATGTCCGTGGAGACCATGGCGTCCTCCGGCATCGCCTTTTCGAGCTGGCGCAGCACCTGGCGCGGGTGCAGCCAGTTGCCTTCCTCCTGCTCCTGCTCGGCGATCATGTCCAGGCTGTAGGGGTCGGTCTCGTGAGTCCACTCGTCGAGCTCGGTTTCCCAGGCCTCCTTCTCCGCCCGCATCGTGGCGGCGCGCTGCTCCCGGGTGGCGTCGCACGCCAGCTCGCGGTCGGCGAGCCGCTCGGTCAGGACTCCCGCGGCGGCGCCGGCGTCGCCGCAAATGCCCACGGCGATCTTCTTGACCAGGCCGAGCATCTTGTGGTCGGCGTCGATTTGGATGATCTTGGCATCGGTCGGCCAGTAGTCGAGGCCGTGCTGCGGGAGCGTGCCGAACGGTCCGAGGCGGGTTCCCAGGGCGACGACGACGTCGGCCTGCGAGATCAGCTTCATGGCCGCCTTCGAACCCTGGTATCCCAGCGGGCCGCACCACTGGGGATGGCTCGCCGGGAACGAGTCGTTGTGCAGGTAGCTGTTGACCACGGGAGCGCCCAGCCGCTCGGCGAGCTGCCGGCACTCGTCAACGGCATCGGCCATGACGACACCACCGCCGGAGATCACCACCGGGAACTCCGCCTCGGCCAGCAGCTCGACCGCCTCGGACAGGCTCCGCTCCCCTCCTGGTCCCCGGTCGAGCCTGCCCGGCTGCGGGATTTCGGTGGTGATCTCGCCGTAGAAGTGGTCGCGCGGAATGTTGAGCTGGGTCGGCCCGATCTCCGACAGGGCCCGGTCGAAGCACCGTCCCGTGTACTCGGCCATCCTGGCGGGGTTGTTCACATGCCCCTGGTACTTGGTGAACTCCTGGAACATGGGCAGCTGGTTGGCCTCCTGGAAACCACCGAGACCGGTGCCCATGGTCCCCGCCTCCGGCGTCACGATCACCACAGGGCTGTGCGCCCAGTACGCCGCTGCGATCGACGTCACGCAGTTGCTGATGCCGGGACCGTTCTGCCCGATCACGACACCGTGCCGGCCGCTGACCCGCGCGTAGCCGTCAGCCATGTGCCCAGCGCCCTGCTCGTGCACCACCGGAACCAGCCGGATCCCGGCAGGCGCGAAGATGTCCATGGCATCCATGAACGCCGAGCCCATGATGCCGAAGACGTCGGTGACGTCGTTGGCGACCATCGTCTCCACGAATGCCTCGGAAGGGGTCATCCGCTGCTGGCCGGAGACGACCGCCCGGCTCGCCCCGTCGGTGTTGTCGGTCATTGGGACTCCTCTCGTGCCGGAAGCTGGAACAGGCGGCTTGTACCAAGATTCGGTACGCCACGTCCCTTTAATCAAGACACGACGGTAGGCCGCCAGCGCGCTGGAGTCAACGCTCGTACCGTTAAGTCGAACAAGGTGTACTGATTTCCGGTACGTCGGTAGGATCTGTCGTGATGGAACCGATTCGTGAGGTCGAGGCAGCCGCCGAGCTCCGCGGCGAGACCCCCACCATGCGGCTGTTCGCACTGCTGGAGCTCATCGCCGCCAAGGACGAGTTCGTCTCCCTGCAGGGGCTCGTCGACGAGACCGGGATGCCCAAGCCAACCCTGCACCGCATGCTCCAACAGCTCGAGAGCGGCGGCCTGCTGATCCGCCAGGCCGACGGCCGCCACTACGGGACGGGGAGCCGCCTGCGACGGTTGGCCGAGAACCTGCTGCTCAACTCCACTCAGCACGGCGCACGACACGCGGTGCTGCGAAACCTCGTCGAGAGAATCGGTGAGAGCTGCAACATCACGGCGCTGTCCGGGGACGAGGTGGTCTACCTCGACCGCGTCGAAACGCCCGAGCCGCTGCGCTTCTACCTGCGGCCGGGCTCCCGGGTACCCATCCACTGCTCCGCGAGCGGCAAGATGATCCTCTCCCAGCTCGGGGCCGCGCAACGCCGCAAACTGCTCGCCCACGCACCCCTCACCCAGTACACGCGCACGACCATCACAGAGCTCGACCAGCTGGAGGAGGAGCTCGAGCGCGTCCACGACGACGGGTTCGCCATCGACGACGAGGAGTTCCTCCCCGGCCTGGTGTGCGCCGCGGTGCTCATCCCGACCGGCACCAACCGGTCCAACCTGTGCGTGGCCGCGCAGGCACCGGTCATGCGCCTCACCGCGGAACGAGCCCCGGAACTCGTCCCCGCCCTGCGCGAGGCCGCCGAGGCCATCGGCCGCATCGAGTCCGAGGGATCGGGCTCCCCCGCAGACTGATCCGCCGCCGGCACCGGGACCGATTCCTCCCCCGCCCTGAACGCGGGGGAGCCGCCGATTGGACACCAGCATGACGCTCGCCCGCCCCGACACCACGGTCAACGCGAGGGAAGCCTTCGGGCTCGACACCGATCTCGTCGTGCCCGCCTTCCGCGAAGCCGACGAGCACGTGCCCGACATCGACGCCGACTACCGGTTCAACCCCGACGTCACCCGGGCGCTCCTGGCCGGGTTCACCCGCAACCGGCGGGTGCTCGTCCAGGGACTGCACGGCACCGGGAAGTCCACCCACATCGAACAGGTCGCGGCGCGTCTGAACTGGCCCTGCCTGCGCGTCAACCTGGACGGCCACATCAGTCGGCTCGACCTCGTCGGCCGCGATGCCGTCGTGGTGCGCGAGGGGCAGCAGGTCACCGAGTTCCAGGAAGGCGTCGTCCCCTGGGCCCTGCAACGGCCTGTGGCGCTGGTCCTCGACGAGTACGACGCCGGTCGTCCCGATGTGATGTTCGTGTTGCAGCGGCTGCTCGAGCGCGACGGCAAGCTCACCCTGACCGACCAGAATCGGGTGCTCACCCCGCATCCGTACTTCCGGATGTTCGCCACCGCCAACACCGTCGGCCTCGGCAATCTGAACGGCCTGTACCACGGGGCGCAGCGCCTCAACCACGCCCAGATCGACCGCTGGAACATCGTCGCCGCCCTCAACTACCTCCCCGCCGACGAAGAGATCGCCATCGTGCTGGCGCGCCTGCCGCAGCTGCGCAGCGAGGCCGGGCGCGACCTCGTCTCCTCGATGGTGGCCGTCGCCGACCTGACCCGCCAGGCCTTCCGAGTCGGTGACCTGTCGACCCTCATGTCACCCCGCACCGTGATCAGCTGGGCGGAGAACGTCGAGGTCTTCGGCAACACCGCTCTGGCGTTCCGGTTGTCGTTCCTCAACAAGTGCGACGAGGCGGAACGACCGCTGATCGCCGAGTGCTTCCAGCGCTGCTTCGACCAGGAGCTCGACGAGTCCGGGCAGCTGGGAACCGCAGCGTGAGACCGGGTGCGCCCCTGTCCGAACCGGTACGTCGCCGAAGTCCGAGCTCGCGAGGCATCCCGTGAACAGCACGACCGATGACGCCCGACACCAGCAGCACGTCGAGGAACGTTGCGCCGCCGCCATCCGCGCCTTGACCGGCGACCCGGACCTGCGGTTCCGCGGTGGCAGGCTGCACCGCGGGCACATCCGGCTGGCGGTCCACGCTCCGCACCTGCACCCGGGCCCCGGGGACGGTCTCGGATCGTTCCGGGGTGCCGCGGACGGGCTGGCGCTGCGCGTGCGGCACTCCGATCCCGAGCTGCACCGGGCGCTTCGCCCCGCCGAGCCCGTCCCCCGGTTGGTCTTCGACATGCTGGAGCAGTTCCGCGTCGAGGCGTTGGCCCCCGAGCACCTGCCCGGCATCGTCACCAACCTGCGACATCGGCACGTCGCGTGGTCGTTGGAATTCCACCGCAGCGGTCTGACCGAGACCGCTCGCGGCCTGCTGCTCTACACCGTGGCGCAGGTCTGCCGGGCGCGCGTCACCGGCCAGCCCGTCGTGGCGGAAACGCAGGAGGTCATCGAGAGCGCTCGAGCCGACCTGGCCACCAGGATGGGCGAGGACCTGGCTGGGCTCCGTCGACACCGTCGCGACCAACCTCGCCACGCCGACCACGCGCTCGCCATCGCCGGCCTCGTCGACGAGATGTTGCGCAGTGCCGGCGGAGAGGGCGCCGACGTCCGCCACCGCAACGCGGTCCGTGCGGGAATGACGCTCATCGACGACGAGGAGGATGCGTCCGCGCCTGCGCTCGCGGCCGACACCCGCCCGAGCCGCGCGTTCAACGCGGGAGAGGGGTACCGGGTGTTCACCACCGCCTACGACCGGGAACAGGCAGCGTCCTCGCTCGTGCGTCCGGAACTGCTCGCCCAGTACCGGCGGCAGCTCGACCGCGTGATCACCGCGCGGGGACTGAACCCCGCGCGGCTGGCTCGTGCGCTGCAGGCTCTGTTCGCCGAGCCCGCCGTCCAAGGGTGGGACGGAGCCCACGAAGAGGGACGTCTGGACGGGCGTCGGCTCGCCCAACTCATCGCGACTCCGGTCGAGAGGCGCCTGTTCCGCACCGAGCGCGTCGAACCGGTCACCGACTGCCTGCTGACCTTCCTCGTCGACTGCTCGGGATCGATGAAGCAGCACGCCGAGTCCGTGGCGGGCCTCGTCGACGTCTTCGCCCGAGCGCTCGAGCGCATCGGCTGCACCAGCGAAGTCCTGGGTTACACCACCGGGGCGTGGAACGGTGGCCGCGCGGTGAAGGACTGGCGGCGCGCTGGCCGCCCGCCGCACCCGGGGCGCCTCAACGAGCGCCGCCACCTCGTCTTCAAGAGCGCGGAGACCTCCTGGCGCCGGGCACGTCCCGACATCGCTGCGCTGCTCAAGACCGATCTCTACCGGGAAGGCGTAGACGGTGAAGCCGTCACCTGGGCCTGCGACCGCGCTCGTCAGCAAGCCGCGAAGAACCGGTTCCTCGTGGTGATCTCCGACGGCAGCCCGATGGACAGCGCGACGCACATGACCAACGACGCGCACTACCTGGACCAGCACCTCGCCGAGGTGGTGCGGCTCGAGGAACGGGCAGGATCGGTGCGCATCCACGGGCTGGGTGTTGGTCTCGACCTGAGCGCCCACTACGGCCGCTCGCACGCGCTGGACCTGTCCGGGGGCGTCAGCAACGGCGTGCTCGCCGAGATCGTGGGGATGTTCTCCGGCGCGCGGCGCCGGTAGTCACCGCACGACCGGAGGGTCCGGCTCCCGCGCACCGCGGAGTCGCGTCCCGAGCTCTCGCGCCCGGCACGCGGGCCGAATTTCCCAGTGCGGCGCCTGCGGCGCGCGGTTCTGGCTCGCTCACTTTCCCGCGAACTGGACCTCCGCCCCGGGGGCTCGTCGTCCCTACTATGACCCGCAACACACAACGTGGCGACCGAGTCCGGCATCGCGGACCAAGCAGTCACGGACCCTCCGGGCACCTGCCGAGCAGTCCGCGACGTGAAATCCACACGCGGTCCCTCGTCCCGATGTCAATGCCGAACACGGCTGACTGGCCGAACCGGTACCGGGCACTACCCGCACCTGTCGATGACCGGCGTCATCCCGGTGCAGCAGCCGGAAGGAGCAACTCGTGGAAGAACGAGCGCAGCTTTCCAAGACACTGAGACCGCAATGGGTATGGGCGATCGCGCTGGGTTCCGCGGTCGGATGGGGCAGCTTCGTCCTGCCCACCGAGTGGATCGCCACCGCGGGACCGCTGGGAGCCGTCCTGGGCTTGCTCATCGGCGGCGCGCTCATGATCGTAATCGCCGTCAGCTACGGGTTCCTCATCCGGGAGGTTCCGGTTTCAGGTGGCGAATTCGCCTACGCATACCTGGGATTCGGGCGAACCCACGCGTACGCGTGCGGTTGGTTCCTGGCCCTGGGGTACTTCTCCATCGTCGCGTTGAACGCATCGGCCCTCGGCGTGCTCGCGAAGTTCACCGCGCCCGCTCTCGTCGAGTGGGGACGCATGTACGAGATCGCCGGCTGGGACGTCCACTTGGGCGAGGTGCTGATCACCACCGTCGCTCTCGTGTTGTTCGCCGTGCTCAACGTGCGCGGTTCAACGGTGTCCGGCAAGGTGCAGTTCGTGTTCGTGCTGACCATGATCGTCGGAGCGGTGCTGCTCGCGATCGGAGTCCTCGTTCACCCCGGTACCACGTTGAGCAACGCCCTGCCCTGGTTCGCACCGGACATCCCGCCTTGGTCCGCCGTACTCGCGATCGTCGCGATCGCGCCGTGGGCCTACGTCGGGTTCGACAACGTCCCGCAGGCGGCCGAGGAGTTCAACTTCGCACCGAGCAAGGCGTTCCGGCTGATCGTGTTCGCCCTGCTCGCAGCGGCGCTCTTCTACTCCATGATGGTCCTGGCCACCGCGGTGGCCATGCCCTGGAGGAGCCTCGTCGCATCGAACGCGGCATGGGGAACCGCCGACGCCGTCGCTGGACTGTTCGGGGCACTCGGAATTCTCGTCCTCTCCGTTGCCCTGTGCATGGGAATCTTCACCGGGCTCAACGGGTTCTACGTCGCCGCAAGCCGCCTGATGTTCTCCATGGGGCGGGCGCGCATCCTGCCGAGCTTCTTCGGTCGAGTGCACCCGCGGTTCAACACGCCTGCGGCCGGCATCATCTTCACGGCCGTGGTTTGTCTGATCACACCCTGGTTCGGGAGGCAGGCTCTCCTGTGGATCGTGGACATGTCCGCCGCCGGGGTCGCAATCGCCTACACCTACACCTGCGTGGTCGCCTACCGCCTGTTCCAGTGGCGCAGCACCGGGGCCGCCGCGACGGCCCGGATTCCCACCACTCCCGCCGTTGCCCCGGTGAAGAAGTTCCTGAGCTTGCTCGGGACGCTGCTCGGGATCACGTTCCTCGGCCTTCTCCTCCTCCCGATATCGCCCGCAGCGTTGAGCCTGCCGTCCTGGGTCGCCTTGATCGCGTGGACCGTGCTGGGCGTCGCCTTCTACCTGGTGCGGGCGAGAACGATCCAGCAGATCCCCGATCAGGAGATGGACCACCTCATCCTGGACGCGAACGCCCCTGACGACGGGCCCAGCGTTCCGGAGCCGCGGATCGAACGCGGAGGAGCTGAGCGATCGACGACGGCCAGTCCTGCTCCGGTGGAAACCGGAACCGCGGATCCTCCCCCGTGATGGCGCGAGGAAGACTGGGCCGGTGCCGTCCCCGCGGGGGCGGCACCGGCCCAGTCTTCCTCGCCTGAAGGCGGACAGCCGACTGCGCAGCGACGTCGCGGATCGGGTGAGGACGGGCCGGGCCCGGAGTTCTCGGCCGCGAGCGCGTGTGACGCGGGCGAGAACCAGCAGGGAATGCCGAGGAGTCCGCTACCGAGTGATCGGGCGGGGCTGTGCGCACGACGCGGAAACCGATGGCAGGTGCGAGGCGGCGATCTCGCTGCGGGAGCGGGTTCTACCGCTCGTTCTCGCCACACCGAGATCGATGGCCGGACGGCACCGGGCATGCGGGGTCGGAGCCCGCTCCGCCGGCCGCAACATCTCCCTCAGCGCAACGCCTGCACGGCGCTGACCACCGCGAGGGTCGCCATGTCGGACGCGGTGCATCCCCGGGAGAGGTCGTTGAGAGGGGCCCGCAGGCCCTGCAGGATGGGGCCGAGGGCGCGGGCCCCGCCGAAGCGCTCGGTGATCTTGTAACCGATGTTGCCCGCCCCCAGGTTCGGGAAGACGAGGACGTTCGCGCGTCCCGCTACCGATGAACCGGGGGCCTTGTGCGCGCTGACCGCCTCGACCACCGCGGCGTCGAACTGCAGTTCCCCGTCGACTAGCACGTCCGGGAGACGGTGGCGGACCAGGCCTGTGGCCTTCCGCACCGTCGTGACCACGTCGTGCTCCGCGCTGCCGTGCGTGCTGAACGACAGCATCGCGACCACCGGGTCGGCGGCCACCAGGGACCGGTGGGTTCCCGCAGCGGCGACCGCGATGTCAGCGAGCTGGTGCTCGTCCGGGTCGGGGACCACGGCGCAGTCGGCGAAGGTCAACGCGCTCCCGTCCGGCAGCACCATGACGAAGCTGCTGCTCAAGGTGTGCACACCGGGCTGCAGTCCCACCACTCGGATTCCCGCGCGCAGCACGTCTGCCGTGGGGCGGGCGGCACCGGCCACACCGCAGTCCACCAGCCCAGCGCGCAGGGCCGCCGCGGTCAGGAAAACGGGGTCACTCGCCGCAGCGCGCTGCTGCTCAGCGGGCTTGCCGGTGAAGGCCTCCTCGAGTGCCGCGCGGACCAACGGCTCGGTCGCCAGCTCGTCGACGTCGAGCACCAGATCTTCGGGGACGTCTTCGCGGGTCGTATCCAGGATCTGGTCCCGTCGACCCACCAGCCTGGGTGCCAGCAGCCCTTGCGCGCGCAGTTCCAGGGCCGCCTCCACGGCGCGCGGGTCCTCCCCGTCGGCAAGGGCGACGCGCGCACCGCTTCCGCGCACCACCTGCTGCCACTGCTCGAACAGCGCGTCGCCACCGCCGCATCCCGCGGCATCGGATGCTGCCGGACGCATCACGCCCTCGACCATCACGAACATCCCTTCCAGGACGGAGAAAGCCCCACCGGCTCGGAAATCGCGAAAGAGGGGTTGCAGGACGGAAACCACCGCTCGAGAAGGCGGAACTGTCTCAGGGTTTTCGAAGTCGTCCTGCCCCGAGAACGGTTTCAGCAGAGGACCTGCCGCGGATCCGCTGCCGACCCCGGTGCCCCTTGAAGAACGCCTAGCTGACGACGGCGGGCAGGTCGGCGACGGATTCGAGCACGTGCGTGGCACCGTGCTCGGTCAGCGTCCGCGCGTCGTGGGCGCCGGTCAGGACCCCGGCGACCACGCTCGCGCCGGACCGGGTCCCGGCGAGCACGTCGTAGCCGGTGTCGCCGGCCACGGCCACCCGCCGCGGATCGATCACCCCGAAGTGCCGCGCGGCGGTCTGGATCATGTCCGGATGGGGCCGTCCCCGGCCCGCCTCCTCGACCCCCACCACGAGGTCCACCAGGTCGCTCCACCCCAGCCGTTCCAGCAGCCGCTCGCGCGTTCCACGTGCGAACCCCGTCGTCAAGCAGACCCGAACGCCCGCGTCCCGCAGCGAGCCGATGGCGTTCTCAGCTCCGTCGACCGGTTCGCAGCTGCGCGCCACCAGATCGTCGTAGCAGCGCTCGAAAACCGCGTTCGCGCGCCGGGCGCGATCCGGCTCGCCGGGAAACAGCGCGCAGAACACCTCGATCTTGGACTGCCCCATCGTCTCCCAGACGTACCGCTGGGCGCGCTGGTGCTCGGCCGTACCCACCCGCACCGCGGCGTCGTCGAGCGCGCTGTCGAACGCCCGCTCGACCAGACCGTCGTCGCGCACCGTGGTCCCCGCCATGTCCAGCACCACGAGCTCGATTCCTTCTCCCACGTCGCCTCTCCCACGTCCGCATCAGTTCTTCGGTCTGCTCGGAACTCCGCCGGCGCGACCGCGTCACGTCGCGGACCGGGCGCAAACGCGCTCGCGCCGACCAGGCCCACGGCGTTCGCCACGATCGAGATCGACCGGTGCGCGCCCCGACCGGCTCCGCCGACGTCCCGCGCGACGCCGGGAAGCGCGGAACAGCCGTGTCCCCGACCACGATGCAACCGCGGATCGTGCCCGCCCGGTAGGTCCAGGCGACGTCGACCAGCAGGGACCAACTACCCGGCCTCGGGCGCCCGAGCCGCGGCGAGCTCCTCGTCCGTGACCTCGCCGAGCAGCCGCAGACCCTCATCGATGTTGCGTCGCGAGATGGCGGCGAAACCGATGCGGAAGTGGTTGCGGCCGCGCTCGGGATCCATGAAGAAGATGTCCCCGGGCTCGACGAGGATCCCGTGCTCCGCGGCGCGATCGACCAACCGGCGGCAGTCCAGGTCGGCTGGGCCGGTCATCCACAGGCTCACGCCGCCCGGCGGAAACGCCGACTGCTGCCACGGCAGGTGCTGGGCCACGCCCGCGCACGCCGCTTCCCACTTGCGCAGGAGTCGCGACCGGTAGCGACGCAGGGACCGCAGGTACTCGCCCGAATCGATCAGCAGCGCGAGGGCTCGTTGCAGGTGTCCCGACGGATGCCGACACACGTACCGGCGAACCTCCCGCAGCTCCTGCACCAGCGGTGGCGGCCCGACCAGGTACCCCAGCCGCAGCCCCGGTGACAGGAACTTCGAGAACGTGCCCAGGTACACCGCGTCGCCGCTGCTGTCCAGCGCCTTCAAGGCCGGGGTGGGGCGTCCCTGGTAGCGGAACTCGCTGTCGTAGTCGTCCTCGACGACCACCGTTCCGCTCTCCGCCGCGCGTTGCAGCAGCTCGTGCCGGCGACCGATCCCCAGCGTCACGTTGGTCGGGTGATGGTGACTCGGCGTCACGTACAGCAGATCGGTGTCCCGCAACGACTTCGGCGGTCGCATCCCGGAACCGTCAACGGGCGCCCCGCACACGGTCGCCCCGCTGCGCAGGAAGATGTGCCGGGCATCCAGGTACCCGGGGTCCTCGGTGGTCACCGTCTGGCCCGGCCCGAGCAGCACCCTGCTGAGCAGGTCCAGACCCTGCTGCGACCCGACGGTGACCAGGATTTCTTCGGGGTCCGCCTCGATCCCCCGCGACGGCAGCAGGTGTCTCCGGATCATCTCGACCAGCATCGGGTCGTCCGCGTCCACGCCGTCTTGCAGGCTGTGGTAGACGTGCGGGTGGAAGAGCGCGTCGCGCAGGCACCGCGACCACGACCGGGACGGGAACGCGCTGACATCGACCTGCCCGGCCACGAACGGGTACGGGTACTCGTGCCAGTTCGTGCGCTTGCGGATGTGTGGCACCTCGGAGTCCGGCGGCCGCCGGATCCGGCTCGACCAGTCGATGCGCGGCACGGTGTCGTGTTCCTGAGCGGTGCAGTGCTGACGCATCTCCGCGTTGACGAACAAGCCTCGCCGCTCCTGGCTGTCCACGAATCCCTCGGCGATCAACTCCTGGTAGGCCAAGTTGATCGTGTTCCGCGAGACGTCCAGCTGCTCGGACAGCTCCCGGGAGCTCGGGAGGCGGTGCATCGGATCGAACGTGCCCACCGCGATGCCGTGCTCGATCGCACGGCGCACTTGCTGGTACAGCGGTTCCCCGGACGTCCTGTCGATTTCGATCAGCGTTCGCGGCATTGCGGTCCCTCCCGGCGTTCCCGGGCACGTACCGAGCGGGGCACAGATCGCACTGCGGTCGCGTGCCCACCGCCCGGTGCCGCGCCGCACTCAGGTCAGCAGCTGCTCGGCGGGAGTGCAACCCATCCCGAATGCCTCGGCCACGCCCTCGTTGGTCACGTGGCCGCGAACCGCGTTGATCCCGCTGGCGAGTTCCGGCCTGACACGCGCCGCTTCCTTCAAGCCCCGATTCGCGATCTCCACGACGTATGGAAGCGTGATGTTGGTCAGCGCGTACGTCGAGGTGTTCGGCACCGAGCCGGGCATGTTGGCCACGCAGTAGAACACCGAGTCGTGCACCTGGAAAGTCGGTGCGTCGTGGGTGGTCGGTCGCGAGTCCTCCATGCAGCCGCCTTGGTCGACCGAGATGTCCACCAGCACGCTGCCGGACTTCATCCGCGACACCAGCTCGTTGGTGACCAGCTTCGGTGCCTTGGCGCCCGGCACGAGCACGGCGCCGATGACCAGATCCGCCTCGGTCACCGCACGCTGGACCTCGTAGCTGTTCGAGGTGGTCGTGCGGATGCGTCCCTGATACATCCGGTCGGCAGCGCGCAGCTTGTCGACGTTCTTGTCCAGCAGCTCCACGTCGGCCCACACCCCCGCGGCGACCGCTACCGCGTTCATCCCCGCGACCCCCGCGCCGAGCACGGCGACGCGTGCCGGACGCACGCCGGAAACACCGCCCAGCAAGGTTCCGCGCCCGCCGTTGACGCGCATCAACGACTGCGCTCCGACCAGCGGTGCCAGCCGCCCGGCCACCTCGCTCATCGGGAACAACAGCGGCAGCGACCCGTCCGGAAGCTGCACCGTCTCGTAGGCGACGCCGGTGACACCTGAGTCCAGGAGCGCCCGCGTGCACTGCTCGCTCGCCGCCAGGTGCAAGAAGGTGAACAGCACCTGATCCCGCCGCATCCGGCCGTACTCCTCGGCGATCGGTTCCTTGACCTTGAGCACCAGTTCGGCCTGCGCCCACACGTCGTCAGCCGATTCCAGCACCTTCGCCCCGGCCGCTGCGTACTCGTCGTCCGAGATCGAGGAACCGACGCCGGCCCCGCGTTCGACCACGACCTCGTGTCCGTGCGAGATCAACTCGTACACGCCGGCCGGCGTCGCGGCGACCCGGTATTCGTGGTTCTTCAGTTCTCGCGGAACACCGATCTTCATCTGCCACTCCCTTGCCCTGTCGTCGGCTTCCAGCTGGAAGAGCTATCCCCGCGATGCGGGGTGGGATAAGGCTGACGAACCTGCTGGAACCGCGAGAAGCACCAGAACGTGCCGCACCGATGGGTCCAGCCGCGAGTCGGCTGGCCCCTCCGAACGCCCGCCTTCTGGCTCTGCCCCGCGCCGTCCGAGCTGAGCATCGTGGGAGGTGGCGGCAGCGTTCCCGATCACCAGGGCCGACGCGCCGCGACCGTCCGCAGCCAACGAAGGAGGAAGCGTGGACACCGCAGAGCTCAGAGATAAGGCCCGCCGTCATCTCGGGCCGCACTTCACACGCGGACAACGCTGGCGCGCTGCGGAGATGCCCGTGTTCGTGCGCGGCGAGGGCTGCCACCTCTTCGACAGCGAGGGGCGCCGCTTCCTCGACGGGCTGTCGGGGCTGTTCTGCGCCAACCTCGGGCACAGCCGTGGCGACATCGTCTCGGCAGCCAGCAAGCAGATGGACTTGCTGCCCTACTCGACCAACTGGGGCTCGGCCCATCCACCTGCGGTGGAGGCCGCCTCGCTCATCGCCGAACTCGCTCCCGGCGACCTCACCACGACGTTCTTCGTCAACTCCGGCTCCGAGGCCGTTGAAAGCGCCCTCAAGCTCGCCCGCCAGTACCACGGCAGCAACGGGCAGCCCCAGCGAACCAAGATCATCAGCCGGAACATGGCCTACCACGGCACCACCATGGGGGCGCTGTCGGTCACCGGTATCCCGAAGATCCGAGCACCGTTCGAGCCGCTGCTGGAGGGCGTCCGGCATGTGCCCAACACCCTGGGGCTGACCGGTGACTGCGGCCCGGCCGCGGATTTGGACTGCGTGCGCAGCATCGAGCGGGTCATCGCCGAAGAAGGCGCGGAGACCATCGCTGCGATCTTCGCCGAACCCGTCCAGAACGGGCGAGGCGCACTCGTCCCGCCGGAGGGCTACTGGCCCGAACTGCGCCGCATCTGCGACGAGCACGGCATCCTGTTGGTCTCCGACGAGGTCATCTGCTCCTTCGGACGCCTCGGCTCGTGGTTCGGCAGCGCCCGCTACGGAGTCACCCCGGACCTGATCACGTTCGCGAAGGGGTCGACCGCCGGCTACGCCCCCCTCGGCGGTGTCGTCGTCCGCGAGCCGGTGATCGAGCGGCTTTTCGACCAAGGCAACCGAGCGGGGTTCACCCACGGCGCCACGTGGGGTGGCCATCCGGTGGCCACCGCCGTCGCCGCCGCCACGATCAACGCGATGCGCGAGGAGTCGATCCTCCCCAACGTCGAGCAACGCGGACCCCAGCTCCGCTCCGGGCTCGAATCCCTTCAACGCGCGCACCGGTGCGTCAAGGACGTTCGCGGAACCGGGCTCTTCTACGCGGTCGAGCTGACGGCCGACAGCAGCACGGGCCGCGAACTCACCGACGAGCAGTCCACGCGAGTTCTTCGCGAAGTCCTGCCGAATGCCTTCGATCGCACCGGCGTGATCCTGCGCGGGGATGACCGCGGCGCCACCATGCTCATGGTCTCGCCGCCGCTGATCTCGGACGAGGAAGTCCTCGGCGAACTGCTGGCGGGCATCGACGGGATGCTCTCCGACGTCGAGGCCGCGGTGCCTGCCTGATCCCGGCCGGGGTGGGTACGTCCGGGCGGACGTACCCACCCCCGCCCGCCTCGATCGACTCCGTTGCATCTGGCCGAGAAGCGCGGTCCCGCCCGTGACCGGAAGAACGACCGCACGGGGCTGAGCACGCGAGATCACAAGTAGCCCCATCGACGGTGGCGCTGAGCGCGATCTACGCCACCCGAGCAGTGGAATCCCATTTCACCGATCGAACTGCCGCCGAAATTCGGGAGCTGCGATGCCTGCGTACGACCACCCCACCGAATCCGTGTTCACCTGGGCCGCGCCGCCGTTGAAGTTCGGGCCCGGCGCAATCACCGAGATCGGCGAGGACCTCCAATCGCTCGGCGTGGGCGAGGTGCTCGTCCTGACCGACCCAGGAGTGCTGGCGACCGGTGTTCCCGACCGGGTCGTGGACTCCGCCAAAGCGGCCGGGGTCTCGGCCGACCTGTTCGACGGCGTCACGATCGAACCCACCGACAGCAGCATCGCGGCGGCGGTGGAGTTCGCCCGCAGCGGGAACTGGGACGGCTACGTCGCGGTCGGCGGCGGGTCGGCCATCGACACCGCCAAGGCCGTCAACCTGCTGACCACGCAGCCCGGCACGCTCATGGACCACATCGCTCCCCCGTCGGAGCCGGCAAGGCTCCCGAGCTCCCGCTCAAGCCGTTGGTGGCGGTGCCTACCACCGCCGGGACCGGCTCCGAATCCACCACGATCTGCGTCGTCGACCTCCTCGAGCACAGCCTCAAGGCAGGGGTCAGCCATCCCCGACTGCGCCCCGATCTGGCGGTGGTCGACCCGATCACCACGGTGAGCATGCCGCCGCAGGTCACGGCTGCCTCCGGGATGGACGTGCTCACGCATGCGCTGGAGAGCTACACGGCGGTGTCCTTCGACGCCCGTCCGCCGTTCCCCGGAGCGAAAGCGCGGGCTGCCTTCTGCGGCGCCAACCCGATCAGCGACACGTGGTGCGAGAAGGCCATGGAATCGATTGGGAAGCACCTTCGCCACGCCGTCCACAACGGCCACGACCTCGACGCTCGTTATGCGATGGCGTTCGCCTCGGCCGTGACCGGAATGGGCTTCGGGAACGCGGGCACTCACATCCCGCACGCCAATTCCTACCCCATTTCCGGAAGCACGCGCGGGTATGAAGCCGACGGTTACCCCTCGATGCCGATGGTCCCGCACGGCCAGGCCGTGGCTTCGACCGCGATGGCGGCCTTCCGCTACACCTTCGCGGCCGACCCGCAACGGCACCTGCGCGCGGCCGCGCTCATCGCCGGACGGCCCGTCGATCCCTCCGAGGGGGCAGAAGCGCTGCCGCGCGTTCTGGCAGATCTGATGCGGGACATCGACATGCCGAACGGTATCGGCGCGTTCGGCTTCACCGAGTCCGATCTCGACGCGCTGGTCGACGGAACGATGAAGCAATCCCGCCAGCTGTCAGTGGCTCCCCGTCGGCTCACCCCCGATGCGGCCGAGGGGATCTTCCGGGAATCGCTTCGAAACTGGTAGCGAGCGCGCACGCTGCGGCCACGCAGATCGCCTGCCGTCCCCCGGCTTTCGACATGGCTCGATCTCCGTCGGCCAGCAGCCGAGCGAAGCGGGCCCCCGACCGCAGCTGCGCACCGGCCACACCACCACCGGCAACGGTGATCGCCATGCAGCGGTATCCACCTCAGCAGACACCTGATCACAGCGCGAGAACTGCGAAAATGCGCGTGCTCGAACGCGTCGGTCTCGTCGATGCGGCTTCGCGTCGGTCGACCACGGGACGCAATCGTGATCAGAGACGCCACCGGCGCCGTCTCAACGATCCCTCCTGCCGTCGCAGCTGGTGCCGCGTCGCGGATGACGCCGGGGCGCTGGTCTCCTCAGCGTGAGTTCTCGGGCAACACCGCGTCCGTCGCGGATCCGCGGGTGGGCTCGCCGGCGAGGTCCTCGTCCTGCAGCAGCGGGTCGCCCGCGGTTTCGCGCAGGGAGAAGGCCGCGATCAGGCCGATCACGGCGGCGACCATGAGGTAGGGGCCGGGGACGAGCGTGCTGCCGGTGAGCGAGATCAGCACCGTCATCAGGTACGGGACCGTCCCGGCGAACAGGGCGGCGGTGAGGTTGTAGGCGATGGACAGGCCGCCCTGGCGGGTGCGGGTCGGGAAGACCTCGGCCGACCACACCGCGTAGGTGCCCAGGATCGCGGCGAGGACGACGCCCAGCGCGAGCCCGCCGACCCAGGTGCCCACCACGCCCGTGCGCATCAGCGCGTAGGCGGGTGTTGCGAGGACGAACAGCGCGATGCCCGCGCCGATCAGGACCGGCCTCCTGCCGAGCCGGTCGGACAGGTGGCCGAACGCCGGGACGAGGGCCAGCCCGAGGAGGGAGATGACCGTGGACAGGGCTGCCGCGCTGCCGGAGGAGTGGCCGAGGTGGTCGGTCTCGTAGGTGACCAGGTAGGTGAGCACGGCGTAGAACGGCACGTGCATCATCGTCATCAGGCCGGCGGCCTGGAGCAGCTGCTTGCTGTTGTTGCGGAGGAGCTCGCGCACCGGGCTGCGGGGCACGTTGTCGGTCGCCTCGAGAGCGCGGTACTCCGGGGTGTCCTCGATCTTGTTGCGGATGACGAATCCGATGACGCCCAGCGGGGCTGCGATGAGGAAGGGAATCCGCCAGCCCCAGGTGGAGAGCTGCTCCTCCGAGAGGCCCACCGACAGCAGCAGGAAGACGAACGAGCCGGCGAGGAAGCCCAGCAGAGAACCGACTTCGAGCCAGCTGACGCCGAACCCGCGGCGCCGCCGCGGGGCGTACTCGGCGAGGAAGCTCGCGGCGCTGCCGAACTCACCACCAGCGGCGAAGCCCTGCAGCAGGCGCAGGAGGACCAGCAGGAGCGGAGCGGCGATCCCGATGCTCGAGTAGCCGGGCAGCAAGCCGA
This sequence comes from Saccharopolyspora griseoalba, assembly GCF_042665275.1. Lineage (NCBI taxonomy): Bacteria > Bacillati > Actinomycetota > Actinomycetes > Pseudonocardiales > Pseudonocardiaceae > Saccharopolyspora > Saccharopolyspora griseoalba. The sequence continues at coordinate 110,047 of NZ_JBHTCJ010000014.1, read as the reverse complement.
TGGCGAGCGTGGCGCCGGACATCACGAAGATGACGACCGAAAGCGTGCGCTTGCGTCCGATCCGGTCGCCGAGCGGCCCGAAGACCAGTGCTCCGATGGGCCGGATGCCGAACGACACCGCGAAGACCCCGAACACGGCGAGGAGCCCGGCGGTCGCGTCACCGGCGGGGAAGAACACCGCGGCGATCGTGCTCGCGAGGTAGGCGTAGGCGGCCCAGTCGAACCAGTGCACGAACACGCCGACCGCGCCTGCTGCCACGCTCCGGCGCAGCATCGCGGGATCGGCCATCGCGTCGGTCAGCTCCCCGCCCGGGGCGGATTCGTGTGCGGTCATGGGTGGCCTCCTCGGACCGGCTTTCGGATGACGCTAGAAGCGAGCCTCGGCATCTAACAAGAAGAAATAATCAAAGCAATGCATCGATCAGACAGATGCAGAATGGTCGACCTGGGCCGACATGCGGGCCTGATGAGGCTGCAACAGCGACCTCACCGCGCAGCCCGGCATCACCCGGGGCCCCGGGTGAGGGCTTGCGGTGTGGTCAGCGCGCCGAGCTGCTCCTCGGTCAGCAGCTGTTGCTCCCTCACCAGCTCCAGCGCGGGCCGACCCGTTCGGTGGGCCTCCAGCGCGATGGCGCACGCCGCTTCGTGCCCGAGGGCGGGGCTCAGCGCCGTCACCAGGCCGACGGAGGTGGCCACGGCGTCCGCCGGGCTTTCCCGGCGGGCGGTGATGCCGCGAACGCAGTGCCGGGTGAGCACGCCGATCGCGGAGGTGAGGTGATCGAGCCCGGACGTCAGGGCTCGGACGATGATCGGTTCGAAGGCGTTGAGCTGCAACTGCCCGCCTTCCGCGGCGAGGGTGACCGTGACGTCGTTCCCCACGACCTCGAAGGCGACCTGGTTGACCGCCTCGGGGATGACGGGGTTGACCTTGCCGGGCATGATCGACGAACCGGCCTGTCGAGCTGGCAGGGTGATCTCGCCGAGCCCGGCCTGCGGTCCCGAGGACAGCAGCCTCAGGTCGTTGCAGATCTTGGACAGCTTGACCGCGACCCGTTTCAGCACGCCGGAGAGCTGGACGAAGACGCCGACGTCCTGGGTCGCTTCGACGAGATCGGGCGCGGAGACGAGCGTCGGGATGCCGGTCAGGTCGCGCAGGTGCGCGATCGCGCGCTCCCGGTAGCCCGGGCGCGCGTTGAGCTCGGTGCCGATCGCGGTGCCGCCGAGGTTGAGCTCGTGCAGCAACGACCGGGCCTCGGCGAGGCGCTGCTCGTCCTCGCCGAGCGTGGCCGCGAACGCGCCGAACTCCTGGCCCGAGGTCATCGGCACGGCGTCCTGCAGCTGGGTGCGGCCCATCTTGATCACGTCGGCGAACTCGGTCGCCTTGGCGGCCAGCGCCTCGCGCAGTTCGGCGAGAACCGCGAGCAGCTCGCCGAGGTGGCCGTCGAGGGCGATCTTGACCGCCGTGGGGTAGACGTCGTTGGTGCTCTGCCCGAGGTTGACGTGGTCGAGCGGGTGGAGCGCGCGGTGGTCTCCTCGCTCGTGCCCGAGCAGTTCCAGGGCGCGGTTGGCGATGACCTCGTTGGCGTTCATGTTCGTCGAGGTCCCGGCGCCGCCTTGGATCAGGTCGACGACGAACTGGTCGTGCAGCCTGCCGCTCCTGATCTCGGTGCACGCCTCCGCGATGGCTTCGGCCCTGGTGCGATCGAGCGCGCCGAGCTCCGCGTTGGCCGCCGCCGCGGCCTGCTTGACCGTCGCCAGCGCCACCACGAGGTGATGTCGGTCGGCGAGGGTTTCCCGCGTGATGGGGAAGTTGACGAGGGCGCGCGCGGTGTGGGCTCCGTAGTAGGCCTCAGCGGGCACGCTGATCTCGCCGAGCATGTCGTGCTCGGTGCGGGTCGAGGCGAGGGACATCGTCGTCCTCCCGGGAAGGTGGGAACAGGGTGCGGACCGGGCGGCGGATTCGGAGCGGTCAGGAGCCCGTCGCCCGATCCACTCCGGTCCACGCCAGCGCGATCGCGCCGTCCAGCAGTGCCCGTTCGGCGACGCCGCCGACGCAGTGCGCGGCGAACTCGCGCTGGTGGTTGATCGCGGGCAGCGAACCGACGCCGATGTAGGGGTGGATCGCCGGCACCACCTGGGAGACGTTGCCCATGTCAGTGGAGGCGCGATTCATGCGCGATGCCGTGCCGTCCGGGGCGAACTCGCGCCCCAGGCGCGAGGCGTTGGAGCGGTAGGCCGCCAGCGCCGCCTCGTCGGCGCGGAACTCGGCGTAGGGCTTGCTCTCCGGCTCGACGGTCAGCTCGCAACCGGTGGCCAGCGCACCGGCTTCGAAGGCGCGCAGCACTCGCGGTTCCAGCTCGGCGAGCTCCGCGAGGGTCTCGGCGCGCACGTACCAGCGGCCGGTGGCGTGCTCGGGAACCGCGTTCGGCGCCTCGCCCGCGTGCGTCACGATGCCGTGCACCCTCGCCGAGGCGGGGATGTGCTGGCGCAGCAGACCGATCGCGACCTGGGCGACGGTGAACGCGTCGGCGGCGTTGACGCCTGCTTCGGGGTAGGCCGCGGCGTGCGCGGACGTTCCGGTGTAGGAGATCTTCGAGTGGCTGACGGCGAACGGCCGCGCCTCGGCGACGTCCACGGGCGCCGGGTGCACCATCATCGCCAGGTCCACACCGGCGAAGGCCCCGCGGTCGAGCAGCTCGACCTTCCCGCCACCGCCTTCCTCGGCCGGCGTGCCGTAGACCTCCACGGTCGCCCCGATGTCGTCGGCGACGGCGGCCAGCCCTAGCGCAGCGCCCACCGAACCGGCCGCGATGAGGTTGTGGCCGCAGGCGTGGCCGAGGCCGGGCAGCGCGTCGTACTCGGCGCACAGCGCGATGCGCCTGGGCCCGGTGCCGAAGCTCGCGTGGAACGCCGTCTCCAAGCCGAGGTAGGCCGGTGTGACGGCAAATCCGGCGCGGTCGAGCAGCTCCGGGACCGCCGCAGCGGCGCGGTGCTCCTCCCACGCGGTTTCGGGATCGGCGTGCAAGCGCTCCGACAGCAGGACCAGCTCGTCGGCGTGCCGTTCGATCTCGGTGCGAGCTGCGGCTTTCAGCGCCGTCACGACTCGTCTCCCGGCACGCCGTAGGAAGGCGCGGAACCCGGGTGGAGGCCTCGGGTGACGTAGTCGTCGCGCTGCGGAAGCCACACGTCGAGCAGCTCGGCGAGCCGGCCGATCGGGTCCTCGTCCCAGTCCACCCGGAGGTCGGTCACCGGCCAGTCCACATCGGACACCGCGACGAGCCCCGCGGAGCGGACCGGCCCCTCCTCTCCCCCGGCGTCCAGACCCGCTCGCAGCGCGGCGACGAGCCGCTGCTCCAGCTCTCCGGACTCCGAGGTGAACGCCTCGACGATGGACCGCGGGACGTGCTCGCCCGCGAGCATGTTGCCCGCCGCCACGACACCGTCCGCGGTTGCGGAGCCGTGGGTGCCCAACGTGCGGGCACCGCTGTAGGCGACGCCCGGCCCGGTCCGGCCCAGCGCGGTCAGCTGCCGGTACTCGATGTCGTCCGCGGACGTCACCTCGGTGATGGCTCGCGCGGCGTCGCCGTGCTCGGCGAGCCGGTCGAGGAGGCGACCGCCGAGCCGCGGGTCGGTGATGTTCTGCGAAGCCGCGGCTCCGACGCCGGGCCTGAGGTGCGCGACGCGCGCGGCGACGGCGGGGCTCGAGGAGCTGGCCGCGATGCCGAAACGCACTGCGCCGCCGGAGGTATCGCGGGCCACGATCGAGAACGTCACTGCTCCTCCTCCGGGATCACCGCGATGGCGTCGATCTCGCACAGCCACTCCGGCCGCGCGAGCGCGGAGACCACCACGCCGGTCGAGATCGGGTGCACGCCCCTCGTCCAGCGACCGACGGTGCGGTAGACGTCCTCGCGGTATCGGGGGTCGATGAGGTAGATGGTGAGCTTGACCAGGTGCTCCATCCGACTGCCCGCTTCTTCGAGCAGCGTTTTGATGTTGGCCATGGCCTGCTCGGCCTGGGCGGCGGCGTCGCCGATGCCCACCGATTCGCTGGTGTCGAGGTCCTGCCCGATCTGACCGCGGACGTAGACCGTGCCGTTGGCGACGACGGCCTGGCAGAGGTCGTTGTCGAGGTTCTGCTCGGGGTAGGTGTCGCGCGTGTTGAACGGGCGTATGCGGCGATGAACAGTCACGTCGGACCTTTCCTGGCGGGAGTTCTCGGACGGATCGGCGACCTACCGGCCTCACCCTGTCCCCGCCGCCCGCCTTCTGTCCAGTAGATGTTTCAGTACCAATGCATCAAAAATTCTGATGCGACTCCACCCCCGGACCGCTCCGCCTCTGCCCGAGCGAGGATTGGATCGAAAAATCAGATGTCGAGCTCCAAAAACATCTGTTGGACACAGGATCTGACCCGCGGCAAGGATCCGGTGAGACGCAGAGAGGCGCGGCCGGCCCCAACGGTCCGCGCCCCGGAGTGGAGGTCTGGATGTCGATCCAAGAGGTGGAGGCCCTCGTCGTGGGCGGGGGCCAAGCCGGCCTGGCGATGAGCGAACACCTGAGCAACTGCGGCGTGCAGCACCTCGTGCTCGAACGCGACCGCATCGCCGAGCGCTGGCGTTCGGAGCGGTGGGACTCGCTGGTCGCGAACGGCCCCGCGTGGCACGACCGCTTCCCCGGCCTGGAGTTCGTCGACCTGGCTCCCGACGCCTTCGCCTCGAAGGACCAGATCGCGGCCTACTTCGAGGCCTACGCGGAGAAGATCGCCGCGCCGATCCGGACCGGTGTCGAGGTGACGTCCGTCCGGAGGCACGCGGGACGACGCGGCTTTCGCGTGGAAACCTCGGACGGCACCATCGACTCCCGGTTCGTCATCGCGGCGACCGGACCGTTCCAGCGCCCCGTGATCCCGCCGATCGTGCCGCGCGACGCCGGCCCCGCCCAGATCCACTCGAGCGACTACCGCAATCCGGAGCAGCTGCCCGAGGGAGCCGTGCTGGTGGTGGGCGCCGGCTCGTCAGGAGTTCAGATCGCCGAAGAGCTCCGCCGGTCGGGGCGATCGGTGTACCTGTCGGTGGGTCCCCACGACCGACCGCCCCGCCGGTACCGCGGGCACGACTTCTGCTGGTGGCTCGGGGTGCTCGGGAAGTGGAGCGCCGAGACGCCTCCCTCGGGCGCCGAGCACGTCACCATCGCGGTCAGCGGAGCGCGCGGCGGGCGCACCGTCGACTTCCGCGCGCTCGCCCAACTCGGCATCGAACTCGTCGGGATGACCAGCGAGTTCGACCGGGGAACCCTCCGCTTCGCCCCGGACCTCGGGACCAACATCGCGAACGGGGATGCGAACTACCTCGCGCTGCTCGACGAAGCCGACGCCTTCGTCGAGCGCAACGGCCTGGACCTCCCGGAAGAACCCGGCGCCCGCGCCTTGGGGGCGGATCCCGCTCGCGTGACCGACCCGATCCTGGAGCTCGATCTCGCCGCCGCGGGGGTCGGCTCGATCGTCTGGGCCACCGGCTACGCCGTGGACTACGACTGGCTGCAGGTCGACGCGTTCGACGAGAACGGCAAGCCCCAGCACCGCCGCGGCGTGTCCTCCGAGCCCGGCGTCTACTTCCTCGGACTGCCCTGGCTGGCGCACCGCGGATCGAGCTTCATCTGGGGGGTGTGGCACGACGCCAAGTTCGTGGCCGACCAGATCGCGATCCAGCGCGACTACCTCGGCCGCGTGCCCTGACCCGCCGACCGGCTCGCGGCCGGGCAGGCGATTCGCCCTTCCCGGCCGCGACGACGTTCAGCGGGCGTAGAGCCCGCGGCAGAGCTCCCGGAACTCCTGCGCCCGCCGGGTGAGGCGGACCCCGCGCATCGAGGCGACGACGATCTCCAGCGGCCGGACGTCGTCGGTCAGCGCGAGCGCCACGGCGCGCGCGCCCGAGTACGTGGATTCCGACTCCGGGCGCTGGTTGAGGAGCGCGAATCCGTGGCCGCGCGCGACGAACGCGCGGACGGTCTCGAACCCGGACGTCCGGTGCCGAACCCTCGGTTCCACACCCGCGTCGCTGAGGATCGACTGCAAGTACTCCCGGCTGTGCGGCAGGTCGAGCAGCACCATCGGCTCGTCGGCCAGGTCCTGCAGGGACACCTCGCGGCTCTTCCGCTGCGCGAGCCGGTGGTCCCCGCCGACGATGACGTACGGCGGCACCGTGCCCACGACCTCGCGGTCGATGTCGTCGTCCAGGTCGTAGCCGTACAGCAGGGCGAGCTCGGTTTCGCCGGAACGCAGCGCCGACTTGAGCGCGTGGTGCTCGCCTTCGCGCAGCGACAGGTGGACCTGCGGGTGCCGGGCCTCGAACTCCGCGAGCAGACCGGGCAGCCGGAACGGCGCGAGCGTGGCGAAGCAGCCGACCGTCAGCGTCCCCACCAGCTCGGTGCCCGACTGCCGGGCCGTCTCGACCAGCTCGGCACCGTGCGCGAGGAAGTCCAGAACTCGCTTGTAGAACGCCTCGCCCGCCGTGGTCAGGCTGAGCCCTCGGGCGTGGTGGCGCAGCAGGAACTGCACCCCCATCTCCTTCTCCAGCTGCGCGATCGCGGTGGACACGGCCGACTGCGACACCATGAGCTCGTTCGAAGCAGCGGTCATGCTGAGGTGCCGGGCGGCGGCCTCGAAGTAGCGCAGCTGCACGAGGGTGAAGGCTGGCTCGTTCATGGAGCCATCCTGCCTCGCGCGCCGGGGTTTCGGCACGCGGGTCGCCGCGGGCGCCCATCGGGCGCGCGTCGGCTCATGGGATGGTCGCGCAGCCGGTGGCCTGCCGGGCGCACTCGGCGAGCAGGTGCTTGGCGGTGCTGCGCTCGACGGAGGTGTTGTTGCTGATCAGGTGCAACCCGAGCCCGTCCTCCAGCGCGACCAGCGTCGCAGCGATCTCGCGCACCGGCCGGGACAGCGTGAACCGGCCCGTCGCGCGGCCGATCTCCAGCACCGCGGCGTAGAGCGCGACCTCGCGGTCGTACAGCCCGGTCATGAGCGCGGCGTGCTCGGAACTGCGGTCGGCGAGCCCGTGCATCTCGTAGAGCGCGCTGGCGACCTCGTCGTCCTGCCCGGACGGCAGACCGGTCTCGATCGCCGCGGCGAGCTTGAGCTCGGCGCTCTCGGCCGCGTCGACGGTGTCGACCCGGTGGTGGTAGAAGCGGTCGGCCACCGTGCGGTGCACGTCGAACATCAGCTCCGCCAGCTCCGGGTAGTGGTAGAGCACCGATCCCGGCGACACTCCCGCCGCCGCGGCGATGTCGCGGATGCGGACGTTGTCGCGCCCCCGTTCGTTGATCGCCCGCAGCGCGGCGTCGATGAACTGCTCCCGTCGTGCCTGCTGTGTCCTCGTGCGCGTCACGTCCACCATTATTGATCCGTTGTTTCAGATTTTTCAATCGCTATCCATCTATTGACATGCGTCTTCGCTGAATATTTGAATCAGCGTTCAAAGTTGCTCAGCTCAAAGGAGAGCCATGCCAACGTTCACCCACGAGCAGTGGCGCGAGGCGGCTGCGGGTATCACCCCGCGCGACTCCGCGTTCATCGGGGGCCGGTTCACCGCAGCGCTCGACGGCGGCACGTTCCCGACCGTCGACCCCGCTACCGGTCGCACCCTCGCCGAGGTCGCCGAGTGCGGTCCCGCCGACGTCGACGCCGCCGTGGCCGCGGCCCGCGAGCGCTTCGAGTCCGGGACCTGGTCGTGCGCCAGTCCCGCCGAGCGCAAGCGGGTGCTCCTGCGCCTGGCCGACCTGATCGAGCAGCACGGCGCGGAACTCGCGCTGCTCGACTCGCTGGACATGGGCAAGCTCGTCACCGATGCGCACGAGATCGACGTGCCCGGAGCAGCCGGTCTGTTCCGCTGGTACGCCGAGGCGATCGACAAGGACTACGGCGAGATCGCACCGACCGGCGCGGGAGATCTGGCCCTGGTCCGCCGCGTCCCGCTCGGCGTCGTCGGCGCGGTCGTGCCGTGGAACTTCCCGCTCGACATGGCCACCTGGAAGGTGGCGCCCGCCCTGGCCGCCGGTAACTCGGTGGTGCTCAAGCCGGCCGAGCAGTCCCCGCTGTCGGCGCTGCGGCTCGCCGAGCTGGCCGCCGAAGCCGGGCTGCCCGATGGCGCTCTCAACGTGATCCCGGGACGCGGCGAGACCGCGGGCCGCGCGCTCGGCCTGCACCCGGACGTCGACTGCATCGCCTTCACCGGCTCGACCGCGGTGGGCAAGCTGTTCCTGGGCTACGCGGCCGAATCGAACCTCAAGCAGGTGTGGCCGGAGTGCGGCGGCAAGAGCCCCAACCTCGTCTTCGCCGACTGCGCCGACCTGGACGCGGCCGCCGAAGCCGCCTGCGCGGGGATCTTCTTCAACCAGGGCGAGGTCTGCTCGGCCAACTCCCGCCTGCTCGTGGCCCGCGAGATCAAGGACGAGCTCGTGGCCAGGATCGCGAAGCGGGCCGCCGACTACGCGCCCGGCGACCCGCTCGACCCCGCGAGCCCGATGGGCCCGGTGGTCGATGCCGCGCACGCCGAGCGGGTCGCCAGCTTCATCGAGGACGGTGCGCGCGAAGCCGAGCTGGTCACCGGCGGAGGGCGCCGCGACTGCTTCGTGGAACCGACGGTCTTCGACGAGGTGGCGCCCGGCTCGCGCATCGAGCGCGAGGAGATCTTCGGGCCCGTGCTCTGCGTGACCGCCTTCGACGACGAGGCGCACGCGATCCGGTTGGCCAACGACAGCAGCTACGGCCTGGCCGCCTCGGTCTGGACCGCGGACCTCTCCCGCTCCATGCGCGTCTCCGATGCGCTGCGCGCGGGAACCGTCTCGGTCAACAACGTCGACGCGCTGAGCCCGCTGACCCCGTTCGGGGGCTTCGGCCAATCGGGCTTCGGGCGCGATCTGTCCGCGCACGCGATCGAGAAGTTCACCGGCCTGAAGACCACGTGGATCAAGTACTGACGAACGCGCCTTCGGGCCGCAGCGCACCTGACCAGCACCGAGGAGAATTGGGGAGCACCATGTCCGCGGAATCGAGCGCGACCGCCACCGTCGAAGAGCTGGCGAAGCGCCACCTCGTCATGAACTTCACCCCGGCGACGAGGTATCGCGACGAGACCTTGCCGATCTTCGCCCGAGGTGAGGGCTGCTACGTCTACGACGAATCGGGCAAGCGGTACTTCGACGGGCTCGCCGGGCTGTTCTGCACCCAGCTGGGCTACTCGCACGGGGCCGAGGTCGGCGAGGCCGTCGCCCGGCAGATGAGCGAACTGCCCTTCCAGACCACCTGGAGCGTCGCGCACCCGCCCGCGGCGAAGCTGGCCGCGGAGCTCGCCGAGCTCGCCCCCGGCGACCTGAACCGGGTCTTCCTGACCTCCAGCGGCTCGGAGTCCAACGAAGCCGCGATCAAGCTCGCCCGGCAGTACCACATCAGCCGGGGCGAGCACTCCCGGCGGAAGTTCGTCGCCCGCCGGGTCGCGTACCACGGCACCAGCTTCGGAGCCATGTCCCTCAACGGCATGGTGCAGGTCCGCAAGATGTTCGAGCCGCTCATGTCCGGCGTCCGGCACGTGTCGAACACCAAGCGGTACCGGCGGCCCGACCAGGAGACCGAGAAGGAGTTCACCGCGTTCCTCCTGGCCGAGCTCGACGCGCTGATCCAGCAGGAGGGCGCGGACACCATCGCCGCCATCGTCCTGGAGCCGCTGCAGAACGCCGGGGGGAGCCTCGCCCCGCCCGCGGGCTACTTCCAGGGCGTGCGCGAGCTCTGCGACCGGCACGGGATCCTGCTGATCGCCGACGAGGTGATCACCGGCTTCGGCAGGCTCGGCGAGTGGTTCGGTTCGATCCGCTACGGGTTCCAGCCCGACATCATCACCTTCGCCAAGGGGATCGCCTCGGCCTACGTCCCGCTGGGCGGGCTGATCGCCGACGACCGGATCATCGAGACCGTCCTCGATGGACCGGCCGGGATGTACAACCACGCGCTCACCTACGGCGGGCACCCGGTAGCCTGCGCCGCCGCGCTGGCCAACCTGGAGATCATGCGCCGATTGGACGTGCTGGGCAACGTCCGGGCCACCAGCGCGACGTTCGCCACCGAACTCGAACGGCTGCGCGCGAACCCGATCGTCGGCGACATCCGAGGCGACGGCTACCACCGCAGCCTGGAGCTGGTCACCGATCCCGCCGCGAAGTCCTGGGCGGCGGAACAGCTCGACGCGACCGAGTTCGTCAACGGGCACCTGGCCCCGGCCGCTGCCGAAGCGGGGGTGCTGTGCCGCCTCGCCGCGGATTCCGAGGGCAACCCGCTGCTGCAGCTCTCCCCGCCGCTGATCGCCGATGCCGCTGCGATCGGCGAGCTGGTCGGACTGGTCGAGCAGACCCTCACCCGCGCCACCGCATCGGCCGGGCTCCGGTGACCGGGCGCGATCCTCGCGGGTAACCGGACCGCCCCGCGGTCCGACGCGCTCGCGCACCGGACGTGGCGGGCTCGAACCGGTGGGTCCGGCAGCGAGCCCGCCCGAGCACCGCCTCCAGATGTCCTGAGATCCGGCCGCGCGGCCAGGCAGATCGAAAGGTTTCCCATGTCCCAACCACATCTGCAACGCGCCCTGGGCTTCTGGGGCGCCCTCGTCACCGGCATCGGCCTCGTGGTCGCGGCCACCACCCTGACCTCGCTGGGCAACGCCTTCGGGCTCGGCGGTCCGATGTTCGCCGTCGCCGGATTCGCGGCCCTGGTCATCACCACCTTGATCGCGTTCTCGTACTCGGAGCTGGCGACGCTGATCCCCGGTGCCGGGATGATCGGGGACTACACCGCGCCCGCACTCGGGCGCGGTCCGGCCGTCTTCGGGGTGCTCGCCGGCTACATCGTGCTGGTGGCCACGGTCGAACCGGCGGAGCTCGTGGTCTCCGGGCTCGCCGCCGAGCACCTCGTGCCCGGGCTCTCCCCCACCGCGTTCGCGGTCGGGCTCACCCTGGCGTTCACCGCCGTCAACCTGGTCGGCGTCAAATCGTTCGGCCGGGCCCAAGTCGTGGTGACGGGCTCGATGATCGTCGTCCTCATCGGGTTCGGCGCGCTGGGGTTGCTCGGTCTCGGAGGTGGCGACCCGCTGCCGAACCCGGCGCCCGCCAACCCCGCCGGGTGGGCGGGCGTGACGCAGCTCGTGGCGATCGGTGCGTACCTGTTCATCGGCATCGAGTTCATCTGCCCGATGAGCGAGGAGATCCGGAACCCGGGCCGGATCATCCCGCGAGCGATGATCACCGGGCTGGTGATCGTCTACCTGGTGGACATGGCCTTCGGATTCGCCGCGCTGCGCTACGTGGGTCTCGAGGAGCTCGCGAACTCCTCGACCCCGCACCTGCTGGCCGCCGAGGGCATCGCCGGACGCACGGGGCTGGTCGTGCTCACCGCCGCGACCGTCCTGGCGTCGGCGAGCTCGGTGTCGGCGATCCTGGCCGCCGTGCCCCGCATGCTCTACGGGCTGGCCCGCAAGGGGATGCTCCCGCGGGCGTTCGCCTGGGTGCACCCCCGGTTCCGCACGCCGTGGGTGTCGGTCCTGGCCGTCACGGCGATCATCGTCGGATCGCTGGTCACGATCGCCGACAGCGACGCGATCCTCGACCTCGTGCTGGTGGCGACCGTCATGTGGCTGGCCTCGTACATCCTCGCCCAGATCGACGTCATCGTGCTGCGCCGCCGCTACCCGTCGGCCGCGCGCCCGTTCCGGTCCCCGCTGTTCCCGCTCCCGCAGGTGCTCGGCATCGGGGCGTGCGTCTGGATGATCATCGGGATCCACCCCGATCCCGCCACGCGCGCGACGATCTGGGCCGGCGCCGGCATCTGCACGGCGCTGATCGTCGGCTACGCCGTCATCTGGCTCAAGCTGGTCAAGAAGGAGCCGTTCTTCTCCCCGACTCCGCTGGATTCGGGCGAGGACCGGCGGACCGGAGCGGCGCGTTGACCGCCGGGCGCGGGCTGGACGACCTCGCCGCGCGTTCCCTGCAGCAGCAGGCGTCCCCCTTCGACCGGGCCGGTTGCAGCGTCGAGGCCGGAGAACGCGCGCTCGAGGTCCGCGCGCCCGGTGTCACCCTCGCGCTTCAATACCGCACCCAGCGCTACTTCTTCGCGCGCATCCACCAGCTCCGCGCCGTCGCGGAGCTCGTGGCCGACGGACCGGACGAACCGTGCGAGCTCCAGCTGGAGGTGCGCAACCGCAGGCGCGGCTCGTTCCGATGGCGCGGCGCACCCGGTGCGGCGGGACTCGTCGACGCGCTGAACCACGGCTCCTGCGCGCAGGCGACGAGCGATCTCGTGAGCTCGGTCGACCTGGTCGAGTGCAGCCTCCGCTGGTTCCCGCGCGACCGCACCTGGCAGGTTCGCATCGAGCCCTACGCAGGCAGCCAGGTGCGGCTCCTGCTCCCGCCGCTCCGCGACATCAGCACCCTCACCGCAGCGGAGGCCGGGGTGGTCGTGCGCATGGCACGTGCGGTGTCCGCGGCACTGCGCGGCGCACCGGAGCCGGCTACCACCTGACCGAAGGGACGACTGATTTTCAGTCCAACCTGACGCGGTAGCGAGCGCCGAGCGGGCGAGCCCGGCGTCGAAGGGCACGCACCTCGCCGTCGCGGGCACGCGCAGTACCCTCGGCGTCGAAAGCGGCCTCGGGCTGCCGGTACCGATCTCGGCGGGGGCGACCTCGCCCTGGACGAACGGCCGACCACGAGGCGGTCTCCACGAAGGCGCCGCCCGGCTGGCGTGATCTAACCGGAATGGACGGACGCATGCGAGAGCTTCAACTGCCAGACGGTGACCGACTTCCCGTCCTGGGGCAGGGCACCTGGGGCATGGGAGAACGGCGAGCGCAGCGCGCAGCCGAGGTCGCAGCGCTGCGGCACGGGATGGACCGCGGCCTCCAGCTGATCGACACCGCCGAGATGTACGGCAGCGGCGGTGCCGAGGAGGTCGTCGGCGAGGCGATCCGCGGTCGGCGCGACGACGCGTTCCTGGTCAGCAAGGTGTTGCCCAGCAACGCCGGTCGGCGGGCGACGATCCGCGCGTGCGAGGAGAGCCTGCGGCGGCTGGACACCGACCGCCTCGACCTGTACCTGCTGCACTGGCGGGGCGGCACCCCCCTGGCCGAGACCCTCGACGCGTTCGCGGAGCTGCAGGACAGCGGCAAGGTTCGCCACTTCGGGGTCAGCAACTTCGCACCCGATGACATGGCGGAGCTGTTCGAGCACGAGCTCGGGCGGCGGAGCGCCACCGACCAGGTGCTCTACAACCTCACCAGGCGCGGCATCGAACTCGACCTGCTGCCGTGGTGCCAGCAGCGGGATCTCCCCGTCATGGCGTACTCGCCGATCGAGCAAGGTCGGCTGCTGGACCAGCCGGTGCTGCAGCAGATCGCGGAACGCCACGCGGCCACCTCGGCGCAGATCGCGCTCGCGTGGGTGCTCGCCCGCGAGGGCGTGTGCGCGATCCCCAAGGCGGCCACCACCGCGCACATCGACCAGAACCTGCAGGTCCTGGACCTGCAGCTGTCCGAGCACGACCTCGGCGAACTGGAACGGGCGTTCCCGGCGCCGAACCGCCCGGTTCCGCTGGAGATCCTCTGACGAGCGGAAAAGATCGGCCCAGTGCTGCCGATCCGCCGCCGCGCGGCTGGGTGCGCCCGGCCGCGCGGCGGTCCGGCCGCAGCCGCCGGAGCGGCGAACGCGAGCTGGTCGGTCTGGCGTCGTTCAGCGCTGGTCGAGGCGGCGGTAGCGGGTCGGGGTCGTGCCGGTGGTGGCGCGGAACTGCCGGTTGAAGTTCGACAGGTTGGTGAAGCCCACCCGGTAGCAGATGTCCGAGACGGGTAGGCCGGTGGTGCGCAGGAGGCGGGAGGCTTCCGTGACGCGCATGCGGCTGACGGTGCGGCTGAAGCCCACGCCGGTGGCCTTGGAGAACAGTCGGGAGAAGGCGTCGCGGCTCAGGCCGACCTCGGCTGCGACGTCGCGGAGCAGGATCCGGTCCGCGAGGTGGTCGGTGATGTAGTTCAGCGCCTGGTTGAAGCGCTCGGCCTCGTCGACGTCCAGGCGGTACGAGCCGCCGTGGCTGTCGAGGTAGCGGCGGTCGGACTCGGGGGATTCGGCCAGCACGCACAGCAGCTCGGCGACCGCGGCCAGGCGGCGCAGGCCGAAGGTGTCGCGCACCGCTTCCACGGCAGCCGCGCCCTCGACCGCCGTGCGGCCGCTGAACTCGATCCCGCGGGCCGCGTCGTCCAGCAGGGGGCGCAGCGACTCCAGTTCCGGCAGGTTCTCGGCCGCGGCGAAGAACCGGTCCCGGTCGAACTGCAGGACCGCGTCCCGCTGGCGCACGGTGTCGGCGCCGTCGAGGTGGGAGATCCAGTTGTGCGGCAGGAACGACCCGATGAGGCTCAGGTGACCGGGCTCGAACGGGCCGACGTAGTCGCCGACCATCACCGTCCCGGAGGACTCGCGGATGAGGTGGACCTCCACCTCGGGGTGGTAGTGCCAGCGGGCCAGCGGATGCGGCCAGTCGTGCTGGTGCCACCGCACGGAGCTCGACGGATCCGGGACCACGAGCTCCCGCACCGGGGAGGTGGACTCGTTCGCCGAAGCGCTCCGGGCGGTGGCACCCACGGTCAGGCTCCCGCCACCCGGATCTGGATCTTCGTGTCGGTCGGGCGGGACTCGGCGCCGCGCTCGAACGCGGCCACGGCCTCGTCGAGCGGATAGGTGGCGCTGATCAGCGCGCCCAGGTCCACGGCCGGGGAGGCCGCGAGCTCGATGGCTCGCGGGTAGGCGTTGGCGTAGCGGAACACCGTCTCGATGCGCAGCTCCCGAGCTTGCGCCGCGGCGACGTCCAGCGACACCGGGGCGACGGGGATGCCGACCAGCACGACCGCGCCGCCCGGTGCGGGGACCTCCCACAGCGAGCCGAAGGCCTGCGGGCTGCCGCTGGCCTCGAACACCACGTCCGCACCCCAGCCCTCGGTCGAGTCGCGCACCACCCGGGCCAGGTCGTCCCGGGTGGCGTCGACGGCGTGGATGGTCGGGTACGCCGCGAGCTGGGCGAACTTCTCGGGCGCCACGTCGGAGACGTACACGCGGGACGCGCCGCTGGCCGCGGCGGCGATGGCGGTGAGCACGCCGATCGTGCCCGCGCCGACGACGGCGACCACGTCGCCGGGGGTGATCCGCGCCTTGGTCACCGCGTGCACGGCCACGGCGAAGGGCTCGACGAGCGCGCCTTCCTCCAGGGACAGCTCGTCGGGCAGCTTGTAGGTGAAGTCGGCCGGGTGGACGATCTCCGGCTGCAGGCAGCCGTGCACCGGCGGGGTGGCCCAGAACCGCACCTCGGGGTCGACGTTGTACATGCCCAGGCGCGATGCACGGGAGCGGGGGTTGGGGATGCCCGGCTCCATGCACACCCGGTCGCCCACGGCCAGCTCGGTGACGTCGGCGCCGATCTCCAGGACGGTGCCGGAGGCCTCGTGCCCCAGCACCATCGGGTCTTCCACGACGTAGGGGCCGATCCGGCCGTGCGTGTAGTAGTGCACGTCGCTTCCGCAGATGCCGACGGTGTGCACGCCGATGCGCACGTCACCGCGCCCGACCGGTCGCGGCCGGGGGACGGGGCGGACCTGGATCTCGTGCTGGCGTTCGAGGACGACGGCGTCCATCGTCTTCTCCTGCGGGGTCGGAGCGGTCGTGCGGGTCGCGGGGTTCATGGTCGCAGCTCCTCTCAGACGGCGTTGGCGAGGCGTTCGCGGCGCGGGAGCATCCGACCGGTCGCCGTGGTGATGCCGGGTTGGGGCGGGTGGATGAAGAACGTGGTGACGGTGCCCAGCACCATCAGGCCGGCGAAGGCCCAGCAGACGCCGACCGGGCCGAGCACCGGCAGCAGGACCGTGGCGATGCCCGGCCCAGCGAACGTGGTGAGCCCGGACGCGAGGTTGTGGGCGGAGATCGCTGCCCCGCGGTGCGCGGGGGCCAGGGCCGGGAAGATCGCGCCCATCGGCACGAACGCGGTCACCGACAGGGCGAAGAGCGCGGCGGCCACCACCATCAGCGGGAAGCTCGCGCCGAACCACACCGGGACGTAGGCGAAGGCCAGGCTCGCGATCGCCATGCCGCCGAACCCGCACCAGCGCATCTGGCGCATCCAGCCGAATCGGTCGCCGAGGCGGCCCCAGAGGACGTTGGCGCCGATGGTGATGGCGTTCGTGATCGCCCACAGGGTCATCCACTCGGGCAGCGTGAACCAGGCTTCGCCGCCGATGCCCTCGGTGGTCAGGTAGAGCGGCATCATCATCGGGAAGGCGTAGAGGGTCAGGTTGCACAGCACGCGGATCACCACGGACAGGGCGATCTGCCGGTTCTCGACCAGGATGGTCATCCCGCGGAGCAGCTCGCGAGCCTTGCCCGCGCCGTCGAGGTCCCGGGAGCGATCTTCCCCGGGAGGAGCGCCGGGGACTAGGAAGGCGCACATCGCCGTGCCCGCCGCCACGAACAGCAGCGAGGCCCACAAGGTGGCGTACTCGCCGATGACCGGGACCAGCAGGCTGGGCACGTAGGCGCCCATGACACCGATTCCCAGCGAGAACGAGGCCCAGAACCAGCCCATGGCCGAGGCCAAGCGGCTCGGGTGGACCGATTGGGCGATGAGCACCACGAACGAGTACATGAACAGCGGGTAGGCGATCCCGCGCAGGCTGTAGATCAGGATCGTGCCGATCACGCTCTGCAGCCCGACGGTGAGGAACAGGGCGTGCAGGACCATCCACAGGACACCGCCGAGCAGCATCAGGCGCTGCGCACCGACGACCTCGGCCAGCACTCCGGTGGTCCACGCGGAGAAGGCGACCACCAGCCCGTAGACGGTGAAGACCAGACCGGCCTGGGTGGGCGAGAAGCCGTGCTCGACGAGGAAACGCGACAGGAACGTCAGCTCGAAACCATCACCGGTCATGAACACGGCGAGAGCGATGTAGCCGTAGAGCAGCCGGCTCGGCAGGCCGAACATGCGGGTTCACTCCTTTGTGGACACCAATGGGGACAGTCCCCGACGAGCGGCGGAGCGCAGGCCGGGGGTGACTGGTGAGCACAAAGGTAGGTCGGCGCGATGACGCGAACTAGGCACTTGAACCGGCTCCGGCTGATACTTTCGTGCACCGGCTCGATCAGCTGGCGCTCGGTGCTCGTTGGCCGGGCGGGAGGAATCGCGCCGGGGCGCTGTCGGCCGCGATGCGTTCCAGGGCCCAGGTGGGCACCGACCGCGGAAGCGGATAGCCCTCCCCTGGTTCGCCGATCGCGACCGGCTCGGGAGTCCGGAACCGCGTGCGGCCGAAGAGTCCTCGGACCGCGGCCGCCTCGGACTCCAGCCGTCGCCGGACCGGCGAGCAGCCACGAAGGTCCGATGCGCTGCGAATCCCGCCGAGCAGAGGGCTTCCGGCGGGGCCGTTCTCGTTACCCGCCGTTCCCGAGGGCTGCCTTCTCGGTGGCGGCCAGCATGTCGGTGAAGGTCGCCGTCAGCATCTTGTCGATCAACGGGCCGGTGATCCGGCCGAACGGGCCGCCCTTGGGCACGTACCGGTAGTCGAACGTGGCCAGCGTCCCGTCGCCGTCGGGCACGAGCGTGAGCGTCGACTCGGCCCGCTTGATCGGCACCGACGCGCTCGGCTGGTTCCGCGTGTCGATCCTGCGCCCCTCCTCCCAGGCGGTGACGGTTTCATCCATGCTGCCGACCGGCTTCAGGTGGACGCGGCGGCGAGCGCCCACACCGCTGGTCCGGTCGCCGATGGCTCTGGTCGCCCGAAGACCGCCCCAGTGGCTCGCGAGGTTCGGGAAGTCGGCGTACAGAGCCCACACCGACTCGGGGGACGCGGACATCCGCCGTCGCATCGTGATCTGCCGTTCGGGCATGAGGACCACTCCTAGAACCAACATCGACCGGCCGACCGCTCCCCCGATCCGCTTTCCTCGCGGGTACGTCCCAGGCCGACCGTCGCACAGATGCGGGCGAGGTGCTCCCCGACCGCTGGCTACGACCGGCTTCGACACGAGCTCACCCGCGCGCGATTACGATGGGTGAGCGCTTGGCCCGGAGTCGTGAGGAGCGAGCCATGAAGGCGTTGCAGTACCGCGAGATCGGTGCCGCCCCGGAGGTCGTCGCGGTTCCCGATCCGGTTCCGGGACCGGGTCAGGTGCTGCTGGAGGTCACCGCCGCCGGGGCGTGCCACTCCGACATCGCCGTGATGAGCTGGCCCGCCGACGGTTTCCCCTACCAGCTGCCGCTGACGCTGGGCCACGAGGGCATCGGCACGGTGGCCGCGCTGGGCGCCGGCGTCACCGGCGTGACCGAGGGCGACGCGGTCGCCGTCTACGGCCCGTGGGGCTGCGGCACCTGCCTCAACTGCGCCGCGGGCAAGGAGAACTACTGCCTGCGGGCCGCCGAGCTGGGCATCCGCCCTCCCGGGCTCGGCGCCCCCGGCTCGATGGCCGAGTACATGATCGTCGACGACCCGCGCCACCTCGCACCGCTGGCGGGCCTGGACCCGGTGGCCGCGGCTCCCCTGACCGATGCGG
This sequence comes from Saccharopolyspora griseoalba, assembly GCF_042665275.1. Taxonomy (NCBI): domain Bacteria; kingdom Bacillati; phylum Actinomycetota; class Actinomycetes; order Pseudonocardiales; family Pseudonocardiaceae; genus Saccharopolyspora; species Saccharopolyspora griseoalba. Next base: position 91,435 of record NZ_JBHTCJ010000014.1, on the reverse strand, counting down.
GACTGACGCCGTACCACGCGATCAAGCCCTCGCTGCCCAAGCTCGTTCCCGGGGCGACCGCGGTGGTCATCGGCGTCGGCGGGCTCGGGCACGTCGCCGTCCAAGTCCTCCGAGCGATGACCACCGCCCGCGTCGTCGCCCTAGACGTCAACGAGGAGAAGCTCTCGCTCGCCCGCGCCGTCGGCGCGCACGAGGCGGTGCTGTCCGACGAGCAGGCCATCTCGAAGGTCCGCGAGCTGACCGACGGCCGCGGCGCGCAGGCCGTCTTCGACTTCGTCGGGGCGCAACCCACCGTGGAGATCGCCGGTGCCGTCTCCTCGGTCGAAGCCGACATCTCGATCGTCGGTCTCGGAGGCGGCGGCCTCCCGGTCGGTTTCGGCCTGCTTCCGTTCGAGGCCTCGGTCAGCGCGCCCTACTGGGGCAGCCGCGGCGAGTTCCACGAAGTCCTCGAACTCGGCCGGGCGGGCGCCATCTCGGTGCACACCGAGACCTACTCCCTCGACGAAGCACCGCTGGCCTACCAGCGGCTCCACGACGGCCAGGTCAACGGCCGAGCCGTCATCCTCCCGAACGGTTGACACCGTCGGCACCGGGCTCGACGCCATCGAGTGGACGGCCCCGCGCGGAGTTGCCGGTCCGCGGGGCTCCGGACGGGGTCAGCCGTGCAGGGCGACGACGCGCCACGGCAGGCCCGCGCACTCCACCGCGCTGGCGAGCCGCACCGGGAAATCGGGCCACTGCGCGTCGAGTTCGCGCTCGGCCACCAGCGAACCTGCGATCTTGTGGGGCGTGTTCGAGGCGACGATCCGGCCGGTCGCGTTCAGCAGGGCGACCGGCTGCGCGACCCCTCCCAGCGAGTTGAGCAGCAGCGACTCGAAGGTCTTGGCGCGGATGTCCATCGCGGCGACGCCCAGGAACCGCGTGCCCGAGCGCACCGGGTCGGCGAGCGTGAGCATGTACTCGTCGGTGCCCGCGTAGTCGACGTACGGCCCGACGACGACCCGTTCGCCGGTCCGCTCGGGCCGCGCGAACCACGCAGCGGTCGCGTAGTCGTAGTACCCGACGCTGGTCGGGTCGTGATCGACCTCCAGGAACACCGGCGCGCCACCGGCGCTGTCGTTCTGCCACCACTCCAGCCAGTGCTCCCGATCGGCCAGCACGTCGGGAGCCAGGATGACGCCCGTTCCCGCGATCAGGCGGGGCTGCTCGCTCAGCCGCGCGAAGATCGCCTCCCGCAACGCCGCGAGGTCCTCCGATCGCAGCACCTCACCCGCCCGGGTCACGCCGGCGTGCAGCTGGTGCAGCTGGGTCGCGAGCTGGCCCAACCAACCGAACGCGTCGTCGAGCACCTCCACGACCTCGTCGGCCGCCGTGCTCAGGTATCTCTCTCGCACGTCTGTCACGGTCGCCTCGCTTCGTCGTCCAGCCGCCACGTCGTGCAGAGACCTTCTCATGCGCTCGCAAGCCGAAGATGGAACTCGATGAGGCGTTCGATCCCGCCGACCACGTGCCGCTCGGCGAGCGTGCGCGCGAGGACGGCGTCCCCGTCCTCGATCGCGCGCAGGATCTCCCGGTGCTGCGCGACGGCGTCCTGGTGCGGGATGGCCTCGCCCGAGGGCATCCAGAGCAGCTTGCCCACCTCGGCCTGCAGCTCGATCTCCTGCCTCGTCAGCCGCGAGGACTGAGCCGCTGCCGCGATCTCGATGTGGAAGCGCGCGTCGGCCCGCTGCCGGTCGCCGGGCGCGCTCGCCGCTTCCAGCTGCTCGACGAGGCCGCGCAGGGTCGAGAGGTCTCCCTCGTCGGCGCGTTCGACCGCCAGCATCGCCGCAGCTCCGCTCACGGCGAGGTGCTGGTCGGAGATCTCCCTCAGCTCGTGCACGCTCAGCTCCCGCAGCGTGGTGCGCAGGAGTTCGAGCGACGGGTCCGCGGGGGCGCGCGCGAAGCTCCCCCCTCCCCAGCCGCGACGGGTCTCCACGAGCCCTTCGTGCCGGAGGTTGGCGAGGGCCTCCCGCAACGTCACCGTGGCGACCTTGAGCTGCGCCGCGAGCTCGGACTCGCGCGGCAGCTGCTCGCCGTCGGCAAGCAAGCCCAGTGCGATGGCCTCGCCCAACCTGCGTGCGACGACTTCGGCGCGCCCCTCGTCGTCGAGCGGCGCGAATACCGCGTGCCGTGCCGCACCGGAAACCGCGTTGTCCACGCCCACCTCCGTCTCGATGCGGCCATGTTGCCGGTGTTGAGTTTGCGTCACGCACCCGCTCCGGCCACGCGAGGGGCTTGCACTTTGAAATATGGTCTCATACTTTAATCTGCAGAGGGTGATGCACGCCACGTCCGGCCGATCAGCACCCCGTTCCCACCTCCGGTCGTCCCAGGAGGGATCCCATGACCGACGTCTCCCACCACGACCCCGGAGCCCCGTCGTCCGACGGGGACGACAACACCGGCGAGTTCGTCAACCAATGGCGCAACGCGGCGTACAACTGCTTCTCCTCCGGCCACAAGTTCTGCCGCGAGGTCTGTCCGGTCATGCAGGTGACCCGCAACGAGTCGTGGACGCCGACCGCGTTCCACGCCAACGTCGTCGCGATGGAGAAGGGCGAGCTCGAGATCGCCGACATCGCCGAGGACTACGTCAACTGCACGCAGTGCGGCGCCTGCGAGCTGCGGTGCCCGAACACCTTGTTCACCGGGGACTTCTACCGCTTCCGCACCCGCACGGTCGACCTCGTCAAGGCGGTCCGCGCGCTCGCCGTCGACGAGGGCGTGCACCAATCCGGTTGGCAGCGCTGGAACCTGCTCACCGACGAGCGCACCCACGAACCCGTTCTCGGCGACACCCCCGTCAGCCAGGACCACGTCCGGGACTGGGCCGCGGGTCTGGACATCCCGATCGGTGGCGAGTCGATCCTGTTCGTCGACTGCGAAGCGGCCTTCTACCGGACGTCCGTTCCCCGTGCCGTCGCGCAGCTCCTGCAGCGCGGCGGGTACGAGTTCGGCCTGATGAACGAGCAGTGGTGCTGCGGCGGTCCCGCGGCCGAGATGGGCTACGTCGAGCAGTCCGAGCGCTTCGCGCGGCACAACCTGGAGGACTGGCGGGCCAACGGCGTCAAGCGGGTCCTGGTCCTCGACCCGCACGACTACATCACCTTCACCGAGGACTACCCCAAGTACTTCGGCGAGGACTACGACATCGAAGTCGCGCTCGTCATCGACGTGCTGGCCGAGATGATCGCCGACGGGAGGCTCGAACCCGCGGTTCCGATCGAGCGCACGATCACCTACCACGACCCCTGCCGGCTGAACAAGCGCAAGGGGATCTGGAAGGCACCGCGGGAGATCCTCTCCGCCATCCCGGGGCTGACGTTCCACGACGTCGACCGGGTGACGCAGTGGTCCTACTGCTCCGGCGGCGGTGGCGGGCTGCCCATCGAGAAGCCCGAGCTCACCGCCAAGATCAGCGAATCGCGCATCGACAAGGCCGCGCAGCTCGGCGTGGACACCCTGGTGTCGGCCTGCCCGTGGTCGGAGCGCCCGCTGTCCGAGGCCGGGGACGCCCGGAGCATCGACGTCATCGACATCCACGAGCTGCTGGCCGAGTCGGTCGGCATCGACGTCGGGGGGAGGCGAGGAGCATGACCGCGGCCCCCGCGCTCGCCGACGCCGTGCTCGACGAGCTCCGGCAGTTGGTCGGCGAGGAGCACGTGCTGACCGACAAGCCCGCCCGCTACAGCCGCGCGCGGGTCCCCGCGCCGTTCCCCGTGCACCGGTGGTCCGAGCGGGTCCCCGACCTCGCGGTGCTGCCCGGCTCCACCGAGGAGGTCGCCGAGGTCCTGCGCATCGCCGACGCGCACGGGATCCCGGTCGTGCCCAGGGACGGCGGCACGGGACTGACCGATGGCGCGGTGCCCTTCCGCAAGGGCATCGTCGTCGACGTCAAGCGGATGAACCAGATCAAGGAGATCGACGAGGTCAACCGCACCTGCACGGTCGGCGCGGGCATCAGCATGCTCAAGCTCAACGAGGTCCTCGCCGAGCACGGGCTGATCTACCCGGACGATCCCGCGTCCTACCCGTGCTCGCTGGTCGGCGGGCGGATCGGCACGAGCGGCTGGTCGTTGATCGGGAGCCGGTACGGGCATTCCCGCGACCTCGTGCTCAGCTTCGACTTCGTGCTGCCGAGCGGCGAGGTGATCCACATCGGCGACGGCGCGGGGCGCAAGCTGTCGAAGAGCTCGAGCGGGTACCAGCTCAAGCACCTGTTCATGGGCCACCAGGGCACGCTGGGCATCGCCACCGAGGCCACGCTCAAACTGTTCCCGAAGCCGGAGGCCGAGCTCTCGCCGTTCTTCGCCTTCCCCGACTACGACAGCGCGTACCGCACGGTCGGCGAACTCGCGCGCGCCGGGATCGCCACCTTCTCCGGTGCCGTGCTCTTCGACGAGTGGAAGGTCGACTACCTGCGCCGCGACGACGAGGCCTACATCCCGCAGCCCGCGGACGTGCGCGCCCTGGTGTGCGCGGTCGCGTACGGCTACGAGGACGAGGTGGTCGCCGGCGGACGGCGCCTGATGCGCATCGCCAAGGACAACGGCGCCCGCTACCTCGGTGACGAGGTCTCCGAGGGCGATTGGGCCGCCAGGCACGACCGCTACGCCACGCCGCTGCACGGTCGCACCCGGGACGGCCAGGTCGTGCCGATGAGCTGGCACTGCGAGGACGCGGCGATCAACTACAGCGAGCTGCCCAAGGTCCGGCTGGAGTGGCACGAGATCGTCCGGAAGCTCCGCGAGCGCTTCGACATGTTCGACGACTGGGGCATGTTCACCTACACCAGCGCGAGCACCGGGGTGGACTACCTGACCGAGATCGACGTCGGCATCTGGGAGCAGCGCCTGGACGACGAGTCCTGGGCGGCGTGGGTCCAGGCCAAGAAGGACATCGCGGCCGTGGCGCTGCGCTACGGCGGGTCGATCAGCGCCTGCCACGGCTCCTGCCGGGAGGGCGAGGTCGACCTGGTCCCCGAGGAGCTGGGCGGCGGGTACGACGTGATGCTCGCGGTCAAGCGCGCGATCGATCCGAACAACATCATGAACCCCGGCAAGTACGGGCTCGACCGCGCTTACCAGCGAGGGGAAGGCGATCTGGGATGAGCACCTACCGCTACTCCGAGCAGCACCGCCCTCCGGAGGCCAGGCAGGTCACCGAGGTGGCGGTCGAACGGTTCGAGGACGTCTTCGAAGTCGATCCGAGCCTGATGACCGCGCACGTCGTGCAGCAGGTGTTCCCGAACTGGGACACGCTGCGCATCGTGGCGAGCCGGCACGACCACCTGGAGTGGATGCACCGGCACTGGGCCGCGAAGGTCGTTTCCGGGCAACGGCTCCTCGACGAGCTGGACGACTGACCCCGCCGCGGGTCGCACGCGCCTGCGCGAACAGAGAGGACGGTTCATGGTTGACCGCGTCCCCACCCGCGGCGCCGCGGCCGGAGACCGCCACTCCGCCTCGGACGCCGCTCAGCTCGAATCTCTCGGTTACCGGTCGGACTTCCGCCGGGACATGAGCCTCTGGGCGAACTTCTCGCTCGGGTTCACCTACCTCTCCCCCGTGGTCGGCATCTACACGCTGTTCGGGTTCGCGCTGGCGACCGCGGGCCCGGCGATGGTGTGGTCGCTGCTGATCGTGGGGGTCGGCCAGCTCCTCGTCGCGCTGGTGTTCGGCGAGGTCGTCTCCCAGTACCCGCTGGCGGGCGGCGTGTACCCGTGGGCCCGCAGGCTGTGGGGCCGGCGGTGGGCCTGGCTCACCGGATGGGTGTACATGATCGCGCTGCTGGTCACGATCGCCAGCGTCGCCTACGGTTCGGGCCCCTACGTGTCGATGCTGTTCGGCCTGGAGCCGAGCACCGGCACCACGATCGCGTGCGCGCTGCTGGTGCTGCTGGTGGCCACGGCGATCAACCTCGGCGGCACCCGGGCGCTCGGGATCGCGGCGATCATCGGGTTCAGCACCGAGATCCTCGGGGCGCTCGCCGTCGGCGGGTGGCTGCTGCTCACCGAGCGCCACCACGGCCTGGGCGTCCTGCTCGACGGCGCGGGGACCGGGAGCGGAGGTTCTTACCTCGGGGCGTTCCTGGCCGCCGGGCTGATCGGGATCTTCCAGTACTACGGCTTCGAGGCCTGCGGCGACGTCGCCGAAGAAGTTCCGAACCCGGGCAAGCGGATCCCGAAGGCCATGCGGATGACCATCTACGTCGGCGGCTTCGCGGCCACCTTCGTGTGCCTGTCGCTGGTGCTCGCCGTGCCCGACTTCGGCGCCGTGATCTCCGGCGCCGACACCGATCCGGTCTCGACGGTGCTCAGCACCGCGTTCGGACCGCTCGGGTCGAAGGTCGTGCTGCTCGTGGTGCTCGTGTCGTTCCTGTCCTGCGCGTTGAGCTTGCAGGCCGCGGCCAGCCGGCTGATCTACTCGTACGCCCGCGACCGCATGCTCCCGGCGAGCCGGCTGTTCTCGCGGTTCTCCGCGCGGCTGCACGTCCCGCCGTACGCGCTGGTGGTCGCCACCGTCGTACCGGCGCTGGTGGTGCTGGCCTCCCGGATCTCCGAGGACGCCACCGAGCGGATCGTCTCGTTCGCCGTGCTCGGCATCTACCTCGGGTTCCAGATGGTCGTGCTCGCCGCGCTGCGGGCGAGGTTGAAGGGGTGGACGCCCGCCGGGCAGTTCACGCTCGGGCGTTGGGGGCTGCCGGTCAACGCGCTGGCCCTGGTCTACGGAGTCGCGGCGATCGTGAACATGGCGTGGCCCCGCTCTCCCGATGCCCCTTGGTACGACAACTACCTCACGCTGCTGTCGGGCTGCCTCGTGGTCGGGGCGGGGCTGATCGTGATGATCACCGCCCGGCCCTACGGCAGGAGCCAGGCACCTGCGGGAGACGCGGTGCCGGAAAGGACGAAGTGATCCCATGACGCTCACGGTGCGCAATTTCGTCAACGGCGAGCTGGTGGACTCCGCGGACGGGCGGACGTCGAAGGTGATCGACCCGACCACCGGTGAGCCCTACGCCGAGGCGGCGGTGTCCGGTCCCGAAGACGTGCGCAGGGCGACCGCGGCGGCGCGCGCCGCGTTCGAGAACTGGTCGGAGACGACGCCCGCGGAGCGGCAGCTCGCGCTGAACCGGATCGCCGACGCCTTCGAGGCCCGGGCCGACGAGCTGCTCGCGGCGGAGTGCCGCAACACGGGCAAACCGCCGGCGCTGGCGCGGTCCGAGGAGCTGCCGATGATCCTCGACCACGTCCGGTTCTTCGCAGGCGCCGCGCGTTGCCTGGAGGGCCGCGCCAGCGGCGAGTACATGGCCGGGCTCACCTCGTGGATTCGCCGCGAGCCGATCGGCGTGTGCGCCCAGATCACTCCGTGGAACTACCCGATCCTGATGGCGGTGTGGAAGTTCGCACCGGCGCTCGCCGCGGGGAACGCGGTCGTGCTGAAGCCGTCGGACACGACACCGGTGTCCACGGTGCTGCTCGCCGAGATCATGGCCGAGTTCCTGCCGCCGGGCGTGTTCAACGTGGTGTGCGGCGACCGCGACACCGGGCGCGCGCTGGTGTCCGACCCGGAACCGGACATGGTGTCCATCACCGGCAGCGTGCGCGCGGGCATGGAGGTCGCGCGGGGCGCGGCGTCCGACCTCAAGAAGGTCCACCTCGAACTCGGCGGCAAGGCCCCGGTGGTGGTCTTCGACGACGCCGATGTCGAAGCGGCGTCGGCGGCGATCGCCGAAGCCGGGTACTTCAACGCCGGGCAGGACTGCACCGCGGCCACGCGGGTGCTCGCGGGGCCGCGCGTGCACGACGACTTCCTGGCCGCGCTTTCCGAACGGGCGCGCGAGACCACGACGGGCACCGGCGACGACGCGCTCTACGGACCGGTGAACAACGCGAACCAGCTCGACCGCGTGGCCGGATTCGTCGATCACCTCCCCGACCACGCATCGGTGCACGCCGGCGGCTCCCAGGTCGGCGACCGGGGTTACTTCTACGCCCCGACCGTCGTCTCGGGCCTGCGGCAGGACGACGCCGCCGTGCAGCAGGAGATCTTCGGGCCGGTCATCACGGTTCAGCGCTTCACCGCCGAGGACGAGGCGGTGCGCTGGGCGAACGGGGTCGAGTACGGCCTCGCGTCCTCGGTGTGGACGCGGGACCACGGTCGGGCGATGCGCATGTCCAAGCGGCTGGACTTCGGGTGCGTGTGGATCAACACGCACATCCCGCTGGTCGCCGAGATGCCGCACGGCGGCTTCAAGCACTCGGGCTACGGCAAGGACCTGTCCATGTACGGTCTGGAGGACTACACCCGCGTCAAGCACGTGATGTCCAGTTTGGACGGATAGCAGCGCGGCCGGGGCGGACGGGTGGAGCTCGTCCGCCCCGGCCGGGCCGCGGGATCAGGAAGCGAAGGCGGGCATCACCTTGTCGTGCACCAACCGCAGCTGCTCCGAGGTGCTCGCGACCCCCGGCAGCTCCATCCCGGAGAACGCCTTCACCAGCGCCGAGTCGGTGATCGCGAGGATCATGTGGTTCACCCCGGTCGGCGCGATCTCCCGCTCGATCCTCTCGGCGCACTCCTGCGGGGTGCCCGCGATGGACAGCTTCTCGGCGAGCTCCGGCGGCGTCAGCTCGTAGGCGCGGGCCAGGTCCCCGGCGCCGACCGCAGCGATGATCTCGGTGAGCGATTCCGGCTCCACCCCGTTGCGCCGCAGCTGCTCGGCCGGCATGGACGAGGCGTACAGGCCGACCATCGCGCGCGCCGCCTGCTTGGCGGCCTCGCCGTCCTCGCCGGTCGCGAAGACCACCCAGGCGCCGATGTCCAGCGACCGCCAGTCGCGTCCCGCGCTCTCGGCACCGATCTTGACGTTCTCCACGAGGTAGTCGTAGGCCTGCCGGGTGTAGCTGAGCGCGTGGTGCACCCCGTCGGCCAGCTGGCCCGCGGCCTGGAACGACTTCGGCCCGCGCATCGCGCCGAGCTTGAGCGGCAGCCGCTCCTGCACCGGCCGGGCGAAGGTGAAGAGGCCCGTGTAGTTGTAGAACTCGCCCTCGAAGGTGATGGCGCCCTCGTCCAGGAAGGTGCGCATGACCTGGTGGGCCTCCTTGACCCGGGACAGCGGCTTGGTCTTCGTCCAGTCGATGCCGTACTGGGCGAGCAGGCCGAAGTTCCCGCTGGAGATCACGCACTCCGCGCGGCCACCGGTGAGCTCGTCGAGCGTCGCCGCGGCTTGGCAGATCAGCGTCGGCTCCCGCAGGCCGATCGGCGAGAGGCTCGGCCCGAACCGGATGTTCTCCGTCTTGTCGGCCGCTGCGGCGAACAGCAGCCACATGTCCTTGTGCCACGTCTCGTCCGCCGCGTAGGCCGCGTAGTAGCCGAGCTCGTCCGCCAGCTTGATGGAGTCGATCGTCTCCGCGAGCGGGTAGTCCGGAAGCATCACGTAGCTGAATCTCATCATGCCCACCTCACCATTGACTATCCGAATTGGACTTCGCGTGCTCGGCACCGGTGCGGCCCTCGAAATCCCCGCAGCGGCACGGCATCGTCGGCGAGCCCGGTATCGCCGTCACGCGGAGCGCGTTCGCGAATCCGAACACCTCCGCGGCGGACCCGGGCAGCACCACGTGGTCAGCACGTGTTCGCGGCGGAGGCCTCGCCGAGGGCCTCCGCCACCGGTCGATCGACGCGGCTTCGCCGACCTCGCTCAGCGGATGCTCCGACCGCGGGCGAGCCGGCACCGACATGTCGACGCCGGGCTGCAGGGGGTGTGTCGGTCATCTGTCAACGCGCTCCAATCGCGGCGCGCCGCCGCGGGGAGGGGTGCTCGGCAGTCCGTGCGATGGTGACCCGGATCACCCATAAACATATGGGACCATATTTCAGTTCGCAACCTCCGCCACGAACGGCGGCAGGCGACGTGGCCCGCGCCCCTCGCGACGCGCTCGCCGGCGGCGCCGCCCAGGTCAGGCCGTCGTGTCCTGGAGTTCGGTGGGCTCGGCGATCACGTCGACCAGCGCGCCGTTGCGGGTGACGGTGATCTGCAGGGGTTTGCCGATCGCTTCGGCGAACATCAGCCGCTGCAGGCCCCGCGCGTCGCGAACGGGCTGGCCCGCTGCGGTCAGCACCAGGTCGCCGGGGTGCAGACCGGCTTCGTAGGCCGGGCTCCGGCGCACGACGTCGACCACGCGCAGGCCGGTGCGCTGCCCCGTCCGCCGCGCCAGGTCCTCCGGCAGCGGCGCGGGCGTGGTGACCAGACCGAGGTACGCGCGACGAACCCTCCCGAAGCGCAGCAGCGAGTCGATGATGCGCCGGGTGGTCGAGTTGATCGGGATCGCCAACCCCACCCCCACCCCGGCGACCGCGGTGTTGATGCCGACGACCACGCCCCGCGAGTCGGCGAGCGCTCCCCCGGAGTTCCCGGGGTTGAGGGCCGCGTCGGTCTGGATGACGTCCTCGATCATCCGCGCGCCCTGACCGCTGCGCGACGGCAACGACCGCCCGAGCCCGCTGACCACACCAGCTGTGACCGTTCCGGTCAGCCCGAGCGGGTTTCCCACGGCCACGACGAGCTGACCCACGACCAGCCCGTCGCTGTCGCCGAGCTCCACGGGTTCCGGGGTCTGCCCGGAGACGGCGACCACCGCGAGGTCCGACAGCGGGTCGGCGCCCACCACGGAGAACGGGCCGCTGCTGCCGTCGGCGAAGTGCACCATTCCGCCGGACGTCGAACCGAGGACGTGGGCGTTGGTCAGCAGCAACCCGCCCGGCTCGAACACCACCGCCGACCCCGTGGCCTCGCCCCGCTCGCCGCGCGTGCGCAGGCTCGCCACGCTCGGCGTGATGGCAGCGGCGACCGAACTGACCGTGCGCGAGTAGGCGTCCATCGCGTCGTCGCCGAACGCCCCGGGAACTGCTCCTCCGGCCATCTCGACCTCCCCGCGAGAGAGCGCGTACTCCCGCAACGCCGCGCGACCTCCCGCGATTCCCGGATCCGGCGGGCTCCGGGAATCGCGGCCAGCGGTCGGCTGCGGCGGAGCCGCGCGACTGGAGCCGGCACCGCTGCAGGTTCTGAGCGGTTTCGCGGCGCGGAGCGGCGCCCGGCGTCCGCGGAACCGCTCGCTCCTAGCCCCGCGCGGACGCCTCGGGAACGCCTTCTCCGCGCAGGCGCGCCTGCCAGGACGCCAGCTGGGCCCGCTCGGTGGGCGGGGCGATCAGGCTGACCGCGACGAACACCGCGACGCTCGCTCCCAGACCGACGTAGATCGGCGCGTTGGCGTCCATGCCGTAGGCGACCATCAGCCCGATGACGGTCAGGCTGCCGACGGCCATCGAGGCGAGGGCGCCGGTGGCGCTGGCCCGCTGCCAGAACAACGCGCCGACGATGGGCACCAGGACGCCGCCCACCAGCAGGTTGTAGGCGATCGTCAGCGCTCCGACCACGTCCTGGACGAGCAGCGAGGCGATGATCACGACCAGGCCCCCGCCGACCACGAAGGCGCGGTTCGCCGCGACCCCGGCCGAACTGCGCTTCCTCGAGAAGCGGGCGTAGATGTCGTTGGCGGCGATGGTCGAGGAGGCCAGGATCGTCGCGCTCGCCGTCGACATGAGCGCGGCCAGCGCCGCGGCCAGCACCAGCCCCCGCACGCCGGCGGGCAGGACGTTCTGGGCCACCGTGGCGAAGGCGTTGTCGGCGTTCGGCAGGTCCGGGAAGAGCACCTTGGCCGCCATGCCGATCGCGGCGGCGGCCGTGCCGTAGAGCGCCACGTAGGCGCCCGCCGCGACCCCGGCGTAGCGGGCGACGCGCTGGGTGCGCGCGGTGAAGACCCGCTGCCAGACGTCCTGGCCGATGAGCATCCCGAAGAAGTAGATCAGGAAGTAGGAGAAGATCTTGTCGCCGCCGATGGCCGTGATGTCGACGTAGCTGCTCGGCAACGCCTGCTGGAGGTGGGCCCACCCACCGGCCTGGGCCACCGACACCGGGAGCAGGATCGCGAAGATGCCGACGGTCATGATCACGAACTGCATGAGGTCGGTGAGCGTGATCGACCACATCCCGCCGAGGACGGTGTAGAGGACGACGATGCCCCCGCCCACGAGGATCGCCGGCACCCGCGGGATTCCGAGCAGCACGTCGAAGAGCGTGCCCACCGCCAGCGTGGCGGTGACCGCCACCATCAGGTCGTAGGCGATCATGATGATCCCGCTGAGCAGCCGCCCGGCCGCGTTGTAGCGCAGCTCGAACACCTCCGCGACCGTGTACACGCCCAGCTGCGAGAGCTTGCGGGAGAACACCAGGCTCAGCACGAGGATCCCCAGGCCGAGCATGCCCGCCAGCCAGAGCCCCGAGATGCCGTACTCGTAACCGAGGCTGGTGCTGCCGATCGTGGACGCGCCGCCGAGCACGACCGCGGCGAGGGTGCCGGTGTAGAAGGCCGGGCCGAGCCGGCGCCCGGCGACCAGGAAGTCCTCCTTGCTGCGCGATCGCCGCATACCCCACCAGCCCACGCCGAGCATGCCGGCGAAGTACAACGCGATCACCGCGTAGTCGAAGAACATGGTTCCCCTCCGGAGCGGACGGCAGACCCCGCACCTGCAGCCCTCTTCGAGCCGATCAATGCGCGCTGCGGCGGGCGGACCGCCGCGGGCCGAGACTGCACCCAACGAATGTTCCGGGAAGTGTGCCCGGTCACCCGTCGACCAGGGCATGAGCAGATGCTCCAACGAGTGGAACGCCGCTTGGAGGAACGCACAACCACCACCGGACTTGAACGTTCCAGTCACCGGCGAGCCCACCCCCACCGCACCCCCGCTGAAGCCGCCCGCGAAATTCCCTGCAATTCGACCGGCCGAATTCGAGGGAATTTCGAGGTTCGACCGGGCGGGTGATCGGTGTAGGGCGTGTCGGGGTTGCGTGCTGGCGCTGGAGCGCTCGGCGGGGTGGAGGGCGCGATGGAGCCGGGGCAGGTTGTGGGGACGCTGGCGCTGGGGGTTTGCTTGGTGGGGTCCGGACCCCGGGGCGACCCGTTAGCGATTCCGATCCGCGGAACTTTGGTTCCTTCTTGCGGAACTCTGTTCCTCTGCATTAGCGTTCGGATCGCGCACCGGAGGCCGCCGCACCGGCGCTCCCGCTGAACTCGCACGATCCGGAAGGCCGCGATGTCATCTTCGTACGTCTACGACAGCACAGCTGAATACCCCCGAGACCTGGTCGGCTACGGGGAGGGCGGCTACGACCCCGAGTGGCCCGGGGGCGCGCGCATCGCGGTTCAGTTCGTCCTGAACTACGAAGAGGGCGGGGAGAACCACGTTCTCCACGGGGATCCGACCGCCGAGACCTTCCTCTCCGAGATGTTCAACCCCGCCCCCTACGCGGACCGCCACATGTCCATGGACGGGATCTACGAGTACGGATCCCGCCAGGGCGTCTGGCGCGTGCTGCGCGAGTTCGACCGATTCGGCCTGCCGCTGACCGTCTTCGGCGTGGCCACGGCGCTCAAGCGCAACCCGGCGGTCACCGAGGCGTTCCTGGAGCGCGGTCACGAGATCGCCTGCCACGGCCTGAAGTGGATCCACTACCAGGAGGTCGCGGAGAACGTCGAGCGCGCCCACATGGAGCAGGCGCTCGAGATCATGCAGGAGGTGACCGGCGGCCTGCCGCTCGGCTGGTACACCGGCCGGGACTCCCCGAACACCCGGCGGCTCGTCGTCGACGACGGACGCCTGCTCTACGACTCCGACTACTACGGGGACGACCTGCCGTTCTGGATGCGGGTCGAGGACTCCCGGGGGGAGGAGAAGCACCACCTCGTGGTGCCCTACACCCTGGACTGCAACGACATGCGCTTCGGCCTGCCCCAGGGCTACAGCGACGCCGAGCCGTTCTACCGCTACCTCCGGGACCAGTTCGACGTCCTCTACGACGAGGGCGACCCCGCTGGGTTGGCCCGACCGAAGATGATGAGCGTCGGGCTGCACTGCCGCATGGTCGGCCGCCCCGGGCGCCTGGTCGCGCTGCGCCGCTTCCTGGAGCACATCACCAGCAAGGACGACGTGTGGGTGACCACCCGCGGGGCCATCGCGCAGCACTGGGTGGACCACCACCCGAAGCCGAGCGCCTGAGCGAGGACTCGCCCGCGCGCCCGGCCCGCCGAGCGGCGACCGGGCGCGCGGGACTCAGCGGTCGCGGAGTTCGCCCCACCACCACCTGATGACCGGGACCGGCGGCGCGGCCGGGTCGGGATCGGACGGCGCAGCGCTGAAACCGGGGTGCCCGTCCACCGCGGGTTCGTGCTCGGTGCTGTAGCGCGGCACGCGCAGCGCCCAGTCGATGTTGCCGCGAACGCCCGCCTTGAGCCCGGCCAGGTAGGTGCGCAGCTCGGGGCTCGCCTCGGGCAGGAGCTGCTCGCTCAGGCGCAGGTGGACGTGCATGATCCGATCCCGCAGGCGGACCGCCTCGGCCAGCGCGTCGTCGATCGAGCGGTCCTCGTGGTGGGCGAGCACCGAGATGATGTTCTGGTCGGCGTGCCGGTCGTGCTGCTCCCTCCGGTAGGAGTGCAGGTCGTTGTCCAAACCGGCGGTGAGGATGGCGGATTCGCCCGCCGCGCGCACGGCCGGGTGGTCCATCTCGTGCGCGGGAACCTCCGCGGCGTTGGCGATTTCGAGCAGCGCCATGGTCGGGAAGCCCCCGCAGCTGCCGAGGCGCATGGCGAGGTAGTCGTTCAGCTGGGGCATGACGCCGCGGGCCTGGTTGCCCACCTGCCAGGCGACGCCGTGCAGCCAGGCCCGGTGCGCGTCGATGAACCGCCGCACCTGCGTGGGGGTGGCCTGGCGCCGCAGGGACAGCCCGATGTCGTGCAGCGCGCGCAGGTACGGGTCGTCGGGCGCGTCCAGGCTCTGCGGGGCCTCCAGCACCCGCTGCACCCGGCCGGCCATCTCCGCGAACGCGGCGGGGTGCTCGCTCAGCGGCCCCTCGTCGCAGCGCACGTCGTCGAAGGCGAATCCCCAGTAGACCCATTTCGCCGCCAGCAGAACGTTCTCCGCGCGACCTGCCGGCGAGAATCTCGAGAAGAATTCAGCGCTGTTGGTCTTCAGAACGTGTCGGCGACGACTGCTGTCCTCGTACATTTCCAGCTCGTCGATCCAGGCGATCGCGCGATTTTCGATCGCGTCCACCTCCGGGTGGATGGCCGGATCAACGGGGCAGAAGAACGGCGGCAGGGCGAATTTCGTCCTGGCTGTGGTCACGAAGTCTCCTCGTCTCGGGCGAGTGATATGCCGTGGTCGTCCGCGGTCGACGACTCGGGCACGAGGACGGCGCGTCGATCCTGATCAGTTCAACTGCGTATCAAACCGGAAGTTCGCGCGGCAAGCGATCCTCCTGAAATGCGGAGAAACGGTTCCTGTCAAGATCCGTCCTCGTGATCGTGCTTACGCGATCGTGCGAAACCGCGTGCCGTGAAAGCGTGTTGAACGACGATCACCAGTTGCTACGCTCGACGGGGTTGGCAGCGACGGGGGGCGATTTCTCGGCCATCCCGGCAATCCGCAACTTGGGCGCGCGAGTCGGAGGGAACATGCCCGGTGGGGGAGCACTTCGATCGGACGTCGGAACGGCGCCGTGGAGCACACCGGGAGCCTCGGTCGAACCCGCGCTCGACGAGCTGCGCGCGGAGATCGATGCCGCCCTCGACCGGTTCCTGACCGACCAGGCACGGAACGCGCCCGACGAGTGCATCCCACCGCTGGTCGAGGTCGTGCGGGACTTCTTGGCCGGGGGCAAGCGGTTGCGCCCGCTGTTCGCCGTGTGCGGTTGGGCGGCCGGCGGTGGCGAGCCCGACGACCCCGCCGCGGTCCGGATCGCGGCGTCCCTGGAGCTCTTCCACGCGTTCGCGCTCATCCACGACGACGTCATGGACTCCTCGGACACCAGGCGCGGCCAGCCCGCCGTCCACCGGGTGCTGGCTCGTCGCGCGTCGGAGGGCGATGCCGCGCACTTCGGGCTCAGCGCGGCGATCCTGCTGGGCGATCTGTGCCTGGTGTGGTCCGACGAACTCCTCCACGGGTCCGGGATCGAGCCCGATCGCCTGCACGCGGCGCGATCGGTGCTCAACGCGATGCGCACCGAGATCATGGCCGGCCAGTACCTGGACCTGGACCCCGCGGCGGCGGGCGACGAGTTCGAAGGCGCCTGGCGCGTGGTGCGGCAGAAGACCGCCGCCTACACCGTGACCCGACCGCTGCAGCTGGGGGCGCTGCTCGCCGGGGCGCAGCGCGACGTCGTGGCCGGGTGCGCGGATTTCGGCGACCCGCTCGGCGAGGCCTTCCAGCTGCGCGACGACCTGCTCGGCGTCTTCGGCAGCGAGGCCACCACCGGCAAGCCCGGCGACGACGACCTGCGCGCCGGCAAGCGGACGGTGCTGATGCGCCTGACCTGGCAACGAGCCGACGCCGACCAGCGCGCCGTGATCAGGAACCTGCACGGCTCCGCGGATCTCAGCTCCGACCAGGCCCAGCAGCTGCGCGAGATCATCCGGTCCACGGAGGCCGATTCCGAGGTCGAGTCGATGATCAGCCGGCGGCACGAGCGCGCCGTGCGCGCGCTGCAGGCGCTCGCACCCCCTGCGCGGGCGGCGGCGATGCTGACCGAGCTGGCCGGGCGGAGCGCGCACCGCACGCGGTGACCGGAACGTCCACTGCGGTGGATGAAGTGGAACGCACGAAGGGAAGGTTCGGTGCCATGAGTAGTGTGAAGGACACGTTGAAGGACTTCGTCGGGAACGTCGCCGACGACGCCAAGCAGGCCTTCGACGAGCTGCTCGACCGCGACGGCGCGGACGGCGACTCCAAGGAGTCCGGGCTCGCGGCCGCGGATTCGGTTGCCGGTGCCGCCACCGGTGCGGCCGAGAACGCCGCGGCCGTGGCGACGCTGCCCAAGCAGATCGCCGAGCTGACCGACACGGTCAACACGCTGGTGGAAGCGCTGCAGAACATCCCGGGAGCGGGAGCAGTCGGCGACACCGCCTCGCAGGCGGTCCAGACCGGCCAGAAGGTCAGCAGGGCCGCCGGGACGCGGAAGTCGTGACCACCACCGATCGGACGGAGAGACCTTGGGAGTGCAGCGGCTCAAGCTGGTGACCGAGGTCCTCTCCGGTCTGTTCGCCAAGGAGTTCACGCGCGCCTTCGAAGCGCGCGACTCCCCGAGCTCGCCGGGCGTGGAGCAACTCCGCGCTCGGGACGTGCGGCTCGGCTTGGAGCGGCTGGGCCCGTTCTACGTCAAGCTCGGCCAGATGCTCTCCACGCGTCCGGACATCGTCTCCCCCGCGGTGATGGCGGAGCTGGAGAAGCTCCACGACCGGGTCTCCCCGGCTCCGTTCAGCACCTTCGAACCCGTGCTCGAGGACGAGCTCGGACCGGACTGGAAGGAGCGGTTCCAGCACGTCGAGCTGCTGGAACCGCTCGGCGTCGCGTCCCTGGCGCAGGTCTACGGCGCGACGTTGCGCAACGGCCGACCGGCCGTGATCAAGATCCAGCGCCCGGGCATCAAGGGCATGGTCCTGGAGGACATGCGGATGATGCGCCGCGCCGCGCGCATGCTCGGCAGGTGCGCGCCGCGCTTCCACTCGGTGGTCGACGTCGAGGCGATGCTCGGGGTGCTCTTCGACGCCATGCGCCCGGAGCTCGACTTCAACGTCGAGGCCGCGCACATGGAGGAAGCTCGCCGAGCCGTGCGCGAGTTCGAGCACCTCTCGGTCCCCGAAGTCGTCTGGGCCGGTGAGCGGGTGCTCGTCCAGACCCTCGCGCCTGGACGGTCGATCCGGCACGTGGACCGGGCGACGATGCCGGTGCAGGAGCGCACCGCGATCGGCGAGGACCTGCTGGCGTTCACCTACCACGGCTTCTTCGTGAACCGCGTCTTCCACGCGGACCCGCACCCGGGCAACATCTTCGTGCAGCCCGGGGCCCCGGCGTCCCTGATCGACTGGGGAATGGTCGGCCGCCTCGACCGCAGCACGAGCCTGAAGATCATGCTGGTGCTGCTCAACCTCGCGGAGAACGACGGGCAAGCGCTGGCCAAGTCCTGGATCGAGCTCGGCCACGCCACCGAGTGGGCGGACGTGCCCGCGTTCATGTCGGACATGGCCGCGCTCACGCCGAAGATCGCATCGGCTTCGCTGGAGGAGCTGGACTTCGGCGTCACGCTGACCAGCGTGCTGGAGCGGTCGACCAGGCGCGGGATCAAGACCAACCCGGTGATCTCGGTTCTCGGCAAGGCGTTCGCCAACATCGAGGGGTCGGTGCGCTGCGTGGCGCCCGAACTGTCGATCACCGACGTGTTCCACGACCAGATGCGCGGCATCATGACCGCGCTCGCGCGCGAGCAGTGCTCGACCACCCGAGCGGCGCGGGTGGCGACCGAGCTGATGCTCGACCTCGACACCGTTCCCGGCCAGCTGCGCACGGTGGTGCGAGATCTGGCCAACCGCGAGCTGTCCGTGCACACCGGGGGTCGGAACGGCCCGCGGGGGAACCGGTTCCAGGTGCCGCGTTCCCTGGTCGCGCTGGGAGGTGCGGCGTTGTGGCTGCACCACCGCCGCCATCGGCCGCGCTGACCGCGCGGTGCGATCCGGCGGCGGGACCGCGCGCGTCGGGTTCCAGGTCGCGGGCTCACGCGCCGCTCGGCGCGCGGTCAGCGCGACGCGCGACCGCTACCGGATCACCGGAACCCGACGCGCGGCATCGGTTCTCAGCCCTCGTCCTCGGGCTTGGCGTGGTCGGGCTTGCCCGGGTTCGGGTCGCGGGAGAGATCGATGAGGGGGTCGACGCCAGCGCCCTCGGGCGCCGCATGATCGGGGACGCCGGGATTGGGATCCCGCGAGAGGTCGATCTCGGGCCGCTCGCCTTCGCTGCTCACGCTGTCCTCCTGGTGGTCGGCACGGCTGGTGCTCGCGCCTGGGCTCGTTCGACACCGCCAGGATGCACGTCGGGCGATCGACGACGGTCACCGGGACCTCCCGCACCGCCCCTCGAGCGCTGCTGGCGGCGCCCTGCGCACGGGCTCGGCGGCACGCTCACGCGCAGGTGGGGACGAATTGACCGGTTTGGCGATTTCGCAGTTCAACCCGCGACGCGCTGACCGATTCCTTCGCCACACGCGCTTCGCCGCGCGAATCCTGCATGCCAGCGGGGGTGCGTGTCGCGCGTCGCATCATGTGCCGACACCCGTTCCGCCGGAGGGAACCATGATCACCTCACGGGCGAGCGCAGTGCGCGAGACCACTGCCAACGGCTGCCGAGGCGACGACCTGGCCACCCGCAGCCGCCCCGTCCACGGCTCCCCAGCGGCCACCCCCGTCGCGACCTGCAACTACCGGCTCCACCCGACGAGGCCGTCCAGACCAGCGCTCCGGTGGGAGAGCACCCGCTAGCGGCGCCCCACCTCGTACTTCCCGGAGGTCATGATGAACACGACCGCGACCGACGTCAGCCGATCCGATGGGCGGAGACGCGCCTTCCGCGACCATCTCGTGCTGCTGGGCATCGCGGCCGCGCTGACGATCGTCGCCGAGCTCATCGGTGCCCACGAGTTCAGCGTCGGGATCGGCACCCTCAGCCTCTTCCCGCTGATCTGGGGCATCCTGCTGGGCGGCGCGGTCGGCCTGCAGAAGGTCAAGCCGCTGCCCGCCGCCGCTCAGCGGACGGCGAGCCTGGCGGTCCAGGTCGGCGTGCTGCTGCTGGCCAGCAGGCTGGCCTTCGTGGTCGGCGAGAACCTCTCGGTCCTGGCCGAGGTCGGCCCGGCCCTGCTGCTGCAGGAGCTCGGCAACCTCTTCACCATCTTCATCGGACTGCCGGTGGCGATCCTGTTCGGACTGCGCCGATCCGCGGTCGGCGCCACCTTCTCGATCTGCCGCGAGGGGGCGTTCGTGATCGTCGGCGAGCGCTTCGGCGCGGAATCCGACGAGCGCCGCGGCGTGCTGGCGATGTACGTCTTCGGCACCGTCCTCGGCGCGCTGTACGTCAGCCTGCTCGCGTCGATGCTGGCGGGCACCGGCTGGTTCAACCCGCTGGCGCTGGCGATGGGCGCGGGCGTGGGTTCCGGATCGGTGATGGCGGCCTCCTCGGCGAGCATCGCCGCTCAGTACCCGGAAGCGGCCGACCAGGTGCTCACGCTGGCCGCCGTCAGCAACCTGCTCAGCTCGGCGCTGGGCCTCTACGTCGGCGTCTACATCGCGCTGCCGCTGGCCGACAAGCTCTACCGGATGATCACCCGCGACAAGAGCACCGCGAAGCCCCGGACCGGCGGTCCGGTCGCCGACGACTCCGCCGAGGTCGCCGACAGCGGGTCGGGTGCCCCGGCGTCCTCGTGGACGATCCTGGTCCTGGTCGCGGTCGCGATGCTGGTCTCGGTGTGGACCTTCGACGGCGGCCCGTCCGCGCAGGTGCTGCCCGGCTTGCTGGTCATCGTCGCGCTCACCGCCGTCTCCCTGATCGCCAAGCAGAAGCTGGGCATCTCCTCGCTGGTCGTGGCGATGACCCTCGGCATGCTGCTGGCCACCCCGTGGTCCCCGGTCAGCGGCCCGCTGCTCGCGGTCGTGGAACCGGTCAACTTCCTGCCGCTGACCACGCCGATCCTGGTCTTCGCCGGGCTGGGCTTGGCCAAGGACGCCCACGTGCTGCGCAAGATCGGCCTGCGGATCGTGCCGATCGGTTTGCTGGTCTACGGCGCGACGTTCGTGGCCTCGGCGGTCATCGCCCACGTCGCGCTGAGCCTGGGGTGAACCTCTCCCCGCAGCACGGGCGGGCCTCGCCGAGCGCGCTGCTGCGCCCGGCGAGGCCCGCGCAGTGCGCACCGGGCAACGATGCCGCGGCCCCACCCACCGGAACCCGGGGCGGCGCACCGCACGTCGAAATTCCCTCGAATTGCGCGGGTGGAATTCGAGGGAATTTCGAGGTTCGTCCGGGTGGGTGATGCGATTGGGGTGTGTCGGGGTTGCGGTCGTCAGCACGCCACGACGTTGAGGGCGAGTCCGCCCAGCGCGGTCTCCTTGTGGCGGTTGCTCATGTCGGCGCCGGCCTCGCGCATCGTCTTGAGCACCGCGTCCAGCGACACGAGGTGCGCCCCCTCGCCGTTGAGCGCGATGCGCGCGGCGGTGATGGCGGTGTCGGCCGCGACCGCGTTCCGCTCGATGCACGGGATCTGCACGAGCCCGCCCACCGGGTCGCAGGTCAAGCCGAGGTGGTGCTCCATCCCGATCTCGGCGGCGTTCTCGACCTGCTCGGGCGTTCCGCCGAGCAGCTCGGCCAGCCCCGCCGCGGCCATAGAGCAGGCCGAACCGACCTCGCCCTGACAGCCGAGGCGGTCCTCCCGGCTCGGGCGTTCCCGGAGACGGGCGGCGCGGCGCGGCACGCGCAGCGCTCCCGCAGCTCGCCGTCCCGCTCGCACCCGCGCCGCACGCAGTCCCGCATGGCGGCCCAGACGTCCAGCAGCCCTCGCCGCACCTCGGGTTCCGGGCGGCGAGCCGCCTCGTTGGCGAGCACCACGTCGCTGATCGAGGTCCCGGTGCGACGACACCGGTCGATCAGCTCCTCCGCGGTGGCGAACGGGTGCGGCAGCACGTCGTCGTCCTCGTCGGGGAACTCCCCGTCGGCCACGACGAACCCACCGCCCACCGAGTAGAAGATCCGTTCGGTCGACCCGCGCTCGGTCCGCGCGGTGAGCAGCAGTCCGTTCGGGTGCGCCGGCAGGCTCCGGTCGCGGTGCAGGACGACGTCGGCGTCCGGATCGAAGTCGATCTCGTGCTCCCCGAGCAGCGCGATCCGGTTGCGCTCCCGGACCCGCCGGACCTCGCGAGCGGCCTCGTCGGGGTCCACCGTTCGCGGGTGCTCGCCGAGCAGGCCGAGCAGGACCGCCCGATCCGAGCCGTGCCGGCGCCCGGTCGTTCCGAGGGAGCCGAACAGCTCCACCCGCACCGCCAGCACCTCCCCGAGCAGCCCGGCCTCGTCGAGCTCCGCGGCGAAGCGCCGGGCCGCGACCATGGGACCGGTGGTGTGCGAGCTCGACGGACCGATCCGCGCGCTGAACAGGTCGAACGCGCTGATGCTCACGACTCGCCCGGCTTCCCGGCGCGGGTTCGCGCGGCGAGCTCGGCGGTGAACTTCTCCCGCAGCACGTCGTCGGCGGCCACGTCCGCGGCGGTGAGCGCCATGGCCGCCGCCCCGTCCATGACCGCTTCGTCGGCGGCCGCGGACGCGGCATCCGCGGCGAATCCCCGGGTGTGCGGCGGGTTCTCCGATCCGGCGATCGCGATGCACGGGTGGATGCTCGGGACGACCTGGGAGACGTTGCCCATGTCGGTCGATCCTCCCCGCATGGTTCCGTTGGCCTGCAGCTCCCGGCCGAGGGATTCGACGTGACCGGCGAACAGCTCGGCCATCGCCGGGTCCTGCCACAGCTCGGCGTAGTCCGGTTCGGTCGGCTCGACGGCCATCGAGGCGCCCGACGCCTCGGCACCGGCCCGGAAGCACCCCAGCACGCGCTCCTTCAAGCCCGACAACGACTCGATGTCGGCCGAGCGCACCTCGCAGTCCACCACGGCGGTCTCGGGGATGATGTTGGTGGCGGTGCCCCCTTCCCGCACGAACAGCCCGATCCGGCAATCGGCCGGGATCTGCTGGCGCAGCAGGCCGATCCCGACCTGGGCGACCACCGCCGCGTCCGCCGCGTTGATGCCGAGGTGCGGTGCGGCGGCGGCGTGCGAGGCGCGACCGGTGTAGGTCACCGCGAACCTGCTCACCGCCTGGCTGGAGAACTCGGCCGGGTGGAGGTCCTGCTGCGAGGGGTGCACCATCATCGCGACCGCGACGTCGTCGAACACGCCGCGCTCCAGCAGCAGCACCTTGCCGCCGCCGTGCTCCTCGGCGGGCGTGCCGATCAGCTTCACCCGGATCCCCAGCTCGTCGGCCACGGCGGCGAGCCCGACCGCGGCGCCGACGGCGGCGGCGGCGATGACGTTGTGCCCGCACGCGTGCCCGATGCCCGGCAGCGCGTCGTACTCGGCGCAGATCCCCACCGTGAGGTCGCCGGTGCCCCGCACCGCGGAGAACGCGGTCGGCACGTCCGCCGGCCCCGGCTCGATGGCGAACCCCGCGTCGCGGAGCAGCGAGGTGATCTTCTCCACCGACCTGCGCTCGGCGAACGCGAGCTCCGGTTCGTCGTGCAGGCTGCGGCTGAGCTGGAGGAGGCGGCCCCGCCACTCCCCCTGCTCGGCCCGCACCCGCTGCGCGCGCATGGCAACCCGATCAGTCAATTCCGCTCCTCCGGACGGTTTCCAACCTGGACAGGAATGGTCAGGGATGAGACGGTCAGCTCGCTCAGAATCGAGAAAAGCACCAGATTTCCAGATCGAATGCAGGATTCAGCCGAACTCGACGAGGTCGACCTCGCACTGGTCAACGCCTTGCAGATCCAGCCGCGCGCACCGTGGTCGCTGGTGGGCGGCGTGGTGGGCATCAACCCGGTGACCGCTGCCCGACGCTGGGCGCGGTTGGAGAGCAGCGGCCGGGCCTGGATCTCCGCCTACCCGCCGATCACGCCCCGGCAGGCGAGCGCGTTCGTCGAGATCGAGTGCGAGCCGGGGCGCGGCCTGCCCGTGGCCGAGGAGCTGGCCAACGACCCCCAGGCCATGACGGTCGACGTCACCGCCGGTGGGCGCGACGTGCTGGTCACGGTGAACGCGCCGACCCCGGAGGTGCTGTCTAGCTACCTGCTGGAGCGCATGAGCCGGGTGCAGCACCTGCGCCACGTGCGAAGCCACCTGATGATCCGCACCTACACCGAAGGCAGCCGCTGGCGGCTCCGCGCCCTCGACCACGAGCAGATCTCGAAGATGAGCCGCGGAACCGGCGACACGACCGAGCAACCGCCGCCGAGCCAGCTCGACGACGAGGACTGGGCCATCGCGGTCACGCTCGCCGCGGACGGGCGAGCACCGGTCAGCGCGCTGGCCGAGGCCGCTTCCACCAGCACCAGCACGGTCCGGCGTCGGCTCGGCCGCCTGATCGCCGGCCAGCAGCTCAAGCTGCGCTGCGAACTGGCCCGGACGCTGACCGGGTGGCCGGTCTACGCCTGGTTCTTCGCGCGGGTGGCGACCGAGCGGCTCGACGAAACGGGCCGCGCGCTGGCCCGGATCCCCGAGGTGCGCACCGTCACCTCCACCGCCGGGCCGTACAACCTCATCATCGCCGTCTGGGTGCGCTCGCTGGTCGACGTGCAGGAGCTGGAGACCCAGATGACCAGGAGCCTCCCGCACATGGACGTCATCGACCGCAGCATCGCGGTCCG
Source organism: Saccharopolyspora griseoalba (assembly GCF_042665275.1). Classification (NCBI taxonomy): domain Bacteria; kingdom Bacillati; phylum Actinomycetota; class Actinomycetes; order Pseudonocardiales; family Pseudonocardiaceae; genus Saccharopolyspora; species Saccharopolyspora griseoalba. The sequence continues at coordinate 67,063 of NZ_JBHTCJ010000014.1, read as the reverse complement.
CCCGGTCAAGCTCGTCGGCAGGCTCCTGGACGAGCGGGGGTGCGCCACCGGTTCCATCTCGCTGGACACCCGGCGCAGCCCGTGACGCTCGGCGGCGAGCTGGCGTCCGCCGGGCCGCTCAGGACGTCGAGCGGGCCAGCCACGGATAGCGGGCGGTGTCGGCGTCGGCGTAGTCGGGGTCGAGGTAGACGTGCAGGCGGTGGATCAGGCCTCCGCGGACTTCGAAGACGTTGCAGAACCGGCCGCCGAGCCCTTCGGTGGCGCGCCAGGGCGTCCCGTCGGCGAGCACCCCGTGGGTGGTTCCCTCGACGACGACGTGCTCGCCGCGTTCGACGTAGTTGAAGTACGGGATCTCGTGCACGATCTCGGAGAACATCGGGACGATGTCGGCGAAGAGCTGCTTGACCTCGTCGATGCCCCGAGCCGGTCGGTGCTTCGGGAAGTAGACGTAGGCGTCGTCGGCGAACAGGTGGAAGAAGTCCTGGCCCGCGTCCAGCAGCTTGAAGTACGAGGTGGCCACGGCCCTTCCGGTTTCCCGAGCGCTGCCGTCGTCGTGGTTCATCGCTTCGCTCCGGGGTGCTCGGTCGGCGATCGGTCCGGCACCGTCCCGGTGCTGACCAATTGGTTCGGGTACGCGTCTGCCCGGCCTGCGCGCTCGGTCGGCGCTTCCCCGCGGGACAGGACCTGGAGCAGCGCGGCGCGCAGGGCGTCTCGGGGCGACTCCGGCATGTCGAAGGACCGCCAGGCGATGTGCCGGTCCGGTCTGACCAGGAGCGCGCCGTCGTCGCCGACTTCCCGCAGCCGGCGCCACCGGCCGAGCACGTCGTGGTACTCGCCGCGGTAGTCGACGGTGCGGACCGGCAGGTCGATGCCGGTTTCCCGGGCGATCGCGCTCGCCGCGGCCACCCACGGGCCACCGCCGCTGCCGACGATCAGGGCGAACCGATCGCCACCGGCGAGGTCGAGAGTGGAGATCTGCTGCGCGCCGCGCTGGATCCAGGCGTGCGGCAGCGGAGCACCCGGGTGGGTCGTGGGTTGGTGGTACAGCTCCGGGTCCCGCAGCGGTTCCGGGAGCGGCGTCCCGTCGTCGACGACGGCGTCCGAGGAGTACTGCTGCCCGAGTTCGACGCCGTGCGCGTTGAACTGGTAGTTCTGCAACGCGATCGCCTCGTCGAGCGCCCTGCGCCGATCCGCCGCGCCCTCGGCGTCCGAGAACAGCTCGTGCAGCGCGGCCCATCCGTCCTCGCTGGTCTGACCGGGGTAGAAGCCCAGGGCGTCGGGTATCGGACGCATGTCGCGCACGCTGCGCATCGCCCGGTCGACGACGGCCCTGCCGACGGGCCTGCGCTCGGCGTCGTAGGTGTCGAGCAGTCCTTCGCCCGCTCGGCCGCGGAGAACCATCCCGAGCTTCCAGGCGAGGTTGAAGGAGTCCTGGATGGAGGTGTTCGTGCCCAGCCCGTTCGCTGGCGGGTGGCGGTGCGCGGCGTCACCGGCCAGGAAGATGCGCCCGCGCCGGTACTCGGTGGCCACCACGCGGTTGATCTGCCACTTGCTGACGTCCTTGACCCGCACGTCGACGTCCGGGTCGCCGATGCTGGCGCGCGCCCGCTCGACGACCGCCGGTTCGGACAGGTCGGGTTCGCCCTCGGTGGGGTCGTACATGCACAGCAGGACCCACTCCGTCCACGGGCGGACGCAGATCCACGTCCCGGAACCGACCCAGTAGTTGTTGCCGGGCTGGGCCGTCCAGTAGAGGACGCCGGGGCGGTGCGCGGTGTACCGGCTCAGGTCCACTTCGAGCCACATGTTCAGCGCGGCCCCGAGCCCCATCTCGCCGTCGAGGGCGAATCCCGCGCGGTCGGCCACCAGCGACCTCCCGCCGTCGGCACCGATCGCGTAGCGGGCGCGGATGGTGTACTCCGCGCCCGCGGTGCGCTCGCGCACCCGCGCGACGACCGCGTCCTCGGTCTGCGCGATGTCGATCAGCTCGGTGGAGAAGCGGACGTCGGCCCCGTTCTCCGCAGCTCCCTCCAGCAGCACCGGTTCGAGCAGGTGCTGCGGGGCGTTGCACATCGCGCAGGGGCTCGCGGCGGCGTAGTCGGCCGCCCGGTCGACGCCGGTCCCCCACGACTTCAGCCGGGCGATCTCCTCACCGGCCAGGCTCGTGGCCCAGACGTTGTTGCCCATCAGGTGGTTCGGGGTCGCGACCGCGCGCAACCGCGGTTCGAGACCGAGGTCGCGGAAGACCTCCGCGGTGCGCTGGTTGGTGATGTGCGCCCTGGGCGAGTGGGCGGTTCCCGGGTGGCGGCTGATGGTGATCGCGTCGACGCGCTGGCGGGCGAGCAGGGCCGATGCGGTCAGGCCCGCCGGGCCGGCGCCGACCACCAGGACGTCGGTGTCCACGGTGCGCATGTTCAGACTCCTCGTGGTGGGGGCGCCGTCATCCGGGTTGGTGGGCGCCGGTCATCAGCTCGGCGAGGTCCTCGGGCCGCAGGAAGGACGGCGGGGGCGGTGGTCCCCAGCTGAACAGCCCCTTGGCTCCTTCGAGGACCTCCGGTGTCCAGAGCTGGTCGTCGACGATGCAATCCATGTCGGAGTAGTACTCCGAGAAGTTGCCCGCCGGGTCCTTGAGGTACCAGAAGAAGTTGGAACCGGCGTAGTGGCGGCCCAGTCCCCACACGTGCCGCTCCGGGTTGCCCTCCAGCATGGCGGTCGCGCCGCGCCCGACCTCGTCGACGTCGTCGACCTGCCAGGAGCTGTGGTGCAGGAAGTTCACCGGCGCGGCCATCACGAGCACGTTGTGGTGATCGGTCGAGCACCGCAGGAAGGCCCCGTGGTCCTTGACCTCGTCGCTGACCTTGAAACCGATGCCCTCGGTGAAGAACCGGCGGGTCGCGAGGTGGTCGGTGGAGCCGATCACGACGTGCCCCAGCTTTCGCGGCCGGACCGGTCCCGCGGGCAGCACGCCGGGGGCGCGGCCGGCGCGCTCGATGCGCCCCGGACCGTTGTAGGGGGTGGCGGGTTGTTCGGCCTGGACCAGCCGGTCGGCGACGCGCACGGTCACCTGGAACCCGGCGATCGGCTCGACGGCGACGAGGTGGTCCTGCTCCAGGGAGACCGGCACGTCGAGCGCGCGCAGCCGGGTCGCGACCGCCGCCAGGTCGTCGTGGTCGTCGAGGCCGACGGCGAGGTCGAGGAGCCGCCGGGTCGGAGCGTGCACCAGGCGCAGCTGGCGGCCGCCGTCGCGCGTGCTCAACCAACCGTCGTCCTCGGCGCGCAACCCGAAATCGGCGTAGTAGGCCCGCGTCTCGGCGAGGTTGGGCACCCCCACCGTGATCGAGGACAAGCTGTGCAGCGACATCACTACCTCCAGAGGGACCTCGCGGCCGGTCAGCGACCGGCGATCATGCGGTGCCGCATCTCGCCGACACCGCGCACGTAGCTGACGAGCTCGTCCCCCGCGGCGAGGAACCGTTCCGGGCTGCGGCCGAGCCCCACGCCGGAGGGAGTGCCGGTGAAGATCACGTCGCCGGGCAGCAGCGGCGCCACCCGGGACAACCGGGCGATCAGCTCCGGCACCGGGAACACCATGTCCGAGGTCTTGCCCTTCTGCAGCTGCTCGCCGTTGACCAGGCAACCGAGCTCCAGGTCCTCGGGGTCGGCGAACTCGTCGGGGGTGACCAGCACCGGGCCGATCGGGCCGAAGCCCGGATGCGACTTCGCCAGGCTGAACTGCGGGACGGGCCCGACCAGTTGCAGGTCGCGCTCGGAGAGGTCCTGCCCGACGGACAGGCCCGCGACGTGCTCCCACGCCTTCTCGGCGGGCACCCGGTGGGCCCGCCGACCGATCACCACGACCAGCTCGACCTCCCAGTCCACCCGCCCCGGCGGCAGCGCGATCTCGCCCCGCGGGCCGGTCAGCGAGGTCACGTACTTGGTGAACACCGCGGGTTCGGCCGGTACCGCGAAGGCGGACTCCGCGGCGTGGTCGGCGTAGTTCAACCCGATGGCGAACACCTGCCGCGGTTCCGGCACCGGGTTCTCCAGCACCGACGGATCTTCGACCGCGGACGATCCGCCGACGTCGAGGCCCCGGGCGATCTCCAGCACCGCTTCCCAGTCCCGGTAGGCCGCCCGCACGTCGGCACCGATCCGCCCGCCGCTGGCTTCGGCGAGGTCCACCACGCCCCCGCCCTCGGTCATCAGGCTCAGCCGTCCCCGGACGTTGGCAAACCGCACGGCGCACTCCCTCGCTCGGTCCTTCCCGGCCGCAACCGGCCGTTGCCACCTGTGTACCCCCCCACTTTCGATGACGCAAGAGAGATTCGAAAGTTACGCGAACACTCGTAAGCTGGTAGGGTGCCGACCATGGCCAAGCACGAGGGGTCGACGCGGACCGAGGACACCTACCAGCGCCTGCGCGCGGACATCCTCGGCGGGAGGGTCGAGCCCGGGCAGCGCTTGAAGTTCCCGGAGCTCGCGCAGCGCTACCAGGCGAGCGTGGGCTCCTGCCGCGAAGCGCTCACCCGACTGAACTCCGAGGGGCTCGTGGTCACCCGGGCCCACCAGGGCTACGTGGTCACCCCGCTGTCCTACGAGGACCTGGCCGAGCTGAGCCGGGCGCGGGTGGAGATCGAATCGCTCGTGCTGCGCCTGTCGGTGCTGGAGGGGGACATGCACTGGGAATCGCAGGCCGTGGCCGCCCACCACGTGCTGGCGCGCACCCCGTTCCAGCGGCCGGACGACCCCGGCCACCCGTGCGACGAGTGGTCGGCGGCCCACGCGGCGTTCCACGCGGCCCTGCTGGCCGGCTGCGGCAACCGGCGATTGCTGGAAACCGCGCGCTCGCTGCGCCAGGAGGCCGAGCTGTACCTGCAGTGGTCGGTCTCGTTCGGCGACGAACCGGACCGCGACCTGGCCACCGAGCACCGCGACATCCTGGACGCCGCGGTCGCGCGGGACGCCGACCGCGCGCAGGAGCTGCTCCGCGATCACATCGCCCACACCGCGCAGCTGCTGCTCAGCTGCGCCACCGACCAACCCGGCGGGGCCGCGAGCGATCCCGCCGACCAGCGGACCGGTTGACGCCGGCCGCGACGACGCCTTCCGGACGACTCCGCGCCGATGGGAAACGAGATGAGCAACGTCGAGAACCGGCCCGCCGAGCAGGAGGTGTGCTCGGCGGGCAGCGCGATCGCCACCGAACCGGACGCGGAGCTGCTGCACCCGCGCGAGGTGCCGCTGGGCGGCCCGCGGGCGATGCGCGTCCGGCGCGCGCTGCCCAACCGGGACCGGCGGATGGTGGGGGCCTGGTGCTTCGCCGACTCCTACGGGCCCACCGACATCACCCGGCAACCCGGGATGCAGGTGCCGCCGCATCCGCACACCGGCCTGCAAACGGTGACCTGGCTGGTCGAGGGCGAGGTCTGGCACCAGGACAGCGTCGGCAGCCGCCAGCTCGTGCGCCCCGGCCAGCTCCCGCTGATGACCGCGGGGCACGGCATCGCGCACTCCGAGCAATCCCCGCCCGAGCACTCCGCGCGCCTGTACGGGGCCCAGTTGTGGGTGGCGCTGCCCGAGCGGTCGCGGCACGTCGCGCCCGCGTTCGAGTTCTACGACTCGCTGCCGCGGCACGAGCTCCGCGACGGCGCGATCACCGTGCTGGCCGGTGAGGTCGACGGCGCGGTCTCCCCGGCGAGGACGCACTCCCCGCTGGTCGGCGCCTGCCTGAGCCTGCCGGGGGGCGGCTCGCTGCCGGTGCCGCTGGAGCCGGACTTCGAGCACGCGGTCCTGGCGCTGTCCCCGGGGTTGATCGCCGAGGACGTCCCGGTGCCGGTGGGGGCCATGCTCTACCTCGGTCGCGGCAGGAACGAGACCAGGATCTCCGCGCAGCCCGGCGGGCAGGCGCTGCTGCTGGGCGGCGAGCCCTTCCGCGAAGACCTGGTGATGTGGTGGAACTTCGTCGGCCGCAGCCACGAGGACGTCGTCGCGGCGCGCGAGACCTGGGAGGCCGAGCACGACAGCGATGCGGCGGAGCGCCGGTTCGGCGCCGTGCACGGCTACGACGGGCCGGCCCTACCGGCGCCCTCGCTGCCCCACGCCCGGTTGAAGGCCAGGAGCCGCTACCACCCCCACCGCTGACCGCTGCCGCGAACAACTGCTCCGCAACACCACCGACCCGCGGGAGGCACCATGTCCGAGAGCGCCGCCGAAGCAACCGTCGCCCTGTCGAGCAGCCACGACCGGTACGAGATCACCACCGACGACGAGCTGGCGGGCTTCACCGAGTTCGTCGACCGCGACGGGCGGCGGATCTTCTACCACACCGAGATCGGCGAGGAGTTCGGCGGCCGCGGGCTCGGTCGACAGCTGATCGACCGAGCCCTGTCCGACACCCGCGCCGCGGAGCTGCGCATCGTGCCGGTGTGCCCGTTCGTCAAGAAGCACCTCCAACGGCACCACGAGTTCGACGACCTGGTCGACGCCGTCACCCAGGACGCCATCGCCGCGGTGCGCGAACGCACCCGCTGAGCCGATGTCCGATCGAGTCTTCCTCGACAAGCAAGCACCGGCCGCCTTCCAGGCGCTGCTCGCCACCGCGAAGGAGATACGCGACCAGGCTCGCGAGACCGGTCTGGACCGCGCACTGCTGGAGCTGGTCAACATCAGGGTCTCGCAGCTCAACGGTTGCGCGTACTGCCTGGACCGGCACACGCGTCTCGCGATCGAAGCCGGCGAGGAGATCCAGCGGCTCGGAGTGCTTCCCGGCTGGCGCGAGGCGGACCTGTTCACCCGTCGCGAGCGCGCGGCCCTCGACCTGGCCGAAGCGGTCACCCTCGTGGCCCACCAACGTCCCGATGACGCCACCTACGCGCGAGCGCGCGAGGTCCTGTCCGACGACGAAATCTCCCTGCTGATCTGGACGTCGGTGACCATCAACGCCTTCAACCGGATCTCCGTCCTGTCCGGTCACCCGGTCCGGCGCAGGAACAACGCAGACGTGCGAACTGGCACCGAGCAGCGCCGCCGCTCAACATGACCGCACGAGCGGCGGCAGAACAACGCACCGAGGAGAGGAACATGGCAGGCGAAACGCCCATCCGCAGCAACGACCACCTGCTGACCCCGGACGACTGCGCGCTGGTGCTCATCGACTACCAGCCCGAGCAGGTCGGCACGGTCGGTTCGATCAGTCAGGACGAGCTCATGCTCAACGTCACCGCGGTGGCCCGCGCGGCCCGCGCGTACCAGCTCCCGGTCGTGCTGACCACCGTCGGCGTGGAGCTCGGCGCCAACAGCGGCACCATCGGCGAACTCCGCGAAGCGCTCCCGCCCACCGAGGAGATCGACCGGACGACCCTGAACTCGTGGGAGGACCCCGACTTCCGGGCCGCGGTGGAGGCCACCGGCCGTCGGAAGATCATCATGACCGGGTTGTGGACCGAGGTCTGCGTCGCCTTCCCGACCCTGGACATGCTGCGCGAGAACTACGAGGTGTACCCGGTGGCCGACGCCATCGGCGGCATCAGCACCGCGGCGCACGACAGCGCGATGCAGCGGATGCTGTCCGCGGGCGCCCAGCCGGTCAACGCCATCTCGCTGGTCGCCGAGCTGCAACGCGACTGGGGACGCGCGGGCGCCGACAACCTCCGCAGCATCCTGCGCTGGTACTTCCCCCAGCTCCAGGACCTCCGGGGCAAGGCCTGAGGACCCGGGGAGGTGTCCGCTCGCACCGCGGCGCGGACCCAGCTCCGGGCAGTCCCTAGACCGGCAGCCCCGGTTCGTCGAGCACCTGCTGCAGCGTCGGGTAGGACGGTTGCGCGCCCGGGTGCTGCACGCTGCGGGCCCCGACGCGGGTGGCCCACCGGGCGGCTTCCGGCAGCGAGTCGCCTCGGCTGAGCCGCCAGGCGACCGCGGCGGCGAAGGCGTCACCCGCCCCGGTGGTGTCGACCGCCTCGGTCGGCACCCCGGGAACGCGTTCGGCGCGGCCGGGTTCGGCGACCGCCGAACCGCGGGCCCCGAAGGTGACCACGGCCGATCGCGCACCGATCGCGCGCAGCGCCTCGGCGTGCGCGACCTCACCGTCCGGGAGTTGGGAACCGTTGCGCTGCAGGATTTCCCGAGCCTCGTGCTCGTTGACGATCAGCGGGTCGGCGGCGGCGAGCACCTCGGCGGGCAGGTCGACCACCGGCGAGAGGTTCAGAGCCAACCGCGCTCCGCTCTCCAGCGCGGCGCGCGCGGCCGCGCACACGGTCTCCACCGGCACCTCCAGGACCACCGAGACGACGCGCGCGGAGGCGAGCAGCGGCCGGGCGCGGGCGATGTCGTCCGGGGACAACCGGGCGTTGGCCGCCGCCGAGACGATGATGCTGTTCTCCCCGGAGGAGGCCACGCTGATCAGCGCGGTTCCGGTGCTCTCCGACTCGTCCCGGAGGGTGTGCGCGGTCTCGACGCCGTCGGCGCGCAGCGCGGTCAGCAGGTCCTCGCCGTGCGCGTCGGCGCCGACCCGGCCGACCAGGGCCGTCCGGGCGCCCAGCCGCGCGGCGGCCACGGCCTGGTTCGCGCCCTTCCCGCCCGCGCTGGTGCTCAGCGCGGTCGCCGACACGGTCTCGCCCGGCTGCGGGTGGCGCCGCACCGCCGCGGTGAGGTCGACGTTCAGCGATCCGACCACGACGAGGTCCAGTTCGCGCGTCATCGCTCATCCTTCCTGGCTTCTCCGGCGGACCCGGCGGGTCCGCGACACCCGGCGTCGTGGGTTCAGGCGACTCGGCGCGTGGGCTCGGGCGCTCCGCAGAGCCGGTCGACCAGCAGGTCCGGGAACGTGCGGTCGGTCTCCAGGACCACGCGAACGTTGGCCTCCTGCTGCTCCGGGAATCCCCGGTACTGGCCGCGCACGTCGGCGACGGTCGCGCCGCGGCCCGGGCCGTCGCCGGTGTCCACATCGGTCGACACGACCGGTGCGAGCACCGGCGCGACGTCGCCGACCGCGATCGCAGCGGCCAACGGGTCGTGGCAGGCCGCTCGCCGTTCGCCGAAGATGTCGCGCTCGTAGAAGTCGAAGTACTGCTCCAGGACGGACGACGTGAAACGCGTTGTCGGTGAACCGCGTTCGGCGAGCCGCCGCTGGTGCTGCTCGGTGATCAGCTCGCCCATCGTCGCGTCCAGCGGGACCAGGGTCACCGGCCAGCCAGCCCGCAGCACGATCCGGGCGGCCTCGGGGTCGTTGTGGATGTTGGCCTCGGCCGCCGGGGTGGCGTTGCCGGGGTGGCGCACCGCGCCGCCCATGATCGTCACGTGCTCGACCAGCTCGGGCAGATCCGGTTCGAGCAGCAGGGCGGTGGCCAGGTTGGTCAGCGGACCGATGGCCAGCAGGCGCACGGCGCCGGGGTTCTGCCGCGCCAACCGCACGATCAGCTCGGCGGCGGGTTCGGCGCTCGGCGCCGTCGCCGGGGCGGGCAGGTCGGTGTCGCCCAGCCCGTCCGAGCCGTGCACGTGCGGCGCGAGATGCGCGTCCCCGCACCAGTTGCTGCGAGCGCCCACGGAGACCGGGATGTCCGCCCGGCCGGCCAGTTCGAGCACCCGCAGCGTGTTGAGCGCTGCCGTCTCGGCGTCGGTGTTGCCGAAAACCGTGGTCACCGCGCCGATTTCCACTCCGGGATCCCCGAGCAGGTAGAGCAGCGCGAGGGCGTCGTCGATGCCGGTGTCGCAGTCGACGATCAGGGTTTGCTTGGGCGCCATCGGTTGCGTGCCTTTCTGCTTCCGGGGTCGTACATCGCGCTCCGCGCGCGAACGGACCGCGGAACCGACCGGAACCGCGACCGGACCGCGCCGCGGAACCGGGTATCTCTCAACGGGATTGGCGCACCGGGATGCTCGGCGCACCGCTGGGCAACACGTACTTGGCCGCCATCAGCGGGGTGCGTTCGACCGAGACGACCTGGGTGATCAGCACGACCGGCGTGTCCGGCGAGCGGTCCAGGACCTCGCCCCGCCGGCGCCCGAGCACCGTCGCGCTCATCGCGCTCGAACCGCTCAACGGCAGGTAGGGGTCGAGCTCCGAGACCACCTGCAGCATCGTGCTCGGCTGCGCCTCGGCCTCGGCCAGCGCCGCGGGCAGCCCCGGGTCGACGGCGGCCAGCCCCTCGTCGTGCGCGCTCCACTCCTCCACCAGGCCGCTGGGCACGCCGTCGATGTCGACGACGCTCTCCCAGAACCAGATCTCGCAGCTGGCCGGGACCGGCAGGTGCTGCATGACCAGGTCGGTCGGTTCCTCCACGACCCGCGCCAGCGGTCGGATCTTGGCCGCGTCCGCGCTGAACAAGCCCTCGATCGACTGCAACCGCTCGAAACCGCGCCGGGCCGGGCGACCGTTGACGGTGCGCCCCACCCCGCGCCGAACGGTGATCACACCGTCCTCCTGCAGCAGCAGGAGCGCCTCGCGCAGCGCCGGTCGGCTCACCCCGAGGTCGGCGGCGAGGTCGGGCTCGGACGGCAGCGTCGAGCCCGGCGGGTAGTCCCCCTGCCGGATTGCCTCGACGACCCGCTCGTAGAGCTCCACGACCGGTCGCCGTTGCGGTCGTCTGGCCGCCACGTCGCACCCCCTGTTGGGTTGATGTCAGACAAGTTAGAAGAGCGAGCCGCGCTCGTCAAATCCCCGATTCCGGGCCAATTGCTGCGCAGAACACACTTGACGCGGCAGGCGCTGAGCCGGTAAACCCTTCCGCCAACACCCGGCACATGTCAGACAAGTTCATCGACAAGCCGGTCGCAGCTCCCGGACATCGACCACCACGCGCTGCCCACCTCTCGAATCGCCTCAACGCGGAGGTTCCCATGACCACGGTCGGCGACCCGTCGCCCGCCAGCGCACCGCCGGTGCGCTCCACCGCCCTGCTGACAGCCCTGGTGCTGGCGGTCGCCGGTTACCAGATCAACGCCACCATGCTCGCGCCCGCGCTGCCGAACGTGATCGACAGCCTGGAGACCACCAGCGGTGCCGGCGGGCTCTCCCAGACGCTGTTCTTCCTCTTCTCGGCGATCGGCCAGGTGACGCTGGCCAGGCTCAGCGACCACGTCGGCCGCCGGCGGATGCTCCAGGTGACGCTGGTGGTCGCGCTGGTCGGCGAGCTGATCTGCGTCCTCGCGCCGAACATCGAGCTGTTCATCATCGGCAGGAGCCTGCAGGGCATCTCCGCGGCGACGTTCACGCTGGCCTACCTGACGCTGCACGAATCCCTCTCGCCGCAGAAGTTCGGCCGCTCCCTGGGCATCATCACCGCGGTCAACGGCGGCATCGCCGGCGTCGACACGGTCATCGGCGGTTCGGTCGCCGACTCCGTGGGCTTCCGCGGGATCTTCCTGATCACGGCGCTGATCACGGTGATCGCCCTGGTCGCCGTGCACTTCTGGGTGCCGGCCGGCGGGACCTCCGCGGGGCGGATGGACTGGACCGGAGCGGCCCTGCTCGGCGTCGGGCTGACCGGCATCCTGCTGGCGCTGAACGAGGGAAGCAGCTGGGGCTGGACCTCGGTGCCCACGCTGGCGCTGCTCATCGGGGGCGCGCTCGCGCTCGCGCTGTTCGCCGCCGCGGAGCGCCGCGACCGGAACGCGATCATCGACACCTCGGTGCTGGCCTCGCGGGCGGGCTGGCCCCTGCTGCTGACCACGATCTTCACCCTGGCCGGGGTGTTCGGGATGCTGAACTTCACCATCCCGCTGCTGACCCAGACCTCGGGTGCCGGCTACGGGCTCTCGGCGACCATGTCGGCCCTGCTGTATCTCACCCCGGCCTCGGCCCTCGGCGTCATCGCGGCCCCGCTGGTCGGGCACTTCGGGCCCCGCATCGGATGGCGCCGCTCGGTGCTGATCGGTGCCGCGGGCACGGCCGCCGCGCTGGTCCCGCTGGTGCTCGCCCCGCAGTCACCGGTGGTCACCTTCGCCGCGCTGGCAGCGCTGGGCATCACCTACACCGGCTACATGCTCACCGCGCTCACCGGTCTCGCCGTGGCGCTCGCGCCGGAGGACAAGCCGGGGTCGCTGCCCGGGCTGAACGGCGCCTGCTTCGGCATCGGCGCCTCCCTGGGCATCGCCGTGGCCGCCAGCGCGGTCACCGCCGCGAGCGGAGACGGCCCGCCCACCGCCAGCGCCTTCCACGCCGCGCTGTGGACCGCGGGCGGCTTCGTCGCCCTCGCGCTGGTCACCGCACTGCTGATCAAAACCCCGCAATCGGAGAAGAACTAGGAGGAACACGTGGCCGACGCACCGACCGCCGACCAAATCCGCCGCGCCCCGAAGGTGCTGCTGCACGACCACCTCGACGGCGGGCTGCGCCCCGAGACGGTCGCGGAGCTGGCCGAGCAGCAGGGCTACGAGGCGCTTCCGGCCTCCGGTGTGCGCGACATCCGCAGGTGGTTCGCCGCGGCGACCGAAGCCGGCTCGCTGGAGGAGTACCTGGAGCGCTTCGCCCACACGGTCGGCGTCATGCAGACCGCGGACGCCATCAGCAGGGTGGCCGCCGAATGCGCCGAGGACCTGGCCGCCGACGGCGTGGTCTACGCCGAGGTCCGCTACGCCCCGGAGCTGAGCACCCAGCAGGGGCTCTCGCTGGACGCGGTCGTCGAGGCGATCCTCGACGGCTTCCGCCGCGGCGCGGCCCGGGCGCGCGAAGCGGGCGACCGCATCCGCATCGGGGTCCTGCTGTGCGCGATGCGCCAGGAGCACAGGGCCACCGAGATCGCCGAGCTCACCGTGAAGTACCGGGACGCCGGGGTGGTCGGCTTCGACATCGCGGGCCCCGAGGCCGGGTTCCCGCCCACCCGCTCGCTGGAGGCGTTCGAGTACCTGCGCCGGGAGAACTGCCACTTCACCATCCACGCGGGCGAGGGGTTCGGGCTGCCGTCGATCTGGGAGTCCATCCAGTGGTGCGGTGCGGCCCGGCTCGGCCACGGCGTGCGCATCGTCGACGACATCGACATCGCCGCCGACGGCACCGCGCGGCTGGGCCGGCTGGCCTCGTTCGTCCGCGACCGGCGCATCCCGCTGGAGATGTGCCCGCGCTCGAACGTCCACACCGGCACGGTGCCCTCGGTGGCCGAGCACCCGATCGCGCTGCTGCGGCGGCTGAACTTCCGGGTCACCGTGAACACCGACAACCGGCTGATGAGCCAGACCTCGATGACCGCGGAGCTCGGCGAGCTGGTGGACACCTTCGGCTACTCGCTCGACGACCTGCAGTGGTTCGCGGTCAACGCGATGAAGTCGGCGTTCATCCCGTTCGACGAGCGCCTGGCGCTGATCAACGAGGTCATCAAGCCCGGTTACGCGGCCCTGCGCTCGGAAGCCCTCTTCGGGCCGGTCGCCGACCACACGCCGGCCCTCGCCTGAGCGGCCGGCCAGCGGGTGCTCCCGGCCGCGCACCGGCCGGGAGCACCCCTCCCCCGCCCGCAGCGGGGACCAATTGCTCTGGCCGACCGCTCCTCCGGGGCGCACGCTCGGAGGAGCGGCACCCCCTCCCGCCTGCGCGACGAGGACTCCCGGTGTCGCACCGCCAAGCGAACAGGGGGAAACCATGAGCAACGTCGAACCGTTCCCGGAGGGCTACCAGCGGGTGACGCCGTACCTCATCGTCGACAACGGCACCGCCGCGATCGACTTCTACACCTCGGTGCTGGGAGCCGAGGAGCGGATGCGGATGCCCACGCAGGACGGCAAGATCGCGCACGCCGAGCTCAGCATCGGCGATTCGATCATCATGCTGTCCGACGCCGACGAGCACGACGCGAACTCGTTGGGCGGAACTCCGGTCCTGCTCTACGTCTACGTCGAGGACGTCGACCGCGTCCACGAGCGGGCGCTGCAGGCCGGGGCCACCAGCGTCAGCCCGGTCGAGGACCAGTTCTACGGGGACCGGTCCGGGCAGTTCGACGACCCGTTCGGGCACCGGTGGTCCGTCGCCACGCACGTCGAGGACGTCAGCGAGGAGGAGATGGAACGCCGCGTCGAGCAGGTGATGAGCGGCAGCGCTGCGACCGAGTGAGTTCGGCGCGGGCGCGCGTTCGGCGCGCCCGCGCAGTGCTGACCGACCACCCTCAACCCGGCAAGCGCTGCTCTAATCGGGACCGGGTGACCCCGAAGCGGGAGAGCACCCCTTCGCCGTCCTCGACCTCGAGCAGGGCGAGCAGGACGTGCTCGGTGCCGACCTCGTGGTGCCCCAGGCGCAGGCTCTGCCGGAAGGTCAGCTCCAGGGCCTTCTTCGCGCGGGAGTCGAAGGGGATCAGCTCCGGAGGAGCTTCCTCCGCGGCGCGCGGCAGCGCGTCCTCGGCGGCCGCGCGGAGGGTTTCCAGGTCCACGCCCTGCGCGGCGAGCGTCGTGGCGGCGGAGTTGTCGCGGTCGCGCAGCAGTCCGAGCAGGAGGTGCTCGGCGGTGATCTCTTGGTTGCCCGCACCGCGGGCTTGGGCTTGGGCGTCGATGACCGCCTGCCTGGCGCGGTCGGTGAAGCGGTCGAACCCCTCTCCGGAACCGCCCGCGGGTTCCTTGGGCACGAAGCGCTTCTGGGCGGCCTGCTTGCTCGTGCCGATGCTCTGCCCGATCGCGGTCCACGAGGCACCGGAGCGCCGGGCCTGGTCGACGAAGTGACCGACGAGGTGGTCGGCGATCTCGCCGAGGTGCGAAGCGGCGTCGACCGCACCGGAGAGCTGATCCAGCGGATCGGCGTGCTGCCGGCGGATGTCGTCGATCAGGTCGTCCAAGCGGAACGAGTTCGTCATGTCGTCAACTCAGGTTGACGCAACCGTCCCGTCAACCTCACGTTGACGTCGTTGGCGGTTGCGAACGGGAAACGCCACCCGGGCGGAAAATCGTTTGCGGGTCGTTCCCGCGGCGCCATAAGCTCGCCGCCTCTGCTGTCGTTCGTCCAGGTGGAACATTGATCTTCTGAGGTTCGGAGCTGCGCGCACGGGGGTGCCCACCCCCGGTTCCCGCGCGCCCGGCCTCAGGTGTTGGCGCCCGTCTCAGCTTCGCTCGACCGCCGTCGTCCCGGCGTCCGCCGATCCCGCGCCGTTCCCGAGAGGCCGTACCTCCACGCCGTGCCGTTGGCCGCACCACCGAGGAGTTGCGCCCATGTCAGCATCGATCATCTGCTCCGACCTCTGCTTCGCCTGGCCCGACGGCGAGGTCGTCTTCGACCGCTTCAACGCGGTGATCAACCCGGGCCGCACGGGTTTGGTCGGGCTCAACGGATCTGGGAAGTCCACCCTGCTCCGGCTGATCGCCGGTGAGCTCCGGCCCACCGCCGGTTCGATCGCCGTGACCGGCCAGCTGGGCCACCTGCCGCAGGACCTGGTCCTCGACGCGCACCGACGCGTCGACGACGTGCTCGGGCTGGGCGGTGTCCGGGCCGCGCTCGAGGCGATCGAGCGCGGGGACGCCGACGAGCGCCACTTCGCGACCGTCGGAGAGCGGTGGGACGCCGAGGAGCGCACCAGGGCCGGCCTCGATCAGCTCGGGCTCGCGCACGTCGCGCTGGACCAGCGGGTCGGCGAGCTCTCGGGCGGCGAGCTGGTGCTGCTCGGCCTCGCCGCGCAATTCCTGCGCAGGCCGGACGTGCTGCTGCTCGACGAGCCGACGAACAACCTCGACCTGCGCGCTCGGCGGCGGGTCCGCGAGTCGCTGCGCGCGTGGAAGGGCGTGCTGCTGATCGTCTCCCACGACCGCGAACTGCTCCAGCAGGTCGACCGGATCGGCGAGCTGCGGTCCGGCGCGGTGCGGTTCTACCCGGGCGATCTCGACGACTACGAGGCCGCGGTCGCCGCCGAGCAGCAGGTGGCCGAGCGCCTGGTCCGGGTCGCCGAGTCCGACCTCAAGCGGCAGCGGAGGGACCTCGTCGCGGCGCGGACCACTTTGGACCGTCGGCGCCGGTACAGGCAGAAGCGGTGGAACGACAAGCGCGAGCCCAAGGTCCGGATGCGCAAGCGCCAGGAGGACGCGGAGATCGCGGCCGGGAAGTACCGCATCATGCACGTCCAGAAGCTGGCGGAGGCCGCGGACCGGCTCGGCGAAGCCGAGGAGGCGGTCCGCGACGACGACGAGATCCGGATCGACCTGCCCGCGACCGCTGTCCCATCGGCCAGGAAGGTGCTCTCCCTGACCGGTGTGGTGCTCCGCAACGGCCCGGAGGTGGACCTGCGGCTGCGCGGGCCCGAGCGCGTCGCGCTCGTCGGGCCGAACGGCGCCGGGAAGACCACCTTGCTGCACGGGATCGTGGGATCGGTCCCGCCGCGGTCCGGTGCGGTCGACGTCCCGGTGCCGGTGTGCGCGCTGCCGCAACGGCTCGACCTGCTCGACGACGGGCTGTCCTCGGCCGAGAACGTCGCCGCGGCGGCGCCGTCGGCCTCGGAGAACGCGATTCGCGCCCAGCTCGCGAGGTTCTCGCTGCGCGGCGACCGGGCCGACCTCCCGGTGGGCAGCCTCTCCGGCGGCGAGCGGTTCCGCGCGACGTTGGCGGCGCTCCTCCTGGCCGAGCCGGCACCGCAGCTGCTGCTGCTCGACGAGCCGACCAACAACCTCGACCTGGCCAGCGTTCGGCAGCTGGCGCAGGCGCTGGGGTCCTACTCCGGCGCGCTGGTCGTGGCCGGCCACGACCTGCCGTTCCTGCGCACCATCGGCCTGACGAGGTGGCTCCGGCTCGAATCCCGGCTGGAGGAGGTCGATCCGCTGTGAGCGAGCGCCTTCCGGGAGGGGTAGGCACCTGCGCCACGGGTGCGGGCGCTTCCCCTCCCGGAAGCGCTAGTTCCCGGCCTTCGCCAGGGTCGCGAGTTCGGCGCCGACCGCGGAGACGAGCTCGTCGTCCGCGCCCGCGTCCGGGCCCAGCGCGCTCAGCGTGCGACGGACCGGATCCGCCGCCCTCGCCGAACCGACGAGTTCGGCAGCACGCGGGTCCCGCACCTCGCCCACCCGCAGGTGGGCGACCCAGGCCGCGAGCCCGCGCACCAGGGGTTCGGGCAATCGCCCCGCCGCTCGCTCAGCGCGAAGCACCGGGAGCCACCGCGCGGGGATCTTCTGCGAACCGCCCTCGGCGATCTGCGCCAGCTCGTGCCGGAGGCCCGGTGCGGCGAACCGCTCGATCAGCCGCCGACGGTATTCGGCGAGCTCCGCCGCGTCGATCGGGATGTGCCGGGAGGCCGTCTGCCACCACGCCTGCACCATCTCCACGAGGACGTCGTCGCCGACCGCTTCGCGGACGGTGCGGTGCCCCCTGGCGAGACCCGCGTAGGCGAGCAGGGTGTGCGCTCCGTTGAGGAACCACAGCTTGCGCTGCTGGTAGACCCCGACGTCGTCGACGAACCGCGCCCCGCGCAGTTCCCACGGCGGCCGACCGGCGGGGAAGTCCCCGGAGATCAGCCATTCGGAGAACGGTTCGGCCACCACCGGCGCTTCGTCGCGCAAACCGGTCGTGTCCAGGACCTCGCGCACGTCCCGCGGCGTCGGTGCCGGCGTGATCCGGTCGACGACCGTGCTGGCGATGCTCACCTGCTCCTCCAGCCATCCGCTGAACCGGAGGTCGTCGCGCGTCGCCGCCCGCAACACCGAGCGCAGCACCGCGCCGTTGTCCGGGACGTTGTCGCAGGGAACCAGCGCGATCGGCGCACCGCTGGTGCGGAAGCGCTCGCGCAACCCGGCCAGCAGTCGTCCCGTGGCCGAGTCCGCGTCCCGCTCCGGTGCCGCGTACGCCGCTTCGGTGACCGTCAGCGTGAGCACCGCGACGTCGGGGCAGGCCAGGTCGCGCGACCAGCTCGCCCGATCGGCACCGGGGTGGGCGCGGCTGATCGAGCCGATCGCTTCGGTGGCCTCCGGCGCGCCGGGCACCAGCAGGGTGTAGGCGCCTTCCTGCTGTTCCAGCGCGCGCGGCAGCTCGGTGTTGCGGAAGGTGTAGGCGGCGATGCCCCACTCCGGCGAGGCAGCCGTGTACCACGCCTGGTGCGAGCGGTGGAAACCGCCGAGTCCCAGGTGGACCGCCCGGACCGGAGCCGCGGGCGGGAGACCGGCCGATGCCCGGTCGATCCTCGTCGTCATAGCCGGAACGCCCTCCTCGGTGAGCCGTCGTTGAGATCGCGCAGCACCTCGGCCGCGTCGTCCTCGCCGAGCACGTGCTCGGCGACCAGGCCCGCCAGGTGGCCGGCGTCGACGCGACGAGCGGTGTCGTGCCGGGCGGGGATCGAGCAGAAGCCCCTGGTGTCGTCGATGAACCCCGAAGTGCGGTGGAAACCCGCGGTTTCGGTGACCGCGTCGCGGAACCGGCGCATGGCTCGGGGCGCGTCGAGGAACCACCACGGAGCGCCCAGGTACACCGTCGGGTAGAAACCGGCCAGCGGCGCCAGTTCCCGCGAGAAGACGGTCTCGTCGAGGGTGAACACGACCGTCTGGAAGCGCGGGTGCGTGCCGAACCGCTCCAGCATCGGTCGCAGCGCCCGGGTGAACTCGGTCCGCACGGGGATGTCGTGTCCCGTGTCGGCACCGTAGCGGGCGAAGGTGCGCGGGTGGTGGTTCCGGCAGCTGCCGGTGTGCAGCGCCATCACCATGCCGTCCTCGCTGGACATGCGCGCGTTCTCGCCCAGCAGCTGCCGGGACAGCAGCCTGGCTCCCTCCGGGCCCGCTCGACCGTCGCGGACCTCGTGGAACAGCCGCTCCGCCTCGGCCTCCGGGAGGAAGGCCATCTCCGGGTCCGGCGCGCTGTGGTCGGTCGCCGTCGCCCCGTTGGCGCGGAAGTGCTCGCGCCGCACCTCCAAGGCCCGGACCAGCCCGCGGTAGCTGTCGGTCTCGACGCCGCTGGCCTCCGCGAGGCGTTCGAGGGCCCGCGGCCACTCGCCGCTGGTGGCGTCGAGGTAGCGGTCCGGGCGGAAGGTGGGCACGACCCGGCCGGACCACTCGGGGTCGGCGGCGAGCTCGCGGTGGTGGCGCAGGTCGTCGGCCGGGTCGTCGGTGGTCGCCAGGACCGCGATGTTGAACGACTCGAACAGGGCGCGCGGACGCATCGCCGGCTTCGCGAGCTCGGCGACGAGCTGGTCGTAGAGCTCGTCGGCGTTGTCCGCGCACGGCTGCTCGCGCACGCCCAGCACGTCGAAGAGCTCCGACTCGATCCACTGCCGCGAAGCGGTGCCGAGGAAGTGGTGCCAGTGGGTGCAGAACGCCCGCCAGACCTCGCGGGGCTCGGCGACGGGAGCGCCCTCGCGATCGGGCAGGCCCAGCTCGTTGAGGGGCACCCCGTTGGCGTGCAGCAGCCTGGTCACGTAGTGATCCGGAGTCACCAGCAGGGACGCCGGGTCGGTGAAGGCCGGGTTCGCCGCGAGCAGCGCCGGGTCCACGTGCCCGTGCGGGCTGATCAGCGGCAGGTCCCGCACGCTGTCGTACAGCCGCCGAGCGATCGCTCGCACCGCCGGATCGCTCGGCAGCAGGCGATCGGGGTGCGGGTTCAGCGCGGAGCGGCCCGCAGGGGCCGGAGCCGGGTGCGCGGTTGATGTCGTGCCACCGTCCATGAGGGGCAGCCTCACGACCGGCGGCCGGATCTGGCAACTGGTTGCCAGCAGTTTCCAGCTAGCTCGGCCCGCCGGTGGCCCGCCGGGCCGGTGGCGCATCCGGAGCGGGCCCCGTCGACCCCCGGATGACCAGGTGCGAGTCGAAGGTGAGCGAACCGGCCCCGTCGCCCTGACCGCCGAGCCCGGCGTGCAGGACGTCGACGGCGCGGGAACCGACCTCGTCGGCGGGCCCCGCGATCGTCGTCAGTCCGGGAACGGTGAGATCGGCTCCGAAGATGTCGTCGCAGCCGATCAGGCTCAGGTCGTCCGGCACGCGCACGCCGATGTCCCGCAGCCGCTGCAGCGCCCCCATCGCGACGAGGTCGTTGTAGCCGATCGCCGCGGACGCCTCCCCGAGGACCAGCGCGTCCGCCGCTTCCTGCCCGCCCTGCCGGTTGGGCGCGAACGGGCCGATGAACGACACCTGCACGTCCAACGCGGCGGCCTCCTCGCGGATCGCCTGCCAGCGCTGCCCGTTGGCCCAGGAGTTGCGCGGGCCCGACAGGTAGGCGATGCGGCGGTGCCCGAGGACGGCCAGGTGCCTGACCGCCTTGCGCATCCCGGCGGCGGTGTCGATCACCAGGCTCGGCACGCCGTCGACCCTGCGGTTGACCATCACCAGCGGCCGGTACCCGGCGATCTGCCGGATGACCTCGTCGGAGAGCCGCGAGGTCGCCAGGATCCCTCCGCTGGTGGTGGCCAGCAGCTGCCTCAGGTTGCTGGCCTCCAGCCGCGCCGACTCGTCGCTGTCGGTCAGCGCCAGCGTGTAGTTGCGCTCGTTCGCGCGGGTCTGCGCCGCCTTGATCACGGTCACGAAGTACGGGTTGGAGATGTCGGTGACCACCAGGGTCAGCACCCGCACCCGTCCCGGCGCCTCCGCCCTGGCCAGCGGTCGCGGTTCGTAGCCGATCTCGCCCGCGGCGGCTCGAACCACCTCCCGAGTGCCCGCGCTGACCCGGGCGGGGTTGCTGAACGTCCGCGACACCGTGGAGGCGGCCACGCCGCAGTGCCGCGCCACGTCGTAGATCGTGGGCCGCCGCTCCTGGTCCACTCGCCCTCCCCGTCGATGACAACAACCGGCAACAAGTTGTCACCGTAATCGCCGCTTCCTAGCTTGAGAAGCACTTCGCGCACCGTCAGCGCCCGGGCACTGCAGCAGTGCCGGCGAGCGGTGCCAACCCGCCGCTCGGACGGCCCGTCTGACAAGAGGAGCGACCGCTGTGCGCATCGAACGCGCCGACGTCATCATCACCAGCCCGGGGCGCAACTTCGTGACCCTGAAGATCACCACCTCCGACGGCGTCGTCGGCTTCGGCGACGCCACGCTCAACGGCCGCGAGCTGGCGGTGGCCAGCTACCTGGAGGACCACGTCGCCCCGCTGCTGGTGGGTCGCGACGCGCACCGCATCGAGGACACCTGGCAGTACCTGTACCGCGGCGGCTACTGGCGCCGCGGACCCGTGACGATGGCCGCCATCGCCGCGGTCGACACGGCGTTGTGGGACATCAAGGCCAAGGTCGCGGGGCTGCCGCTGTACCAGCTCCTCGGGGGCGAGAGCCGCGAGCGCTGCCGCGTCTACGGGCACGCGAGCGGCCGGGATCTGCCCGAGCTGTTCGAGTCGATCCGCGCGCACCTCGACCTCGGTTTCGAGGCGATCAGGATCCAGACCGGCGTGCCCGGCATGGACTCGGTGTACGGCGTCGCATCGAGTTCCGTCGGGGAGCTGGGCGGCGACGAGCGGTACGACTACGAGCCGGCCCGCCGATCAGCGAGACCGGCCGAGGAGACCTGGGACACCCGCGCCTACCTGCGGCACGTGCCGACCGTGTTCGAAGCGGTGCGCAACGAGTTCGGACCCGAGCTGGCGCTGCTGCACGACGCCCACCACCGGTTGACCCCGATCCAGGCGGCGAAGCTTGCCAAGTCGCTGGAGCCCTACGACCTGTTCTGGCTGGAGGACGTCACCCCGGCCGAGAACCAGGAAGCGCTGCGCCTGGTCCGGCAGCACACCACCACACCGCTGGCGATCGGCGAGGTGTTCAACACCGTCTGGGACTACCAGACGCTGATCAGCGAGCAGCTCATCGACTACGTGCGCTCCCCCGTCACCCACGCCGGCGGGATCACCGGCGTTCGCCGGATCATGGACTACGCCGCCATGTACCAGGTCAAGTCCGGCATGCACGGGCCGACCGACGTCTCCCCCGTCGGCATGTCCGCCGCGGTCCACCTGGGGCTCGCGCTGCACAACTTCGGCATCCAGGAGTACATGCTGCACAGCGAGCGGACCAACGCCGTGTTCGGCCCCACGCTGGAGTTCGCCGACGGCGGTCTGCGGCCGAGCGAGGAACCGGGCCTCGGAATCCACTTCGACGAGCAGCTGGCCGCGCAGCACCCGTACGAACGCGCCTACCTGCCGACGAACCGGCTGCTCGACGGAACGGTGCACGACTGGTGAGCCCCGCGGCACCGCCCGCACCGGCGACCCGGCAGGAGCGCGTCGCGGCCCGCCGATGACAAGATCCGCGTCCGGATGGGCCGTTGACAGCGGCGTCGACGCCCGTTCCGGTGACGAGCAGAGCAAGATCCATCAAGCCAGACCGACAACGCAGCAATTTCGGTGAAGCGCGGCGCCGCGCGGCGTTCTTAGCATTGCCCAGGCCATTCGCGGGGACGACGCCGCCGCGGCGCCCGGCCGAGCAGCGTTTTTCCGATCGAGAGCGAGCCCACGTGCGCGTGACATCACGAGTCGAGAAGGTGGAGCTGGTCGACGGCTGGGTCCGCGTCCACACCGACGGGGTCGAGATCCGCCTCCTCCTGCTGACCGACAGCATCCTGCGCATCCGCGCCGGCTTCGACGGCGACTTCGCCGAGGAGTCCTACACGCTGACCACCACGGCGTGGCCGGACCGGCTCGACGAGTTCATGGGCCCCGAGCGCACCCGCGTCGAGCCGCACCCGGTCGACGTCGACGATCGGCAAGACCGCGCGGTCCTGACCGGCGGGCGGCTCCGCGTGGAGATCGAGAAGGACCCCTTCCGGATCTGCGTCTACCGCGACGGCGTCCTGATCCACGCGGACATCGTGGGCCTCGGGTACCTGGAGGACTCGAACCACCGCCGGATCCACTCCAGCGAGATCTCGCGCGACGACGCCTTCTACGGCTTCGGCGAGACCACCGGGTCGCTCGACAAGGCGCAGAAGCTCATCACGATGAGCCCGAAGGACGCCCTCGGCTACGACCCGCGCGAGACCGACCCGCTGTACAAGCACATCCCGTTCTACCTCAAGATGAACCGGGCGACCCGCGAGGCGGTCGGGTACTTCTACCACAACACCTACGAGTGCGATTTCGACCTCGGCCGCGAGCGGAGCAACTACTGGGCCCCGCACAGCCGCTACCGCGCCGACGGCGGCGACGTCGACCTCTTCCTGATCGCCGGGCCGGGCATCCGCGACGTCGTCCAGCGCTACACCTCGCTGACCGGCAGGCCACCGCTGCTGCCCAAGCACGCGCTGGGCTACCTGGCCTCGTCGATGTACTACTCCGAGCTCGACGCCGACAGCGATCGCGCGATCACCGAGTTCATCGACATCGCTCGCGCCGAGGACGTTCCCGTCGACGGCTTCCAGCTCTCCTCCGGCTACACCACGCAGCAGACCGAGGCCGGCCCGAAGCGCTGCGTGCTCACCTGGAACGAGCGCCGCTTCCCCGACCCGGAGGGCTTCTTCGCCGCGATGGCGAAGCGCGGCATCGCGGTCTCCCCCAACGTCAAACCCGGCGTCCTCGAAGTGCATCCGCGGCTCGCGGAGTTCGCCGAGGATGGGATCTTCGTCACCCGCAGCGCCGACGCGGCCGCCACCGCCGGGGACGGCGCCGCCGTCGGCGCCTGGTGGGGCGGTCGCGGCCGGTTCGTCGACTTCACCAAGCCCGCCGCCCGGGAGGCGTGGCAGCGCTGGCTCACCGAAGCGGTCCTGGACAAGGGAACCACCTCGGTCTGGAACGACAACTGCGAGTACGACAGCATCATCGACGAGGACTCCGGGTGCGACTTCGACGGCCGCGGCGCCACGATCGCTCGCCTGCGCACCGTGATGGCCAACCTGATGTGCCGGGTGACCCGCGACAGCATCACCGCGAAGGACCCCTCCGCGCGCCCCTACATCGTGTGCCGCTCCGGCCACGCGGGCATCCAGCGCTACGCGCAGAGCTGGGCGGGCGACAACTCGACTTCGTGGGAGTCCCTGCGGCACAACATCGCCACGATCCTCGGCATGGCCCTGTCGGGCTTCCCGAACCACGGGTGCGACATCGGCGGCTTCCACGGCCCCGCCCCCGAGCCCGAGCTCCTCGTCCGGTGGGTGCAGCACGGGATCTTCCAGCCCCGCTTCTCGATCCACTCGGTCAATTCGGACAACACGGTCACCGAGCCGTGGATGTACCCCGGTTGCACCGCCCACGTCCGGGACGCCATCAAGTTGCGCTACCGGCTCTTCCCGTACCTGTACTCGCTGATGGCGCGCGCGGCCCGAACCGGCCTGCCGATCATGGAGCCACTGGTCAGCGCCTTCCAGGACGACCCCGCGTGCGACGAGAACTCCGAGGAGTTCATGCTCGGGGACTCGCTGCTCGTCGCGAACGTCCTCACCCCGGGAGCGAACGCGCGCGCGGTCCGCTTCCCCGCCGGGGAGGTCTTCTACGACTTCTGGACCCGGCAGCGGTACGCGGGCGAGCAGACCGTCGAGCTGCCGGTGGACCTCGGATCGATCCCGCTCTTCGTCCGCGGCGGCGGCATCGTCGCGCTCGCGGACAACCAGCTGGACAACCTCGCCCGCGACGAGGTCACCGACCTGAGGCTGATCTGCGCGCCCGACCGCGACGGCCGCTTCGCGCTCTACGAGGACGACGGGCTCACCCGCGACCACGAGGACGGCGCGTTCCGCGAGACCGAGATCGAGATGACCGCCGGTGAGCGGGTGACGCTGGACATCACGCGCCGCGGCCACCACCGCAGCACCGTCGAGAACCTCCTGCTCGACGTGATCCGGCCCGGGCAGTGCCCGCGCTGGGTGACCCTCGACGGCGAGCGGATCCCGCAGATCCTGCACCGCGGCCGCTTCGAGGCCGCCGAGGTCGGCTGGCACTACGCCCCCGAGCTCGGCTCCGTGCTGATCAAGACCCCGGACCCCGGCGGTGACCTCGCCGTCGCGATCTCGTTCGAGCCCGTCGAAATGCTCGACGTGTAGGAAAGGCAAGCACAATGAAACGACTGGTCAGCAGCGTCGCTGTCCTGATCCTCACCGCCGCGCTCGCCGCGTGCGCACCGGCGTCCGGTGCGCGGACGAGCACCGAGGCCACACCGGAGAACCCCCTCGTCCTGACCCTGGCGAGCAACCTGAGCGAAGACCACGTCACCTCCCAGGCCCTCGCCTCGTTCGCCGCGGACGTCGAGGAGCGCAGCGGCGGGCGCATCGTGGTCAAGACCTACGGCAGCGGCCAGCTCGGCTCGGAAACGGACGTGCTCGGCCAGCTCAACCAGGGAATCGTGGACATGGCCCGGGTCAGCGCACCGGGCCTGGCCACCTACGACCCCGGCTACCACGCGTTCGGCCTGCCCTACGTCTTCGACTCCGAGGAGGAGTACTACCGGGTCATGGACTCGCCGGAGATGGCCGAGCACTTCCGCTCGACCGCCGACGAGGGCTTCCTGGGCCTGACGTACTACAGCTCCGGCGCGCGGTCCTTCTACACGCGCAACACGCCCGTCCGCACGCCCGGGGACCTGCGCGGCCTGAAGATCCGCGTGCAGGACATGCGCTCGCAGACCGACTTCGTCGACGAGCTGGGTCCCGCGCCGATCGTCATGTCGTTCGGCGACACCTACACCTCGCTGCAGACCGGCCTGATCGACGGTGCCGAGAGCAACGAGACGGTGCTCACCGAGAGCGCCCACGGCGAGGTCGCGCACGTGTTCTCCACGACCGAGCACACGCGGATCCCCGACATGCTCGTGATCGGCACCGAGACCTGGGAGAAGCTCCGCCCGTCCGATCAGGAACTCCTCTCCTCCGCGGCCCGGGCCTCGACCGAGCGGCAGAAGGTCGCGTGGGAGAAGACCGTCGAGCAGTCGATCGCCGAGGCGAAGGCGATGGGCGTCGAGTTCGTCACCGACGTCGACACCAACGCCTTCCGGGAGGCCACCCGGCCGGTCGTGGAGCGCTACGCCGAGCAGTACCCCGAGGTCGCGAACGTCCTCTCCATCATCGAGTCGGCCAGGAACTGAGGATCAGCATGCCAACGCACGACCGCCTGACCCGGGTGAGAGGCGCGCTCGGCGGCCTCCTCGCGGGAGTCGCCGGAACCCTCCTCGTCATCATGACCCTCCTGGTGCTCTACCAGGTCTTCACCCGCTACGTGCTGGGCACGCCGGCGGCGTTCACCGAAGAGCTGGTTCGGTACGCGCTCATCTGGACCGCGCTGCTCAGCGCCGCGTACGCGTTCCTGCACCGCAAGCACATGGCGCTCGTCGTCCTGCGGGAGAAGTTCCCGCCCGCGGTGCGGCGCGGCCTGATCATCGGCGCCGACGTCCTCGTGCTGGCCTTCGCCGTCGTCGTGCTGGTGATCGGCGGCGCGGCGCTCGCGTTCAGCGCGCGCGACAACTTCTCGGCGCTGCTGGGGATCTCGCACGGCCTGTACTACGCGATCGGGCCCATCGCCGGGCTCGCGATCACGTTCGCGCAGGTGCTGAACATCTGGGAAGACCTCACCGCGGAGGTCTCGTTCGAGGCGGAGGGGACCGACTGATGGATGCTCTCACCGCGACCGCCGTCCTCTTCGGGGCCTTCTTCGTCCTGCTCTTCACCGGCGTCCCGATCTCGGTCTCGCTCGGCGTCGCCTCGTTCGCCACCGCGCTGGTGTTCCTGCCCTGGGACGACGCCACCTACGTCATCGGTCAGCAGATGAACGTCGGCGTCGAGAGCTTCTCGCTGCTCGCAGTCCCGCTGTTCATCTTCGCGGGCAACATCATGAACAACGGCGGCATCGCCCGCCGCCTCGTCGACCTCGCGCTCGTGCTGGCGGGACGGGTGCCCGGCGCGCTCGCGCACACCAACGTGCTGGGCAACATGCTGTTCGGCTCGCTGTCCGGCTCGGCGGTCGCGTCGGCCGCCGCGATCGGCAGCACGCTGCACGATCGGCAGAAGGAGGAGGGGTACGACCCCGCGTTCGGCGCGTCGGTCAACATCGCGTCGGCCTCGACCGGCCTGCTCATCCCGCCGACGACCGCTGCGATCGTCTACTCCGCCGCCGCGGGCGACGTGTCCGTCTCGGCGCTGTTCATGGCCGGCTACGTGCCGGGCATCCTGATGGGCGTCGTCGTCATGGCGATCGCGTACGCGTTCACCCGGAAGCACCGGTACCCGAAGCTGGGTGGTGCGACCCCCGCCGAGGGCGTCCGGGCGTTCCTCAGGGCGATCCCCGGCCTGCTGCTGATCGTCATCGTGGTCGGGGGCATCGTCTTCGGCGTCTTCACCGCGACCGAGGGCGCCGGGGTGGCGGTGCTGTACACGCTGGTGCTGTCGCTGGTGTACCGGAG
The DNA here is from genome assembly GCF_042665275.1 of Saccharopolyspora griseoalba. NCBI lineage: Bacteria > Bacillati > Actinomycetota > Actinomycetes > Pseudonocardiales > Pseudonocardiaceae > Saccharopolyspora > Saccharopolyspora griseoalba. Next base: position 39,899 of record NZ_JBHTCJ010000014.1, on the reverse strand, counting down.
CATGTCCTGGACGGTCTTCAAGGAGGTGGTCACCCGCACGGTCATCGCGACGGGCATCGTCATGTTCCTCATCGCGGCGTCCTCGGGCATGTCGTGGGTGATGGCCTACACCGGAGTCCCGGCCGCGATCACCGAAGCGCTGCTCTCGGTGGCGGACGCTAAGGCCGTCATCCTGCTGCTGATGGTGCTCGTGCTGCTGGTCGTGGGCACGTTCATGGACATCACTCCGGCGATCCTCATCTTCACGCCGATCTTCCTGCCGATCGCCACCGAGATCGGGATGGACCCGGTCCACTTCGGCATGGTGCTCATCCTCGCGATGTGCCTGGGCACGATGACGCCGCCGGTCGGTTCGGTGCTGTTCGTCGCCACCGGCGTGAGCGAAGTGCCGGTCGAGCGGGTCGTGCCCAGGTTGATGCCCTACTTCGTCGGGCTGATCCTGCTGCTGCTCGCCGTGACCTTCATCCCCGCGCTCTCCCTCGGGCTGCCGGGCATGATGGGGCTGCTGGAGTAGCCGGCCGCCTCCCCTCGCCGCTGCGCGGACGACGCGCGGCGGCGAGGGGCGCGGCCTCGCCGCGGGCCGCCCTCCGAGCTCGGTCATCGGCGGCGCCCGGCCGGGGCGGACGACGGAGGTGGAGATGCTGGACTTCGCAGGCGATCTCATGGCGCGCGGCCGCGAGGTCGCCGCGGCGCGCATCCACGGGGTCGACGAGAACATGGTGCGGCCGCACCTGCACGACTACTTCGAGATCTACTTCCTCGAGGCGGGCAGCCGCTATCACGGCACGGACGACGACCTGTACCGGACCGAGCCGTCCGAGCTGATCATCTTCCCACCCGGGGTCGAGCACTTCTCCTACAGCGACGACGGCGTGCCCTTCCGCCGGGTCGTGCTCTACTTCCGCCCCGACGCCGTGCTGTACCCGCACGTGCTGGAGGCGGTCTCCTCGGAGGTCTCGGTCGTGCGACCCGGCGGGGCGAACCTGCGCGCGGTCGAGAACGTCGTCGAGGAGCTGCTGACCGCCCAGGACGTGCTCGGCGACGGCGCCCAGGACGAGATGAAGCTGCTCATCACCCAACTGCTGCTCAAGATCATGCGCGCGGAGCGCCGCGACGCCCGGTTGGCCCGCCGCGCGGGACGCATCGCGGACGTCATCCACCACCTCCACGAGCACTACGCGGAGCCGATCGACCTGACCACGCTCGCCGAGACGTTCTTCAGCAGCCCGTTCTACCTGTCGCGCGAGTTCAAGAAGCACACCGGCTCGACGATCATCGGCTATCTCAACGGGCTGCGCGTCGGACGCGCCGAGCGGCTGCTGCAGGAGACCGACCGCCGGATCGGTCAGATCAGCGCCGAGGTCGGCTTCGCCAACGCCTCGCACTTCAACCGCGTCTTCCGCGCCCGGACGGGCATGTCCCCGTCGCAGTGCCGGGCGCGGGAGAGGGTCGACGACGTCGGCCCCTCGCGGTGAGGTGCCTCTGCGCGCGAAAGGCTCTACCGACAGCGCCATCTCGGACGTTCCGGAGGCCCAGGGCGGGCCGACGCCTAGCGTCGGGACCGGGCTTTGCGGATGTACATGTCCCGATCTGCGGCGTCCAGCAACTCCACGCCGGAGATCGTCGAGGAGGTGGTGGCGGCGAGTCCGACGCTCGCCTGCAGGGAAACCCGGCGGCCCGACAAGACGACGTCGGCCCGGAGGCATCCCTCCACGCGGTCGCGAAGCGCTTCCGACGCCGCGAGATCGGTCACGCGGCTGACCACGACGAACTCGTCTCCCCCGAAGCGTGCCACGGTGTCGCTGGTCCGCGCGACGTGCAGCAGCGCGTCCGCCACCGAGATCAGGAGCTGATCGCCGACGGCGTGCCCGTGGCGGTCGTTCGTCTCCTTCAGCTTGTCCAGATCCACCAGCATCACGGCCAGCGCTCCCCCGTCGCGCGCTAGCTCCGCGATGGCGTGATCCAGCCGGTCGGCCAGCAGGGCGCGGTTGGCCAGTCCGGTCAACGGATCGTGCAGTGCCAGGTGAGCGAGGTGCTCGTCCGACATGCGCCGATCACCGATCTCCTCGTACTGGCCGACCACGTACAACGGCTCGCCCTCCGGCCCTGGGACCGCGCTGACCCGGACGAGCAGCCAGACCGGATGCCCGGCCTTGTGCCGGTAGCGGGTCTCCAAGCTCGCGCGGTCTATGCGCCCCGCGAAGACGTCGCTGAGCACCGGACTCGCCTCTTCGTCGGGGTACGTGAGATCGGCGGGACGCAGGTCCACCAGTTCGTCGTGGCTGTAACCGAGCAACTCGCACAAGGCAGCGTTGACCTCTGTCCAAACCCCGCGCGTGTCCAGCAGCGCCATCCCGATGGGGGCGTGGGCGAAGGTCCGCTGCCAGCGGATCGTGAACTCGTGCCGGGCTGTGACGTCCTGCGCGTGGGTGACGATGTAGAGCGGGCGGTCTTCGTCGTCCCGGATGACCGAGGCGGACAGCAGCAGCCAGATGACTCGTCCGTCGGAGCGCACGCATCGGAACTCGCGGGAGACCTCGCCCGAGGGCTCCGCGAGCACGTCGCCGATCATGTCGAGACCGGGCCTGTCGTCGGGGTGGACGAAGTCATGGCGGTGGTGCTGGACGATCTCGTCTCGCTCGTAGCCGAGGAGTCGGCACAGGGCCCGGTTGACGTAGAGGAAGCGCCCCTCGAGATCGAGCACCGTCATCGCGGACGCCGCCTGGTCGCACACGACCTGCCACGGAATCCGGTCCTTGCCACCCGACGAGGGCATAGCGCCGACGGTAGGCGGCCTCGCCCGAATGTCGACCGCGTTCATCCTTGTGAGTGAGTCGGCCCTCCGGCTGAGGGCGGCGAAGCCAGCGAGGACCCCGCGGTGCTCGCTCGAAGCCCGCGAGATCTTCCGGTCGGACGGGCCAACCGCGACGCGAAGTCGTTCGGCCCGCTCGTGCGCTCGCCCCGGGACCTGCAGGTCTGCAGCTCGCGCTGCTGCACCGCGGCCACCGAGACCGTCGCGGGCTCCGACCGTCTTCGTGACGCAGCAGCACGGGGTGCCGGTCGTCGGTCCGGTGCGTGGATTGGTCTTGGTGACGCACGTGCACCGATGATCTCGTTCGAGGGTTGTTGCAGCGCTGGGAGGGCGCAGCGATCGGCGCAGGCCGCCATCTCTATCCACTTCGGACGCCATGTCATCGATCGGCGAGCACTTCGCGGCGACCGGTCCCGCACCCGGCGCTGGTGGGGTCAGTCCGGCAGCGGCGTCTCGCGCAGCTTGTCCTTCTGGATCTTGCCCGAGCCGGTCCGCGGCAGGCGGTCGACGACGTCGACGTGCTGCGGGATCTTGTACTTGGCGAGGCGCGGGCGCAGGAAGTCGCGGAGCTCCTCGCGGGTCGGGGCCGCGCCGGGGCCGCAGACCACGAACGCCCGGCCGACCTCGCCCCACCGCGCGTCCGGGACGCCCACGACCGCGACCTCGGCGACCGCCGGGTGCTCGAAGATCGCGTTCTCCACCTCCGCCGGGTACACGTTCTCGCCGCCGGAGATGAACATGTCCTTGGCCCGGTCGACGACGTGGAGGTGGCCCTCCTCGTCGAGCTTGGCGATGTCGCCGGTGCGGAACCAGCCGTCCTCGGTGCGCGAGGCCGCGGTGGCCTCGGGGTTGCGCCAGTAGCCGGGGCTGACGTTGGGCCCCTCGACGAGCACCTCGCCCGGTTCGCCGGCCTCGGCGTCGGTCCCGTCGGGGCGGACCACGCGCACCCCGGCGAAGAACACCGGCACCCCCGCCGAGCCCACCTTGCGGCGGCTCTCGCCGGCTTCGAGGAAGGTCGCTCCGGGTGCGGTCTCGGTCATCCCGTAGCCCTGGCAGAACTCCAGACCGCGCGCCTGGTAGGTGCGGATCAGCGACTCGGGCACGGACGCTCCCCCGCTCATCACGATCCGCAACGAGGACAGGTCGGCGCCGGCCCAGCGCGGTGAGGCCGCCAGCTCGGCGAACATCGTGGTCACGCCGAACATCCAGGTGATCCCGCACTGCTCGATGTGGTCGTAGCAGGCGTCGACGTCGAATCCCGGCAGGATGACCGAGCGGGCGCCCTTGATGAAGGTGGGCAGCAGCGTCTGGTTCAGCGCCGCGACGTGGAACAGCGGCGCGGTGATCAGGGTGACCTCGTCGCTGGCCACGTCGCAGCCGACCAGCAGGTTGTAGGTGTTCCACACCAGGTTGCCGTGGGTGAGCATCGCGCCCTTCGGGCGCCCCGTGGTGCCCGAGGTGTAGAGGACGAGCGCGGTGTCGTCCAACCCGACCGCGACGTCGATCGGGCTGTCCGCGCCGCGGGCCAGCCACGGCTCGTACTCCAGCTCCCCCGGCGCCGGCTCGGCCAGCGCCACGACCTGGCGCGGCCGCTCGCCCAGCTCCCGCACCACCCGGGCGCACTCGGGAGCGTAGATCAGCACCTCGGCCCCCGAATCGGTCAGCACGTGCTCGACTTCCGGCGCGGCCAGGCGGAAGTTCGCCGGGACGAAGATCCCGCCCAGCAGGTGGGTGGCGAACATGGTCTCCACGAACGCCGGGTGGTTCGGACCGAGGTAGGAGACCCGCGCGCCCGGTCGCACCCCCGCCCGGCGCAGCTGGTGGGCGAGCTTGGTCGCGCGAGCGGCGAACTGGGCGTAGGTCGTGGACGCGCCGTCGAAGGTGAAGGCGGTGCGGTCCGGGGTCATCTGCGCACGTCGGGCGGGCCAGCCGCCCAGGCCGAGGTTGCGCATCAGAGCTTGCCCTCCTTCTCCGCTGCCGTGCCGGTTCGGGATGCGGCGGCCAGGTCGGATCGGCTGGTCTCCTGCAACGCCACGACGCACACGGCGGTCAGCGCGCAGAACGCGGTGATCGTGCCGGAGATCGCGGCGGTTCCGGCGCCCGCGCTCCGCAGCTGGGCGAACAGCACCGGGGCCAGGCCGCCGCCGAGCCCGGCGAGCTGGTACCCGAGCGAGGCGCCGGTGTAGCGGCTCCGGGTGCTGAACAGCTCGGTGTACAGCGCCGCCAGCGGCCCGTACATCATCGGGTGCAGCACGCCCTGGCCGAGCACCAGCGCGAGCACCAGCAGCGCACCGGACCCGCTGTCGACCATGGGGAACAGCGCGAAGCTGTAGGCGGCCATCGCCACCGCGCCCGCCAGCACGACCGGTCGCCTGCCGACCCGGTCGGACAGCGCCGACCACGCGATGATGCCGACCACCGCGCACGCCGAGGACAGCGTGATGGCGTTGAGCACGGTCTGCCTGCCGAACCCGGCCTGCACGCCGTAGGCCAGCACGAAGGTCGTCAGGGTGGACTGGGCGACGAAGGCCGACAGCCCGACGCCGACGCCCAGGGCGAGCTGCCGGGGGCGGTCGCGCAGCACCTCGATCACCGGCGTGCGGCGCGGCGCACCGCTCTCGCGCACCTCCTCGAAGAGCCGGGGCTCGGCGACCTTGAGCCGCACGAACAGCCCGAGCACCAGCAGCGCGACGCTGAGCAGGAACGGGACGCGCCAACCCCAGTCCAGGAACGCGTCCTCGCCGAACACCGCGGCCGACCCGGTGAGCACGGCGGTGGACAGCAGCATCCCGCAGGGCGCGCCGGCGTTGGTGAAGCTGGCCCACAGGCCGCGCCGGGTCGTGGCGTGCTCGGCGGACATCAGCACCGCGCCGCCCCACTCCCCGCCGACCGCGATGCCCTGCACGATCCGCAGCGCCACCAGGCCGACCGGGGCCCACGCGCCGATCTGCTGGTAGGTGGGCAGCAGGCCGATCAGCGAGCTGGCCACCCCCATGAGCACCATGGTCAGCACCAGCATGCGCTTGCGGCCGACCCGGTCGCCGAAGTGGCCGAAGACCAGCCCGCCCAGCGGTCGCGCCAGGTAGCCGGTGGCGAAGGTGCCGAAGCTGGCCACGGTGGCCACCAGCGGGTCGAGGTTGGTGAAGAACACCCGGTCGAACACGACCGCGGAGGCCGTGGCGTAGAGCAGGAAGTCGTAGTACTCGATCACGCTGCCCAGGAAGCTGGACGCGACCGCGCGTCTCAGCTGCACCGGGCTGCTCCTCGGATCTGGCATGCCGTAACCCTCGTCGTCGGGGCGCCACCGGCACCACGGATGGTTTGTCCACAGCGGACAGTGCGATTCGCTCGGTCAGCCGGCGAGGTCGTAGGGACGCGGATAGGGGGCGGGTTCGCGGTCGACGTAGGAGTGCTCGGCGCCGGGTTCGGCCGCCCGGGCGCGCGCGTTCATCGCTGCGGCCGCGGTGCTGCCCCAGCGCCCGCTGCCGATGCGGGATTCCAGCGCGCGCAGGGCCGCCATCTGCTCGCCGGTGGTGAAGGTGCAGTGGCCGGGGCGGTCGACGTGCGCCTGCCGCAGCAGCCGGGCGACGCCGGCCCGGTTCACCGCGTCGCGGTGGGCGCTGGTGACCTGCACCGGGACCAGGCCGTCGCCGGTGGTGTGGATGTCCAGCTGCGGCTTGGTCAGCTGCCCGGTGAAGGCCACGTTGCGGGTCATGTAGTCGACGGCTTCGGGATCGGCGCTGATGCGCGGGGCGTCCTCCAGCGCCGCCAGGTCGTCCTCGAGCGAGAGCCCGGCGGCTCCGTAGAGCGCGCGAACCTCGGTCGCGTGCGGCGACTTCGCGAGCATCGCGCGGTAGTCGACGCCGGTGTTCCAGGACATGTTGCCGCCCGCGCGGGATTCGGCCTCCTGACGCCACTCCACGGCCGTCGTCGGGAACCGGCGCAGGGCCTCGTACTGGTTGCGCTGCTGGGCGGCCCAATCGCGGTCGCCGGGTTCGGGCTGGCCGGGGTCGTTGTGCCCGGGGATGTTGTGCAGCGCGGCGGCGAGCGCGAGCCGCGCCCGACCCCGGGGGTCGGCCTGCGCGGCCTCGACCGCACCGGTCAGCGTTTCGGCCGCGCGGGCGGCCGCCTCCGGGCCCGGGAAGCCGGTCAGCGGCAGGTCGGCGTCCGGGCTCAGCAGGGTCTTGAGCGCGTGGGCCGCGTCGAGCGTGCTGTTCCAGTTGGCCACCCCGCCCTGCACCAGCCCGCACATCGACAGCGAACCGTCGATGCGCTCGGGCCGGCGCTCGGCGATGGTGGTGGTGACCAGCCCGCCGTAGGACCTGCCCCAGGCGATGGTGCGCCGGGCGGGCCCGAAGCGCTCGGCGAACTCGTCCAAGGTGGCCAGCTGGTCGGGAACCGCCTGCTCGACGGCCCATCCCGTGGTGGCGTAGGAGGAGCCGACGAGCGCGTAGCCCTCGCGCAGGGCGGCGGCCGCGACCTCGTCGGTCGGGGCGTTCTCGGCCGGGTTGGGCTCGCCGGAGGCCCGGTAGCCCAAGGCTGAACAGCAGCACGGTGCCGTTCCAGTCCTGCGGCACGTCCATGACCCAGCTCGCGCCGCTGGCCAGCTCGCCCTCGACGTGGGTGGGCGCGGCGACCGCGGCAGCGCTCGGAGCGCTCGCCAGCGCCACGGCCGCGACGACCGCGCAGGCCAGGATCGAGGGGCGTCGTCTCATGCGGACCTCCGCGGATCGCTCGGGCGTGGTGGCGGTGGGCGGATCGTGGTGCGGGCCGGTCTTCCGAACTCCTGCTGCGCGGCGGCGGGCTTCAGGCGAGGCCGAGCAGCTTCGCCGCGTTGTCCTTGAGGATCTTGGGCCGCACGTGCGGCTTCATCTCCAGCTGGTCGAAGTCCGCCATCCACCGGTCCGGGGTGATCACCGGGTAGTCGGAGCCGAACAGCACCTTGTCCTGCAGCAGCGAGTTGGCGTAGTGCACCAGCTGCGGCGGGAAGTACTTCGGCGACCACCCCGACAGGTCGATGTGCACGTGGGGCTTGTGCGTGGCCACCGCCAAGGCCTCGTCCTGCCAGGGGAACGACGGGTGGGCCAGGATGATGTGCAGCTCGGGGAAGTCCACGGCGACGTCGTCGACGAGCATCGGGTCGGCGTGCTTCATCCGGATCCCCCCGCCCCCGGGCACGCCCGCGCCGATGCCGGTCTGCCCGGTGTGGAACAGGGCGGGCACCCCGGCCTCCTCGATGGCCTCGTAGAGCGGGTAGGCCATCGGGTCGTTCGGCGAGAACGCCTGGATGCTGGGGTGGAACTTGAACCCGCGCACGCCGTGCTCGGCCACCAGCCTCCGGGCCTCGCGCACCCCGGACCTCCCCTTCCAGGGGTCGACGCTGGCGAACGGGATGAGCACGTCGGCGTGCTCGGCGCAGCTCTCGGCCACCTCCTCGTTGGAGATCCGCGGGTGCCCCGTGGCGTGCTCGGCGTCGACGGTGAACACCACCGCGGCCATCCGGCGCTCGCGGTAGTAGTCGGCCATCTCGTCGATGCTGGGCCGCCGGTGCCCGTGGGACCTGAAGTACTCCTCGGATGCGCCGAACAGCTCGGGCGAGAGCGACCCGTGGCCGCTCCTGGAGATCTCGGCGTGGGTGTGCACGTCGATCGCGACCAGGTCGTCGACATCCATGGTGCTCACGTCAGGCCTCCGGGGTCTGCGGTACGGGAATGCCGTAGGTCTCCGGCTCGGCGGTGCGCTCGGGATGCGAGCTGTCGAACGCGAAGCCAACATATGGCAGCTGAATGACGGGCGTCAATATTTTGCCCAACGTAGGACGGGACTACCCTGACCGGCGTGCCCCCCACCGCCGACGACGCGCTGACCTACTCAGCCCGACCGCAGTCGCTGATGCTCAGCTTCCTGGGCATTCACGCGCTGGGGCGCGACTCGGCCATCTCCTCCGGCAGCATCATCGAGGTCTTCGACCGCGTGGACGTCTCCGAGGAGGCGGTCCGCTCGACCCTCAGCCGGATGACCAGCCGCGGCCTGCTGACCCGGCACCGCAGGGGGCGTCGCGTCTACTTCGCCCTGACCGATCACGCCACCGGCGTGCTGGCCGACGGCGAGCGGCGCGTGTGGGAGACCGGCGCGGTGAACCGGACGTGGGACGGCAACTGGACCCTGGTCGGCTTCTCGCTGCCCGACAGCAGGCGCAGCGACCGGCACGACCTGCGCTCGAAGCTGATCTGGGCCGGGTTCGGGATGCTGCAGAACGGGCTGTGGGTCGCCCCCGGGATCAAGGAGGTCGCGCCGATCGTCGACGAGCTCGGGCTCGGCGACCACGTCACGGTCTTCACCGCCCAGCACGCCAAGCCCACCGAGTCCGCCGACCTCGCGCGGCGGGCCTTCGACGTCGAGGCCATCGCCGACCGCTACCGCGCCTTCCTCGCCCGCTGGGACGATGACGATCCGCTGCCCTCGGCCCCGGACGACCTCGCCCGCCAACTGGTCCTGCACACGGACTGGCTGCAGCTGGTCCGCCAGGACCCCCACCTGCCCGCCGAGCACCTCGACGCCGACTGGCCGGCGATCCGCGCCGAAACCGTCTTCCGCCAGCTGGCCAACCACTACGACCCCGCAGCTGCCCGCATCGCGGAATCCCTGCTCGACGAGATCCCGGTGTCTGGCGGCGTGGCCTAGAACCGCCAGACACCGGGGCGAGCCCGCGGCGGTTGCGCATCTCCTCCCGGCTCAGCGTTGATCCACGGCGACGACTCCGTCGTCGAGCAAGCGCTGGACGTGTTCCTCAGCGATTCCCACTTCGGTCAGGACCTCGCGGGTGTGCTGGCCGAGCAGCGGTGCCGGCTCGGGAGCGCGCGGGGCCGTTCCGAGGTCAACGGGACAGCGGGCCAGGCGGACCCGCCCCACACCGGGTTGCTCGACGGTGTGGAAGAAATCGGTGGCGGTCAGCTGCGGGTCGGTGAAGAGGTCCTCGATCGCGTTGACGGGACCGTGCGGAATGTCGGCCCGTTCGAAGGCCTCGCTCCACTCCGCCGATGTTCGCATGAGCATCGCCTCGGCGAGCAGGCCGTAGAGCTCGTCGATGTGCCGCGTCCGGCCGCCGATGTCCCGGAAGCGGGGATCCGCGGCGAGATCGGGACGGTCGATCATCTCGAAGAACGCGGTCCAGTGCTTGTCGGCGTACATCATGACCGCGAGGTGGCCGTCCTTGGTGGCGTAGGGCCTGCGGTGCGGCGAGTCCGTCCTGGGGTACCCCGTGGGGCCGGTGGGAGGATCTCCGAGCCACCCGCCCTGCCTCTCGAGCAGCATGAACGAGGCCATGCCCTCGAACATCGGGATCTCCACCGGGCGCCCGGCGCCGTCGACCTCGCGGGCGCGAAGCGCCGCGCACGCCGCTGCCGCGCCGTAGATGCCCATCACCTTGTCCGACGCCGCCGAGCGCCAGTAATCCGGCTCACCACCGGCGGCCGCCTGGGCGTCGGCGACACCGCTGGCCGCTTGGATCACGTCGTCGTAGGCCGGTCGGTCGGCGTAGGGACCGCCCGCACCATAACCGCGGAAGGCGCACACGATCAGCTCCGGGTTGACCTCGCGCAGCGATTCCCAAGTGATCCCGAGCCGTTCCGCTGCGGGTGGGCGGATGTTGTGTACCAGCACGTCCGACGCGCGCACCAGGACGTGGAGCACATCGCGAGCGGCTGGCGCCTTGAGGTCGACCGCGAGCGAACGCTTGCCGCGGTTCGCGTTGATGAAGATCGGGCCAGCACCGCTGCCCGCCGAATCGCCCACCCCGCGCACCTGGTCCCCGCTGAGAGCTTCCACCTTGATGACGTCGGCTCCCCACTCGGCGAGGATCTGGGCGGCGTAGGGGCCCATGAACACCGTGGAGAGGTCGAGCACCCGGATTCCGGCAAGCGGTGCGCCGATCATCGCCGCACCGCCGGGGTCGCGTCCGCGGCCGGTGCACCGATCACCACGTCCCACAGGGCGCGCGGGCGCGAGCGCGCGGTCTCTCCCAGGAAGCGGTCCCAGTCGCGCGTGGTGCCGAACTCGCCGCGCCAGTCGAGCGCGGGCAGCGTGAACAGCTGCAGCGGATGCTCCTGAGTGGTGCCGATCGCACCGTGCGCCTGGTGCGCGTTGCGCACGACCACCGAAGTCGCGTGCCCGACGCAAGAGCGGGCCGCGGCGACCTTGGTCGCCGAAGCAGACCCGGCGAGGCCGGTTTCGGCGGCGTCGAGAACCGCAGCCTCCACCGAGGCGCGCGCGAGCGCGGCTTCGGCCGCCGCGTCGGCCACCAGGTGTTGCACCGCTTGGAACTTCGCGAGCGGCCGTCCGAATTGGACCCGTGCGGTGGTGTGCTCCACGCACATGTCGACCGCCTTGTCCAGCGCCGCGGCAGCTTGCACCGCTCGTGCCAGCGCCCCGCGTAGGACCAGCTCGTCCAGCAACGCACCGGCGGTGGTGGCTTCCAGGACGGCGGCATTCGGCAGGTCGGCCTCGAGTTGCAAGTCGGCGCGCGGCTGACCGGAGTTGGTCGGCACGGGCTTGACGGTCGCGCGTTCGGCGAGCGCTCCGGGCGCGAGCTCGGTCACCGCGAGCGCGCCGTCCGCGCGGCGGGCGGCGACGACCACCGGAATCGAACCGAGCCAGGGCACGGCACGCGCGGTGCCTGCTGGGTCGACGACCGCGATCGTGCGGGGCGTCCTCGGGTCGTCGGGCAGTCGTCCGGCCACCCGCAGCACCCACTGGGCAAGCAGGTCGCTCTCAGCCAGGGGGAGGTGCCTCGCCGCCGCGGCGCTCTCGCCCAGCAGGACGGCTGCTTCCAGCCAGCCCGCGCCGGATCCGCCGCGTTCCTCCGGGGTGGTGAGCGCGGTGAACCCGAGCCGGCTCAGCTCCTCCCACAGCTCGGTGTCGAAGCCGATTCCGGCGGCGGCCTGGTCGTGGCGAGCCGTGACATCGCCGCCGAGCACGTCGCGCAGAACCTCGCGCAGATCCTCGTTCGCGGTGGTCGGTTTCATCAGCGCATCCCCAATCCGCGTGCGATGACGCCTCGGAGGATCTCGTTGGTACCGCCCCGCAGGGTGAAACCCGGCCGTTGCTGCACGGCGAGCCTGGTCAGCGCAGCGGTCTCGCCGGGAGCTCCGGTCGGGGTGGCGAGGTCGGCCAGGTCGGCGATGTCGCCCTCCAAAGTCGTGCCGAGCACCTTGACCAGCGCCGCGGGAACGTCCGCGCGCTCGCCGCGCTGCAGCGCCGCGGCGATGGACAACGACATCTGGTGCAATCCGGCGAGACGGCCCGCGATGCGACCGGTTTCGGCCACATCACTGCGATCTCGGGCCACCGCTTCGGCGAGCCGGTAGGTGGACAGGAAGCGCTCCGGACCGGAGCGCTCGAAGGCGAGCTCGGAGGTGACCTGGTGCCATCCTTCCCCCAGCGCGCCGACCAGGTGCTCGTCGGGGACGAAGACCCCGTCGAGGAACACCTCGTTGAAGTGGTGCGCGCCGTTGGCGGATACGACCGGACGAACTTCCACGCCGGGCGCGGTCAACTCGATCAGCAGCTGACTCAGGCCGGCGTGCCGGTCGATCCGCCCGCCGGATTCCTCCGGCGGCGCGGTGCGCACGAGCGCGATGAAGGCGTCTGCGACGTGGCCGCCGGAGGTCCACAACTTGGTGCCTCGCACCCGCCAGCCACCGTCGGCCCGCTCAGCGCGGGTTCGCACGCTCGCCAGGTCGGAGCCGGAATCGGGCTCGCTCATCCCGATGCCGAAGAAGACCTCGCCCGCGGTGATCCGCGGCAGGTACTCCTGCTTGAGCCGTTCGCTGCCGTAGCGCAGCAGCGTCGGCGCGACCTGGCGGTCGGCGATCCAGTGCGCTGCGACCGGAGCGCCGGCGGCGAGGAGTTCCTCGGTGACCACGAACCGCTCCAGGAAGGTCCGGCCATGACCGCCGTACTCGGCCGGGATGGTCATGCCGAGCCAGCCGCGGCGGGCGAGCGCGGCGGTGAACGCCGGATCCCACCCGCCCAGCCAGCCGTCCACGGTCGGGTCGTAGGCACCGGCCGCCAGCTGCTCGTCGAGGAAGGCGCGGACTTCGCGGCGCAGCCCGCTCAAGTCGTCGTCCTCGCGGATCGGTGGTGACATCAGGGACGGCATGGCCCTCCTGCACGAAACCCGGGACAAAGGTACGTAAATACGTAACCGGTACGTTAGGTGGTGGCACCACCGAGGTCAACGGGCCTTCCTGCCGACCGGAGCGGCGGGCTGGTGCGGGAAGATGTCGGGCGCGCGCAGCGGAAGGAGTGACATGGAGGAGTCCGAGCGGCCGACGCACGTCCGGCCGCGACACCGGATGATCGACCGCGTCGCGGCGATCCTGGAGGCCGTCGCGCGCTCCGACGGCCTTTCGCTCACCGAGATCGCGCGCAAGGTCGAAGCGCCGGTGTCCTCGGTCCAGGGCCTGGTCAACGGGCTGGTGGCCAGCGGCTACCTCGACGAGAGGGCGCGCACCTACCGGCTCGGCGTCGCGCCGTACTTCCTCAACCTGCTCGCCGGGCGCGGCGCGGTCAACCGGATCGTCCACGACGACCTGGTCGAGCTGCACGCCGAGACCGACAGCACCACGGTGGTCCTCGGCGTGGCCGTGGGCCCGGACGTCGTCTACATCGACCACCGCTCGACCGATCCTCGCACCGAGTACCTGGCCAAGCGCTTCTTCCGCCGGTCGCTGATCCGCACCTCCACCGGCTGGGTGCTTCTGGCGGACTGGGAACAACGCGACCTGTGGGCGTACCTGGAAACCCTCGCCCCGGACGACGAGGAGCGGATCCACCAGTTCCTGGCCAGGCTGGAGGAGATTCGCGAGACGGGCGTCGCGATGCTGCCGGGCGCGGCCGAGGACGCGGAGATCGACGGCATCTCGGTACCCGTGTGGGAGCGCGGTCGGGTCGTCGCCGCGGTCGGCGTCGTGGGCCCGCGCGAAGTGCTGCTGCCGCGCCAGGACGAGATCGTCGCCGCCCTGCACGAGCACTCGGCGCGCTGGCACGCCCGCGACTGATCACCACGCGCACGACCGTTGACATGTAGCCCGAATCACACGTAGCTTACCTGAACTTCTTCTCTTACTTATTTACGTATTTTGCGACGTAAATAGGGGGTTCGATGGTGTTCAGGTGTTCCACTCGAAGACGGCGGTGGACCGCGGCCGCGCTGGCCGCGGGAGTCCTGCTCGGCGGGACGCTCACCGGTTGCGGACCGGCCCGGCCACCCGCCGACCAGGGCTCCGTGGTCCTGCGCATCGGTGACAGCTTCCCCGCCAGCCACCCGATCGACGAGGGAGGCGTGATCCCGTTCCGGGAGTACCTCGAACGCCACGGGCCCGCAGTGGGCCTCGACGTGGAGTACTTCGCCAACGGGCAGATGGGCGAGCAGCGCGACATGCCGACCCTGCTGCGCAAGGGCGTCCTCGACCTGGCGCCCGTCTCGCCCGGCTACGTCGGCTCAGAGCTGCCGATGTCGAACGTCGGGGACCTCCCCGGGCTGGCCTCCGACCCGTGCACGGGCGCGGATGCGGTGCTCGACGCGATGAGTCCGGGCAAGACGCTGTTCGAGGAGGAGCTGCGGCCGCACGGCGTCCGCCCGCTGTGGGTAGCCCTCATCACCGACTACGAGGTGCTGGGGACCAAACACCCGATCGAGCGTCCGGAGCAAGCCGCGGGTCGGCTGCTGCGCAGCACCGGCGGCGTCGCCGACCGAGTGGTCGACCACGTCGGCGCCTCCGGGGTGTCGATGCCGCTCGGCGAGCTCTTCGAAGCCCTCTCGCGCGACACCGTCGACGGCACGGTGGCAAGCCCGGTCAGCATCGCTTCCTACAAGCTCGGCGAGGTGCTCGACTTCGCGACCTCGGGTGCCCAGCTGGGGTCCTTCACCGTCACCTTCTCGGTCGGCGAGGGCGTCTGGCAGCGCCTGACCCCCGACCAGCAGCGGGTGCTGCGCGAGGCGGCCGCGGTGGCCCAGGACGGCGTGTGCCGCAAGCTGACCGAGGAAGGCGAGACGGCGGTCGCCGAGATGCGCGGCCAGGGCGTCGAGCTCGTGGAGATCGGCCCCCGGCAGCGATCGGCTTGGAACGCCGTGGCCGAACCCGTTCAGCAGAGCTGGGCGTCGGACCTCGAGTCCATCGGGATGCCCGGGCACCGGGTGCTCGCCGAATTCCGGCGGTCGCTGGCCGAAGCCGAGCAGGCGAGCCGAGGTGAGAACTGATGAACGCCCACCGCGAAGAGGAGCTCCTCGATGCGGTCGTCCCCACCACCGCGATCCGCGTCGGCCCACGGCCTGGGACCGCGGTGCCGACCACCGCCGGATTCCGCTCCGCCGACCACCCCCACCTGGACCGGGTGCAGAACTCGATCTCGGGGATCTGCGCCGCCCTCGCCGGTATGTCCCTGGTGGCCATCACCGCGCTGACGGTCACCGAGGTCGTCATGCGCGGGCTGCTCGACCGGCCGTTGGGCTGGAACGTCGGTTTCGTGGAGCAGTACCTGATGATGGCGATGGCCTTCTTCGGCATCGTCACCGCCTACCGCACCGGCGCGCACATCGCGGTATCCACGCTGCACGGCCGCCTTCCCGGTCCGGCCCAGAAGCTCACGATCCTGTTGGGGCAGCTCGTCATCGCGGTCGCCCTCGGCTGGCTGCTGGTGGCGGGCGTCGACTCCGTGGCGTTCTCGTCGAGCACCGGCGAGCAACCGGTGCCCGGCTCCGCGGACCTGCCCTGGCCGTCCTGGTTGTGGAAGTCGATCATGCCGCTGGCCGCCGTGCTCGGGCTCGTCGTCGTGCTCATCGACCTCTACCGCGAGCTCAGCTCGCCCTGGAGCGCGCCGAGCACCGACCACGCACCCGGCGACGTGGAGCGCGAAGCCGCCGTCTCCGGAGGGGATGACGGCCGATGACCGCCCTGCTGTTCACCGCACTGCTGCTCGTGCTCATCATGCTGCGTGTGCCGGTCTCGTTCGCCGTGCTGCTCACCGGGATCCTCGGGCTCCTGCACCTCGGAACAGGTCAGCAGACCATCGGGGTGCTCGAGACCGCGGCGCCGAGCTCGGTGATGAGCTACACGCTGTCGGCCGCACCGCTGTTCGTGTTCATGGCTCACCTGATCCTGATGTCTGGCCTGGTCGACGCGCTGTTCAGCGCGGCCAGGGTCTTGGTCGGGAGAGTTCGCGGCGGCACCGCGGTGGCCTCGGTCGCCGCCGGCACCGCCTTCGCCGCGGTGTCCGGTTCCAGCACGGCATCGGCCGCGACCCTCGCGTCGACGTCCTCGGACCAGCTCGTCCGGGACGGCTACGCACCGCGCACCGCGACCGGTCTGATCGCGGTGGTGGGCACGCTGGCAGCGATGATCCCGCCCAGCGTGATCCTCGTCTTCTACGCGATCACAGCCGAGGAGAGCGTCGGCGACACGATCGTCGCGGCGGTGACGCCCGGTCTGCTGGTCGCGCTGGCGCTCGTCGGTGCTCTCTACCTGCTGGTCGCGTTGCGCCCTCACGACGTCCCGCGCGGCGAGGCCTCCACGCTGGCCGCCAAGTCCAGGGCGCTGCTGCCCGCGCTGCCGATCCTGGTCCTCTTCGGAGCTGTCGTCGGCGCGATCTACACCGGGGTTGCCACGCCGACGGAGGCAGCCGCCATCGGGTGCCTCGCGGCCTTCGTGCTCGCCGCGCTGCGCGGACGGGTCAACGGTCCCGCACTGACCAAGGCCGTGGTGGACACGGTCAAGACCAGCGCGATGATCTTCGCGGTGATCATCGGTGCGGAGGTCTTCGGCCACTTCCTCACCGAAACCCGGGTCGCCGACTCGCTGGTCGCAGCGATCAGCGGACTCGCCTTGCCCGCTGCCGTGATCATGCTGATGATCGGAGCGGTCTACGTCGTGCTCGGGTTCTTCATGGACCAGATCGCGATCATCGCCCTGACCGTTCCGGTGGTGCTGCCCATCGTCACCGAGCTCGGGTACGACCCGATCTGGTTCGGCATCTTCGTGGTGCTGCTCGCCGAGGTCGGCATGGTCAGCCCGCCGATGGGCCTCAACGTCTTCGTGGTCTCCCGGGTCACCGGGCGGGCGCCCGGCGAGGTGTTCCGCGGCGCATTGCCCTTCGCGGGCGCGATCCTGATGATCGGAATCCTGCTCGTCCTCTTCCCCGAGCTCGTGCTCTGGGTGCTCGAATGATCGCTTTGTTGGAGGAACCCGTCCCATGACCGACCCGCTGCTCGTCGAGCGCACCGACCACGTCGAGACCTGGACGATCGACCTGCCCGACCAGCGCAACCCGATCTCCGGATCGGAGATGATCGAGGCGTTCGAGTCCAACGCCCGGCGGATCCGGCAAGACCTCGCCGTGCGCTGCGTCGTGCTCACCGGTGCGGGCAAGGCCTTCTCCGCGGGCGGCAACGTCACCGACATGCGCGAGAAGCACGGCATGTTCAGCGGCAACCCCTGGCAGCTGCGCAACGGCTACCGCGATGGCATCCAGCGCATCCCGATGGCTCTCGCCGAGTGCGAAGTTCCCCTGGTGGCCGCGATCAACGGGCCCGCGGTCGGCGCGGGATGCGATCTGGCGATGATGTGCGACCTGCGGGTGGCCTCGGCCAACGCCTGGTTCGCTGAATCCTTCGTGCAGCTGGGCATCATCCCCGGCGACGGAGGTGCCTGGTTCCTCACCCACGCCGTCGGGCCGCAGCGCGCCGCGGAGATGGCGCTCACCGGGGACCGCGTCGATGCCGCGACGGCCTTGGAGTGGGGCATGGTCGCGCGGGTCGTGGAGCCGGAGCACCTGCTCGACGAGGCGCGCGCGCTGGCCGCCCGGATCGCCAAGAACCCTCCGCACGCCACCCGCATGGCCAAGCGGCTGCTGCGGGAGTCCCGCACGGCGGGCCTGCGCGAGGTGCTGGAGCTCTCCGCGACCATGCAGGCCGTTGCGCACCACACCGACGACCACGCCGAGGCGATGGACGCGATCCGGGAGAAGCGCTCCGGCAACTTCGAAGGCCGCTGAGCGGCCGAGCCCGCACCCGACGCGCACCGCGCCCAGGGGCCTCCTCTCGCCGGAAGTCCCGCAGCGCGGTGCGCTGCGGGACTTCCGGCGAGAAGGGAACTCAAGCCCCGTCGCGGACCGCTCCGGATTCGGCGAGGGCCGTGATCTCGTCGTCCGGGTAGCCCAGTCGCGCGAGGACGCGCCGGGTGTCGGCACCGAGTTCGCGGGGTGCCACGCGCACTTCGCCCGGAGTCCGGGTCAACTTGATCGGGATGCCGATGCCCCGGTAGTCGTCGCGCTCCACCACCATCTCGCGATGCAGCACCTGGGGATCGGTCAGCGCCTCGCCGACCTCGTGCACCGGCGTGGCCGGCACACCCCGCACCCGCAGGGATTCACCGAGTTCGCGACGGTCGCTCTCGGCGATGCGGGCGGCGAGCAGCTCACGCAGGCGTGCCACGTTGCGGACGCGGTCTGCGTTGGTGGCGAAGCGCGGATCCCCGGCCAGCTCGGGCATCCCGAGGACCTCGACGAGGGCGCGGAACTGCCGGTCGTTGCCACCGCTGATGAAGATCAGCCCATCGCGAGCCGCGAAGCTGTCGTAGGGTGCGATGGAGGGGTGCGCGGACCCGCTGCGCTGGGGCGCCGCACCGGATGCCAGCCAGGCCGCCGAATGGGGGTGCAGCAGCGAGACCGCGGTATCCAGCAGCGCGCAGTCGACCACCTGCCCGCGCCCGGTGTCGCGCCGCTCGTGCAGGGCGAGCAGCACCCCGGCGAAGGCGTGCAGCCCGGTTACCATGTCCACCAACGGAACGCCGACCCGCAGCGGTGGCCCTTCGGCTTCGCCGTTGGTGCTCATCAACCCGCCGTACGCCTGCAGGATCGCGTCGTATCCGGGCGTCCCGCCCATCGGGCCGTCGGTGCCGAAACCGGTGATGCGGCAGTGCACGAGAGCCGGGAAGCGCTCGGCGATCACCTCGTCCGGGTAACCCCACTTCGCCAGGGTGCCCGCGTTGAAGTTCTCCACCACCACGTCGGCCCCGGCCATCAGCTCGCCGAGCACGCGCTGCCCCTGCGCGGTGGCGAGGTTCAGGCAGATGTTGTCCTTGTTCCGGTTGATCCCGGTGTAGTAGGCGGCCGTGCCGCCTGCGAAAGGCGGCCCCCAGCCCCGGGTGTCGTCGCCCGACGGGGCTTCGATCTTGATCACCTCGGCGCCGTGGTCGGCGAGCATCTGCGCGCACAGCGGCCCGGCCAGGACGCGCGAGAGGTCCAGAACCCGTACCCCGCGCAGGCTTCCGGTGGATTCGGCTGCGTTCACCGTTCCTCCTAGTAGGACTTCGGCAGGCCGAGAACGTGCGAGGCGACGTAGTTGAGCACCATCTCCTGGCTGACCGGCGCCAGACGCAGGATGCGCGCCTCTCGGAAGTAGCGCTCCACGTGGTACTCGCGGGCGTAGCCCATCCCGCCATGGGTCTGGATCGCCTGGTCGGCGGCCTGGAAACCGGCCTCGGCGCACAACCACTTGGCCATGTTGGCTTCCCGCCCGCAGGAGAGGCCCTCGTCGTAGCGCCGGGCTGCGTTTCGAGCCATCAGCTCGGCGGCATCCAGCCGGGTCGCGGCCTCGGCGAGCGGGAAGGCGACGCCCTGGTTCTGCCCGATGGGCCGATCGAACACGACGCGCTCCTTCGCGTAGCGCACCGCGCGATCCAGCGCCGCGCGCCCGATGCCGAGCGCTTCGTGGGCCAGCAGGATCCTCTCGGGATTGAGCCCGTCGAGCAGGTAGGTGAAACCCTCCCCCTCGGCACCGATGCGAGCGCTCTCCGGAACGAACAGGTCGTCGATGACCACCTCGCAGGAGGCGACCGCGTTGCGGCCGAGCTTCGGTATCGGGGTCAGGTGAACGTGCTCGGGGTCGATGTCGATCAGGAAGAGCGACATCCCGCCCGTCGGCTTGGACACCTCGTCGCGGCTCGTGGTCCGCGCGATGAGCACCATCTTCTGCGAGTCGGCGGCCTTGGTGATCCACACCTTGCGGCCGTTGACGCGGTAGCCGCCGTCGATGCGCTCGGCGAAGGTCGAGATGCGCGTGGTGTCGGTACCCGCATCCGGCTCGGTGACGCCGAAGCAGACGTGCAGCGAACCGTCGGCGGCCGCGGGAAGGACCTCCTCCCGCAGCTGTTCGCCGCCGTGCTTCACGATGGTGTTCAGACCGAAGATCGTCAGGTGCATCGTGCTGCAGCCGTTCATTCCGGCCCCGGAGGCGGCGACCTCCTCCAGCAGCAGCGCGGCTTCCAGGACGCCCAGGCCTCCTCCGCCGTAGTGCTCGGGGATGGCGATGCCCAACCAGCCGCCTTCGGCGAAGGCCCGGTAGAACTCCCGCGGAAACCGGTTCTGCTCATCGCACTCGGACCAGTACTCGTCGGGGAAGGACCTGGCGAGCTCACGCGCACCGGCCCGCAGCGCCCGCTGATCGGTGGACAGTTCGAAGTGCACCTGACCCCCCGGTTATGTTCTTATATGTGAACATGGCGTCGGATATGCAGACACGATCCTCGGTGCGAACCAGCGCTGTCAACCCGCGGTCGCCGGCGGATCGAACCGATCAACGTCCTCGAGAGGGGAAGCGCACCATGCCAACAGCAGACCTGGGGCCTCCCAAGGCGCACCGCACGGTCTCGCGCGTCACGACGATCCTGGAGCTCGCGGCGGCCGACCGCTCCGGCGTCCGCCTCGCCGAACTCGCCGCAGCCCTCGACGCACCCCGGTCATCGATCCACGGTCTGGTCAAAGGACTGGTGGCCACCGGCTACTTGCGCGAGGAAGCCGGGACGTACCGCATCGGCCCCGCGATCAACGCGCTGCTGGGCGCCGCCGCGCCCACCGTGGCCGAGGCCGCGCGCCCGGCAATGCGGGAGCTGCACCGCCGCTTCGACGAAACGGTCATGCTGGCTACCCCCGTCGGGGATTCGGTCGTCTACACCGAGACGATCGAATCCACCCACCCGCTCCGCTACTCGGCCCCGCTGCGCACCAGACGTCCGCTGCACCCGACCAGCTCGGGCAAGTGCTTCCTGGCCTTCGGCACCGAAGCCTTCCGGGAACTCCACCTCGCTTCCCACGTCCCCGAGCCCGCCCAGCAGGAACGTCTGCGGGCACAGCTCGACGAGGTCGGGCGGGCCGGCGTGGCGGTCAACCGCGGCGAAACCCTTCCCGACCAGAGCGGGGTCGGAGCGCCGATCCACGAGAACGGCGCGGTGGTGGCCGCGATCGCGGTAGCGGGACCCACGAACCGCCTCACCGAGGTCATCGCAGACGTGGCTGCAGCAACCAAGGAGGCGGCCGACCAGGTCACGGCCGCCCTAGCCGGGCACCGCTGACGGCACTACTGCAACGGGACCGGCAGCCGGGCGGTGGACCACGACGCGGGTGGGCGCGATCGACGCGGGAATCGCGCGGTCGCGCGCGTCACCCGGGAACTCGGGAACGAAGCGCCGCGCCCGCGCGCGAGCAGGCCGGCCACCGAGGAGCGTCCTTGCAGCACTCGGGCCACCGGGTCGGCTCCCCGAGAAGTCACCGCAACACGCATCGTCCCTCCGGCACGCCGCCGGACCGTTCGAACCGTGATATCAGTTGACCTCGCACTGCCGGGGGCTGGCGGGATCGATCGAGGCGCGAGTCCCGCGCGGTCGGGCTGGACCGGCCGTCGCACCACCTCATTGAGACGATTGATCGGCGGGCGAGGCCGTCCGTGAACGACGAGGCAGCACGACCGGTTCAGACTGCCGGGAAGGAACGCATGAGCAGCAACCCCGATCCGCACGAGCCCCAGGCGCCGCGACGACCCCGCCTGCTGCGGGCCGAAGGACCTCGCCGCTCCGAGGTCGCGCCGGTCGAGCTGTTCTTCGACCTGGTCTACGTCTTCGCGATCGTCCAGATCTCGCACACGCTGCTGGACCACCTCACCTGGCTCGGCTTCCTGCAGGTCGCCGTCCTCTTCGGAGCCGTGTGGTGGGCCTGGAACTACTCGGCGTGGGCGATGAACTGGCTGGATCCGCACAGCGGTGCGGTCCGGGTCCTCAACGGACTGCTGATGCTGGCGGCGCTGGGCATGTCGCTCGCGCTGCCGCACGCCTTCGCCGAGGACGGACTGCTGTTCGCCGCCTGCTACGTGGCCGCGCAGGTCGGTCGCCCGGCGTTCATGGCGATCGCCATGCGCGGGCACGTGCTGTCCAAGAACTACACGAACCTGCTGGCCTGGAGCGCCTCGGCGGGAGCGCTCTTCCTCGTCGGCGCGTTCCTCGAACCCGGACCGCGGCTGGTCGTGTGGCTGGTCGCCCTGATCGTCGACGTGGCGGCACCGCGGTTCCAGTTCCGCTTCCCCGGCCTGGGCTCGGCGCCGATGCACACCTGGCCCACCGACCCGGAGCACCTCGCCGAGCGCAACCGCGGCGTGTTCATCATCGCGCTCGGCGAATCCATCCTGATCATGGGCTTCACCCTCGCCGAGCTCGACCCGATCCCGGCGCGCGCGGTCGTGGCCGCGCTGCTCGGCTTCGTCGGCCTGTTCGTGCTGTGGTGGGCCTACTTCGCGCTGGCCGGTCAGGACACGCAGGCCAGCCGCGGGGACGCGAGCACTCGTTCGCTGCGCTCGGCCTTCGCCTACGCGCACGCGCTGATGGTGGCGGGCGCGATCGTCGTGGCCGTCTCGATCGAGCTGCGCATCAGCCACGCCGAGAGCTCCCCCGCCGTGGTCCTTACCACCGTGGGCGGTCCGCTGATCTACCTGGTGGGCAACATCCTGTTCCTGCGCTCGCGGACCGGGTCGGTCGCCCGAGCCCGCTACGTCGCGGCGGCGGCGCTGATCGTGGTCGGTGTCGTCGGCCTCGCCGCCGGCCACGCCGCGCCGTCGCTGGTCATCGGACTGGCCACGGTGGCGGTCATGGGCACGCTCGCCGTGGTCACCCAGGTCACGGCCAAGCAGACCGCGGACTGACCGGGCGGCCGCTGCCGGTGCCGCCGGTGCCGGCCACCCGGCTCACGCGGTGCCCGGCTCCTGGAGTTCGAACGCGGCCGCGTAGGTGGTGCCGAACAGCTCCCCAGCCCGCTCGGCGTTGCCGAGGACGTGGTCGACCGACCACTTCTCGCCGCCGAGGGCGTCGAGGTAGGCGCGGTGCTCGCGGAGGGCGGCCAGGCCGGCGTCGATCGTGGCGGTCACGTCGACCGCGTGGTCGATCTCCGGCGAGTCGGCGATGGCGATCCAGCGCAACCGCGGGAAGTCGTGCTCGCGCGCGCACTGCAGCACCGCGTGGCCGGTGTTGCGGTGGTCGTCGGAGTTGCCGCCGCCGAAGGCCCAGCGGGCGTGGTGGTTGAGCAGCACGATCAGCTCGGGATCGCGGCGCGCGACGGCCTCGGCGATCGCGCGCCGCAGCTCGGGGGTGTTGCGGATCGCCGAGTCGGGGAAGCCGAGGAACTCCAGGTCCTCCACCCCGACGTGGGCTGCGGCGGCCCGCTCCTCCCGCTCCCGCAGCGGGCCCGCTCGCTCGGGCGGGGTGCCTTCGATCCCGGCCTCGCCGCTGGTGACGAAGAGGTAGGAGACCTCCCGACCGAGCCCGGTCCAGCGCGCGACGGCGGCCGCCGGACCGTATTCCAGATCGTCGGGGTGGGCCATCACGCACACGGCCCGGGACCACTCCTCCGGGAAGGGCTGCAGCGAGCTCATGGACCCATGGTGCGCGCGGTGCCCGCGCGAGCGCAGCAGCGCCGCGCGGGCACCGGGGCGATCAGGTGAACAGGCCCACCAGCTGGTCGTAGGCGACGTAGACGAACAGCATCACGCACAGGCCGAGGAAGAAGTTCGACAACCACCCCGAACGCCCCTGCGCGGGAACCCGGCTGGAGTTGAGCAGGAACAGCAGCGTGCCCGCCAGGAACGGCATGAACAGCGCGCCGAGCACCCCGTAGGTCACCGTCAGCAGGAACGGCTTGTCCAGGAACAGCAGCGCCATGGGCGGGAAGGTCAGCCACAGCACGTAGCCGCGGTAGGCCGGGCTGCTGGTCAGGCCGGCGTGCGACTCGGCCGAGGACTCCGCGTCCTTGGGCAGCCGGATCGTGCGCCACCAGTCGCCGAAGAGCAGGCTCACGCCGTTCCACACGCCGATCAGCGACGAGAACGACACCGCGAAGAACCCGATCAGGAACGGGATCCTGGCCCACTGGCCGTAGTCGGCGGCGAGCGTGTCGCCGAGGATGAGCAGGCCCTCGTCGTCGTCGACGACGCGGTGCCCGGCCAGCAGCTCGGCGCCGACGACGAGCATCGCGACCACGAAGATGCCGGTGGTGACGTAGCCGACCGCGTTGTCGGTGCGCATCATCGGCAGCCAGCGCGGGCCTCGCCAGCCCTTGGCGAAGGTCCAGTAGCCGTAGGCGGCCATCGTGATGGTGCCGCCGACGCCGCCGACCAGGCCGAGCATGTAGGCCAGCGAGCCCTCGGGCAGCTTCGGCACGAACCCGGAGAACACGTCGCCGATGTTGGGCGCCACCAGGACGGCGGTGCCCACCACCGTCACGAACATGACCCCGACGAGCACGGTCATGACCTTCTCCAGCACGGCGTAGCGGCCGAACCACACCAGCAGGAAGCCGGCCAGCCCGCACAGCATCGCCCAGTACCGCACCGACAGCCCGGGGAACAGCGCGTTCAGCGGCAGCCCCGAGGCCGACATCGCGGTGGCGCCGTAGGAGAAGCCCCAGACGACGGCGTAGGCGCCGAAGTACCACAGCACCCACTTGCCCAGCGTGCGCCATCCGGTGAGCAGGGTCTGCCCGGACGCGAGGTGCCAGCGGCCGACCGCTTCGCCGAGCGCGAGCTTGAACGCCGCGCCGAGAACCACCGCCCACATCAGCGCGTAGCCGAACCTCGAACCGGCCACCATGGTCGCGACGAGGTCGCCGGCGCCAACGCCGGTGGCAGCGGCCATGATCCCCGGTCCGATCTGGCGGACGCGCTGCCTCCAGTTCTCCGGCGGCGCTCCGATGTTCGGGTCCTGTTCGGTCGACATGAGCGGACGATAACGGCGCGAAGGCCTGCGGGAAACACTCGCGACGGTCACGACCTGGACAAGTCGCGATGGCGGCCGTCGATCGGAACCGCCGTTCCCGTCACCACGACGCGCGGGTCGTCGGGATCGACCGCGACCTCCAGCTCGCTGCGCCGTCCCATGTCCTCGCCCTGCACGATCAGGAAGCGGTCGACCCCGGCCCCCAGCGCGCGCAGGTATCCGCCGAAGGCAGCGGCCGCCGCGCCGGTGGCCGGGTCCTCGACGACGCCGCCGACCGGGAACGGGTTGCGCGAGTGGAACACCTCGTCGCTCTCCCGCCAGATCAGCTGGACGGTGGTCCAGCCCCGCTCGGTCATCACGCCCTCGAGCGCGTCGAAGTCGTAGTCGAGGTCGGCCAGGCGCTGCCTGGTGCGCGCCACCAGGACCAGGTGGTCGTTGCCGGCGAAGGCGACGTGCGGCGGGTAGGCCTCGTCGAGGTCGTCGAGGTCCCACCGCAGCGCGCGGAGCGCTTCGCCCAGCTCGGCGCTGCCTGCCGGGCGGCTGCTGCTGGGCACGCTGCGGAGCCCGGCGCGCACAGAGCCGTCCGCCCGCGCGGTGCTGACCGCGATCTCCCCGGCCCGCGTGTCGAACACCAGCTCGCCGGGGCCGGTGCGCTCGGCGAGGGCGACCGCGGTGGCGATGGTCGCGTGCCCGCAGAAGGCCACCTCGGCCAGCGGGCTGAAGAACCGGACCGCGTACCGCCGCGGTCCGACGGCTCGGGCGAAGGCCGTCTCCGAGTACCCGATCTCCGCGGCGATGTCCTGCATGCGGGCGTCGTCGAGATCGTCTGCGTCCAGCACCACTCCGGCCGGGTTGCCGCCCGCGGGGTCGCGGGTGAAGGCGGTGTAGCGATGAGTTCGAGGCATGCGTCCACTCTCGCCCCCGCGCGCCGATTCGCGCCAACGATCGTTCTCGATGGTCGCCATCGAGAACTCCGATAGCCTGGTGGGCGTGGACACCGACCTGCTGCGCACGTTCCTCGCGGTGGCCCGTCGCGGGAGCTTCACGGCCGCCGCGGCGGACCTGCACCTCGTCCAGTCCACTGTGACCAGCCGGATCCAAGCGCTGGAGCGGCAGCTCGGCGTCCGGCTGCTGGACCGGCTCCCCGACGGCACCCGCCTCACCACTGCCGGCGACCAGGCGCTGCTGCGCGCCCGCGCGCTGCTCGACGCCGAGCGACGCCTGCTGGAGGACGTCGCGACCACCGCGGAGCCCGCGGGCGAGGTCGTCGTCGGGGCGCCCGAATCCGTGTGCGCCTACCGGCTCCCGCGCGCGATCGCGGCGCTGCGCCACCGCAACCCGCGGGTTCGGGTCCACCTGGCGCCGGCGGGCACGCGCGAGACCTTCCGCGGCCTCCTGGAGGGCCGGTTCGACATCGGCCTGGTCCTCGACGAGGCGCCCGTCCCCGGGCCGCTGACGCCGCGGACCATCGGCAGCGAACCCGTCGTGCTGGTCGCCGCGCCCGACCACCCCGCGCTGCGGGCGGAACCGGGCTGGGACGAGTTGGCGGGTTACCCCTACTTCCTGCTCGAAGAGGGCTGCAGCTACAGCGATTCGTTCCTCCGCGAGCTCGAGCGCAACGCCGCGTCCGAGCCGCAGGTCACCCGGTTCGGCAGCATCGAGGCCGCGCGTTCGTGCGTCGAGGCGGGGTTGGGGCTGTCGGTGCTGCCGCGAACGGCGTGCGCCCGCGCGCTGGACGACGTCGAGCTGCGGGAGCTGCCGGGCCCGCGCCGACCGGACGCTCCCCTGGTCCTCGTGCTCGACGAGCGGCGGTGGCGGTCGCCGGTGGTCCGGGAGGTGATCGAGACCGTCACCGACGCCGCCGCCCGGCGGAGCGAGCCGGGAGGGCCGAGCTGATCACGCGGTGCTGGGACGCGTCCGCCCCGCCACCGCGCGTCCGGCCCGGGCGGGGTGCGCGGTGGCGGGTGGCACGCCTTCGGTCAGCCGCGCGCCTGCGCGGGAGCCGATTCGAGGTTGTCGCGGAACCGGCCTTCGCTCTGCAGGGCGCGTTCGATCTCCTCCAGCCCGCGCCCCTTGGTCTCCGGCACCAGGTGGTAGACGAACAGCCAGCACAGCACGTTCATCACCGCGTAGGTCGCGAACAGGCCGGTGCGGCCGATCGCCTCGATGGTGCTCAGCGCGGTCAGGGCGATGAGCAGGTCGAAGGCCCACACCGCCACCGAAGCCAGGCTCATCGCCAGCCCGCGCACCGACAGCGGGAACACCTCCGGCCCGATCAGCCAGACGACCACCTGGATGCTGCCGCCGTTGAAGGCGATGTAGGAGATCAACCCGACCACGACCAACCACTGGGTGGTGGGCGAGAGCTGCGCGGGCAGGAAGGCCAGCGCCAGCACGGCCATGCTCGCCGCGGAACCGGGGAGCAGCCACAGCAGGATCTTGCGCCTGCCCACCCGGTCGACCAGCAGGGTGCCCAAACCGGCCGAGACGACCAGAGCGACGCCCACGCCGATGCCGGTGAGCATGGCCGAGGAGTCGCCGAACCCGGCGTCGGAGAGCATCGTCGGCGCGTAGTAGACCATCGCGTTGATCCCGGTGATCTGCGAGAACATCGCGATGCCGAGGCCCACCAGCAGCGCCGGGCGCACCCAGGGACGGCGCAGCTCGCCCCAGCCGCCGCCGCCCTCCGCGGTCTCGACCTCCCGGATCTCGGCGAGCTCGCCCTCGATCTCCTCGTGCTCGCCGCGCACCCTGCGCAGCACGCCGCGCGCGTCGTCGGGCCTGCCGCGCTTGATCAGCCAGCGCGGGCTCTCCGGCAGGAACAGCATGCCCAGGTAGAGCACGACCGCCGGGATCGCGGCCAGGGCGAACATCCAGCGCCAGCCGCCGTGGTCGGCCAGGCCGTAGCCGACCAGGTAGGAGATCAGCTGCCCGACGGCGACCATGAGCTGGAAGAACACCATCAACCCGCCGCGGATGCGGGCCGGGGCGAGCTCGGCGATGTAGACCGGCACCATGCCCGAGGCGCCGCCGACCGACAGGCCGAGCACGAAGCGGGCCAGGATCAGCGACCCGACGTCGGGTGCGATCGCCGCGGCGATGGCGCCGAGGGCGAACACGACCGCCACGGCGAACAGCACGCGGCGGCGGCCGAAGCGATCGGCCAGCGCGCCCGCGGCCAGCGCGCCGACGATCGCCCCGACCAGGATCATGCTGGTGACCAGCTCCTTCATCTGCGCGCTGAGCTCGAACTCGTCGCTGATCAGCAGCAGGGCGCTGGAGATGATGCCGGTGTCGTAGCCGAAGAGCAGGCCGCCGAGGGCCGAGATGGCCGCGATCGCGTAGATGATCGGGTTGCGGGCCGTCGGGGGTGTTTTCTGCGGGGATGACATGCGGTCAGTCCTTTCTGGCTGCTTCGTCGAAGCCAGCGCCGCGCGTTGGGGACGGTGGGACGGGCGCCCCGCACCGACGGGCGCCCACCCACCACCACGGCCGCCCGCGCGGGACGCGTTCGGGTTCGGCGCGTCTCAGTGGCCGAGGTAGACGGTCTTGTGCCGCAGGTAGCGCTGGTAGCCGTGCTCCCCGTCGTCGCCGCCCATGCCGGACATGTTCCAGCCGCCGTGGAAGGCGTGGAGCTGCTCGGGCCCGACCCGGTTGACGTAGACCTCGCCGAAGGCGAGGTCGTCGACCGCGCGCATGGCCGTGCTCAGCGCACCCGTGTAGACGTAGGCGGTCAGGCCGTAGTCGGTGTCGTTGGCCAGCTCGACCGCTTGCTCGTAGGAGTCCACGGCGATCACCGGCAGCACCGGCCCGAAGACCTCCTCGCGCACGATCTCGGCGTCGTTGGACAGCCCGGTCAGCACCGTGGGCTCGAACCAGTGGCCGCGCTGGAACTCCTCGCCTTCGGGACGTCCTCCCCCGCAGGCGATCTCGGCGCCCGATGCCACCGCGCGGTCCACGTAGGACTTGACCTTGTCCCACTCGGCCTGGTTGACCTTGGGCCCCAGCCTGCTGGTCTCGGCCATCGGGTCGCCCGGCCGCACGCCGCGCATCTCCTCGACCAGCCGGGCGACGAACTCGTCGTGGACGTCGCGGTGCACGTAGGTGCGCTCGTTGCAGGTGCAGACCTGCCCGCAGTTCCACAGCCGGGCGGCCGCGGCGTCGGCCACCGCCTGGTCCAGGTCGGCGTCGTCGAGGACGATGAACGGCGCCTTGCCGCCGAGCTCCAGGGACACCGGCGTGACGGTCTCGGCCGCGGCGGCGAGGATCTCCTTGCCCGCCCGCGTCGATCCGGTCACCGTGACCAGGTCGCTGCGCGGGCTGCGCACCAGCGCGTCGCCGAGCGCGCGACCGGCGCCGGTGACCACGTTGACCACGCCGTCCGGAACGCCCGCCCCGGCGCAGAGCTCGGCCAGCGCCAATGCCGAGAGCGGGGTGTCCTCGTGCGGTTTGAGCACCACCGCGTTGCCCGCCATGATCGCCGGGGCGACCTTGCGCGCGAACAGCGCGGCCGGGAAGTTCCACGGGATGATCGCGGCGACCACCCCGTGCGGCTCGTCGCGGATCATCAGCTGCTCGTCGGGTCGTTCGGAGGGCAGCACGGTCCCGGTCGCGCGCCGGTCGTACCCGGCGTAGTACTCGAACCACGTAGCAGCGCCGCCGATCTCGCCGCGCGCCTCGCCGATCGTCTTGCCCTGCTCGGTGACCACGATGCGCGCGAGCTCCTCGTGGTTCGCCCGGATGGCCGCGGCCACCGAGCGCAGCACCTCGCCCCGCTCGACGCCGCTGCGGCGCGCCCAGTCGCGCTGCGCGCCGCGCGCGGCCAGCAGGGCCTGCTCGCCCAGCTCGGGGCCGGCCTCGGCCACCTCGGCGACGGTCTCGGTGGTGGCCGGGTTGAGCACGGGACGGGTCCGGGAGACCGGCTGCCACCGCCCCGCGACGAAGATCGCGGGTTCGCCGGGCAGGAGTGGGAAGTCCATGGGGTTCCTTTCGGGTCGCCTGCGCCGGCTCAGGAGGTGACGATGCCGCCGTCGACGTTGTAGGTCTGGCCGGTGATGTAGTCGGATCCGGAGCCGGCCAGGAAGACCGCCAGCGGCACGACGTCCTCGGGCTGCTCAGCGCGTCCCATCGGGATGGTTTCCGAGACGTCCTGGAAGTGGCGCCCGGGTTCCTTGCCGAGCAGCGCGCCGAACTGGCGGTCGACCTCCTTCCAGTACGGGGTGTCGACCACGCCGGGGGCCATCGCGTTGACGTTCACCCCGTGGGGCGCGGCGGCCAGCGCGACCGACTGGGTGATCGACACGACGGCGGCCTTGGACGCGCAGTAGGCGGCGACGAGCGCTTCGCCGCGGCGCCCGGCGATGCTGGCCAGGTTGATGATCTTGCCGCTGCGCTGCTCGCGCATCGGTTCCAGCGCGGCTTGGCTGGCGAAGAACAGGCCGGCGACGTTGACCGAGAAGATGCGCTCCCACTCCTGCGGGGTGGTCTCCCACACCGGCTTGATCAGGCCGATGCCGGCGTTGTTGACCAGCACGTCCAAGTGCCCGTGCGCGCCGACCACCCGGTTCACCACGGCCCGGCTCGACTCCGGGTCGGCGACGTCGAGGTGCTCGGCCTGCGCCGAGCCACCGGCCTTCTCGATCTCCGCGACGACCGAGGCCGCGCCCTCGTCGTCGAGGTCGGCGACCACGACGTGGGCGCCTTCCGCGCCGTAGCCGAGCGCCATGGCGCGGCCCATTCCCGAGGCGGCTCCGGTGATGATGGCGACCTTGTCCTGCAGCTGCATGGGTTCTCCTCTGGTGACCACGAGCGTTGTCGAGCGGAAGTCGGAGACGTGCTTCGGCCCGCGGGGCGGCGGACCGGGATGCGTTGCCGTTGCCGGTGTTCCGGGCACCCCGGCGAGCTGCCGGGTTTCGCGACCGGCCCCGTTGGCATGGCAGTAAACGATGGAAAACGGCGACCGCGCAAGAGCTGCGGGCGAAGAATTTTCCATCGATTACCGATCCGGGTCGCCGGACCGCCCCGCACTCGACCGCTCAGGAACGCGGCGCGCCCGCCGCTCCCGGTGCCGGACTCGGAGGTCGCACCGCGGCAGCGCGTCCGGCGAGCGCGCGAACGGTGCCCAGGACCGGAGCAGCAGTTCTCAGCGCGGCGGCGCGGTCGAGCCCCGCTCCACGACCTCGGGCTCGCCGGGCACCACGACGTCGCTGGGCTCCTCGCCGCCGAGCTGGGCCAGCAGCGCGTCGACCGCCGTCGCGCCGAGCTCCTGCAGCGGCATCGCGATCGTGGTCAGCGGCGGGTCCTGGTACTCGGCGAAGGGCAGGTCGTCGTAGGTGATCACCGAGACGTCGGCGGGAACCCGGCGACCACCCGCCCGCAGCGCGTGCAGCACGCCGACGGCCTGCGGCAGGGTGCTCGCGTAGAGCGCGGTGAGCTCCGCGGACTCGTCCAGCAGCCGCCGGGTCGCCTCGGCACCACCAGCTTCGCTGAACTCGGCGCGCACCACTGCGGGTTCGGGCAGGCCGAGCTCGCGAGCGGTGGCGATGAAGGCCTCCTCCCGGTCCCGCCCCGAGGAGGTCTCGACCGGACCGGCGACGTGGCCGACGCGCCGGTGCCCGAGCGCGGCCAGGTGGCGCGCGGCGGTCGCGCTGGCCGCGCCGACGTCGACGGTGATGTTGCGCCCCGATCCGGGCACGGCGCGGTTGACGAACACGTGCGGCACCCCGGCCAGCCCCGCGGTCTCCAGCAGCCGGTGGCCGGGACGCGCCGAGGCGATCAGCAACCCGTCGACGCGCCCCGCGCCGACCAGGTCGGTGAAGGCCTCGTCGGCCTCGGTCTCGGGGGTGTCCTCGGCCAGCAGCACCACGTAGCCCAGCTGCCGCGCGCGCCGGTAGGCGCCGCGGATGACCCGCGAGTACACCGGGTTGGTCAGGTCCGGGATGAGCAGGGCGAGCGCCTTGGCCCGGGACTGCGCGAGCGCGACCGCTCCGGCGTGCGGGCGGTACCCCAGCTGCTGCGCGGCGTCCACGACTCGGCGGCGGGTCTCCGCGCGGGCCGACAGCGTCGGGTCGTCGTTGAGCACCCGCGAGGCCACCGATTTCGTGACGCCCGCCAGCTCCGCGACATCGCTGAGGCGCACGCGCCCGCGCGCCGCCTCGGGGGTCCGCCGGTCCACCACGACCTCCGCTCACCTCGGGGAGCCCACATTCTCGCACGCGGGAAACCGGTTTTCTGTAGCGATGCAGCACGCCGCGCGGCTTGACTCCGCGACCCCCGGGGGAGCTATCTTCGCCGAGATCGAAGAAAACCGGTTTTCTCTAGAGGATTCCGCACCGGGCAGGAGGCTTCCCCGATGGCCGCGATCGAATCCGTGAAGGCGGACCTGTACCGGGTGCCGCTCGCTTCCGCGCTCACCGACAGCACCCACGGCCAGATGGTCGACTTCGAGCTGATCACCGTGCGGGTTCGCGACAGCGACGGCGCCGAAGGGCTCGGCTACACCTACACCGTCCACGCCGGTGGGGCCGCGGTGCACGCGATGGTGCAGCGCTACTTCGCCGAGCTGCTGCGCGGGCGCGAGGCCGACGAGATCGAGCACCGCTGGCAGGACATGTGGTGGGCGCTGCACTACGCCGGCCGCGGCGGACACGTGACCTCGGCGATCTCGGCGGTGGACATCGCGCTGTGGGACCTGCGGGGCCGGCGGGCCGAGCTGCCGCTGTGGCGGATCTTCGGCGGCTACGACCCGCAGGTCCCGGTCTACGCGGGCGGCATCGACCTGGAGCTCCCGCTGCCCGACCTGCTCGCCCAGGCCGACTCCTTCCAGGAGCACGGCTTCCGCGCGATCAAGATGAAGGTCGGCAGGCCCGACCTGCGCGAGGACGTCGAGCGGGTGGCGGCCATGCGCGAGCACCTGGGGGCGACGTTCCCGCTGATGGCCGACGCGAACATGAAGTGGACCGCCGATCAGGCGGTGCGCGCCGCCCGCGCGCTGTCCGAATCGGACCTGTTCTGGCTGGAGGAACCCACCGTCCCCGAGGACTTCGCCGGGCACGCCAGGGTGCGGCACGAGGGCGGCGTCCCGGTCGCCTCCGGCGAGAACCTGCACACCCTGGAGGAGTTCCAGCGGGCGATGTCGGCCTCCGCGGTCTCCTTCCCGGAACCCGACGTCAGCAACTGCGGCGGGTACACCGTCTTCCGCAAGATCTGCGCGCTGGCCGAGGCCCACCACCTGCCGGTCACCTCGCACGGCGTGCACGACTTGACCGTGCACGCGCTGGCCGCCGCGCCGAACCGCACCTACATGGAGGCCCACGGCTTCGGCCTGGACGCCTACCTGGCCCGGCCGCTGCACGTGGAGAACGGGTTCGCCCGCGCGCCCGAGCTGCCCGGCCACGGGGTCGACCTCGACTTCGACCGCCTCGAATCCCTCCGCCCCTGAAACGCCGGGAGAACCGCGATGACCAGGTCAAGACCCGCCGAGACCACCACGAGACCGGACCGGCGCGGCATCCCGGGGATGCGCTGGGCTGTGCTGAGCACCAACGTCGGCGTCCTGCTGCTCAACTACGGCGACCGCGCCGCGCTCGGCGTCGCCGCACCGCTGATCATGGCCGAGTTCGGCTTCAGCCAGACCACCATGGGCCTGATCATGAGCGCCTTCGCGCTGACCTACGCCCCGGCGTGCTTCCTCGGCGGTGCCCTCTCCGACCGGTTCGGGCCGCGCGCGGTCATGGCCGGTGCCGTGGCCTGGTGGTCGTTGTGGACGGCCGCCACCGCGGTGTGCTTCAACGCGCTGACCTTCGTGGTGCAGCGCTTGATGTTCGGGCTCGGCGAGGGGCCGCAGGGCTCGGTGACCGCGCGCACCATGGCCAACTGGTTCCCCAAGCGCGAGTACGCGACCGCGGTGGGGTTGTCGTTCGCGGCCAACCCGCTCGGGGCCGCGGTGGGAACTCCGGTGGTCACGGTGCTGCTGGTGTGGTCGGGGCACGTCTGGCAGGTGCCCTTCCTGGTCCTGGGCGGGATCGGTCTGCTCGTCGCGGTGTGGTGGTACGCGGTGCTGCGCGACCGCCCCGAGCAGCACCCGCGGGCCACCGATGCCGAGCTGGAGCACATCACCTCGGGCGCCCTGGCGCGAACCGCGGTTTCCGAGGACGAGGCGCCGCCGGTGCGCAGCTACCTGCGCCAGCCCGCCGTGCTGGCCAACGCCTTCGCGTTCTTCGGCTTCAGCTGGATCCTGTTCATGTTCCTGTCCTGGTACCCGGTCTTCCTCACCCAGGAGCACGGCATCGAGCTGGAGAGCTTGGCCTGGGCGGGCGCGCTGCCGTGGATCGCCGGGGCGGTGGGCACGGCGCTCGGCGGCATCATGTCCGACCGCGTCGCCCGCCGCACCCAGGCACCGTTCGCGGTGCGGCGGTGGTCGGCGGTGCTGTGCCTGGGCGCGGGCGCGCTGCTGTGCCTGCCGGTCGCGGCGGTCGGCGGAACCGCCTCGGCCGTGGGCCTGCTGGCCGGTGCGCTGCTGCTGCTCTACCTGAGCAACGCGCAGTTCTTCGCCCTGGTCGAGGACAGCGTGCACCCGGCCCGGCTGGGTGCGGTGACCGGTTTCGTGCACTTCTGCGCCAACCTCGCGGCGATCGTCGCTCCGGCGGCCACCGGATTCCTCGTCGACGAGCTCGGCTCCTGGCCCGCGGCCTTCGGGCTCGCCGGCGGCCTGGCCATGGCGGGCGCGCTGGCCCTGGCGCTGGTGCGCCGCCCCAGCCCCGCCGCGGCATGACACCTGATTCAGGAGGGAACGAGATGTCCACTGGCAAGACCGCCGTAGTCACCGGAGCGGGCTCGGGGATCGGGCGCGCCTCGGCGAAAGCCCTCGCCGCGCAGGGCTATCGGGTGCTGGCGATCGATGTCGACTCCGCCGGCGCGGACGAGGCGGTGCGCGCCGTGCACGAGGCGGGCGGGCAGGCCGCGGCCGCCGCGTGCGACGTGCGCGACCCCGAGGCGTTCGGCGCCGCGCTGGACGACGCCCGCCGGCGGTGGTCGGCACCACCGGCGCTGCTGGCCAACGTGGCGGGGATCGGCGTGGCCGCGTCGCTGACCGAGACCTCGCCCGACGACTGGGACCGGGTGCTCGCGGTCAACCTGACCGCGCTGTTCCACACCTGCCGCGCCGTGCTGCCGCCGATGGTCGAGGCCGGGTCCGGGGTGATCGTCAACGTGGCGTCGGTGTCCGGGCTGGTCGGGGTCCGCGACCGCGCGGCCTACTGCGCCTCGAAGGCGGGCGTGATCGGCCTGACGCGCTCGATCGCGGTGGACTACGCGCACCTGGGCATCCGCGCCAACGCGATCTGCCCGGGAACCGTGGCCAGCGAGTGGATCGGCAAGATCCTCGCCGACTCGCCCGATCCCGCGGCGACGCGCGCGCGGATGGAAGCCCGCCAGCTCGACGGGCGGATGGGCACTCCCGAGGAGGTCGCCTCCGGGATCGCCTTCCTGGCCGGTGACGGTGCGCGCTTCGTCAACGGCAGCGCCTTCGTCATGGACGGCGGGATGACCGCGATCTGAACCCCCGCAGAACTGCCAACCCACGCGAACAGAGGAACCCACCCGTGCAACTGGTCAGCTACCTCCGCAACGGAACCGAAGCGCTCGGCGTCCTGGTCGACGACCGCGTGATCGCCGCGCGCGACTGCGCACCGGACGCCCCCGCGACGATGCGGGAGCTGCTCGAAGCCCCGCCACCCGCGCTCGCGAGCCTGCGAGCCGCGAACCCGGTCGGCGGCACGCCGATCGGCGAGGTCGACCTGCTCGCACCGCTGCCCCGACCCATCAACGTGATCTGCGTCGGCCGCAACTACCGCGAGCACGCCGCCGAGGAGGGCAAGGACGCTCCCGAAGCCCCGGCGCTGTTCCTCAAGACCACCACCTCGGTCGTCGGCCACGGCGCCGAGGTGGTGTGGGACCCGACCTACGCCGAGCAGGTCGACTACGAAGCCGAGCTCGCGGTGATCATCGGCAGCACCGCCCGCCACGTCAGCCCGGAGCGCGCGCTGGAGCACGTGCTGGGCTACACCTGCCTCAACGACGTCAGCGCCCGCGACCTGCAGTTCGCCGACCTGCAGTGGTCGCGCGGCAAGTCGCTGGACACCTTCTGCCCGATGGGCCCCGCGCTGGTCACCCCGGACGAGGTGGGCGACCCGCAGCGGCTGGAGGTCCGCTGCCTGCTCAACGGCGAAGTGGTCCAGCAGGCCAGCACCGCGGTGATGTACCACTCGATCGCCCAGGTCATCGCGTACTGCTCGCGCGCGATGACGCTGCACCCGGGCGACGTCATCGCCACCGGCACCCCCGGCGGCGTGGGCATCTTCCGCGAACCACCGCTGCTGCTCGGCGACGGCGACGTGGTCGAGGTCGACATCGAGCGCGTCGGCCGCCTCACCAACCCCTGCCGCGCGCGCCACCAGCAGGCGTAGTCGCTTCCGGCCGGAAGCCGCAGCCCGGCGCGAGCGGCTTCCGGCCCTCGCTGCTCCCGGGACGGGCCGGTGGCCCCGTCCGGGTCTCTCCGCAGGTCCGCCGTCCGTCGCACGCAGGTCGTGTGCCGTCGTGCACACTGTTGCGGGTAGTTCCGGTGAGGGGGGCTTGTTGCTGTGAGTGAAGAGGCCGAGGCAGAGGTGCGGGTTCCGCTGCGCGACCAGATCCACGACGCGTTGCAGGCCCGCATCAGCGGCGGTCAGCTCCAGCCGGGAGATCGGATCTTCGAGCAGGAGATCGCGATCGAGTTCGGCGTGTCCCGGGTCCCCGTCCGGGAGGCCATCCGGATGCTGCAGAGCGCCGGGCTGGTCGAGGTCCGGTCGCGGCGTCGCGGCGTCTTCGTGCGCAGCCTGGACCGGCAGGAGCTCGAAGAGCTCTTCGACGTCCGCGAAGCGCTGGAGGCGCTGGCCGCGAAGCTCGCCGCCGAGCGCAGCGACGCCGCCGACGTCGAGGACCTCGGCGAGCTGACCGCGCGCGCCCGCCGAGCCCTGCAGTCCTCGGACACCGACGCCATGTCGCAGGCCAACACCGAGTTCCACGACAAGCTCGTGGCGATGTCCCGCAACGAGCTGCTGGCCTCGATGCTGGAGCCGCTGCACGGCCGGTTGGCCTCGCTGTTCCGGCTCAACCTCGAACCCGAGCGGGTGTGCGGCGAGCACGAGGAGATCTACTCGGCCGTGGCGGCCGGCGACCCCGATCTCGCTTCCGAGGTCGCCAAGCGCCACGTGCACTCGAGCCGCGTGATGGTGCTGGAGCGGATGGTGCTCTGAGCTCGGGCTCCAGCGGGCGAGCTCGGGTCGATCAGGAGATCGGGGGCGGCCAGTTCGTCATGGCCTTCGGACGCGGAGGAGCGTAGGTGCGCACCTTCGAGGTCGTCAGGCCGAGCCGGACCAGGGACTCGGCGATGGTCACCGCGGAGGTCACGCCGTCGATCACCGGCACGCCGGTCCGCTGGATCACCCGTTCGGCGAGCCCGGCCATGCCGCCGCAGCCCAGGCAGATCGCCTCCGCCCGATCGTCCTCGACCGCGCGGGCGGCCTGCTCGGCGATCGCGTCGACGGCGGCCTGCGGGTCGCGCTCCAGCTCCAGCACCGGCATGCCGCTCGCGCGCACCGACGCGCAGCGGGCGCTGAGCCCGGCGGCGTGCAGGCGGTCCTCGATCAGCGGGACCGTGCGGTCCAGGCTGGTCACCACCGAGTAGCGGCGGCCCACGAACTGCGCGGTGCTCGCCGCGGCCTCGGTGATGTCCACGACCGGGACGTCGAAGAGCTCCTGGAGCCCCTCCCTGCCGTGCTCGCCGTACCCGGCCTGGACGATGGCGTCGAAGGGGTCCGGGTAGGCGCGCACCGCTTCCATCACCGCGATCGCGGCGAGGTAGCTCTCGTAGTTGCCCTCCACCGACTCCGCCCCGAAGGGCGGCGTCAGCGGCACGATCTCGGTGCCCGGAGCGGCGGCCGTGGCCGCCTGCTTGCCGATGGCCTCGGTGATGGACTCGGTCGTGTTCACGTTCACGACGAGAATGCGCATGGAATTCAACCCTCTTCGAAAAACCCTGAGCCGGAGAACTATTCGGCGGCCACGGCGATGGACTCCCCGTCCACGTCCTGCGCGTCCGGCTTGCGGTCGCCGATGACAGCGTAGATAACCGCGCCCAGGATCGCCCCGATGAACCAGGAGAACCCGGCGACCGCGCTGAAGGCCGGGACCAGCGCCATCACGACCGCGAGCGCGGCCGACGGGATGAACGCCCACACCGCCTTCGGGTTGTAGCCACGCCGGTAGTGGTACTCGCCGTTGGCGTCCTCGGTGTAGAGCTCCGGGACGTTCACGCGAGTCCGGCGGATCA
Organism: Saccharopolyspora griseoalba; assembly: GCF_042665275.1. Classification (NCBI taxonomy): domain Bacteria; kingdom Bacillati; phylum Actinomycetota; class Actinomycetes; order Pseudonocardiales; family Pseudonocardiaceae; genus Saccharopolyspora; species Saccharopolyspora griseoalba. The sequence continues at coordinate 1,630 of NZ_JBHTCJ010000014.1, read as the reverse complement.
ACCAGTAGTCGGCCATGATCACGCCGAACAGCGGTCCGAGCAGCGCGCCGAGCCCGCCGAGGAAGTAGTTCACCACCACCGGGTTGTCGTAGAGGTTCCACGGCAGGATCACCAGGCCGATGATGGCGCTGACCAGGCCCGCGCGGCGGAAGTTCAAGTACCGCGGGAAGAGGTTGACCAGCACGTAGATGGGCGCCACGAAGTTCGCGAGCAGGTTCACCGCGATCGTCAGCACGATGAGCGCGAGCGAGGCGGCCGCCAGCAGGTACGTGTTGGGGATCGTCTGCACGATGTCGGTGGGGCTGGTGATCACCCGCCCGTTGAGCTTGAACTGCGCCCCGCTGAGCAGCACCACGATGCCGGCGAAGAACAGCATGTTCACCGGGATGCCGACCAGGTTGCCGCGCACGATGGACTGACGGCTCTTGGCCGAGCGGGTGAAGTCGCAGAAGTTCAGCACGAACGTCCCGTAGATCACCACCCACAGCGCCGCGCCCTGCAGGATCTGCAGCCACATCGCCCAACCGGTGAGCGGCTCCGATGTGGACATCGAGATCGACCAGTCGGCGCGGGCGAACATCCAGATCGCCAGCCCGCACATGGTGATCAGGGTGGTCGGCGCGGCGATCGCCATGTACTTGCGGATCACGTGCATGCCGTAGCTGACGATGAGCACCTGCACCGCCCACAGCGCCACGAAGGTCATCCAGCCCAGCACCGACAACCCGAGCACCGATTGGCCCTGCAACGAGCGCAGTCCGGGGAACATCGCCACCAGCAGCGCGTTGAGCACCGACGAGGCGAGGTAGGTCTGGATGCCGAACCAGGCGATGGCCACGACCCCGCGCACCGCGGCCGGGATCTGCGCGCCCTTGGTGCCGAAGGCGATCCGGCTCATCACCGGGAACGGCACGCCCGCCTTGTGCCCCATGTAGCCCGAGAGGTTCAGCAGCAGGAACAGCAGCACCGAGGCCAGCACGAAGGCGGTCAGGATGCCCCACACGTTGAGCCCCAGCGCGAAGAGCCCGATGGCGAAGGCGTAGTTGCCGAGGCTGTGCACGTCGTTGGCCCACAGGGTGAAGACGTTGTAGGCGCCCCAGCGGCGCCCCTCCTTCTTCGTCGGAGCCAGGTCGTAGCTGTACAAGCGGGCGCTCGAAGCGGCTGGTACGTCCACACCGGGCTGATCGTTCGTGGCAGTCATTGCCCCGCCTCCAAGCCAACGCTCCGCACTTCCGCAGGGGTCCCCGAAATCGCCCATTGATTCCGCCATACGAAAGTATACGTTTAGGATGGGGAAACGGTAGGCGGTGTTCCAGCGCCCGTCAACACGGCCGGGCGAGACGATCGACGCGGCGGAGGTGTGAACCCGGCCGCGGAGGCGAGGGGGCTTCCGCGACGGCCCGGCGTTGCCTATCCTCGGCCTCGACCCAGGTGTTTGTATACATGGATTTCGCTGGTCCGGGCTCCACCATCGCACACGAGCCCGCTGAGGAGGAACTCGCTTGAACGTGCCGTCGTACTACGCGCCGACCGGTGGCCTGCCGCCGCAGACCGACCTGCTCACCGACCGCGCGATCGTGACCGAGGCCTACACGGTGATCCCGCGCGGGGTGCTGCGCGACATCGTCAC
>NZ_JBHTCJ010000013.1:0-153194 GCF_042665275.1 Saccharopolyspora griseoalba | reverse complement strand
TGGTACTGCACTCGGCAGGGTGTGGGAGAGTAAGGCACCGCCGACACATTCCCTGTGTGGTGGGGTGGAAACATTAACGTGTTTCCACCCCACCACTTTTTTATGCACTCGTCCCGAGGGCGTGGGGCGGTGGCGGTGTGGCTTTCGGGGAGGTCGTCGTGGTGGATGACGCGCTTGCCGGCTCCTGAGGAACTGGCCGTGTGGCGTTGTCCGGTCGGCGTTGGGTCGCGGCTCGTCGGGACGTATCGTCGGCGGCATGGGTGGTGTGCGGATCCTCGTGGTGCAGCCGTCGACGATCGACCCGATCGGGAGGTTGGGCGACTGGCTGGCCGACGCCGGTGCTGAGCTGGACGTGGTGCGGGCGTGGGAGCAGGAGCTCCCGGAGCTCGGCGACTACGACGCCCTGATCGTGCTCGGTGGTGAGATGGGCGCCTACGACGACATCGACCACCCGTGGCTGTCCGGGGTCCGGGGCCTCCTCAGCAAGGCCGTCACCCGGAACATGCCGGTGCTGGCGATCTGCCTCGGCGCTCAGCTGCTCGCCGCGGCCACCGGCGGGCGGGTCCGCGAGGTGCCGGACGGTCCGGAGGCCGGCACGCTGCTGGTCGCCAAGCGCGACGCCGCGGCCGAGGACCCGCTGCTCGGGCCGCTCCCGCTGACGCCGGACGTGCTCCAGTTCCACACCGACGAGTTCACCCTGCCGCCGTCGGCCCAGCTGCTGGCCTCCTCGCCGAAGTGCGAGAACCAGGCCTTCCGGATCGGTGATTGCGTCTACGGGCTGCAGTTCCACATCGAGACGACGCCGGAGACCGTGCTGCAGTGGGCCGCGGACTCCCCGCACGTCGCGGCCGCGGTTCGGCCAGGTCAGCTCGACCCGGAGCACCTGGAGGAGTTCCACGCCGAGCTGGCCGAGACCTGGCGACCGCTGGCCGACCAGTTCGTGCGGGTGGCGGCGACGCCGCCCGAGCAGCGCACGGCGAGCCGCTTCCTCCCGCTCGCGTGATGATCGTCGAGTCCGGTCTCCAGAACGGCCGGTAGCGGACTACGGTTCGGAACATGGCCAACAGCAACTCCTCGAGGTCGGGATCGCCGTCCCCGGCTCGGTACGGGTTCAGCGACACCGAACGCGCCGAAGCCCAGCTGCGAGGAGCGGGCTGGTGGTCGGATTCCGGCCCGGGGAACGCCGAGCCGATCGTGGCGGCGCTGTCCCGCACCCCCGATCCGGATCTCGCGCTGCACTCCGTGGACCGGCTGCGCGATGCGATGGCGGGCGAGTGGGAACAGCTGTCGTCGGCCCTCGGCGAGGACGTCGAGCTGCGCGGGAGGTTGTTCGGGGTTCTCGGCGATTCGACCGCGTTCGCCGACCACCTGGTCGCGCATCCGGACGACTGGCGGCGCCTGACCGCCGAAGCGGCGCCGCCGCGCATGCTCGACGAGCGCACCTCGTTGCTGCTGGAAGCGGTGGGCGCCCGGGGCGAGGGCGAGCCGGGCACCGGGGGCGGGCCGGTCGCCGAGCTGCGCGGGCACGAGGCCGTCCGCGCGCTGCGCACGACCTATCGCGGGCTGCTGCTCGACATCGCCGCCCGCGACCTGGCGAGCATTCCCGAGCCGGCGCTTCCCTCGGTGCCCTACGAGGAGGTCGCCGAGCTGCTCTCGGACGCTTCGGTGGCCGCGCTGCGGGCCGCTCTCGCGGTCGCGGTCGCCGAGCTGCGCCACGCGGGCGTGTCGGAGGTGCCGCGGCTCGCGGTGATCGCGATGGGCAAGTGCGGCGGTCGCGAGCTCAACTACGTCAGCGATGTGGACGTGGTCTTCGTCGCCGACGGGGAAGCCGACATCCCGGTCGGCACCCGGTTGGCCAGCACCATGATGCGGATCGTCGGCCCGGCGTTCTTCGAGATCGACGCGGCGCTGCGCCCGGAGGGCAAGGCGGGCGCGCTGGTGCGCACCCTCGACGGGCACCTGAGCTACTACCGGCGGTGGGCGCGCACCTGGGAGTTCCAGGCCCTGCTGAAGGCGCGGCCGGTGGCGGGGGACCGGGAGCTCGGCGACCGGTACCTGGAGGCGGTGCAGCCGCTGGTGTGGACGGCCTCGGAGCGGGAGAACTTCGTCGACGACGTGCGCTCGATGCGTCGCCGGGTGGAGGACCACGTTCCGACCGACGTGGTGGAGCGGGAGCTCAAGCTGGGTCGGGGAGGCTTGCGCGACGTCGAGTTCGCGGTGCAGCTGCTGCAGATGGTGCACGGCCGCAGCGACGAGGAGCTGCGCTCGGCGAGCACGCTGGAGGCGCTGCGCGCGCTCGGCGAGGGCGGCTACGTGGCCCGCGCCGACGCTTCGGACCTGGTGGACTCCTACCGCTTCCTGCGCACGGTCGAGCACCGGCTGCAGCTGCGCCAGCTGCGCCGCACCCACATGTTCCCCGAGTTCGACGACGCCGATGCGCTGGGCGTTCTGGGCCGCGCGGTCGGATTCCGCTCCAGCGGGCGCAACACCGCGGGGCAGGCCTTGGTGGCCGAGTTCCGCAGGCACGCCAAGCAGGTCCGGCGGCTGCACGAGAAGCTGTTCTACCGCCCGCTGCTGGAGGCGGTGGCGAAGGTGCCCACCGAGGCGCTGCGGTTGACCACCGCAGCGGCGGAGGCCCGCCTGGCGGCGTTGGGCTACGGCTCGCCGAAGGGCGCGCTGCGGCACATCGAGGCGTTGACCTCGGGCATGTCGCGGCGCGCGAGCATCCAGGGCGCGCTCCTGCCGGTGCTGCTGGACCTGCTGGGCAACACCCCGGATCCGGACGGCGGGTTGCTGGCCTACCGCAAGGTGTCCGAGGCGCTGGCCGAAACCCCGTGGTACTTGCGGTTGTTGCGCGACGAGGGCGTGGTCGTGGAGCGGCTGGCCCAGCTGCTGGGCACCTCGAAGCTGGTTCCCGAGCTGCTGATCCGCGCGCCCGAGGTACTGCGGCTGCTGGCCGACACGCCCGCGCTGGCCGAGCGCGATCCCGCCGAGGTGGCGACTTCGCTGCGCAGCACGGTCTCCCGGTACAGCGATCCGGCGCGGGCCGCGGCCGCGGCGCGGTCGCTGCGGCGGCACGAGCTGCTGCGCATCGCCTGCGCCGACCTGCTCGGCCTGGTCGAGCCGGACGTGGTGTGCCGTGCCCTGTCCAGCATCTGGGTGGCGGTCCTGGAATCCACTCTGGACATGGCGATGCGGGACACGGCGGCCCAGGAGGGCGGGCAGGTGCCGGCGCGCATCGCGGTCATCGGCATGGGCAGGCTCGGCGGCGCCGAGCTCGGCTACGGCTCGGACGCCGACGTGATGTTCGTGTGCGAGCCGGCCAACGGCGCCGAGGAGACCGCGGCGGTGAAGTTCGCGGGCGCGGTCGTCGAGCAGGTGCGGCGGCTGCTGGGGCAGCCGAGCCAGGACCCGCCGCTGGACGTCGACATCGACCTGCGCCCCGAGGGCAGGCAGGGTTCGCTGGTGCGCACCCTGGACTCCTACCTGAGCTACTACGCGCGCTGGGGCGAGGTGTGGGAGGCCCAGGCGCTGCTGCGCGCCCGCGCGGTGGCTGGCGACGTGGACCTCGGGGAGCGGTTCTGCCGCGCGATCGATCCGATCCGCTACCCGGAGGGCGGGTTGGACGAGACCAAGGTCCGCGAGATCCGCCGGATCAAGGCGCGGGTCGATTCCGAGCGCTTGCCCAGGGGAGCGGACCCGGCCACGCACACCAAGCTCGGTCGCGGCGGGCTTGCCGACGTCGAGTGGACCCTGCAGCTGATGCAGCTCCAGCACGGCCACGACACACCGGGTTTGCGCACCTCGTCCACGGTGGACGGCTTGCGGGCGGCGACCGAGGCCGGGCTGCTGGCCGAGTCCGACGCGAACGACCTGATCGAGGCGTGGACGCTGGCCACCCGCGTGCGCAACGCGGTCATGCTGGTGCGCGGCAAGCCCGGTGATCAGCTGCCGAAGAAGTCCCAGGAGCGCGTCGCGGTCGCGGCGGCCCTGGGCTATCCGGCCAACGTGGACACCGGCGAGGTCGTCGACGACTACCTGCGCATCACCCGACACGCCCGAGCGGTCGTGGAGCGCGTCTTCTACGGGACGTGAGCGCGCCGGAGGCGTTCGGGAGGAGACGTGATCGGGCGGACGAGGGCGACCACGCGGCGATCGTCGTCGCGATCGACCGCTGGTGGGAGGATTCGCGCGGGCCGGAGGAGGCGCGGCGGTTGGGCTCGCTGGTGCCGCGGATGTTCGTGCAGCACTTCGCGAGCACCACTTCGCGGCCGAGACCGACGGACGGATCAGGGTTTCCTGGTCGGCTTCCGCTCGCCCGATCCCCTGACGAGGCCTGCGTCCACTCGCCGTCGTGGACCCGATCACCGGCGCGGTGGGCTGGCGCGGCGCCTGTACGCCGCTTTCTTCGAGCGGGTGACCGCGCTCGGGCGAACCCGGGTGCGCTGCATCGTCTCGCCGGGAAACCGCGCGTCCCTCGCGTTCCACCGGAGCGGTGACGACCAGGTCGAGGGGCCCCGGTCCTGCTCGACTGCGACGGTCCGGGCGGGTCCCGGGTCCGCTTCGTCCTCGACCTGGGCGCTGCCCGCAAGAACCGCCGGTCGGCGGTGCCGGTGGGGAGTCGTCCTCCCTAGGCTGCTCTCGGGAGTTCATCGCTTGATCGGGGGCGAGGATGTCCGAGGAGTTCGAGCTGCTCGTCGATCGTCAGGCGTTGTGCGGGACCGGCCCGCTGTGGATGTCCTCGCTCAACTGCGTGCACTGGGTGGACCTGCTGCGCCGCGAGCTGCACACCTACCGCAGGGACACCGGGGCCGACGAGGTGCGGGTGCTGCCCGGCAAGATCACCGCGCTCGCCTCGACCCGCCAGGGCCAGCTCGTCGCCGCGACCGAGAGCGGCTTCGGGCGGGTGCACCTGGCGCGCGCCGGGTTGGAACCCGTGGTGCAGGTGCGCAGCGGGGATCGGATGGGCGCGGGAGGGTGCGATCCCGCGGGTCGGTTCGTGGCCTGCACCGTCACGCACGCCGCGGACCTGCGCGCCAGCGGTTGCTACGTGCTGGAGGGCAACCGGGCGCGCCTGCTGCTCGACGGTCTGACCGCGCCGGGCGGGCTGGCCTGGAGCCCGGACGGCAGCAGGCTCTACGTGACGGATCTGCACGCCGTCTGGGTCTACGACTACGACGTGGAGCGCGCCAGGGCGGTCTCCGGCAGGCGGTGGGTGAGCTGCCCGGAGGCGGAGGGCAGCCCGCAGGGCATCGCGGTGGACGCCGAGGGCTGCGCGTGGGTCGCGATGCACTGGACGGGGCGCATCCACCGCTACGCGCCGGGCGGCGACCTGGAGACCGTGCTGTGGGCGCCGACGCGCCGGGTCACCGGCCTGGCCTTCGGCGGATCCCGCCTCGAGGAGCTCTACGTGACCTCGGCGTGCTTCGGCTACGACGAGCTGGCCTTCGCCGCGGACCCCTACGCGGGTTCGCTGCTGCGCTTCCGCCCGGGAACCACCGGCACCGCGCGGGCGCCCTGGCAGGGCATCTGACCGGCGGCCGAGCAGCGCCGGCGCGGACGATGCGACCAACCGCTGCTAATAGCGATCATCTTCGACCGCTGCGATCAGGTCGTTCAGCGCGGCGCCGTCGGCGAGCAGTTCGCGGGAGCGCCGCTCGACGTCGGCGTCGCGCGCTTCCAGCCCCTCGACCACGTCCGGCAGCCCGTCCCGACCAGGGCGCAGCCCTTCGCGACGATCGTGACCAAGGACTACCCGGACGAGCCTCCTGCGGGGCTGGACCGCCCGGGCGCCTTCCGCGTGAAGATCGCGGCGGGGAAGGATGCCTTCACCCGATGGGTCGGTCGCGAACCGCGCGCTCCTGCTACCGAGGAGGTCGACCACGCGGCCACCGACACCGTTCGACCGCACCCGGTCTACGCCAGCGCGGGCTGGCTGGCCGTGATCGACCCCGCCGAGAACGCGGCGACGTCGACGTGCGAGCTGCTCCGCGAGGCCCGCCAGCGGGCCCGGGAACGTCACGAGAACCGGCCGACCTCGGGCGGATCCAGCGGCTAGTCTCGGATCGGATCGCGTTGGCGCGAGGGGAGCGCGGGGTGGGGGATGATCAGCTGGCGCAGGCTCGCCGAGCCGGACTTCCCGCTGCTGCGGCGGTGGTTGCAGCAGCCGCACGTGTCACGGTGGTGGAACCACGAGACCTCCGCGGAGGCGGTGGCGCGGGACTTCGGCCCGGCGGCGCGCGGCGCGGAGCCCGCGGAGGACCTGCTCGTGCTCCTCGACGGCGAACCGGTCGGTCTGGTGCAGCGCTGCCGGTACGGCGACTACCCGGAACACCTCGCCGAGCTCGCCCCGATCCTGGCGGTGGACGTCGAGGCGGTTTCCCTCGACTACCTGATCGGCGAACCGCGGTGGACCGGCCGCGGGCTGGGGCCGCGCATCATCCGGGCGATCGTCCGGGCCACTTGGACCGACTACCCGGCCGCGCCGTCCGTCGTGGTGCCGGTGTCGGTGCACAACCGGGCTTCCTGGCGGGCGCTGGAGAAGGCCGGGTTCGCCCGCGTCGCCGAGGGCGAGCTGACGCCGGACAACCCCGTCGACGATCGCAGGCACTACGTGTACGCGGTCGACCGTTCCGGCGGTTAGCGTCGGGGCATGGATGATGCGGCGCAGCACCTGGTCCGGTACTCCGGGCGCGGTGCGTTCAGCGAGGGAATCGTCGACCGGGCCAGCGGGAGCACGGTGGTCACCGAGGACGGCCGCGAGCTGCTCGACTTCACCTCGGGGCAGATGAGCGCGATCCTCGGGCACTCCCACCCGGAGATCGTGGCGGCGGTGCGCGAGCAGGTCGGGCGGTTGGACCACCTCTACAGCGGCATGCTCAGCCGCCCGGTCGTGGAGCTGGCGCGGCGGCTCGCCGCGACCGTGCCGGAGCCGCTGGACAAGGCGATGTTCCTGAGCACCGGGGCGGAGGCGAACGAGGCCGCGCTGCGGATGGCCAAGCTCGTCACCGGCGGGCACGAGGTCGTCTCGTTCGCCCGGTCCTGGCACGGCATGACCCAGGCGGCGGCGAACGCCACCTACGTCGCCGGGCGCACGGGGTACGGGCCCGGTGCTCCCGGCAACTTCGCCCTGCCGGTGCCGGACTCGTTCCGGCCGGACGTCGTCGACGCCGACGGGAACCTGGACTGGCGCCGCCAGCTCGACCTCGGCTTCGACCTGATCGACGCGCAGTCGACCGGCGGCCTGGCCGCCTGCCTGGTCGAGCCGATCCTGAGCTCCGGTGGCGTGGTCGACCTCCCGCCGGGCTACCTGGCGGCGCTGCGGGACAAGTGCCACGAGCGGGGCATGCTGCTGATCCTGGACGAGGCGCAGACCGGGCTGTGCCGCACCGGCGACTGGTACGCCTTCGAGCGCGACGGGGTCGTGCCCGACGTCCTCACGCTGTCCAAGACGCTCGGCGCCGGCTTGCCGCTGGCCGCGGTGCTCACCAGCGCCGACATCGAGCAGCGGGCCCACGACCGCGGGTTCCTGTTCTTCACCACGCACGTCAACGACCCGCTGCCGGCCGCCGTCGGGAACACGGTGCTGGACGTGCTCGCCCGCGACCGGCTCGACCTGCGCGCCCGCGAGCTCGGCGAGCGGTTGCGGGGCGGGCTCGACGAGCTGGGGCACCCCTCGATCGGCGACGTGCGGGGACGCGGCCTGCTGGTCGGGCTGGAGCTGGTGTCCGACGGCGCGGACGCCGACAAGCTCGGTGCCGCGGTCACCCGGCGCTGCGCCGAGCTGGGGCTGCACATGAACATCGTGCAGCTGCCCGGCATGGGCGGGACGTTCCGCATCGCGCCGCCGCTGACCGCCACCGAGGAGGAGATCGACCGGGGCGTGTCGATCATCGGCACGGCGCTCGACGAGGTGGGCGGCCGGTGACGACGAAGGCCCGCCGGCGTACCGGCGGGCCTTCGTTCGCTGGTCATCGACTCACACGTCGAAGTACAGCGAGAACTCGTGCGGGTGCGGGCGCAGGCGGATCGGGTCGATCTCCTCGTCGCGCTTGAGCTGGATCCAGGTCTCGATCAGGTCGGGGGTGAACACGCCACCCTCGAGCAGGAAGTCGTGGTCGGCTTCCAGGTTGTCGATGGCCTCGGCCAGCGAGCTCGGCACGGTCGGGACGTTCTTGGCCTCTTCCGGCGGGAGCTCGTAGAGGTCCTTGTCGATCGGCTCGGCCGGCTCGATCTTGTTCTTGATGCCGTCCAGGCCCGCCATCATCATCGCGGCGAAGGCCAGGTACGGGTTGCCGGACGGGTCCGGGCAGCGGAACTCGACGCGCTTGGCCTTCGGGTTCGAGCCGGTGATCGGGATGCGCATGCAGGCGGAGCGGTTCCGCTGCGAGTACACCAGGTTCACCGGGGCCTCGAAGCCCGGCACCAGGCGGTGGTAGGAGTTCACCGTCGGGTTGGTGAAGGCCAGCAGCTTCGGGGCGTGGTGCAGGATGCCGCCGATGTAGTAGCGTGCGGTGTCCGACAGACCGGCGTAACCGGCCTCGTCGTAGAACAGCGGGCTGCCGTCCTTCCACAGCGACATGTGGCTGTGCATGCCCGAGCCGTTGTCGCCGAACAGCGGCTTGGGCATGAAGGTGACGGTCTTGCCGTTCTCCCAAGCGGTGTTCTTGATGACGTACTTGAACAGCTGCAGGTCGTCGGCCGCGTGCAGCAGCGTGTTGAACTTGTAGTTGATCTCGGCCTGACCGCCGGTGCCGACCTCGTGGTGGGCCCGCTCGATCTCGAAGCCGGAGCCCTGCAGCTCGGTGACCATCTTGTCGCGCAGGTCGGCGAAGTGGTCGTACGGCGAGACCGGGAAGTAGCCGCCCTTGAGGCGGGTCTTGTAGCCGCGGTTGCCGCCCTCCTCGTCGCGGCCGGTGTTCCACCAGCCCTCGATCGAGTCGACCTCGGCGAACGACTTGTTCGGGGCCTCGCCGAACTTCACCGAGTCGAAGATGTAGAACTCGGCCTCGGCGCCGAAGAACGCGGTGTCGGCCACGCCGGACTCGGCCAGGTACTGCTCGGCCTTGCGCGCGATGTTGCGCGGGTCGCGGCTGTAGGGCTCCAGCGTGAACGGGTCGTGCACGAAGAAGTTCAGGATGAGCGTCTTCTCGGCGCGGAACGGGTCCACTCGGGCGGTGTAGGGGTCCGGCAGCAGCAGCATGTCGGACTCGTGGATCGACTGGAAGCCGCGAACCGACGAGCCGTCGAAGGCCAGGCCGTTGGTGAACGAGTCCGCGTCGAACGCGCCGGCGGGCACCGTGAAGTGCTGCATGACGCCCGGCAGGTCGCAGAACCGGACATCGACGAACTTCACGTCCTCATCGGCGATGAAGCGGAGGACCTCGTCTGGATTCTTGAACAAGCTCGGTGGCTCCTTCACGCAGTTTCGTACAGCTCACCGGTGCCACGTCGATTGGTCGCCGCCGGCTCAGTGCTGACGGTATGGGATCGGTGTTGCCCTGTCGTCACTCCAGTGTTTCGCGCGCGTTAACTGCCACCTGATCGGGCGGTGGGGGTTGCACGCCCGGTCACTTCGCGCTCCGCCGGCGGGGTGCTTCCCGGCGCGGCCACGTATCCTGGAGGACGTGCGAAACGTGCTCGGCTCCTGGCTGGACGGCCCCAAGGCCGCGTTCAACAACGCGCGCGAGCGGGGACACGACGCCCGCCCCGCGTACCGCGGCGAGAAGCTGGGGCTTCCGGAGTCGGGCCCCGGTTCCGCCGCGCCGCTCGGCCGCAGGCTGCTGGCGTTCGTGGTCGACCTGCTGCTCGCCGCGCTGATCACCGCCGCCTTCACCGCACCGGACTACCCGGGCGACTGGAGCGTGGTGACCTGGTTCGTCATCACCGCGGTCCCGGTGACCTTCTTCGGCGTGACCCCCGGGATGGTGCTGACCCGCATCTGGGTGGCCCGGACCGACTCGACCCGGATGGTCGGCCCGCTGCGCGCGATCCTGCGCACCGTGCTGACCGCCTTCATCATCCCCGCGGTGATCTGGGACTTCAACGGCAGGTCCTGGCACGATCGCCTCACCCAAACCATCGTCCTCAGCCGCTGAGCCGGCAGCTGCCTCTCCCGCGTCGTCCGGCAACCGTGCGGGCGGGAGAGCCGCAGCGGCCCTCCGGCTGGGGGATCCGCTCGTCGAGCAGCCGACCTGCGCCGCGTCGCGGCGGGGACGCCGAGAACCCGCGGCGGTGCCGGTCGCTCGAGCGGGCCAACGGCTGCGCCGTCGCAGGGCGTCGGAATCGTCGGCGGCTCGCGCTGCGCCTCGATCTCGCTTCGCGGTGATCGGCTGCCGTTCTCATCAGAAGGTCCCCGAGCGCGCGCTCGGGGACCTCGTGATGAGAAAAGTGCCGGCTACTTCGCCCGGCGGACCGCTCGCTGCATGTTGCGCATCTTGGCGCCCTGCGGGACCGGGCCCTTGGGCATCGCGTTGCCGCTGCGGTTGGCCAGCGCCTCCAGCCGGTTCTCCAGCTCGTCGATCTGCTTCGGGCCGATGTTGCGCGGCAGCTTCATGATCCGCGACTGCAGCTTGGACAGCGGGACCTGGTCCTCCTCGCTGCCGACCACGATCTCGTAGATCGGGGTCTCGCCGACGATGCGGGCCACCCGCTTCTTCTCCTGCGCCATCAGGCCCTTGATCCGGTGCGTGGCGCCCTCGCCGACCAGCACGATGCCGGGGCGGCCGATCAGCCGGTGCACGGCGTCCAGCTGGGCGGTGCCCGAGACGGCCTGGTTGAGCACCCAGCGCCCGCGCAGGTTGTCCAACGCCCAGCCGGCCGCGCCCGGCTGCCCGTCGGCCTTCTTGTACACCGTCGACTGCACCCGCCGCCCGAAGATGACCACGGCTGCGAGCAGGCCGAAGGCCAGGCCGACCGGGAGGAACACCCAGTGCAGGCCCCAGATCATGCCCAGCAGGAAGACCACCGCGGTCACGCCGAGGAACGCACCGAGCATCAGCGGGAGGAGGAGCTTGTCCTCCCGGCGCTGCATCTTGAACGCCTCGAAGATCTGCTTGACGCGGCCGGCGCTCGCCTGACGTCGCTGTTTGGCCGCCTCTTTCTTGGCGGCCTTGTCCTGCTTGGCCATGCATTTCAGGATACGGCTCCACCACAAGAGGCCGCATACCTGCCCCGAATGCGTAATGGAATCGAGGTTCCGGGCGCGCACGAGAAGGGGCGCCCGGACCTCGCCGGGCGCCCCTCGTCGTGAGCTCGGGTCAGCTGTTGCGGGCCAGGACGCTGCTGGCTTCCTGCGCGGCCTCGCCGGCCTTGGCGAGGTGGGCGAGGTCGTCCGGCAGCGGCATGCCGCGGTGCGCGGTGGCCTTGGCGTAGAGCCGACCGGCGCGGTAGCTGGAGCGCACCAGCGGACCGGCCATCACGCCGGGGAAGCCGATCTCCTCGGCGGCCTTGGTGTGCTCGACGAACTCCTCGGGCTTGACCCACCGGTCCACCGGGTGGTGCCGCGGGCTGGGCCGCAGGTACTGGGTGATGGTGATGATGTCGCAACCCGCCTCGTGCAGGTCCTGCAGCGCCGGGCGCACCTCCTCGGGCTGCTCGCCCATGCCCAGGATCAGGTTCGACTTGGTCACCAGCCCGTCCTCGCGGGCCTTGGTGATCACCTCCAGCGACCGCTCGTAGCGGAAGCCCGGGCGGATCCGGCGGAACACCGACGGCACCGTCTCGACGTTGTGCGCCAGCACCTCCGGCCGCGAGCTGAACACCTCGGCCAGCTGGTCCGGATCGGCGTTGAAGTCCGGGATCAGCAGCTCCACACCCGTGCCCGGGTTGAGCTCGTGGATCTGCCGGACCGTCTCGGCGTAGAGCCACGCACCCCCGTCGTCGAGGTCATCGCGGGCCACACCCGTCACCGTCGAGTACCGCAGCCCCATGGCCTGCACCGACTCGGCGACCTTGCGCGGCTCCTCGGTGTCCAGCGCAGCCGGCTTGCCGGTGTCGATCTGGCAGAAATCGCACCGGCGAGTGCACTGGTCACCACCGATGAGGAAGGTGGCCTCCCGGTCCTCCCAGCACTCGAAGATGTTCGGGCAACCCGCCTCCTCGCAGACGGTGTGCAGCCCCTCACGGCGGACCAGACCCTTGAGTTCCTGGTACTCCGGACCCATCTTCGCGCGGGTCTTGATCCAAGACGGCTTCTTCTCGATCGGGGTCTGGCTGTTGCGAGCCTCCAGCCGCAGCAGCTTCCGCCCCTCAGGCGCCACAGTCACGGCCCCCAGGCTACGCCCTAGCGGGTCCGATTCGTCCATGGGCGCAGGGGTGGTGACGGTGATCACGGGCGTTCGCACCGCGGGTGGGTGGGCGGCTCCGCCGGGTCCGGAGCCGCCCGTGCGCTCACCTGCTCGGGGCCAGCAGCTTGCGCAGCACGCCGGTGCGGCCGCGCCGCTCGGCCGGGGGCGGGCTGGCGCGCAGCAGCTGCTGGAACGCCTGGCCGACCCGGGTGGCGTCGTGCTCGGGTTCGAACTCCTCGGCGAGGCCGGCCGAGGTGGCCAGCAGCCGGTTCTCCGCGGTGGCGCCGGCGCGCAGGGCCGGGTGCTCGGCGTGGTGGTCGAGCACGGCGCGCAGCGCGGGGTTGGCCGCGGCGGCGCGCCGCCACGCGCTGGTGACCGCCTCGACGCGGTCGCCGTGCGGAGCGCGCTCGGCGTCGGTCAGGGCCACCTCGAGGCGGCCGCCGAGCTGCTGGAGCCACTTGTGCTGCAGCGCGGCCAGCAACTCGCCCGCGTCGGCGAACGGGCTCGGGATCGTGTCGAGTGCCCGATCGGGATCTCGACGAGCGCTGTCGAGGACCGCGTCGATCGCGTGTTTGCGCTGGTAGTAGGTGTTCCAGCTCATGGCGCTCTCCAGGGAGTCGGGGATACCCCAGGTGTGTCGCATACCGTCGGTATGTCCACGACCGACGGTACCACGAGTGCGTACCATCGGTATGTCATAGGCTCGTGAGCATGCCTACAGTCCGTTCGCGACGCGTCGAGTACTCGGAAACCACCAGGCAGGCGCTGGTGGACTCCGCGGTGGAGCTGTTCACCGAGCGGGGGTACTCGGGCACGTCGCTGGACGAGATCGCCAAGCGCGCCAGGGTCACCAAGGGAGCGCTGTACCACCACTTCGGCGGCAAGCAGGCGCTGTTCGAGGCGGCCTTCGGCGCCGTGGAGGCCGACGTGGTCGACCGGCTCGCCGAGGTCGTGTCGGACTCCGGTGACCCGTGGGAGGCGACCCGTTCCGGCCTGTCGGCGTTCCTGGAGGTCTGCTTGGAGCCGTCCTACCAGCGCATCGTGGTCCAGGACGGGCCGGCGGTGATGGGCTGGGAGCGCTGGCGCACCGCGGAGGAGGCGCACACCTTCGGCGTGCTGCGCACCGTGGTCAGCAACCTGGTCGAGTCCGGCGAGATCGGGGAGCTCCCGGTCGACGCGCTGGCGCGCATCATGTTCGGCGCCCTCTCGGCCGGCGCCACGGCCATCGCCGGCTCGCCCAGCCCCATCCAGGAGCGCGCCGACATCGCGGCCTGCGTCGAGCAGGTCCTCGCCGGCCTCCGGCTGGCCCGCTGAAATCTCAGCGCGCGCTCGTGCGCGCGCGATTACTCTCGGGGCTCGTGACTGAGAACTTCAAGCTCCGGATCTTCACCGAGCCCCAGCAGGGCGCGAGCTACGACGACCTGCTGCGCGTGGCCAAGCGCGCCGAGGACGCCGGTTACGACGCGTTCTTCCGCTCCGACCACTACCTGAAGATGGGCGACGTCTCGGGGCAGCCCGGCCCGACCGACGCGTGGGTGACGCTCGGCGGCCTGGCCCGCGAGACCAGCAGGCTGCGCCTGGGCACCCTGATGTCCGCGGGGACCTTCCGGTTGCCCGGCCCGCTGGCGATCTCGGTCGCCCAGGTCGACCAGATGTCCGGAGGCCGGATCGAGCTGGGCCTGGGCAGCGGGTGGTACGAGGAGGAGCACACCGCCTACGGCATCCCGTTCCCCTCGCTGAAGGAGCGGTTCGACCGCTACGCCGAGCAGCTGGAGGTCGTCACCGGGCTGTGGTCCACCCCGGAGGGCGAGACCTTCTCCTTCGACGGCCAGCACTACCAGCTCACCGATTCGCCCGCGCTGCCCAAGCCGGTGCAGTCGCCGCGCCCGCCGGTGCTCGTCGGCGGCGGCGGCAAGAAGCGCACCCCGGAGCTGGCCGCGCGCTTCGCCGACGAGTTCAACCTGCCGTTCGTGGACGTCGAGACCGCCGCCGCGCAGTTCGGGCGGGTCGAGGCGGCGTGCTCGGAGATCGGTCGCGACCCCGCCGAGATCGTGCGCTCGGCCGCTCTGGTGCTGTGCGCGGGCAAGGACGAGGGGCAGCTGGCGCGGCGCGCCGAGGCGATCGGCCGCGAGGTCGGCGAGCTGCGCGCCAACGGCCTGGCCGGGTCGCCCGACGAGGTCGTCGACAAGATCGGCGACTGGCGCGACCGCACCGGCATCACCCGGCTGTACCTGCAGGTGCTGGACCTCTCGGACCTGGACCACCTCGACCTCGTCGCCGAGCAGGTGGCGCCTCAGCTGTGAACCGGCGACGGGGCGCGGCGCGAGTCCTCATCCCCGGAACTGCCCCGCGATGTCCGAGGCCGCGGTGAGCAGGATCAGCGCGGGCACGGTGGCCTGCGGGCGCAGCCGGTAGGAGCCGCGCTTGTCCTGCTCCACGACACCGGTCGAGGTCAGCGCCTTGAGGTGGTGGTAGAGCTGGCCGGGCGAGCCCAGCCCGGCGGCTTCCTGCAGAGCGGTCGAGGACTGCGGGCCGCGCGCGGCGAGCTGGCGGACGATGGCCGCCCGGGTCGGGTGGCCGAGGGCGGCCAGCACGTCCGCGCGCGGACCGTCCGGGAACTCCAGGACCTGCATCGGGTCGGCCCTGATATGCCATTCCAGCTCGACCGGTTCGGCGAGGTGGCCGTCGTAGCTCACCACCGACCCGCTGGGCTCGGTCGCGGGCCGGTCTCCCCCGGAGCTCCCGGCTTCCAGGGCGGCCACGCGGGCTTCCAGGGCTTCGACGCGTTGTTGCAAGTCCACGCCGCGAGCTTGCCTCAGCGGCCCAGCGCCGCGGCCAGCCGGTCCCGCCAGGCCGCGTCGCGCAGCGCCAGCAGCAGCGGCAGCGCGGGGTCGGCGCTGCGCAGTTCCCGCGGTCCGCTCGCCGGATCGTGCAGCACCAGACCGCCGCTGCCGATCGCGCCGTCGGTGCGTCGCACCGACAGGCCGCAGGCGAGCACGCCGGGCAAGCTGCCGCCCTTGAACCCGATGCCGTCCACCCCGGGCGGCAGGTGACCGGCCGTCGGCGCCTCCAGGTGCTCGCGGGCCAGCGCGGAGACCGGATCGGTTCCGCCGGCCAGCGCGCGGTGCACCGCTGCGAGCTCGCGCGGTGCTCCCGCAGCGGTCGCCGAGGCCCACGCGGTCTGCTGCTGCCACGGCGGCAGCGGCCGGGTGAGCAGCCGCTCGCGGACGCGCTGCCGCAGCGCGGGATCGTCCCGGTAGCGGCGTTCCACCGCGAACCCCCAGGACCGGCGGGCCTCGGTCGGCATCCCCGGCGGGGGAGCGGTCTCCGGCAGGGCCAGGAAGAGGTACTCCGCGCACAGCGAGCGCACGTCCGGGCGCGCCCACCCGCGCGAGCGGCCCGCCGCGAGCACCTCCCGGGTGCCCAGTCGGTCGCGCAGCAGGTCCGGGACCGCGCTGTCGCTGTAGGTGATCATCATGGCGACCATCTCGCGCAGCGCCACCCGCTGATCCGGGTCGGCGGCGTAGTATCCCGACTCGTCGGCGGGAACGCCCAGGTGCTCCAGCGACAGCTTGTGCGCGCCGCCGTCGGTGGGCAGGTAGTAGCGCTCCCAGTCGCCGACCCGCACCTGCTCGGCGGGGTCGAGCCGACCGCCGACGACGGCTTCGGCGTAGGCGGCCAGGTGCAGCACCTTCACCGCCGAGGCCAGCGGCATCGGGGCGCTCGCCGCGTGCGCCAGCTGGGCACCGCGGCCGTCGTCCAGGGCGATGCCGACCCGGTCGCGGTTGGCGGGCAGCCAGCTCAGCCAGCCCTCGGGGGTGCTCAGATCCGGTGGGGACTGGGCCGACGACGGCTCGGCCAGCAGCAGGGGAGTCGCGGCGCCGACCGCGACCAGGAGGCTTCGGCGGGACATCGACATGCTCACTCCTCTAGTAGTCCGTAATTGCGGAACTCTAGAGGAACGGGGCGAGCATCGGGCGGTTCTGGCCGGAACTTCACCTGCGCGGGGTGAAGTTCCGGCCAGAACCGCGTTAGCGCAGGCTCGGGTCGAGGGCGAGGGTGACGCCCGCGGCGCTCGGCTGGTTGCGCGGGATGTCCCGGTCGGTCACCGGCAGGTGGCCGTCGAGGGCGTCCAGCACCGCCTTCTCCACGAGCGGGTAGGCCTCGTCGACGGCCACGTCGCGACCGAGCTCGGCCGACAGCGAGGTCGTGCCGGCGTCGCTGATGCCGCAGGGCACGATCCGGTCGAACTCACCGAGGTCGGCGTTGCAGTTGAGCTCCAGCCCGTGCATCGTCACGCCGCGCTGCACCCGGATGCCGATCGCGGCGATCTTGCGCTCCGGCCGGGTGCCCTCGGCGGGCAGCCACACGCCGCTGCGGCCCTCCACGCGCCCGGCGTTGAGCCCGAACCCGTCGCAGACGTGGATCAGCGCCTGCTCGAGGCGTCGCACGTAGTCGACCACGTCGATCGGATCTGCCAGCCCCACGATCGGGTAGCCGACGATCTGGCCCGGGCCGTGCCAGGTGATCTTGCCGCCGCGGTCGACGTCGATGACCGGGGTGCCGTCGGTCGGCCGGTCCTCCGGCGAGGTGCGCTTGCCCGCTGTGTAGACCGACGGGTGCTCCAGCAGCAGCAGGGTGTCCGGGCTCTGCTCTTCGAAGCGGCCGTTGGCCAGCTCCCGCTGCATTTCCCACGCATCGAGGTAGTCGATGACGCCCAGGTATTTCACGTCCACCGCCGCCGAGGAGGTGCGGCACGAAGAATCAGCTCGGCTCACGTCCGCACAGGCTACGCCTAGCCGGGGCGGGTCGTTCAACGGCCGGTCGCAGCCGCCAGCGCCGCGCCGATCGTGGGGTGCTGGAAGGTGAAGCCGTTGGCCTCCAGCACCGTCGGCAGCGCCCGCTGACCGGTCAGCGCCGAGTCGGCGAGCTCGCCCAGCGCCGCGCGCATCGCGAACCCGGGCACGACCCACGGCGCCGGACGCCCCAGCGCCTCTGAGAGCGCGCGGGTGAACACCGCGTTGGTCACCGGCGCCGGACCGGTGAGGTTGACCGGGCCGGAGATCTCCGGGGTCTCCAGCACGAAGCGGATCGCCGCGATCTCGTCGTCCAGCGAGATCCACGGCATGTACTGCTGCCCCGAGCCCAGCCTGCCGCCGAGCATCAGCTTGAACAGCGGGCGCAGCTGCCCGAGCAGCCCGCCCGACGGCGAGATCACCAGGCCGGTGCGCAGCAGCACGACCCGGGTCCCGGCGTCTGAGGCCGCCGAGGTCGCCGACTCCCAGCGCTGGCACAGGTCGGCGAGGAAGTCGGTTCCCGGCGGGGACGTCTCGGTCACCGGCTGCGAGCCCGCGTCGCCGTAGTAGCCGACCGCGGAGGCGTTCGCCAGCACCGGGACGCCCGCTTTGGCCACGGCCTCGGCGAGCACCTCGGTCGCGCGCACCCGCGCCTGCACCAGGTGGCGCTTGCGCTCGGGAGTCCAGCGCTTGTCGCCGATGCCGGGGCCGCACAGGTTGACCACCGCCTCCGCGCCGTCGAGCGCGTCGGGGTCCAGCGCACCGGTGTCCGGGTCCCAGCCGCGCTCGTCGGGCGCGCCGGGAACCCGCCGGACCAGCCGCACCACCTCGTGCTCGGCCTGGCGCAGCCCGGCGACCAGCGAAGTACCTATCAATCCCGAGGACCCGGCGACGACGACGCGCATGCGGGCATCGTCCCGCATCGATCCACTCGGTGCGAGGCGTTCGCCCGAACGGCGAACGGCCGCCCACCCCGAGGGGTGAGCGGCCGTTCGCGTCAGGCCGGTGGTCGACCCGTCACAGCCCCAGGTCGGCCTCGAAGGCGCCTTCCTCCAGGCGCTGCTTGACCGTGTTGAGGAACCGGGCGGCGTCGGCGCCGTCGACCAGGCGGTGGTCGTAGGACAGCGCCAGGTAGACCATCGAGCGGATGGCGATGGTGTCGCCGCCGTTCTCGTCGGCCACCACGACCGGGCGCTTGACGACCGAGCCGGTGCCCAGCATGCCCACCTGCGGCGGGTTCAGGATCGGCGTGTCGAACAGCGCCCCGCGGCTGCCGGTGTTGGTGATGGTGAACGTGCCGCCGGAGAGCTCGTCGGGCTTGATCTTGTTGTTGCGGGTCCGCGCCGCCAGGTCGGCGATCTTGCGGGCCAGCCCGCCGAGGTTGAGGTTCCCGGCGTCGTGGATGACCGGCGAGACCAGGCCGCGCTCGGTGTCCACCGCGATCGAGAGGTGCTCGGCACCGTGGTAGGTGACCTGGTTGTTCTCCTCGTCGATGGACGCGTTGACCTTCGGGTGCAGCTTCAGCGCCTCGGCCGCGGCCTTGGCGAAGAAGGGCAGGAAGGACAGCTTGACGCCCTCGGTCGCCTCGAAGTTGCCCTTCGCGCGGTCGCGCAGCCGGGCGATCTTGGTGACGTCGACCTCGATCACCGTGGTCAGCTGCGCCGCGGTCTGCAGCGACTCGACCATCCGGCGGGCCAGCAGCTGCCGCAGCCGGGACATCGGCTGGGTCGTGCCGCGCAGCGCCTCGGCCTCGGCCGAGGGCTCCACGGTGCTGGCCGGGGCGCTCGCCGCCGGGGCGGCCGGAGCGGCGCTCGCGGGCGCCTGCTCGGCGTCGATCGCGGCCTGCACGTCCTGCTTGCGGATGCGGCCGCCGACACCGCTGCCCTTGAGCCGGGTCAGGTCGATGCCGTGCTCGTTGGCCAGCTTGCGCACCAGCGGGGTCACGTAGGGCGTGCCACCGGCCGGAGCGGATTCCTGCGCGGGCTCAGCCGGCTGCGCGGGCTGGGCCGGCTGCCCGGGCTGCGCGGGCTGGGCCGGCTGCGCGGGCTGGGCCGGCTGCGCGGGCTGGGCCGGAGCGGCGGCTGCGGGAGCCGCGGGCTGCGCGGGCTCGGCGGCCGGGGCGGGCTCCGGGGTCGGCGCGGGTGCCGCCGGGGCGGCGGCCGCGTCGGCGGAACCGATGACGGCCAGCTTGGCGCCGACCTCGACGGTGTCGTCCTCGCCCGCGGCGATCTCCAGCAGGGTGCCGGCCACCGGGGACGGGACCTCGGTGTCGACCTTGTCGGTGGAGACCTCCAGCAGCGGCTCGTCGACCTCGACCGAGTCGCCGACCTGCTTGAGCCACCGGGTGATCGTGCCCTCGGTGACGCTCTCGCCGAGCGCGGGCATCTCGACGTCGGTGCCCTGCGCGGAACCACCGGCCGGGGCCGCCGGAGCGGCGGCCTGCGGTTCCGGAGCGGCGGGGGCGGCGGGCGCTTCCTGCGCCGGTGCCTCCTGCGCCGGTGCTTCCTGGGCCGGTGCCTCCTGGGCGGGCTCCGCGGCCGGGGCTTCACCGGACTCGCCGAGCACGGCGAGCTCGCCGCCGATCTCGACGGTGTCGTCCTCCTTGGCGATGATGCGCTGCAGGACGCCGGCGGCGGGCGAGGGGATCTCGGTGTCGACCTTGTCGGTGGAGACTTCCAGCAGGGGTTCGTCGACCTCGACGGTGTCGCCCTCCTGCTTGAGCCACCGGGTGATCGTTCCCTCGGACACGCTCTCGCCGAGTGCCGGCATCTGAACGGAGAAGGCCATCTGTTGCTGACTCCTCGTGGGTGTGGCGGGGTGCGGCTGAATGGGCGCGGTTCAGCCGTGCACGTGCAGCGGCTTGCCGGCCAGGGCGAGGTGGGCCTCGCCCAGAGCTTCGGTCTGGGTGGGGTGGGCGTGCACCAGCGGGGCCACGTCGTCGGGCAGCGCTTCCCAGTTGTAGATCAGCTGCGCCTCGCCGATGAGCTCACCGACGCGGTCGCCGACCAGGTGCAGGCCGACGACCGGGCCGTCGGTGACGCGGACCAGCTTGACCGCGCCCTGGGTCTTGAGGATCTGGCTCTTGCCGTTGCCGGCCAGGTCGTAGGTGAAGGTCTCCACCGAGCCGTACTGCTCCTTGGCGGCGGCCTCGGTCAGCCCCACCGAGGCGACCTCGGGGCGGCAGTAGGTCACCCGCGGGATACCGGCCTCGTCGATGGGCTGCGGGTTGAGTCCGGCGATGTCCTCGGCGATGAACACGCCCTGCTGGAACCCGCGGTGGGCCAGCTGCAGACCCGGCACGATGTCGCCGACGGCGTAGACGCCCGGCACGTTGGTGCGCAGCCGCTCGTCGGTGCGCACGAACCCGCGCTCGAGGGTCACCCCGGCCTCCTCGAAGCCGTGGCCGGCGGTGTTCGGGCCGCGGCCCACCGCCACCAGCAGCAGGTCGGCGTCGTAGGTCTCGCCGTTCTCCAGGCTCACCGACACGCCGTCGTCGCTCTGCTCGACACCGGTGAACTTCACGCCCGTCTTGAACTTGATGCCGCGCTTGCGGAAGGAGCGCTCCAGGCGCTTGGACAGGAACTCGTCCTCGTTGGGCACCAGGTTCGGCAGCGCTTCGACCACGGTGACCTCGGCACCGAAGGAGCGCCACACGCTGGCGAACTCCACCCCGATCACACCGCCGCCGAGCACCACGACCTTGTCCGGCACGTAGTCGAGGTTGAGCGCCTGCTCGCTGGCCACCACCCGGCCACCCAGCTCCAGACCGGGCAGCGTCTTGGAGTACGAACCGGTCGCCAGCACCACGTTCTCGCCGGTGTAGCGGGTGCCGTCGACCTCGACGGTCTTGGAATCCACCAGGGTGCCCGCACCCTCGACCAGGGTCACCTTGTGCGCCTTGGCCAACCCCTGCAGACCCTTGTACAGGCCCGCGACGATGTCGTCCTTGTACTTGTTGACACCATCGATGTCGACGCCCTCCAACGAGGCGCGGACACCGAACTGGTCGGCCTCCCGGGCGGAATCGGCGACCTCGCCCGCGTGCAGCAGGGCCTTGGTCGGAATGCATCCTCGGTGCAGGCAGGTCCCACCGAGCTTGTCCTTCTCGATGAGGACGACGGACAGGCCGAGCTCGGCCGCGCGGAAAGCGCAGGCATAGCCGCCCGAACCGCCGCCGAGGATGACCAGATCGGCGGACGTGTCGGTCACTTCGCACTCCTCGACAGGGCGTCATTGGCTTGCTGACGGTGACCTGACCTGGTGGTCAGGTGCTCCACTGGCCATCTTGTCACCACCCGAGCGGCGGATGCGACGCGGGCGGGGTGATCTGTTCGTCACCCTCGCGGAGAAGTCCCGGAACTGCGGTGCGATTATCAGCGAGTTTTCACATTCTCCCCATCCGGGTGATGGCAGAATCGAAGTGGAGGTTCGGATCGGTTCTCGAATCCGATGCCGGTTCCTTCGGCTTGGAGGGGAGAGTGCGGTGGGACTTTTCGACCGGTTCCGCGGCCGCCGCCCCGGCCGGATGCGCGGTGCTTCCTCGTCGGATTCCGAGCACCTGCGCGCCTGGGCCGAGCAGCGGCGGGGCGTCGAGGGATTCTTGGAGCCGCGCACGCTGGTCACCGAGACCACCTTGCTGCTGATCGCGCACGACGGGGAGTGGACCCGGCGGCGAGTGGCGAGTCCGGGCGCGGCCGGTCGGTTCACCCGGGGTCTGGGAATTCCGCTCTACGAGGTGGCCAAGGTCGGATACCCGCAGCGGATGCGCGATTACCAGGCCAGGCAGCGCATTCTGCGCAAGCGCGCGCAGCGCGCCGCCGACGAGCAGTCGTGAGCCGGAAATCCGCAGGGCGGAAATTCCGTGCGCACGACCGCCTCGACGACTGAATCGATTACTCCGCGCGGGATCAGTTGGCGATCCGCACGGTGGGGGTGAAGCGGACCGGGAACGTCACGGACTTCGCGATGTAGCAGAGCTCGTGGGCGCGCTCGTGCAGCGCCTCGGCGACGTCCACGCTCGCGCGGTCGCAGACGGTGACCTCGGGGAGCAGCTCGACGGCCTCGAACTGACCGGATCCGTCGGAGTTCTCGGCGAGCACGCCGCGGGCGCGGTCGTGGTAGCCGGTGACCACCACGCCGGAGTCGGCGGCCAGGTGCAGGAACCACAGCATGTGGCACTGCGACAGCGATGCGACCAGCAGCTCTTCGGGGTTGTAGCGGTCCGCCTCGCCCAGGAAGACCGGGTCGGCGGAGGCGTCGATGGAGTCCTTGCCCGCCACGCGCACCTCGTGGGTGCGCTCGTAGGAGTGGTAGGTCGAGGTGCCCTGTCCGGTGTTCCCGGTCCACACCACGTCGACCTGGTAGCCGTGCCGGGTCTCGGCGAGCGTGGCCGGTTCAGATTGGGTCATTCACCCATCGTGACACCGGAATCCCCCTCGATGGTCACCTCTTTGTGGCCTGGCTCACGCGCTGAAATGCGATTCGCGACAAAACGGGCCCGGGCCGGCGCCGGTCCGGGCCCGTTGATGACGCAGCGCAGTCAGCCGTGGTCCGCGATGTCGGCCAGCACCGCGGCGAGGGTGCGCACCGGCACGCCGGTGCCGCCCTTCGGGGTGTAGCCCCACGGCGAGTTCGTGTTGTAGGCCGGGCCCGCGACGTCGATGTGCGCCCACTGCACGCCCTCGGCCACGAACTCCTTGATGAAGTGGCCCGCGGCCAGCATGCCGCCCCAGCGGTGGTTGGTGACGTTGGCCAGGTCGGCGAGCTTGGAGTCCAGGTCGGTGCGCAGCTCCTCCGGCAGCGGCATCGGCCAGGCGCCCTCGCCGACGCCCTGGGACAGCTTCGCCACCCGGTCGCGGAACTCCTCGCTGCCCATCACGCCGGGGGTGCGGTTGCCCAGCGCCACCACCTGCGCGCCGGTCAGCGTCGAGGTCTCGACCAGGTAGTCCGGGTTCTCCTCGCAGGCGCGGGTGATCGCGTCGACCAGGATCAGCCTGCCCTCGGCGTCGGTGTTGAGCACCTCGACCGTCTTGCCGCCGTACATCTTGAGCACGTCGCCCGGCCGGTAGGCGCTGCCCGAGGGCATGTTCTCGGCCATCGGAACGGTCGCGGTGATCTCCAGCGGGTAGTTGAGCTTGGCGGCCAGCACCATCGTGGCCACCACGCCCGCGGCCCCGGACATGTCCGAGGTCATGTTGTCCATCCCCGCGCCCGGCTTGAGCGAGATGCCGCCGGTGTCGAAGGTGACGCCCTTGCCGACCAGCGCGACCTTCTTGGCGTCCTTCGGGCCCTTGTGCTTGATGCGGACCAGCCGCGGCGGGCGGGTCGAGCCCATGCCGACGCCGAGGATGCCGCCGAAGCCCTGCTTGCGCAGCGCGTTCTCGTCGAGCACCTCAACCTCCAGGCCCGCGGCCTTGGCCAGCTCGGTCGCCCGCTCGGCGAACGAGGCCGGGTACAGGTCGTTCGGCGGGGTGTTGATCAGGTCGCGGGCGGTGTTGACCGCCTCGCCGATGGCCGCGGCGCCCTTGAGCGCGTGGGCGCTCGCGTCGGCCTTGGCGTCCGGCACCGCGAAGTCCACCGCGGCGACCGGGCCGTTGCCGTTCTCGCTCGACTTGTACGCGGTGTAGCTGTACGCGCCCATCACGGTGCCCTGCACGGCCGCCGAGAGGTCGCTCGCCGACAGCGTGGTCGCGGCGTGCTCGACGCCGGCGAGCGCGCGGGCCGCCGCGCCCGAGGCGCGGCGCACGGCCTCGGCGGTGACGCCGTCGTCCCCCGGCTTGCCCAGCCCGACGGCCACCAGCACCTCGGCCTTGAGCTTGCCGCTCGCCGGCAGCTTGACGATCTCGTCGGCCTTGCCCGTCGCGCCCAGCGAGGTCAGCACCTCGACCAGGTCGCCGTCGTGGGCCGCGGCGACCTGGTCGGCGCCCGGGGCGAGCTGCAGCCCGTCGGTTCCCTGAACGGTGCCGATGACGAGCGCGTCGGCGCTGAGCTTGCCCACCGCGGTGTCGGTGAGCGCGAGTTTGGGGGTCGTCACGTGGTCATCCTCCGGATTCGTGCGGGAAAAGCGAAGCTGCTTGGCACTCTAGAACCCTCCGCCATCCGGAAACCCACAGGTTCGCTCACGGCGCAGTTCGCGAGTTCTGCGGAAACGCCCCCGGCGCGAAAGGTGCCCCCGGGGTGCCGCGCGCCTGGTTCTACGCTGGGTGACGATCCCGCACCGCGGGTCAGTCGGAGAGCGGCTGATCCACCGGCAATCCTCTGCAAGGGTGGTCGCGTGACCCAACAGGTTGAATCGAGCGGTCGTTCCACCGCGGTCGGCGGCGGTGTGGCGCTCGCGCTGAGCGGCATGCTCGGCATCGGCGTGCTGCTCGGCCCGGCCCCGGCCGCCGCCGCGGCCGGGCCGTGGTCGCTGCTGGGTCTTCCGATCGCGCTGGTGACCGCGATCTGCGTGGCCTCGGCGACGGCGCACCAGTCGAACTCCTACGGCGGTCCCGGACCGGCCTACGCGTGCGTGCGCGAGCGGATGGGCCTGCTCGCCGCGCGCGTGGCGGCCTCGGCGTTCCTGGCGGGTCAGGTCGCGGCGATGGCCGCGGTGGCCCGGGTCCTGGGGGACTTGTTCCTGCCCTCGGCGGCTCCGCAGGTCGCGGCCGTGGCGATCCTGCTGGTGGTGCTCTCGGCGACCACCGGCCTGCGCATCCGCGGCGGCGCGGCCTGGCTGTGGACCGCGCTGAGCCTGCTGGTCGTCGGCCTGGTGGTGGCGACCTGCTTCGCGATCGCCCCGGTGGGCGGGCAGCCGGCCGGCCAGGTCGCCGACAGCGCGGTGGGCCCCTTCGGCGCGGCCGGGGTGCTGTTCGTGGCCTTCCTGGGCATCGAGCGGCTGACCGCGCCGGACGGGCGCCGGCTCCCTCCCCGGGTGGTCAAGCGCGCGGCGGTGATCTCGCTGTCGGTGGTCACCGCGGTGCTCGCGCTGATGATGCTGGCCCTGGCCCACCAGCTGGGCTGGGCGCGGCTGGCGCTGTCGCCCGCGCCGCTGCGCGACGTGCTCACCGCCGCGGCCGCGGCCGACATGCGCCCGCTGGTGAGCGCGGGCGCGGCGGTCGCGCTGCTGCCGGTGCTGCTGGGAGCGCTGGAGTCGTGGCGCTCCACGGCGGTCGCGCTGAACCGCGACGGTGAACTGCCCCGCGCGCTGGGCCGCACCGGCTCGGCCGGGACTCCCTACTTGCTGGACCTGCTCGGCGGCGTGGCCGCGGTGCTGGTCGCGCAGTGGGTCTCACCCGTCGCGGCGATGTCCTTCGCCGCGTGCGCGCTGCTGCTGCACTACGCTCTCGCCAGCGCGGGCGCCCGCCTGCTGCTGGCCGACGGTCCCGCGTGGGCGACGCGCCTGGCGTGCCTCGGGATGGGGCTCTCGGTCGTGGTGGCCATGAGCATGCCGATCGGTGCCATGCTGAGCACCGCTGTTGTCGTTGTCCTCGGACCGTTGGTGGCGGGAGGTGTGTCCCGCCGCTGGAAGTGAGGCGGGAACATGCCGATCACCGAATTCGAGCCGAAGCAGACCTTCTTCCCCGGCGCGGACGTGCTCTACAGCTTCTGGCGGTTGGACGGCTCGCTGGGCACCGTGCACCCGGGCCGCGTCGTCGCCGACGACGGCGATCAGCTGCTGTGCTGGGTGCTGGCCGGAACGCCCATTCGCACCACGACCGCGCCGGACGGGCGCGGGCCGCGGGACATGCCGCTGGCCGAGCGCTTCGGCGGACCGCGGGTCCCGAAGCGCTCCACCTGGCGCGGGACCTCGACGCTGCGGCTGGTCCACGAGCACCAGTGGTCCTCGGTGTGGTGGTTCTTCGAACCCGACGGGACCTTCCGCAACTGGTACGTGAACCTCGAGGTCCCGCTCGGCCGGGACGCCACCGGGGTGCGGCGGGTCGACGGCGTGCTCGACGTCGAGGTGCTGCCCGACGGCAGCTGGTCCTGGAAGGACGAGGACGAGATGCCTGCCGCGGTGTCCGCGGGCCGCTTCGAGCGGCAGCAGGCCGAGGAGCTGCGCGCCGAGGGCGAGCGGATGATCAAGCTCGCCGAGGACGGCCAGTTCCCGTTCGACGGCACCTACTGCGATCTCGCCCCGAACCCGGGTTGGTCGCTGCCGGAGCTGCCCGAATCGCTGCTGCGGGACTGATCAGCTGATCGTGACGAACAGCAGCAGGGTGATGATCGCGACGAGCACCGCGATGCCGCCGACCTGGCCGCCGCGCAGGCTCTCCGGGAACCAGCGCTGCTCGTTCTTGCCGTACCACCAGTAGCCCCAGCCGGCGTCGCCGACCGCGGCGAGCACGACGCCGAACCAGCCCAGCCACGCGTAGCCGAGCACCAGCAGCAGTCCGCCGCCCAGCGGCAGCAGCGCCGCCAGGGCGGCGGCGAGCACGTCCTGGTTGGTGGTGGTCGGCGTGCGCGGGGCGGGAGTACGGGACGCCTCGTTCATGCCGCCAGCATAGTCGGGCGCGAGGGCGCCGCGGGCAGTTCCGGGAACGCCCGGAACCGGCCGGCCCCGCTCCGCTTGCCCGAGCGCCTCCAATACTTGGACGACCAATCGAAGTGATCCGGTTTCCACTGCTCCAGCGGGCGCGATAACGTACGTCCATGACTGGAGCGCTGTCTTTCACCCGGAACCCCAACCCGCAACCGGCCACCGCGGAGCGCCGGGCCGAGGTACTGGAGGATCCGGGGTTCGGACGGTTCTTCACCGATCACATGGTGACCATCCGCTACGAGGAGGGCCGCGGCTGGCACGACGCCAAGCTGGAGCCCTACCACTCGTTCGAGTTCGACCCGGCGACCTCGGTCCTGCACTACGCGCAGGCGATCTTCGAGGGGCTCAAGGCCTACCAGCAGCCCGACGGCTCGATCGCCGCGTTCCGCCCGGAGGCCAACGCGCGCCGCTTCCAGGACTCCGCGCGGCGCATCGCGATGGCCGAGCTGCCCGAGGAGCTGTTCGTCGAGTCGCTGCGCGAGCTGGTCGCCGCCGACCGGGAGTGGGTGCCGAGCTCGGGTGAGAGCTCGCTGTACCTGCGGCCCTTCATGGTCTCCACGGACATCGGGCTGGGCGTGAACCACCCGTCGAAGAGCTACCTGTACTCGTTGATCGCCTCGCCGGCCGGTTCGTACTTCTCCGGCGGCATCAAGCCGGTGACGGTCTGGCTCAGCCACGAGTACGTGCGCGCGGCGCCCGGCGGCACCGGTGCGGCCAAGTTCGCGGGCAACTACGCCGCGTCCTTCCTGGCGCAGGCGCAGGCCGTCGAGCAGGGCTGCGACCAGGTGGTGTGGCTGGACGCCTGCGACCGGCACACCGTCGAGGAGATGGGCGGGATGAACCTGTTCTTCGTGTTCGGGTCCGGCAAGGACGCCCGCCTGGTGACCCCGGCGCTCAGCGGCAGCCTGCTGCCGGGCGTCACCCGGTCCTCGCTGCTGGAGCTCGGCAAGGAGCTGGGCATGCAGGTCGAGGAGCGCAAGATCACCGCGGAGGAGTGGGAGAAGGCCGCCGCGACCGGCGAGCTCACCGAGGTCTTCGCCTGCGGCACCGCCGCGGTCATCACCCCGGTCGGCAAGGTCAAGCACCGCGAGGGCGAGTTCGCCGTGGCCGACGGCCACCCGGGCGAGGTCACCATGAAGCTGCGCGACCGCCTCACCGCCATCCAGTACGGCAAGTCCGAGGACTCCCACTCCTGGATGACCAAGCTCGCCTGACCCCGGAACGACGACGGCGGGCCGCCACCCCCGGGGGGGGGCCCCCCGTCGTTCTTCCGCCCGCGCGGATCAGCGGCAGTCCCGGGCGCGACCGTCAGCCGAGGCCGAGCGCGGCGGCGATCAGGACCACGGTCGTCGCGAGCTCGGAGGACGCGCCGAGCACGTCGCCGTTGATGCCGCCGAAGCGACGGGTCGCGTGCTGGACGAACACCTGCAGCAGCGCCGCGGCCGCGAGCACGCCGACCAGCACGTGGTGCCCGGCCAGGAAGCCCAGCGTCGCGAGCGCCAGCCACCACCCGGCGACCAGCCAGGTCGGCTGGCTGCCCGCCACCAGCGCGCCCAAGCCCTCGGGCCGGGCGGCGGGCACGCCGCGGCGGCAGCACAGCACGAACCCCGCGCGTCCGACGGCGCAGGCCAGCACCAGCACCCACGGCTGGTGGGCCAGCGCGCCGAAGCTCACCGCCTGCGCCCCGAGCAGCACGATCAGCGCCACCACGGCGAACGGCCCGGCGCCGCCGTCGCGCATCACCTGCAGCGCCCGCTCCGGTCCGCCGTAGCAGCCGAGGCCGTCGACGGTGTCGGCCAGGCCGTCCACGTGCATGCCGCGGGTCAGCAGCGCCAGCAGTCCGACCACGAGGAACCCGGCCAGCAGCGGGGGAGCGCCCGCGGCCGACAGGCCCCACAGCACCAGCGCGCCCGCGCCGCCGAGCAGCGCGCCGACCAGCGGGGCGAGGGCGATGGCCTGCCGGCTCGACCGGTCGTCGACCTCACCGGCGGGCACCGGCAGCACGCTCAGCCAGGACACGGCCAGGCGCAGTCCGTCCGTCACGACGTGGCCTCGGCCTCCGCGGGGCCGCCGACCCCGGCTTCGGCGAAGGTCGCCATCTCGCCGAGCACCTTGATCGCCGCGGTCACCACCGGCAGCGCGGTCAGCGCCCCGGAGGCCTCGCCGAGCCGCAGGTCCAGGTTCAGCACCGGCTGGAGGTCGAGGTGCTGCAGCACCAGCTGCCCGCCCGGCTCGGCCGACTGGTGCGCGGCCAGCCACCACCGCCGCGCCCCGGGCACGAGCTCCTCGGCCACCAGCGCGGCGGCCCCGACGACCACGCCGTCCAGCAGCACCGGGGTGCGCCGCACCGAGGCCTGCGCGAGGAAGCCGGCCATCGCGGCGATGTCCGCGCCGGTGGAGGTACGCAGCAGCGCGACCGGGTCGTGCTGGACCTTGCGGGCCCGGCGCAGCGCGTCGCGGATCGCGGCGGTCTTGCGCATCCAGGCCTGGTCGTCGATGCCGGTCCCGCGGCCCACCACGGCCACCGGCTCGGTGTAGGTCAGCAGCGAGATCAGCACCGCGGCGGGAGTGGTGTTGCCGATGCCCATGTCCCCGGCGACGAGCAGGTCCGCACCGGAGTCGACCTCCTCGTCGGCGATGGCGCGCCCGGCCCGGATCGCCGCGCGCACCTCCTCGTCGGTGAGCGCGTCCTCGCGGTCGATCGCCCCGGAACCGTTGTTGACCTTGTGCGCGCTGACCACCGGCGCGGTGTCGGTGGCGACCGCCATGTCGACCACCCGGACGGTCGCCCCGGCCTGCCGCGCCAGGACGTTCACCGCGGCGCCCCCGGTCAGGAAGTTGCCGACCATCTGCGCGGTGACCTCCGGCGGGTACGCCGAGACGCCCTGCCGCGCGATCCCGTGATCACCGGCGAAGACGACCACGCGCGGCCGCGCGAACGGCCGCGGCGGGCAGGTCCCCTGCCGCGCGGCCACCCACACGCCCAGCTCCTCCAGCTTGCCCAGCGACCCAGCGGGCTTGGTCAGCTGCGCTTGCCGGGACGCGGCGTCGCGGCGGGCCTGCTCGTCGGGTCCCGGGACGGGCGGGAACTCGAGGTCGTTGACTTCGGTCGACAAGGGGAACCTCCGTGTTGGTGCGGCGCAGCTCGGCTCACCGCAGGCGGAGCGGGCACCCCGCCACCAGCAGCAGGACCTCGTCGCAGACGTCCGCCAACCGGGCGTTGAGCGAGCCGAGCTCGTCTCGGAACAGCCTTCCAGACCGCGTCGAGGGCACGACGCCGAGGCCGACCTCCGCGGACACCAGCACCAACCGCCCAGCGCACCCGGCAGCGGCCGCGACCAGGCGCTCGCGCTCCGCGGCGACCACCTCCAGCGCCGCCGGGTCGCGCTCCCAGGCGCCGGCGTCGTCGAGCACCCCGGTCAACCAGGTGGCGAGGTCGTCGACGAGCACCTCGGCCCCGGCCGGAGCCTCGCGCAGCGCCTCGCGCAGGGACTCGGCGTCCGGCGCCTCCACGGTCGTCCACGAGTCCGGCCGCCGAGCCACGTGCTCGGCGATCCGCGCGTCCCACTCGCCGTCCCCGGCGATCCGCCGCGCGGTGGCCACGTAGGTCACCGCCGAATCCGCGCCGACCAACCCCTCGGCGTGCGCGGACTTCCCGGAGCGAGCCCCGCCGAGCACCAACGACCGCATCCCCACCTCCAAAGACCCCGACGACCGTATCGAGCCCCACCACGCGGACGGGCGGAGCCTCACCGCGCGCCTGAACCTCGCAGTTCGGCCTGGAACTGCATGCCTCGAAGCATGCAGTTCCAGGCCGAACTGCGAGGTGTCGCGGGGTCAGCCGATCTTGGCGATGTCCTTGGGGGTGTAGCGGGGGCGCGGGACGCGGAGCTTGCGGATCTGCATGGCTCGGGTGAACGCGTACCAGCCCAGTGCCAGCGGGCGGTCCTTGTGGTCCGGGTACTTCGCGCGGACCTGGCGGTTGATGTAGCGGCCCAGCAGGCTGCCCTCGATCACCATCATGATCAGCAGCACCAGGCAGAACAGGGTCGCGTACTGCTGCACGACCAGGTTCTGCGCCAGCGTGGCGGCGAACACGATCAGCACCAGCGGCATGAACAGGCCCATCAGGTGCCTGCGGGTGTCGACCAGGTCGCGGACGTAGGCGCGCACCGGGCCCTTGTCCCGCGGCATCAGATAGCGGTCGTCGCCCTGCATCATGCGCTCGCGGCGCTCGGCGGCGGCCTTGCGGCGCTCCTCCTTGTTGCCGCGGGAGCGCTTGATGGCCTCGCGCTGGGTCTTCGGCGGAGGCGGGACCGGTCCGCGGCGCTTGCCCTCGGCCTCCCGCCGCTTGGGCGTGGGTCGCCCCTTCTTCGGGGTGTGACCCTGCGCCTGCTCCTCCTCGGACTGAGCGGTCTCGTTCTCGGCGTCGTCCGCGGCGGGCTGCTCGGTGTTGCGGCGAAGGAACCTCACCCCTCCAGGTTATTCGACGCTGCTCGGGCGCTCGCAGGAGACCGCCCGAAACGGATGGCGCAGGACACGTCACACCAGTTCGCGGCGTGTCTGTGCCACCATGTGGGGAGGAGACATCAATGCGTCCCCGGGTTCGCCCGTGGGAATAGCCCGGCTCCGGGTGTGGTTCCACCTCACGCCGGATTCGGATGAGCGAGACCGAGGGAGTGTCCATGACCGCCCCGAACACCACGACCGAGACCGAGGCGCCCGCCCACGGTGTCACGTTGACCGACTCGGCTGCCCAGAAGGCCAAGGCCCTGCTCGAGCAGGAGGGCCGCGACGACATGCACCTGCGCATCGCCGTGCAGCCCGGTGGCTGCGCCGGCCTGCGCTACCAGCTGTTCTTCGACGAGCGCTCGCTCGACGGCGACGCGCGTCGCGACTTCGAGGGCCTGGGCGTGGTCGTCGACCGGATGAGCGCCCCGTACCTGCAGGGCGCGGTGATCGACTTCGTCGACTCGATCGAGAAGCAGGGCTTCACCATCGACAACCCCAACGCCGGCGGTTCCTGCGCCTGCGGCGACTCGTTCCACTGACGGTCGCTCCCTGATTCGGCGGAAGGCCGGTGCCCGCTCGGGCACCGGCCTTCTGGCGTTCAGCGGGCCACCACCCGCACCTCCTCCTCGTCGAGCGCGATCCGGTCGCCGTCCACGAGCTGCTTGCCGCGGCGCGTCTCGACCGCGCCGTTGACCGTCACCAGGCCCTCCTCCAGCACTTCCTTGGCCTCGGTGCCGTCCTCGACCAGCCCGGACAGCTTGAGCAGCTGGCCGAGCCGGATCATCTCGTCGGAGATCTCCACATCGCGCATGCCTCCGATTGTCCCGCGGAGCCGCCCGCGCGAGCGCGCGGCCGAGCCCGCTGTGGCGTTAGGCTCACCTCGGAAGATCACACCTGGTAGTGTTCTGGAGGCGTTCCGTGTCCGTGGTAGTTACCGGCAGCATCGCCACCGACCACCTGATGCACTTCCCGGGGCGCTTCGCCGAGCAGCTCGTGTCCGACAACCTGCAGCAGGTCTCGCTGAGCTTCCTGGTCGACGACCTGGTGGTGCGGCGCGGCGGCGCGGCCGCCAACATCGCCTTCGCGCTCGGGGTGCTCGGCCGCGATCCGGTCCTGGTGGGCGCGGTCGGGGAGGACTTCGCCGACTACCGCTCCTGGTTGGAGCGCAACGGGGTGGACTGCGGCGGGGTGCACGTCTCCGAGTTCGCGCACACCGCGCGCTTCGTGTGCACCACCGATCAGGACTTCAACCAGATCGCCTCGTTCTACGCGGGCGCGATGGCCGAGGCCCGCAACATCGAGCTGGCGCCGGTCGTGCGGGCCCGCTCGGCCGACCTGGTGCTGATCAGCCCGAACGACCCGAAGGCCATGCTGCGGCACGCCGACGAGTGCCGGCAGC
This sequence comes from Saccharopolyspora griseoalba, assembly GCF_042665275.1. Taxonomy (NCBI): domain Bacteria; kingdom Bacillati; phylum Actinomycetota; class Actinomycetes; order Pseudonocardiales; family Pseudonocardiaceae; genus Saccharopolyspora; species Saccharopolyspora griseoalba. Next base: position 120,677 of record NZ_JBHTCJ010000013.1, on the reverse strand, counting down.
TGGGCTTCCGCTGGGCCAGCGACCCCTCGCAGCAGCTCGCCCGGCTCGACGGCGATCAGGTGCGGCGAGTCGTCGAGGGGGCCGACTACCTGTTCACCAACTCCTACGAGTGGGGCCTGCTGCTGCATAAGACCGGGTGGAGCGAGGGCGAGGTGCTGGAGCGCGTCGGCACCCGCGTGACCACCCTCGGCGCCGACGGGGCCGAGGTCGTCGAGCGGGGTGGCGCGCGGCTGCGCGTGCCCGCGGTGCCCGAGCTCGGCAAGGCCGACCCGACCGGGGTCGGCGACGGGTTCCGGGCGGGGTTCCTGGCCGGGGTCGAGGCGGGGCTGTCGCTGGAGCGCTCGGCGCAGCTGGGCTCGCTGATCGCGGTGCACGTCCTGGAGGTCACCGGCACCCAGGAGTGGACGCTGCACCCCGAGCGCTGCCGCAAGCGCCTGGCCGGGATCTACGGCGAGCGGGCGGCGACCGAGCTCGCAACCGTTCTGCCGCGCTGATTTGCAAATTATTGCAACGATAATGCCTGGTGAGCTGCTAGTTCGAAAGTGGGATTGACTTAACTCGCGCAAGAAAATGTTATCGAAGGCGCTTGCTTCCGACGACGTGAGGAGAGCGCCATGCGATTACCCGTGCTCGCGCTGGCGGCGGTCGTGGTCGGCACCCCTCTGGTGCCGACCGCCTTCGCCCAGCACCGCGCGCCCGAGCCCGCGGCCCGGCCTGCCGCGGCGCCGGTGAGCGGGCCGATCATCCAGATGTTCCAGTGGCCCTGGGATTCGGTCGCCCGCGAGTGCACCGACTTCCTCGGGCCCGCGGGCTTCGGCGCGGTGCAGGTCTCGCCGCCGCAGGAGCACGTGGTGCTCGGCGACGCCGGGCATCCCTGGTACCAGGACTACCAACCGGTCAGCTACCAGCTGGAGAGCCGCCGCGGGAACCGCGAGCAGTTCGCCAACATGGTCGAGACCTGCAGGGGCGCCGGCGTGGAGGTCTACGTCGACGCGGTGATCAACCACATGTCCGGTTCCGGTTCGCAGAACGGCGGTCCGGGCAGCGGCGGAACGAACTACGAGAAGTACGACTACCCGGGCACCTACGCCGACCAGGACTTCCACGATTGCCGCCGGGACATCTCGGACTACGGGAACAAGTGGGAGGTCCGCAACTGCGAGCTGGTCGGGCTCGCCGACCTCAAGACCGAGAGCGACCACGTCCGCAGCACCGAGATCGCCTACCTCAACGACCTCGTCGCCATGGGCGTGTCGGGCTTCCGGGTGGACGGTTCCAAGCACATGCCACCGGAGGACATCGGCGCGATATTCGGGGCGCTGGACGCCGTTCCGGGAACCGGGCAGAAGCCCTACGTCTTCCAGGAGGTCATCGCCGACGGCACGACCACCGCCGGTGAGTACACCGGCAACGGCGATGTTACCGAGTTCGCCTACCACGGGCGGGTTTCGGAGGCGTTCAAGAGCGGTTCGCTGGCCGGGCTCTCGGGCCTGGCGGACTCGATGCCGCTGCCCGGCGAGCAGGCCGTGGTGTTCATCGACAACCACGACACCCAGCGCAGCGAGCCGACGCTGACCCACGAGGACGGTGCCGCCTACGACCTGGGCGTCGCCTTCGAGCTCGCCCACCCGTACGGCACGCCGAAGCTGATCTCCAGCTTCGCCTTCGACAACGCCGACGCGGGTCCGCCTGCCGAGTCCGACGGCGCCACCAAGCCCGCGAACTGCGACGACGCGGCGTGGGTCTGCGAGCAGCGGCGCCCGATCATCGCGGGCATGGTCGGCTTCCACAACGCGGTCGCCGGTGCCGGGCTCACCGACTGGTGGGACAACGGCGGTGGGCAGATCGCCTTCGGCCGGGAGGACGAGGGCTACGTGGCGTTCAACCGCGAGGGCGGGGAGATGTCGCGCAGCTTCCAGACCTCGCTGCCCGCCGGGACCTACTGCGACGTGATGTCCGGCGAGGTCTCCGAGGGCGGTTGCACCGGCAGGGCCGTCGAGGTCGGCGAGAACGGCTGGTTCGACGCGACCGTGCCCGCCAACTCCGGCATCGCGCTGCACGCCGGAGCGAAGCTCGGCTGATCGAGTGCCCGGCCGTCGGCTGTTCGGGTGCGATGTCGTCCAGCCGCGCGGCCGGGCACATCCGAATTGTTCTCACATTCGTTGGTGGGGTTGTTCCGCTTGGGCAGGAAGGGCGATTCGGATGCGAATGGGTTTATCGCGAGCGTGCGCGATGTCGGCAGCGGCGCTGGTGGCGCTCGCCGCGCTGCCGACCTCGGCGGCCGCCGAGCAGCGCCGGGACGTGATGTTCGTGGGCAACAACTGGGACGGCACCGTCGACCTGATCGACGCGCGGAGCTTCGAGAAGTACCAGCGGATCGACGTGGTGCCCGATCTGGAGCGGCGCAAGCGCGAGATGACACCGGACGAGCGCGCCGCGATGCTGGTGATCCGGGAAACCGCCGGTGAGGGGAACGATCAGCTGGTCGACGACGTGTGGGTCTCGCCGGCCGGGCGCACCCTCTACGTCTCGCGGCCCAGCCTCGGCGACGTGGCGGCCTTCGACCTGGGCACCGGCGAGCAGGTGTGGCGCACCGAGGTGGCCGGGTTCCGCTCGGACCACATGTCGCTGTCCCCGGACGGCTCGGAGCTCGCGGTCTCGGCGACCACGGCGAACGCGGTCCAGCTGCTCGACACCGCCGACGGCTCGGTGACCGGGGAGTTCCCGACCGGCGACTTCCCGCACGAGAACCGGTACTCGCCGGACGGCAAGACCCTCTACAACGCCACGATCGGACGGGTGATCGCGCCGGACGACCCGGCCCTCGACCCGCTCAAGGGCAAGCGGCAGCTGACCATCGTGGACACCGCCACCGACGAGGTCCGCGAGGTCATCGACTTCGACGCGGGGATCCGGCCGTTCCTGGTCACGCCGGACGGGCGCACGATGTACGCGCAGCTGTCGTTCCACCACGGCTTCATCGAGTACGACCTGGCCGAGAAGCGCATCACCCGCACCGTGCACCTGCCGCTGTCCGAGGAGGCGGAGGAGATGCGCCGCGACGAGTACCCGCTGGACTCGGCGCACCACGGGCTCGCCGCCAACGCCGAGCGCACCAAGCTCTGCGACGCGGGCACGGTTTCGGACTACGCGGCCATCGTGTCGGTTCCCTCGCTGACCACCGACGCGATCGTCCCGACGGGCGACAAGCCGTACTGGGCGGCCAGCACGCCGGACGGGCAGCACTGCATGCTGTCCAACAGCGGCAGCGACGACATCTCGGTCATCGACTTCGACGGCACCGGCGAGACCGCCCGCATCCCCGTCGGCGACCACCCCCAGCGAATCCGCGGCTTCGCCGTCCCCGAAGGCCTCCTGGACCCCCAGTCCTGACCGCGCACCCGCGCTGCGCGCGCGAAATTCGAGGGTTTTGATCCGGTCGAATTCCCTCGGATTTCGCGCGCGGAGTGTCGGTGGTCGGCCGAGCGGCTAGGTCGTGGTCAACGCGTGGGCGAGGGCGGTGATCTCCTCCGGGGGAACCCGGCAGCAACCGCCGATGATCTTGGCGCCGGCGGTGCGCCACTCGCGGGCCTGGTCGGCGGAGAGGTGGGTGGCGCCGATCCAGGTCCGGTGGTCGGAGTCCCAGGACTCGCCGCTGTTGGGGTAGGCGATCAGCGGTTTCGGCGTGGACCGCCGGGCGATCTCCAGCGCGGGCAGCACCTCGTCCGGCGCCGAGCAGTTCACCCCGACCCAGCCGATCGCGTCCGACTCGGCCAGCGCGAAGGCGTCGACCAGCGACTGGCCGGCGCGCGTCTTGCCGCCGTCGACGGTGTAGGACAGCCAGGCCGGGATGCCGATCTCGGCGACGGCCTCCACCAGGACCTCGGCTTCGCGGACGTCCGGGACCGTCTCCAGCGCCAGCACGTCCGGCCGGGATTCGGCCAGCACCTCCATGCGCGGCAGGTGGAAGTCGCGGAGCTGCTGCTTGCTCAAGCCGTAGTCGCCGCGGTACTCCGAACCGTCGGCGAGCGTCGCGCCGTAGGGGCCGACGGAGGCGGCCACGATGCGCGTCTCACCGCCCTCGATCTCACCGGCCAGCCGCGCCAGCTCCACGCTGCGGCGCAGCAGCCGCTCGGCCTCGGCGCGGCTGATCCCGCGATCGGCGAAGCCGGCGAAGGACGCCTGGTAGCTGGCGGTGGTGGCGATGTCCGCACCCGCGCGGTAGAAGGCCGCGTGCGCCGCGACGATCTCCTCCGGAGCGTCGGCCAGCAACCGCGCGGACCACAGCGCGTCGGCGAGGTCGTGTCCCATCGCCTCCAGCTCGGTGGCCAGCCCGCCGTCGAGGACCAAGGGCCGATTCACTCTGAAAACCGTCACGAGCCCAGCGTAATGCCGAGCTGGCGCGCGCGGCGGACGTCACGCCGGGCAGCCGCCGAGTCCGGTTCGGCCTTTGCCGTCGAGCGGTCTCGGGGAGCTCGCCTCGTGGCGAACTCCCCGAGAGATCCCTCCGAATCCCGCCGCTGCGGTCAGCCCTTCACGCTTCCCGCGGACAGCCCGCTGACCAGGAAGCGCTGCACGGCGTAGAACACCGCCACCGCCGGGATCGCCACCAGCACCGAGGCGGCGGCGAGGTGGCCCCACTCGGCGCGGTTCTGCTGGACGAACACCTGCAGGCCCACCGCCAGCGTCTTCGACTCGTCGGAGGCCGACAGGAACGCCGAGGCGAAGGCGACCTCGCTCCAGGCCACGATGAACGAGTAGAACGCGGTCACGGCCAGGCCCGGCCGAGCCAGCGGCAGCACCAGCCGCCAGAACACGCCGAACGGGCTGAGCCCGTCCACCCGCCCGGCCTCGTCGATGTCGGCCGGGATCCCGTCGAAGTAGCCCTTGAGCATGTAGGTGCAGAACGGGATCGCGGTGCTGCAGTAGACCAGCACCAGACCGAGCGCGCTGCCCTGCAGACCCATGTTGAGCAGGATGTTGTACAGCGGCACGATCAGCACCGCGAACGGGAACATCTGCACCACCAGGAACGACAGCAGCAGCCAGTGCCTGCCGGGGAACCGGAAGCGGCTCAGCGCGTAGGCCGTGGAGGCCGCGAGCAGCACCGCCAGCACGGTGGTCAGCCCCGCGATGAGCACCGAGTTGCCGAACCAGGTCAGGAAGGCTCCCTTCGCCCCGGAGAGCACGTCGCGGTAGTTGTCCAAGCTCGACTCGTCGACCAGCGAGGGCGTGGCCTCGATGGCCTTCGAGTTCGGCTTGAACGACACCACCACGACCCAGAACACCGGGAACACCGCGATCAGCGAGGCCAGCCCGAGCGCACCGTGCAGCCCGATGCTGGCCAGGCGCGAACGCGATCGCCTTGGCGCGGTGCGCACCGGGGTCACCGGTGGCGCGGTCTCCGAGCGCGGCGTCCCCACGTCGAGGCTCAACTACAGCACCTCCCCCTGCCGCGCCATCGCGCGGCGGTAGATCGCGGCGAACACCAGCAGCACCGACAGGATCAGCACGCCGTAGGTCGACGCGATGGCGTAGTCCCTGGTGGCGCCCGAGAAGAAGCGCTCGAAGGCGTAGGTCACCAGGATCCGGGTGTGCGGGTTGTCGCCGGTGATCAGGTAGATGACCGGGAACATGTTGAACGTCCAGATCACGCCGAGCAGCACCACGGTCGACGACACCGGGCGCAGGCCGGGCAGCGTGACGTTGACGAAGCGCTGCCAGGCCGTGGCGCCGTCCATGTCGGCGGCCTCGTAGAGATCGTTCGGGATCGCCTGCAACCCGCCGAGCAGGGCGACCATCATGAACGGCACGCCCAGCCACACGTTGACCACGATCACCGACAGCAGGGCCAGGTTCGACTGGCCCAGCCACACCTGCCCGGGCAGCCCGATCGACTCCAGCAGCCAGTTGACCAGCCCGTAGTTCGAGTTGAGCAGGTAGCGCCAGGCGAACGCGCTGATGAACACCGGCACCGCCCACGGCAGGATCAGCAGCACCCGGTACAGGCCGCGCCCGCGGACCTGCCGGTTGAGCAGCACCGCCAGCCCCAGCCCGATGCCGTAGTGGCACCCCACGCAGGCGAAGGTCCAGATCAGGGTGCGCAGCAGCGTCGCCCAGAACGACCCGTAGGCCGCCGAGCCGGACAGCACGTTGGCGTAGTTCTGCCAGCCGAGGAACTCGTAGGTCGCCTCGCGGTCCAGGACCGGGTTGGCGATGTTGGTGTCGTTGATGTCGGTGAAGGTGAAGTACAGCCCTTGCAGCAGCGGCAGCGCCACCAGCAGCGCGAGCACTGCCAGCACCGGCAGCACCATCGCGCAGGCGAACCAGTGGCGGCCGAGGAAGTTCCGCATCGTCGATCAGCGCTTCGCGTAGTCGGGCAGGACCGAGGTCTGGTAGGTCTTGGCCAGGTCGTCCATCGCGGCCTGGGGCTGCTGGCGGCCGGCGAGGACGTCGGCGTAGGCGGTCTGCAGCGGTTCGAGCAGCTCGTTGTTCTCCGGGATCCACGCGCGGCTGTGCGTCGAGGCGGCCAGCGGCTCGAAGGCCTGCACGATCGGGTTGCCGGCCACGGCCGGGTCCTCGTAGGCCGACTTGCGGGTGGGCAGCAGGCCCAGCTCAGCGGCGATCTTTGCCTGGCTCTGCGCGCTGCTCATGCACCGGACGAACTGCTGGGAGGCCTCGGTGGCGTCGCTGCCCTGCCGGATGACGTAGTCGTGCCCGCCGACCGGTGAGGGGTTGGCCGAGCCCGGAACCGGCGCGATGCCCAGGTCGGCCGGGTCGGAGAACTCCTGGGACTCGGTGTACTCCGGCACCGCCCAGGGGCCGTCGATGACCATCGCGACCTCGCCGTTGGTGAAGGCCGCCTTCATGCTGGTGTAGGAGTTCGGCTGGTCCAGCGCCGTGCGCGCCGCGCCCGCGTCCAGCAGGTCCTTGGCGATGCCGATGCCGCGCACCGATTCCGGCGAGTTGACCTCGATCATCCGGCCTTCGGTGTCGACCAGGTCGCCGCCGTGGGTATAGAGGAACGGCAGCGCGTAGTACTCGTCGTTGTTGATGAACAGCGCGTTCTCGCCGCCGAGCTCCGGTGCGATCCGCTTGACGTCCTCCCAGGTCTTCGGCGGCTGCACGCCGGCCTCGTCGAGCTTGCGCTTGTTGTAGAACAGCGCCAGCGCGTCGGTGACCTGCGGGACGGCGTAGGTCTTGCCCTCGTAGCGGGTGGATTTCAGCGCGTTGGGCAGGAAGTCGGCGGTGTCCTCGGCCAGCGGGGTGCCGGAGAGGTCCTGGATGAGCCCGGCTTCGGCCAGCTGGGCGACCCACCCGACGTCGGCGCGCAGCACGTCCGGTCCCCGCCCGCCCTGCGCGGCCGTCTTGTAGTTGTTCAGCGCCTGGTCGAACGACACGGTTTCGACCTGCACCTGGTAGCCGCCGGACTTCCCGCAGCTGGTCGCGACCTCGCGGAACACCGCGCTCTCGGCGGTTCCGCTGGTGTCCCAGTAGACGACCTGGTTCGCGTTGCCCTCCGCGCCGCCGCAGCCGGCGAGGGTGAGCGCGCAGACCAGGCCGAGGGCGGCGGTGACCGTGGCCTCGGGTCTCATGGCAAGATCTCCTTTGCAAATTTTTGCGAACACCTGGCATAAGATTGCATACCCAACATGTGAGCAAAGTCAAGAATTGCGGGTAAACTTGGGCAGGCGTTCCAGGTTCCAACTATCAGTGATTGCAAAACATTTCGATCGCGTGCAGGATTGTTCGCAACGGAATCGAGCACGAGCGGGAGCAACGACGTGGCGGGTCTGGCCGATATCGCCGAGCGGGCGGGCGTGAGCGTTTCGACGGTGAGCCGAGTGCTCAACCGCAAGGGCGGGATCGCCGAGGAGACCCGGCAGCGGGTGCTCGAAGTGCTCAACCAGATGCCGCACACCGCGCGCGGCGCGGGCGCGCTGCGCCGCACCGGCGTGCTCGGGCTGCTGGTGCCGGAACTGTCCAACCCGATCTTCCCCGCGTTCGCCGAGGCGCTGGAGAGCCGCGCCGCGCAGGCCGGCTACGCCTCGCTGCTGTGCAACACCCGGGCGGCGATGACCGAGAAGGAGTACGTCCGGATGCTGCTGGCCCGCGGGGTGGAGGGGATGATCTTCGTGTCCCCGGAGATCGCCAACCCGGACAACGACGAGCGCCGCAGCCGCAGCTACTACGAGAAGCTCGGCCGCGACGGCGTCCGGATGGTCTTCGTCAACGGCGGGGCGCCGAGCCTCGACGTCCCGGACATCACCGTCGACGAGCACCTCGCCGGGCACACCGCCGCCCGCCACCTCCTGGACCTGGGGCACCGGCGGATCGGCTTCGTCAGCGGCCCGGCGCGGGCGCTGCCGTCCCGGCTCAAGCAGGCGGGGTGGGCCGCGGCGCTGGAGGAGGCCGGCGTCGAGCCCTCGACCGACCTGGTAGCCCACGGCGGGTTCTCCGCCGACGGCGGCGCCGAGGCGATGGCGCGACTGCTCGAAGGGCCGCGACCGACCGCGGTGCTGTGCTCCTCGGACGTGATGGCGCTGGGCGCGATGGGCGAGGCCAAGCGGCGCGGGTTGAGCACCCCGGAGGACGTCTCGGTGGTCGGCTTCGACGACATCCCGATGGCCGCCCACTGCCAGCCCGCGCTGACCACGCTGGCCCAGCCGATCCGGGACATGGCCGCCGCGGCCGTCGACGAGCTGCTGCGCCAGCTCGACCCGGACACCGCCGAGCGCGGTTCCACCAGCTTCAGCCGGATGTTCCGGCCCAACCTGATCGTCCGCGAGTCGACCCGAGAGATCTGAGGGGTAGGAGACTATGTCCTGGTGGCGTGAGGCCGTCGTCTACCAGATCTACGTGCGCAGCTTCGCCGACGGCGACGGGGACGGGGTCGGCGACCTGGCCGGTGTCCGGCGGCGGCTGCCGCACCTCGTCGACCTCGGGGTCGACGCGATCTGGCTGACCCCGTTCTACCCGTCGCCGATGGCCGACGGCGGCTACGACGTGTCCGACTACTGCGACGTGGACCCGCTGTTCGGCGAGCTCGCCGACTTCGACGCGCTGCTGGAGCAGGCGCACGCCGCGGGGCTGCGGGTGCTGGCCGACATCGTGCCCAACCACACCTCCGACGCGCACCCGTGGTTCGCCGAGGCGCTGGCCGCCGCGCCGGGGGAGGTGGCCAGGGACCGCTACCTGTTCCGCGACGGGCGCGGCGCGAGCGGTGAGCTCCCACCCAACGACTGGGAATCGGTCTTCGGCGGCCCCGCCTGGACCCGGTTGCCCGACGGGCAGTGGTACCTGCACCTGTTCTCCCCGGAGCAGCCCGACCTGAACTGGCGCAACCCGCAGGTGCGGGCGGAGTTCCAGAAGGTGCTGGAGTTCTGGCTGGACCGCGGCGTGGACGGCTTCCGCATCGACGTCGCGCACGGCATGATCAAGCACCCCGATCTGCCCGACACCGGGCTCGACGAGCAGATCTCGCTGCTGGGCAAGGGCGATCTGCCCTACTTCGACCAGGACGAGGTGCACGAGATCTACCGCGACTGGCGGCGGCTGCTCGACTCCTACTCGGGCGGGCGCATCGGTGTCGCCGAGGCGTGGGCGTCGACCAGCGAGCGGTTGGCCCGCTACGTCCGGCCCGACGAGCTGCACCAGGCGTTCAACTTCGCGCTGCTGGAAGCGCCCTGGTCGGCCGCGGAGTTCGGCTCGGTGGTCGCCGAGTCGTTGGCTACCACCGCGCAGGTCGGCGCGACCACCACGTGGGTGCTGGGCAACCACGACGTGCGCCGCCCGGTCACCCGCTACGGCGGCGGCGAGATCGGGCACGCGCGCGCTCGGGCGGCGGCCCTGCTCAGCTTCGCCCTGCCCGGCTCGGTCTACGTCTACCAGGGCGAGGAGCTGGGCCTGCCCGAGGTGCTCGACCTGCCGGACGAGGCCCGCCAGGACCCGATCTGGCACCGCTCCGGCGGCGCCGACCTCGGCCGCGACGGCTGCCGGGTGCCGATGCCCTGGTCGGGCGGTGAACCGCCGTACGGCTTCAGCGCGGGCCCCGGCTGGCTCCCGGCGCCGCGGGAGTGGGCCGGGATGACCGTCGCGGCCCAGTCCGGCAGCGCGGGATCGGTCCTGTCGACCTACCGGGAGGCGCTGGCCCTCCGCCGCGAGCACCCCGCGCTGGGCGACGGCGAGCTGTCCTGGCTGCCCGCACCGGAGGGCGTGCTCGCCTTCAGCAGGGAACCCGGGTTCACCTGCGCCACCAACTTCGGCGACGCCCCGGTGTCGCTGGACCTGCCCGGCGAGCTGCTGGCGCGCAGCGACGGCGCGGGGGAGTGGACCGGGGAGCTGCCGCCGAGCACGACGGTCTGGCTCGGGGCCTGACCGCTCGCCCCGCGTCAGGGCCGCCGCGGGACCTTCGGGCCCTCCGTGGCGGCGTGCTCGAGTTCGAGGAGCTCGCGGACCGCCTGGTCGCGCTCGCGGGCCAGGCGGTCCGCGTCGCGCGGTTCCGGCTGCTCGGTCGTCGGCTGCCCGCGCAGGGCTTCCCGGTTCGGGGGCACGGCGCCTCCATTCGTGGCGGGGAGATGTCGCGGGCATGATCCACCGCCGCGCGCCGGCGCGCCAGCACGGCCCGCTCGATGTCCCCCGACCGGGAGGACGCTTCTCTCATCGGAAGTCCCCGAGCGCCGAGCGCTCGGGGACTTCCGATGAAGAGGCCGGGGCCTTCAGAGGCGGACCGGGTAGTGCGGTTCCGGGACCTCCGGGGACAGCCGGCCCTCGATGAAGATCGCGTGCCAGAGCATGAACGCCAGCAGCGCCCACAGCCTGCGGCTGTGGTCCAGCACGCCGGAGCGGTGCTCCTCCAGCAGCTGCAGGATCGCCGACCGGTTCAGCAGGTGATCGGTCTGCGACTGCTGGATGATGTTGCGCGCCCAGTCGTGCATCTCGTCCCGCAGCCAGTGCCGGATCGGGACCGGGAAGCCCAGCTTGCGCCGGTTGAGCACGTGCGCGGGCACCACCTGGGACAGCGCCTGGCGCAGCGCGTACTTGGTCGTCTCGCTGGTGACCTTCTGCTCCAGCGGGATCGTGCTGGCCACCCGGAAGACCTCGTTGTCGAGGAACGGCACCCGCAGCTCCAGCGAGTTGGCCATGGTGACCTTGTCCGCCTTGGTCAGGATGTCGCCGCGCAGCCAGGTGAACAGGTCCACGTGCTGCATCCGGGTGACCGGGTCCCAGCCCTGCGACTGGCGGTACGGGCCCGAGGTGATGTCCTTGTGCGACACGCCCGGGTCGAAGCTGCGCATGATCCCGCGCAGCTGGTCGTCCCGGAAGATGCGCGCGTTGCCGTAGTAGCGCTCCTCGAGGTCCAGCGAGCCGCGGCGCAGCAGGTCCTTGCCGCGCACCCCCTCGGGGATGTGCGAGGAGACCTTGCCCATCGCCTTGCGCAGCGCGCCGGGGACCTTCTCGAACGGCGCCAGCGACAGCGGCTCGCGGTAGATCGAGTACCCGCCGAACAGCTCGTCGGCGCCCTCGCCGGAGAGCACGACCTTGACGTGCTGGCGGGCCTCCCGGGCGATGAACCACAGCGGCACCAGCGCCGGGTCGGCCACCGGGTCGTCGAGGTACCAGATGATCAGCGGCAGCGACTCCATCATCTCCTCGGCGGAGACGGTGCGCACCACGTGCTTGACCCCGATCGCGGCGGCCGACTCGGCGGCCACGTCGACCTCCGAGTAGCCCTGCCGCTCGAAACCGGTGGTGAAGGTGACCAGGTTCGGGTTGTGCTCCTTGGCCAGCGCCGCGATCGCGGTGGAGTCGATGCCGCCGGACAGGAACGAGCCGACCGTCACGTCGGCGCGCATGTGCTTGGCCACCGAGTCGCGCATCACGTCGACGATCTCGTCGTGCAGCCGCTTGGCGTCGGCCTCGGTGTTGGTGGGCCGGGAGCGGAAGTTCGGCTGGAAGTACCGCTCGGTGACCAGCTGGCCGCCCGGGGAGACGGTGAACGACGTGCCCGACTCGATGCGGCGGATCTGGCGGTGCAGCGTCTCGGGCTCGGGCACGTACTGCAGCACCAGGTAGTGCTGCATGGCCTTGTGGTCGAGCTCCTCGTTGATCCGCAGCGTGCTGGCCAGGCTCAGCAGGCTCTTCTTCTCGCTGGCGAACGCCGCGCCGCCGGGCCCCACCGCGTAGAACAGCGGCTTGATGCCGAACGGGTCGCGCGCGCCGAAGACGACCTTGCGCTCGTTGTCCCAGATCAGGAACGCGAACATGCCGCGCAGCCTGCCGACCATCGAGGTGCCCAAGTAGTGGTACGCGGCGACGATCACCTCGGTGTCGCCGTCGGTGCCGAACCGGGCCCCGAACTGCTCGATGAGCTCGGCGCGCAGCTCCAGGTAGTTGTAGATCTCGCCGTTGAACGCGATCGTGTAGCGCCGCGGGTTCTCCGGAGGCCCCCAGGTCAGCGGCTGGTGGGAGTGCTCGAGGTCGATGATCGACAGGCGGTTGAAGCCGAACACGGCCTCGCCGCCCTGCCAGGTGTCGCTCTCGTCCGGTCCCCGGTGCCGCTGGCACGGCAGCGCGTTGGCCACGGCGTTGACCGCGTTACCGGCGTTCTCTTCGGTGGGACATACGAGTCCAAGCAGGCCGCACACGCGTCTGGTGCACCTCTCCGAGTCGAGGGGAAAAGGCTGGGTTCCAGTATGCAGACACCGCGCCGAGGCGCTGCACGCGCGGGGTGTGCGTCACGATCTCCGCCCCCGGAGCAGTATCGCGGCTACACCTGGGCTAGGCTGCTGCGCAGGATTCCGGCGGCGGGTCCGCGGTCGGCTTGACCGTGCGACCTCCGAGCCGCTTCGGTGAAGTTTTGCACGAGGAGGCGTCGCGCAGTGGGCCTGAAGGAGGGGACCCGAGTGCCACGGCTGGTCAAGGTCGCTGGTCTGATCGGCCTGGTTGGTGTCGCGGCCACTGGCTGCTCGACCGACGAGGTCCTGCGGTTCGGATGGCCGAAGGGAATCACCCCGCAGGCCGATGCGATGCGCAACCTGTGGACCTGGTCGGTCATCGCGGCACTCGCGGTCGGTGTGATCGTGTGGGCGCTGATCTTCTGGTCGGTCGCGTTCCACCGCAAGAAGAAGAACGACGACGAGCTGCCGCGGCAGTTCCAGTACAACTTGCCGCTGGAGCTGCTCTACACGGCGATCCCGTTCGTGATGGTCGTGGTGCTGTTCTTCTTCACCGCGACCACGCAGAACAAGGTGCTGGCCACCCCGGCCAACCCGGACGAGAAGGTCAACGTCGTCGCGTTCCAGTGGAACTGGGAGTTCAACTACCCCGGTTACCAGACCCCGGACGGCCAGCCGGTGCGCACCGTCGGCAGCAGCAGCGAGATCCCGCTGCTGGTCATCCCGGTGGGCGAGCGCGTCGAGTACGACATCCGCTCCACGGACGTGATCCACTCGTTCTTCGTGCCCGCCTGGCACTTCAAGCGGGACACGTTCCCGAACCCGGAGAAGAACGACCAGAACACGAAGTTCCAGAACACGGTCGAGAAGGAAGGCTCCTTCGTGGGCCGCTGCGCCGAGCTCTGCGGCACCTACCACTCGATGATGAACTTCGAGGTCCGCGCGCTGTCGAAGGACAAGTTCGACCGCTACATGCAGCTGCGCACGCAGGTCAACCCGGAGACCCAGCGGCCCTACACCGCCGCCGAGGCGCTCGCGGAGATGAACTGCGGTGAGCTGTGCACGCCGCACGCGGTGACCGGTGTCCCGTTCAACACCGACCGCACCGGTGGTCAGCCCTCCGGTCTGGGCGTCAGCAACAACTAGGGGTGCCCTCGACGGGGCGTACGGCGTGAGAGCGAGGACTCCATGAAGGTCGAATCCAGGATCTTCAACATCATCACCGTTTTCTTCTTCCTGTCCGCGGTCGTGTACGGCGTCTGGGCCAAGGAACCGGTCGGCACCGTCGCGCTGATCCTGGTCGGCGGCCTCTCGCTGATCATCGGCAGCTACTTCTCCTTCGTGGCTCGCCGGATCGAGGAGCGGCCGGAGGACAACCCGGACGCGGAGATCAGCGATGGTGCCGGTGAGCTCGGCTTCTTCAGCCCGGGCAGCTACTGGCCCGTCGGGTTGGCCTTCTCCGCGGCATTCGCCGGCACCGCGCTGGCCTTCTTCCACGTGTGGATGATCGTGCTGGCGGTGGGCTTCGTGCTGATCATGGTCGCCGGCCTCGTGTTCGAGTACCACACCGGCCGGTCCGAGCACTGAGCTGAGCGGTCCAAGGCGGCCCCCCGGATTCGTCCGGGGGGCCGCTTCGCGTCCGCGGGCCCTCCCGGTTCGCCGGGTGAGTGCGCCCGACCGACCCCGTCTAGGATCTTGGTACCGGAATTGAGCAGCAGGAGGTTCTTCCCGTGATCACCGCGATCGTGCTGATCCAGACCGCCGCCGACCGCCTCGCCGAGGCGGCCCAGGAGATCGCCGACCTCGACGGCGTGAACGAGGTGTACTCCTGCGCGGGCGACGTCGACCTGATCGCGATGCTGCGCGTGTCCAAGCACGAGGACCTAGCCGACATCGTCCCCGGGCAGATCAACAAGGTCGAGGGCGTCCTGGACACCGACACCCACATCGCATTCCGCTCCTACTCCCGCAAGGACACCGAAGCCGCGTTCTCCATCGGCCTCGAGGACTGACGGCTCGGCGGTAGGGAGCGTCCTTCTTTCATCAGAAGTCCCCGCTCGCGCGTCGCGGGCGGGGACTTCTGATGAAAAAGCCGTCAGCGCAGCCGGGTGGAGACCGTCGCCCACCGCTCCAGGAGGCGGGCTGCCGCGCCTGAGTCGATCGCTACCGCCACCCGCTCCAGTCCCGCGCGGAACTGGGCGGCCAGGTCGGTTCCGGGCCCGTCGTAGGCGACGCAGGCGCCCGCGGCGTTGGCCAGGACGGCGTCCCGGACCGGGCCCCGGACACCGGCCAGGAGGTCGTGGACGGCCTTGGCGTTGACCGTCGCGTCGCCGCCGGCGAGGTCCTCGGCCCGCGCGCGGGCGATCCCGAAGTCCTGCGGGTCCAGCTGCTCCTGCCGGACCACCCCGTCGTTGACGGCCCACACGGTGCTCGGCGCCGTGGTGGTGATCTCGTCCATCCCGTCGTCACCGCGCACGATCAGCGCGGTGTTGCCGCGGGCGGCGAACACCTCGGCGACCACCGGCGCCATCCGGCGGTCGGCGCAACCGATCAGGCCGGCGGCCGGGCGGGCCGGGTTGGTCAGCGGCCCGAGCACGTTGAACGCGGTCGGGATGCCGATCTCCCGGCGCGGCCCGCCCGCGTGCCGGAACGCCGGGTGGAACACCGGGGCGAAGCAGAAGCCGATGCCGACCTCGTCCACGCACGCGCGCACGCCCTCCGGCGGCAGGTCGATGGCCACGCCGAGCTCTTCCAGCACGTCGGCCGTGCCGCACTTCGACGAGGCCGCTCGGTTGCCGTGCTTGACCACGGTGATGCCGGAGGCGGCCAGCACGATCGAGGCCATGGTCGAGATGTTCACGCTGCCGCTGCGGTCACCGCCGGTCCCGACGATGTCCACCGCGCGCTGCGCGATGTCGAGGGTCTGGGCGTGCGCGAGCATCGCGTCGGCCATGCCGCGCACCTCGGAGGGCGTCTCGCCCTTGGCCCGCAGCGCCACCGCGAAGCCGGCCACCTGGGCCGGGGTCGCCTCGCCCGCCATGATCAGGTCCATGGCCCAGGCGGTGTCCTCCGCGGAGAGATCCGTACCCGCGACCAGGCTGCCCAGCAGCTCCGCCCAACTTCCCGCCATGGTTCCCACGATCTACTCCAAGGTTGTGGGTCTGCAAAACATGGCGGTGCGCCCGAGGGGCGCACCGCCGAGGGCTCGTCCGGCCAGACCCGGGTGCGGCGGACGAGGTTCGCGCGACCCGGTCAGGCCGGGACGCGGGTGCGCAGCACCTCGGCGACGGTCTCGGCGGCCGCCAGCGGGTCGAGCGGGTGCACCAGCACCGCGTCCGCCTGCGACCAGGTGGCCAGCCATCGGTCGTCCTTGCGGCGCACCGCGACGACCACCGGCGGGCAGTCGTCGATCTCGTTCTTGAGCTGGCGGGACACGCCCATGCCGCCGGTGGGCTGCGCCTCGCCGTCGAGGATGAGCAGGTCCTGGCGGCCCGCGTCGACCTCGCTGAGCACGTCGGCCACCGTGCCTGCTTCGGTGTAGGTGATCCGGTCGAGATCCGGGGCCGGGCGCCGTCCGACGGCGTTGATGATCGCCTCCCGGACCTCGGGGCGGTGGCTGAACACGAGAACGTGCGTGGTCGAAGTGCTCATCAACTGGCTCCTCGGCATCTCGCGGGAAACCCGCACCCGGTCGGCGCAGCACGGGGCGTAACAGACCCGAATGCTAGCGCTCCGACCGGCCCGGGCAGTAGCGCCCCGGCCCGAATTGATCAGTTCGGTGCGGGTTGCAGCGCGTCCCAGCCGACCGCGCGGCCGCCGTGGCGTTGGGCCAGCGAGGCCATCCGGGAGCTCTCCTGTGAGCAATGCAACGCGTCGAGCTTCTGCACCCTGACCGCCACGAAGCCGGCCAAATCGGGCCGATCGTCCGCGCCGGGGCCCTCCGCGGGTCGGAGCTCCCAGCCGTCCTGGGCGAGCAGGGCCCGGGCGGTGTTGATCGCATCACTCGGGAGGCTCAAGTGGTGGCGCAGCACGGCGGGCTCCTCGGGGCGCCAGCCGCTGGACCGCTCCAGAACCGCCGATGCCGCCTCGGCGTCGTCGCAGGACTCCACGACCACGACGAGGTCGGGGTCATCAGCGCTGATCACGGGTTCGCCGGACGTCCGGCGTCCGATTCCGAGCGACGCCAGAACAGTCCGAACAGTTTTCACGTTCCGTCACCTCCAGGTTGCGATCCGATCACCCAGGGGTGGCGTTGGGTACCCGAGGGCGCGAGCGGAAAAGCCGCAAGACATAATGCGTCGCGTGACAACGGCAGCGCCCTCAATCAGTCAACGCGTGCACTCGCTGAACCGGCCCAACATGGTCAGCGTGGGCACCATCGTTTGGTTGGCCAGCGAGCTGATGTTCTTCGCTGGGCTCTTCGCCATGTTCTTCACGGTGAAGGCGCAGAACGAGGGCGAGTGGCCTCCACCGCCCACTCACCTGAACCTCCCGTACGCCCTCCCGTTCACGGTCATCCTGGTGGCGTCCTCGTTCACCTGCCAGTGGGGCGTGTTCGCCGCGGAGAAGGGTGACGTCTTCGGCCTGCGCCGGTGGTACGTGATCACCCTGATCATGGGCACCATCTTCGTGATCGGGCAGGCCGGTGAGTACTACCAGTTGATCACCGAGCACGCGACCACGATCGCGTCGTCGGCCTACGGGACGGTCTTCTACATGACGACCGGCTTCCACGGGTTGCACGTGGTCGGCGGACTGGTCGCCTTCGTCTTCCTGATCATCCGGACGAAACTCAGCAAGTTCACGCCCGCTCAGGCCATCGCAGCGATCGTCGTGTCGTACTACTGGCACTTCGTCGACATCGTGTGGATCGGCCTGTTCGCCGTGATCTACCTGGTCCCGTGACGACAGGGGGGCTTCGAGCCTCAGAAGAACGGCTGCTCGGTCAGCCGAGACCGAACACCCGAACCGGACAGCAAGGGTTGCCGCACTCATGACCACCACTAAGAAACGGAACCGCGCGGGCTCGAAGCTCAAGCGGCGGATCTCCGGTGTACTGGCGCTGGGCATCGCGCTGGTGGGTGCCGGTGGGCTGTACACCGTCGTGACTCCCGAGCCGCAGACCGCGCACGCCGCGGCGGACCCGGCTCTGGTGAGGCAGGGTGAGCAGCTCTACAACAACGCCTGCATCACCTGCCACGGCTCCAACCTGCAGGGCGTGCAGGACCGCGGACCGAGCCTCGTGGGCGTGGGCGAGGCCGCCGTGCACTTCCAGGTCTCCACCGGCCGGATGCCGATGGTCCGCCAGGAGGCGCAGGCGCAGCGCAAGCCCCCGAAGTTCAACCCGGAGGAGATCGACGCGCTGGCCGCCTACGTGCAGACGCACGGCGGCGGGCCGAAGTCGCCGGAGGAGAAGGGCGAGGCCCTGCAGGGCGGAGACCCGGCGCGCGGCGGCGAGCTCTACCGCTTGAACTGCTCCTCCTGCCACAATTTCACTGGTCGTGGTATCGCGATGTCCTCCGGCAAGTTCGCGCCGAACCTGCACGAGGCCAGCGAGCAGGACATCTACGAGGCGATGCTCACCGGCCCGCAGAACATGCCGAAGTTCTCGGACCGGCAGCTCACCCCGGAGGAGAAGAAGGACATCATCGCCTACGTCAAGTCGGTGTCCAACGGGAACAACAACCCGGGCGGCAACGACCTCGGCGGCTACGGGCCGGGGCCTGAGACAGTGGTGGTATGGGTCATCGGGCTCGGCTCGCTGATCGGCCTCACCCTGTGGATCGGAGCCAGGGCATGAGTGAGCAGGAAGTGAAGAAGGACTACACCGAGGCCGAGCTGGCCGAGATGAGCCGCGACGAGAAGATGCGGCTCGGCCTGGCGCTCGACGACGTCGAACTCGACGAGTACCACGACAACTGGCCGGTCAAGGGCACCCGCGCCGAGCGCCGCGCCGAGCGGACGGTGGCCGCGTGGTTCGCCCTCGCCGGCCTGTCCGCGCTGGCGTTCATCGTGGTGTTCATCTGGTGGCCGTGGGAGTACCAGCCGCCGTCGGAGCCGACCGCGCACTTCATCTACTCGATGTACAACCCGCTGATCGGGTTCTTCCTCGGCCTGTCGATCCTGGCCGTGGGCATCGGCGTGGTGCAGTACCAGAAGAAGTTCATCCCGCACGAGGTCGCGATCCAGCAGCGGCACGACGGCCACGCCTCCAGCGAGGTGGACCGGCAGACCACCGCGGCGATCCTGGCCGACGCCGGTGAGCGCAGCGGCATCGCGCGCCGCTCGATGATCAAGCGCACCGCCGGGTTCGGCGTGGGGGCCTTCGGCCTCGGCGCCGGCGTGTTCGCGCTCGGCGGCCTGGTGCGCAGCCCCTGGTCCGAGGAGGGCCAGGCCTCGCTGCTGCACACCGGCTGGATGAAGGAAGACGGCGAGAAGACCTACCTGCGCCGCGACACCGGCAACCCGCACGACGTCTCCCTGGTCCGCCCGGAGGACATCGACGCGGGCGGCTTCGAGACGGTCTTCCCGTTCCGGGAGTCCATGCGCCACGACGAGGAGGAGCTCATCTCCTCGATGCGCAAGGGCGACGCCCCGGTCATGCTGATCCGGCTGCGCCCCGGCTCCACGCCGATCCGGCGCGAGGGGCAGGAGGACTTCAACTACGGCGACTACTACGCCTACTCGAAGATCTGCACCCACCTGGGCTGCCCGACTTCCCTGTTCGAGCAGCAGACTGGTCGCCTGCTCTGCCCGTGCCACCAGTCGCAGTTCGACGTCGTCAACACCTATGCCAAGCCGGTGTTCGGCCCGGCCACGCGGGCGCTGCCCCAGCTGCCGATTACGGTCGACGAGGACGGCTACTTCGTGGCGAAGCACGACTTCATCGAGCCCGTCGGGCCGGCGTACTGGGAGCGTAAGTCATGAGTTCGATCACCACGCCCACGAAGGGGGAGAGCAAGCTGTACAGCCGCGCCGCGGAGGCGGCCGATGAGCTGGACAGCCGCTACCGCATGGCCCCCGGGATGCGGCGGCAGCTGAACAAGGTCTTCCCGACGCACTGGTCGTTCCTGCTCGGTGAGATCGCGCTCTACACGTTCATCCTGCTGCTGATCACGGGCACCTACCTGGCGTTCTTCTTCGACCCGTCGATGGCGGAGGTCGAGTACCAGGGCGCGTTCACCAACCTGCGCGGCGTGGAGATGTCGCGGGCGTTCGAGAGCGCGCTGAACATCTCGTTCGAGGTCCGCGGCGGCCTGTTCGCCCGCCAGCTGCACCACTGGGCGGCGCTGCTGTTCATGGCGGCGATCGTGGCGCACATGCTGCGCATCTTCTTCACCGGTGCGTTCCGCCGCCCGCGCGAGACGAACTGGATGATCGGCGTCACGCTGTTCATCCTCGGCATGTTCGAGGGCTTCACCGGCTACTCCCTGCCGGACGACCTGCTGTCCGGCACCGGTGTCCGCATCGCTTCGGGCATCGCGATGTCGATCCCGGTGGTCGGCACCTGGATCCACTGGATCCTGTTCGGCTCCGAGTTCCCCGGCACCGACCTGATCCCGCGGTTCTACCTGTTCCACGTGTTCCTGCTGCCGGGTCTGATCCTGGGCCTGGTCGCGGCGCACCTGGCGCTGGTCTGGTACCAGAAGCACACCCAGTTCCCGGGCGTGAAGCGCACCGAGAACAACGTGGTCGGCGTGCGGATCATGCCGGTGTTCGCGGTCAAGGCCGGCGGCTTCTTCGCCCTGGTCACCGGTGTCTGCGCGATCATGGCCGGGGTCTTCCAGATCAACCCGATCTGGAACCTGGGCCCGTACATCGCCTCGCAGATCTCGGCCGCCTCGCAGCCGGACTGGTACATGATCTGGACGGACGGCTCGTCGCGCCTGTGGCCGGCCTGGGAGGTCTACCTCGGGCCGTTCACGATCCCGGCGGTGTTCTTCCCGACCGTCCTGTTCATGGGCATGATCTTCACGGTCGCGATCTTCTACCCGGCCATCGAGCGCAAGCTCAGCGGCGATGACGCGCACCACAACCTGCTGCAGCGGCCCCGGGACAACCCGGTACGCACCTCGCTGGGTGCGATGGCGCTGACGTTCTTCATGATCCTGATGATCTCGGGCGTCAACGACATCATCGCGTTCGAGTTCAACATCTCGCTGAACGCGATGACCTGGGCCGGCCGCATCGGCCTGCTGGTGCTGCCGCCGATCGCCTACTACTTCACCTACCGGCTCTGCCTGGGTCTGCAGCGCAGCGACCGCGAGGTGCTGGAGCACGGCGTGGAGACCGGCATCATCAAGCGCCTGCCGCACGGTGAGTTCATCGAGGTCCACCAGCCGCTCGGCCCGGTGGACGACCACGGCCACCCGGAGCCGCTGCCCTACCAGGGCGCTCCGGTGCCGAAGAAGATGAACCAGCTGGGCGCGGCCGGCAAGCCGGTCGAGGGCAGCTTGCTCAAGCCCGACCCGCAGGAGGAGACCGAGGCGCTCGAGCGCGCCCGCCACGAGGCGGAGCACGAGGAGCTGACCTCCGGCAGGCCCGCGGAGTAAGGCGACACCGCAGCGCGGCCCGGCACCCGAGCGGGGTGCCGGGCCGCGCTGCTCTTCCGGCGTGCGAGCGGCGTGGATCTCGGTAGCGTCGCGCGCATGACCTCACTCACCGATCAGCGGGTCCGGGAGTTCCTGTCCTACGGCACCCGCACCGGCTTGCTGGGTTTCACGGCATCGGACGGCCGCCCGCTGGTGGCGCCGGTGTGGTTCGTCGTCGAGGGTGATCAGCTGGTGTTCAACACCGGCAAGGACACGGCCAAGGGCCGGTCGGTCCTGCGCGATCCGCGCGTCGCGCTGTGCGTGGACCTGCCGGAGCCGCCCTTCGCCTTCGTCCAGGTCCAAGCGCGCGCGGAGGTCTCCGAGGACCCCGACGAGCTGATCCGCACCGCCACCACCATCGCCGCCCGCTACATGGGCCGGGACCGCGCGGAGGAGTTCGGCCGCCGCAACGGCGTCCCGGGCGAACTGGTCGTCCGCCTGACCCCCACGAAGATCAACGCGGTTTTCGACATGACCGCCTGACCTCCGACACACCGACCTCCCACCCACGATCGAGGGGCTCTCCGAAAACCCTCGAAATCCACCCCCCGAATTGCCTCCTTTTCCGCACCCCGAATGGGAGGTGATTCGGGGGACGGATTGGGAGGTGATTCGGGAGGAGGTCAGTCGGTGGGGTAGGGGGTTCTGCCGTTGGTGGCCCTGGTGAGCCAGGCGTGCCAGGTGGCCGCCGCGCGGGCGGGCTCGCCCCAGGGGTTCGCGGTGCGGACCAGGCGGGTGCCGCCGGTGGTGAGCCAGCGGTAGATGACCCGGGTCTCGTCGGCCGGGGCGCCGCGGAGCGGACCGGCGCCCGGGACGACCGTCTCGGCGGACATCTGGAGCACGTCGACCACCGGCATCGGGCGGACACCGCGCTTGGCTCCGCCCGCCGCTGCGAGCCTGCCGTGGCGGATCACCGCCAGGTGCCAGCCGCCGCGGCCGTCCGGGCGGGCGGCGACGAGCTCCGGGACGGCCGCCAGCGCGGCCAGCCGCTGCCCGCGCTCCAGCGAGCGCACCAGGCCCGCCAGCCGGTCGCGCTGCGCCGCCGCGTCCTCGAAGCGCTGTGCCTCGGACAGCCGCTGCAGCTCGTCCTCCAGCCGGGCGAGCAGGTCGTCCCGGTGCCCGCGGATCACGTCGCGCACCGCGACGACCTCGGGCTGGTACTCCTCGGCGGTCTGCAACCCCGCGCAGGGCGCTCCGCAGCGCCCCAGCTCGTGCAGCGCGCACGGCCTGCCGCTGGGCCGCTTCGCCGGGATGCGCTCGGTGCAGCGGCGCACCAGGCTCCCCGCCTGCAACGCCTCCATCGCGGTCACCGCGGCCCGCCGGGACCCGAAGGGGCCCAGCGCGTCCTCGCGCGGCGTGCGCACCACCGACAGCCGCGGGAAGGCCTCGTCGGTGAGCACCACCCACCAGGCGCGCTGCGGGAACTTCGAGCGCCGGTTGTAGCGCGGTTGGTGCGCCGACAGCAGCCGCAGCTCGCGTACCTCCGCCTCCAGCGGGTGGGCGCACGCCACGTGGTCCACCCGCTCGGCGATGGCCACCATCTCCTTGACCCGCGCTCGCCGCTCGCCGGCGGTGAAGTACTGCCGCACCCGCCGCCGCAGGTCGCTCGCGGTGCCCACGTAGAGGACCTCGTCGTTGGGGCCCCGGAACAGGTACACGCCCGCGGCGTTGGGCAGCGCGTCGGCCAGGCCCCGCTTGCGGCGCTGCTGCGGGCTGACGTCGGGGAGGTGGCCGAGCAGGTCTTCGAGGGTGCGCACTCCGAGCGGGCCGACCCGCTCCAGCAGCGCGTGCAGCACGTCGACGGTGGCGCGGGCGTCGTCGAGGGCGCGGTGCACCGGCTCGGTGCGCGCGCCCAGCACGCGCGCGAGGGTGCCCAGCTTGTGGTTCGGGGTCTCGTCGCGGGTGAGCACCCGCCGGGCGAGCCGGACGGTGTCGAGGACCTTGGGCTTCGGCCAGTCCAGCCCGAGCCGCTCGCAGCCGGCGCGCAGGAAGCCGATGTCGAAGGGCGCGTTGTGCGCGACCAGCACCGCGCCCCGGCAGAACTCCAGGAACGCCGGCAGCACGGAGTCCAGCCGCGGCGCGTCGTGCACCATCGCCTGGGTGATCCCGGTGATCGAGACGACGGCGGGCGGGATGTCGCGCTCCGGGTCGACGAGCGTGCCGAACTCGCCGAGGACCTCGCCGCCGCGGACCTTCACCGCGCCGATCTCGGTGATCGCGTCGCCCGCGCGATCACCACCGGTGGTCTCCAGGTCCACCACGACGAAGGTCACCTCGTGCAGCGGGATCTCTTCGCTGGTGACGATCTCGTCGAAGGTCAGCTGGGCGTGCGCGGACATCATCGGCACGCTACGTCCTCCCACCGACACGGCCGCCGGATGACCGGACCGGCGAGGTCGGGCCTTAGCCTGTGGGGGTGGCGCCTTCGACGACGGGACCGGGCGGTCCCGACCGGGACGAGTCCGCTGTGGATGATCCGCAGCCGGACGACGCACCCGCGCCCGTCGATTTCGACGCGCTGCCCGCCCCGCTGCGCGCTCGGCTGGCGGAGCTGGCCGCCGATGCGCTGGGGGACATGCGCTCCCGCGATGTTCCGGCGGTGCTGCGTCCGGTGGTGCGGTTCGCCCCGGCCAAGCGCGCCAAGCTCGGCCAGGGTCCGCTGCTGAACGCGCTGCGGGACTCCCCGGTCTTCCGCGCCGCGGTGCTGGACTGGTGCCGCACGAACCGCGCTGCGGCGCTGTCCCTCGAGGACGGGGACCCGGTGGTCGTCGGCGCGGCGGCGGTGCTGCTGGGATCGCCGGTGGCGGGCCACTACGTCGAGCTCGTCGGCTTCCGCGCCGAGCAGAGCAAGCTCCGCGCGGAGCGGGATTCCGCGCTGGCCAAGGTCGATCGGCTCACCGCGGAGCTGGAGCGGGCGCGCTCGGAGCTGGCCGAGGCGCGCGAGCTGGCCGCTCGGGCGGAGAGCAACGAGGAGGCCGACCGGCTGCGCAAGCGGCTCCGCGAGCAGGGGATGCGGTTGCGCGAGGCCAAGGACGCCGCCGAGGAGGCGCGCCGGGAGCTGGAGCAGGCCGAGTCGGCGCGGGAGGCCGCGGTCGCCGAGGTGGCCGCCGAGCGCGACCGGGAGCGCGACCGCGCGCGCCGGGAGCACGAGCGGGCCGAGCGATCGATCGCCGACGCCCAGGTGGCCAGGGAGAGCGCCAGGGAGGCCCGGCAGGGCGACGAGGTGCGGCTGGCCCTGCTGCTGGAAACCCTGGAGGGCGCGGTCGGTGGTCTGCGCCGCGAGCTGGGCGCTTCGGGTTCCGGCCCGCGCCCGGCCGACGTGGTCCAGCGGGTTCGCGAGCAGGCGGGCACCGCCGGCGAGCTGGCCGATGCGCCGGCGCTGGACCGGTTGTTGACGCTGCCCGCGGTGCACCTGATCGTCGACGGCTACAACGTCACCAAGACCGGCTATCCGGAACTGCCGCTGGCCGATCAGCGCGACCGGCTGGCGCACCAGCTGGCCGCGCTGTCGGCGCGCACCGGTGCGGAGGTCACGGTGGTCTTCGACGGCGCCGACGTGCTGGCGGTTCCCACCGCCGGACCGCGCGGGGTGCGGGTGCTGTTCAGCGAGGCCGGGGTGCAGGCCGACGACGTGATCCGCGACCTGGTGGCGGCCGAGCCGAAGGGGCGGCAGCTGGTCGTGGCCACTTCGGACCGCGCGGTGGTCACCTCGGTGCAGCGCCGCGGCGCGTACGCGGTGCCTTCGGCGGTTCTGGTGGAGCGGTTGCACCGGGTCTAGCCGTTCGGCGCGGGAATCGGACCGCCCGGCGATTTCGGGCATGTGGTGGATCTCATAGCAGATCACACGCAGTGCCTGAATGGGGGATATCGATCTTCACGAAACCAGGTGAGAGCAACCCAAGATTCGTAACTGTGAGCGCATGACTATCCTCCGTTAGGGGAATCCCGCACGGCTGTTGCGAAAACATGCCCCACTTCTAGACGGGCGGACTCACCTTTCGTAACCTAGCCGAGTCCTCGTGGCGATCAGTCGCTCAGAACGGGCGACCCACGGGGCGCCGCTGCACCGGTTTTGTCGGGGAACCGTGCCCCGGACGGATGCTGATCCGCCGAGGCGAAGCGGTTCGAGAAACTGAAGGAGCTGTGCGCGACGTGGCGTCGCACGGAATCAAGCGCTCACTGCGAGGTGCACTGGCCGCGACCGCGGTAGCCGCCGTCGTCGGCGTGGCAGCCGGTCCCGCATCCGCCGACCCGGCACTGCCCGACACCGCATCGGACGCTGCCAAGCAGGTCCGCGAGCTGCAGCACAAGGCCGAGCAGCTCACCGAGGAGAAGAAGAAGGCCGAGGACGACCACGACGCCAAGGAAGAGGAGCTCAGGCGGGCCGAGGCCCAGGCGGGGCAGGCCGAGCAGGTCGCGAACCAGGCCCGGGCCACCGAGGAGCAGTTCCGCGGCCAGGTCGACCGGCTCACCCACGCCAGCTACCAGGGCGCGCGGCTGAACAAGCTCTCCGCGCTGCTGGTCAGCGATTCGCCGTCGGAGTTCCTCGACCGCGCGTCCGCCTTGGACGAACTGGCCAAGGACAACAACAAGGCGATCCAGGCGCTCGCCGCCGCGACCCACCAGGCCGAGGCCGCCGAGAAGACCGCCAAGGAAGCGCGGGACCGCGCGGCCAAGGCCGAGGCCGACGCCGCTCGCATCGAGAAGGACCTCGAGGCGAAGACGGACGCGATGGAAGAGCAGATCGAGAAGGTCGAGGAGCGCTACAACGAGCTCTCCAGCGAGGAGCAGGACTCCCTGCTCTCCGACGGCTCCACCGACCACGGTCTGCTCGCGGGTTCGGGTGCCGCCGTCGAGGCGGTCAACGCGGCGCTGAGCAAGCAGGGCTCGCCCTACGTCTGGGGTGCCAAGGGGCCCAGCAGCTTCGACTGCTCCGGCCTGACCCAGTGGGCCTACGAGCAGGCGGGCGTGTCGATCGGCGGTTCCACCAAGACCCAGGTGCAGGACGGCAAGTCCGTCTCGGCCAGCAACCTCAAGCCGGGCGACCTGATCTTCTACTACAGCCCGGTCAGCCACGTCTCGATGTACATCGGCAACGGCAAGGCCGTGCACGCCCCGACTTCGGGCGACGTGGTCAAGGTCGACGAGTACAACGACATCGGCGAAGTCACCTCGATCCGCCGCGTGGCGGGCTGACACCTCCGCCGAGAGACCGGGGGCGGGCGCCGAGCGCCCGCCCCCGAGTTCTCGCCCCACCAACGAGAAGTCCCCCGGGTGCTCGAAGCGCCCGGGGGACTTCTCGTTCACGAAGGCATCAGGAGTAGATCGCCTCGATGTCGGCCGCGTGGTTCTCGGCGACCTTGTTGCGCTTGAGCTTCATGCTCGGGGTCAGCTCGCCGGTGGCCTCGGTGAAGTCCTCCGGCAGGATGCGGAACTGCTTGATGGCCTCGGCCTTGGAGACGTTCTTGTTCGCCTCCTCGACCGCCTGCTGCACCTCGGCGCGCAGGTCCGGGTCCTCGATCAGCTCGGACATCGGCGTGTCGGCCGGGCGGTCGTGGTTGGCCAGCCAGGAGGGCACGAACTCCGGGTCCAGGGTGATCAGCACGCCGATGAACGGCTTCTGGTCGCCCACGACCATGCACTGGCTGATCAGCGGGTGCGAGCGCAGCGAGTCCTCGAGGACGGCGGGGGCGACGTTCTTGCCGCCCGCGGTCACGATGATCTCCTTCTTGCGCCCGGTGATGCGCAGGTAGCCCTCGTCGTCCAGCGAGCCCAGGTCGCCGGTGTGGAACCAGCCGTCCTCCAAGGACTCCTTGGTGGCGGTCTCGTTGTTCCAGTACTCCTTGAACACCACGTCGCCCTTGATCAGCACCTCGCCGTCCTCGGCGATGCGGATCGTGGTGCCGGCCAGCGGGCGGCCGACCGTGCCGACCTTGAAGCCGTCCTGCACGTTGACCGCCGCGGCCGCGGTGGTCTCGGTGAGGCCGTAGCCCTCCAGCACCGGTACGCCGACGCCGCGGAAGAAGTGCGCCAGCCGCTCGCCCAGCGGCGCGCCGCCGGAGACCGCGGCGATGCAGCGACCGCCCAGGGCGCCGCGCAGCTTGCCGTAGACCAGCTTGTCGAAGGCGAAGTGCTTGGCCCTCAGCGCCAGGCCGGGGCCGCCGGTGTCCTGCGCCTTGCTGTAGGCCACCGCGGTCTCCTCCGCGGCGTCGAAGATCTTCCCCTTGCCCTCGCCGTGGGCCTTCTGCTTGGCGGTGTTGTAGACCTTCTCGAACACGCGGGGCACGGCCAGCACGAAGGTGGGTCGGAACTCGCCGAGGTCGTTGACCAGGTCCTTGATGTCCGGGGTGTGGCCGAGGGTGACCCGGCCGTAGACGCACATCACGGTGATCGCGCGGGCCAGCACGTGGGCCAGCGGCAGGAACATCAGCAGCGAGTTGCCCGGGTCGGTGAGCTGCGGGAACGCGTTGATGTCCGCGCGCACCTCGGCGAGCACGTTGCGGTGCGTGAGCACGCAGCCCTTCGGGCGGCCGGTGGTGCCGGAGGTGTAGATCAGCGTCGCCGGGTCCTCGGCCCGGACCGCCCTGCGGCGCTCGTGCACCTGCTCGTCGGAGATCTGCGCGCCCAGCGCGGTCAGCTCGTCGACGGCTCCGGCGGCGCCGCCACCGGTCGGGCCGTCGATCTGCCAGACGTGGCCGATCTCGGAGAGCCGGTCGATGACCTCGTCGATCTCGGCGCGGTGCGCGTCGGACTCGACGATGACGGCCTTCGCGCCGGCGTCGGTGAGGATCCACTCGGCCTGGTCGGACGAGGAGGTCTCGTAGATCGGCACGGTCACGCAACCGACGGACCAGATCGCGAAGTCGAGCAGGGTCCACTCGTAGCGGGTGCGGGACATCAGGCCTACCCGCTCGCCGGGCTGGAGGCCGGCGGCGACCAGGCCCTTGGCCACGGCCAGCACCTGCGCGGCGAAGTCGGCCGCGGTCACGTCGACCCAGGTGCCGTCCACCCGCCGGCGGAAGCTCACCGTGCTCCCGAAGCGCTCCGCGTTGGCCCACACCATGTCGGTGAGGTTCTCGTCCTCAGCCACTTTGGTCGTGGCGGGTGCGCTGAACTCTCGCACGTCGAAACCTCCGGAAAACACGCAGTCAGTGGGGCACAACCTAACGCCGATTGTTACTCGGCGGTAGTCCCCGTTCTCTCAGCCCACAGCAGCGGATACAGCCTAGCCCCAGCCGGTTCGAAAAGATCGGCGGCCGGGTTGGTCGGGCCGCCTTCCCGACCGTTGCAGTCACCGCGCATCGCACAACCGCGGCTGCGATTGACCACCCGATGCAGCTAAGTTCGACGCACGGGAGCGTCCATCGAGGGGAGTTGTTCATTTGCGCGTCCACGTCGTGTCCGACGTCCACGGGAACGTCGAGGCGCTCAAGCGCGCCGGGGACGGCGCCGACGCGCTGGTCGTGCTCGGCGATCTGATCGACTTCGTGGACTACCACGACCACGGCAACGGCATCCTCGGCCGCATCTTCGGGGCGGAGAAGGTCGCCCGGTTCGCCGAGCTGCGGCGCAGCAAGCGCGGGCCGGAGTTCGGTCACTACGTGCGTTCGCTGTGGGACAGCTTGACCGATCCCGCGAGGACGATCGACGACGCGGTCCGCGAGCAGTACGCGGAGCTCTTCGGCGCGATGACCGCGCCCACCTACGCCACCCCGGGCAACGTCGACGCCCCGCACCTGTGGCCGGAGTTCGCCGGAGAGGGCATCCACGTCCTCGACGGCGAGGCGACCGAGATCGGCGGGCTGCGGTTCGGCTTCGTCGGCGGCGTCCGGCTGCCCGAGGGAGCGGTGCTGCGCAGGCACTCGGCGTGGGTCCCGCACCTGCTGGAGGCGCCCGACTACGACCGCCTGGTCGAGGGGCTGCCGGAGGTCGACGTGCTGTGCAGCCACCAGCCGCCCGCGGTGCCCGAGCTGACCTACGACGTCGTCGCCCGCCGCCCGGAAGCCGGAGCGCCGTCCCTGCTGGAGCGCATCCGCGCTGATCAGCCCCGGTGGTCGTTGTTCGGGCACGTGCACCAGCCGCTGGCCCCGAGGGTGCGCATCGGCCGCACCGAATGCGTCAACGCGGGTCACTTCCAGCGCACCGGGAAGCCCTACGTGCTTCGCTGGTGAGGCGATGTCGCACGATCGCCGCGGGAACCTTCCTCCTGGTTGACGCCGGGGGAGTGGCCAACCGGTAACCTGCGGCGCATGGTCGATCAGTCCACCCAGTCCATCGAGATCGAGGCCCCCGCTGCTCGGATCATGGCGGTCGTCGCGGATTTCCCGGCCTATCCGCAGTGGGCGGAAGCGGTCAAGGAGACCGAGGTGCTCTCCACCGACTCCGGCGGCAACGCCGAGAAGGTCCGCTTCGTGCTGGACGCAGGCGTGGTCAAGGACACCTACACCAACGTCTACAGCTGGGCCGAGGACGGCCTGTCGGTCAGCTGGGAGCTGACCGAGGGACAGGTGCAGAAGGCGCAGCGCGGCAGCTACCGCCTCGAACCGCTCGGCGAGAACCGGACCCGCGTCACCTACAGCCTCGCGGTCGACCTGGCGATCCCGATGATCGGCATGTTCCGCCGCAAGGCCGAAAAAATGATCATGGATACCGCGCTCAAGGAACTCAAGCGCCGCGTGGAAAAGGCCGAGTAGAAACCCGTTGCGAATTCTGCTGTTCACCGGAAAGGGCGGGGTCGGCAAGACGACCCTCGCCGCGGCGACCGCCGCCCGCGTCGCCGGGCAGGGCGGCAAGGTGCTGGCGGTCTCCACCGACCCGGCGCACTCGCTGGCCGACGCGCTCGGCGAGGAGCTCGGCCCGCGGCCGCGCGAGGTGCGGTTGGCCGAGACCGGCACCGCGCTGCACGCCGCCGAGGTGCACACCCGCGAGCTGCTCGACGGGAGCTGGAGCGAACTGCGCGAGCACTTGCGCACGCTGCTGCACGGCGCCGGGGTCGACGAGGTGACCAGCGAGGAGCTCACCGTGCTGCCCGGCGTGGAGGACCTGCTCGCGCTCGCCGAGGTGCACCGGCTGGCCGGCAGCGGCCTGTGGGACACCGTGATCGTCGACTGCGGCCCGACCGCTGAGACGCTGCGGCTGCTGGCCCTGCCCGAATCCCTGTCGGGCTACCTGGAACGGCTCTTCCCGGCCCACCGCCGCGCGGTGCGCGGGCTGCTGGCCGGGGTGGCCGGCAGCGACCGGCTGGAGCGCTGGGACGCCGTGGCCGACGGCCTGGGCAGGCTCGCCGAGCGGCTGAGCGCGCTCCGCGAGATGCTCGCCGCGGAGGGCACCAGCGTCCGGCTGGTGCTCACCCCGGAGTCGGTGGTGGCCGCCGAGACCCGCCGCACGCTCACCGCGCTGGCGCTGCAGCAGATCCGGGTGGACGGGCTGATCGCCAACCGGATGGTCCCGGACCCGGGAGCGGGCCGAGGGGCCGCGGCGACCTGGATGCGGACCCGCCGCCGCGAGCAGGAGGTGGTCCTCGACTCGCTGCGCGCGGCCACCGACGTCCCGCTGCGCCGCGTGCCGCACCGGGCCGCCGAACCGGTGGGCACGACCGCGCTGCTGGAGCTCGGCGCCGAGCTCTACGGCGAGGACGACCCGCTGGCGGGCACCGCCGCGGCACCCGCGATGCGGGTCGGCGGGGGAGGGCGCTCGTTGGACTCGGAGTACACCCTGGAGGTGTCGTTGCCGCTGCACCCGGCCGCCGAGATCGCCCTCGCCCGGATCGGCGAGGAGCTGGCGATCACCGTGGACGGGCGCAGGCGGTTGGTGACGCTCCCGGCCGTGCTGCAGCGGTGCGTGGTGACGTCGGCGGTGGCCGGGGACGACGGGCTGACGGTGCGGTTCCGGCCCGACCCCGAGCTGTGGATGCGGTGAACCGGGGTGGACGAGATGCGCGATGAGCACCGGCACGAGCAGCTGGTGGAGGAGCTCCGGCTGCTGCTGGAGGCCGCGGTGGGCCGGGCCGAGCAGTACCTCGGCGGGTGCGCGGAGGCCGAGGACGGGCGGGCGTGCTGCCGGTGCCCGTTCTGCGCCGCGATGGCGCTGCTGCGCGGACAGCGCACCGACGTCACCGAGCAGCTGCTGGGCGTGGTGCGGTCGTTGCGGCAGGCGCTGGCCGAGCACCAGGGCGGCGGAGCACCCTCCGCCGAGGAGGAGGACGACGTTCCGGAAGCGCCGAAGGTGCAGCACATCCAGGTGCAGCGGGTCGACGGTCCGGTGCTGACCGAGCAGGACGCGCCTTGCTGACGGTGGGAGTCGACGTCGGCGGCACCGGTGTGCGCGCCGCGGTGGTCGACGAGCACGGCCAGATCCTGCAGACCCACCGGGTCCGCACCCCCGGTACCGGTGAGGAGCTCAACGCCGCGATCGCCGAGACGGTCCGGGTGCTCTCCGACCGCTACCCGGTCACCGGGGTCGGCCTGGCCGTGGCCGGGTTCGTCAGCGAGGACCTGCGGGTGGTGCGCTTCGCCCCGCACCTGGCCTGGCGGCACGTCGCGGTCGCCGACGAGCTCGCGGCGCGGCTCGGACTCCCTGTGGTGCTGGAGCACGACGCCAACGCCGCGGCGGTCGCCGAGCAGCGCTTCGGCACCGCGGTGGGCGCGCGGGTGGCCGTCCTGATCGCCATCGGCACCGGCATCGGCGGTGCGCTGGTCATCGGCGGGGAGGTCTACCGCGGCGCGTTCGGCGTGGCCCCCGAGCTTGGGCACCTGCGGCTGGTTCCGCACGGGCGGCGCTGCCCGTGCGGCAAGAGCGGCTGCTGGGAGCGCTACTGCAGCGGCACCGCGCTGGCCGCCACCGCGGTGCAGCTGCGCGGCGAGGAGCCGAGCTCGCTGCCGGCCGAGCCGACCGGGCTCGACGTGGCCCGCGCCGCCGAGGCCGGCGATCGGGTCGCGCTGCGCGCGATGGACGAGCTCGCGCACTGGCTCGGCGAGGGGCTGGCGCTGGTCGCCGACGTCTACGACCCGGAGGTCGTGGTGATCTCCGGCGGCGTCTCCGACTCGGCGCACCTGTTCCTGGACAAGGCCCGCGAGCACTACGCCGCCGCGGTCACCGGCACCGGGCACCGGCCGCTGGCGCAGGTGCGGGTCGCCCACCACGGTGATCCCGCGGCGATGATCGGGGCCGCCGCCATAGCGCGCGAGCACGTGCTGAACGGCCCGAAGGTGCTCTGAGCGCGAGCGAGTGCCTCTCTTCATCAGAAGTCCCCCACGAGCTCGGCTCGTGGGGGACTTCTGATGAAGAGAGGCTAGACCTGGGCGCCGTCGTCGTCGGGATCGGTGGGGTCGGTCGGCGGGGCGCGGCGCAGCCGGAACAGCAACCACCCGATCCCGGCGCTGATCAGCACCAGCCCCAGCGGCAGCTGCGCGGTGGTCGGAAGGCCCGCCAACCCGGGGATCAGCAGCACGACCAGCCCCAGCACGACGACCCCGATGCCGGCCAGCGCCCCCGGCTTCGGGATCGGCAGCGGCGGCGGTTCCGGCGGGACGAAGTGCTCCTCGTCCTCCTCGCCGGGAGTCCAGTCGCGCGGCCCCGTTCCGGTTTCGGCGGCTGGTTCGGCGGCGGGCTCGGGCTTGGCCTCGGCCTTGGGCGGCTCGGGCTCGGCGGTCTCGTCCTCGGCGGTCCCGGACTTCGCCTCCGCCGACCAGCGCGCGAAGGTCTCGTCGCGCTCCAGATCTGCGACGATCTCGGCGAAGGCGGCGTCGATGTCCTCGGGCCCGTCGGAGGAGTCGCGGCGCGCGCTCATACTGCTTCCTCGACCCGTTCGCGGTGGATCCGCTGGATGAACTCCACGCTGCTGCTGAACACCCGCGGAGCGTCGTGGTCCAGGGTGGCCACGTGGTAGCTGTCGGACAGCACGATCTCGCGGACGTCCTCGCTGCTGACCCCGCGCAGCACCGCGGCGGCGCTGGCGGATTCGACGACCCGGTCGACCGCGGAGCGCATCAGCAGCACCGGCTGCTCGATCGCGTCCAGCTCGCCGCGGACCAGCGCCCACAGCCGCTGCAGGCTCGCCATCGCCCGCAGCGGCAAGCGGTCGTAGGCGAGCTCGCTGGCTCCGGGCTTGGCGATGTCGCCGGCGATGGCGGCGATCGAGGGCACGAACCTGCTCAGCACCGGGAGCAGCTTCGCGAAGCGGCGCAGGGTCAGCACCGAGGGGTTGACCACCACGATCCCGGCGATGTCGGGATGTCGTTGGGCCAGCCGCAGGGTGAGCGTGCCGCCCATCGACAGGCCGCACACGAAGACCGCGCGGCACCGCTCGCGCAGCGCCTCGTAGTTGCGGTCGGCCTCGGCGTACCAGTCCTGCCAGGTGGTGCGGTTGAGGTCCTGCCAGCGCGTGCCGTGCCCGGGCAGCAGCGGGAGCCGCACCGAGAAGCCCGCCGCGGCCAGGTGCTCGGCCCACGGTCGCATGCTCTGCGGTGTGCTGGTCAGGCCGTGGCACAGCAGCACGCCGATGTCTTCCGAGCCTTCGTGGACGAACGGTTCGGCACCGGAGAGCACGGACACCCAGCCTCCCAACGATTCGCATCCCGGGTTCCAATGCTCATGTTCGCACGCCAAGCCGACGATTGGGACGGGCTCGCCGGTCCCGGTTGCCCGGATTCGGGGAGCCTCCGCGGGTCGCGCCTGATCGGCTAGGTCACGGGCGCATTGTGCGGAAACCGGGCGCTCCGTAGGCTGAACAGGAACGTTTCGCGGATGAGGAGGCGGCGAGCGCCGTGATGTACTGGGTGATGAAGCACCTCTTGCTCGGTCCACTCATGAAGCTGTTCTGCCGTCCCCGAGTCGAGGGCGTCGAGCACGTGCCCGCCGAGGGCAGCGCGATCCTGGTCAGCAATCACCTGGCCGTGGCCGACTCGTTCTTCATGCCGCTGATGATGCCGCGGCGGGTCACCTTCCTGGCCAAGCGCGAGTACTTCACCGGGGCCGGGTTGAAGGGCAAGTTCAAGAAGGCCTTCTTCTCCGGCGTCGGCCAGGTCCCGATCGACCGCTCCAGCGGTGCGGCCGCGCAGGCGGCGCTGGACACCGGCGTGCGGCTGCTGTCCGAGGGCAAGCTGCTCGGCGTCTACCCGGAGGGCACGCGCTCCCCGGACGGCAGGCTCTACAAGGGCAAGACCGGGGTGGCGCGGATGGCCCTGGAGTCCGGTGCCCCGGTCATCCCGATCGCGATGGTCGGCACCGACAAGGTCAACCCGCTGGGCTCCAAGATGTGGTACCCGCACAAGGTGATCGTCAGGGTCGGCGAGCCGCTGGACTTCTCCCGCTACGAGGGCATGGCCGGTGACCGCTTCGTCGAGCGCTCGATCACCGACGAGATCATGTACGCGCTGATGGAGCTCTCCGGCCAGCGCTACGTCGACGTCTACGCCGCGAAGGTCAAGGACGACCTGGCCGCCCAGGGCAAGCAGGTCGCGGGCTGGGAGTCCGCCGGGGCCGACCGGATGCCCGAGTCCAAGGCGGGCTGAACCGGCGCACCCGGCGCCCACCGGCTGAAACGCCGCCGCTTAGGGTGGCCGGGTGCGGTATTTCTACGACTGCGAGTTCATCGAGGACGGGCACACCATCGATCTGGTGTCGATCGGGGTGGTCGACGAGTCCGGCCGCGAGTTCTACGCGGTGTCGACGGAGTTCGACGCGAACCGGGCGGGTTCCTGGGTTCGCCAGCACGTCCTGCCGCAGTTGCCGCCGCCCGCCGAGCGGACCTGGAAGTCCCGCTCGGAGATCCGCGACGACCTCTACGACTTCCTGACCTCGCGCACCGGGGACGTCGAGCTGTGGGCCTGGTACGCCGCCTACGACCACGTGGCGCTGGCTCAGCTGTGGGGGCCGATGCCCACGCTGCCCAGGCGGATCCCGAAGTTCACCCGCGACCTGCGCCAGCGCTGGGAGGACGTGGGCAAGCCCAAGCTGCCCGCGGCCCCGGACAACGCGCACGACGCGCTGGCCGACGCCAAGCACAACCTCGAGCGCTGGAAGGTCATCGAGGACGTGCGCCGCAAGCGCGGCTTCGCGCAGTAACCCCGGTCGCGGTCTCCGTCCGGGTCGAGAACCGGGCGTGCCCGGCCGGATGCTTGCTGCACCGATACAGCCCGTGCCAGGCTGTTCTCCCGGGGGGAGACGTGGATCACTTCTGGGCTGAGGAGGGCGGCAAGGATGCCGGCTGGAATGCGTGTCGGAGTGCTCACCGGTGGCGGGGACTGCCCCGGCCTGAACGCGGTGCTCCGCGCGGTGACGCGTAAGGGGATCTCGGTCTACCAGCACGAGGTCCTCGGGTTCCGCAGCGGGTGGCAGGGCCCGATCGAGGGGCTGACCAAGCCGCTGGGCCTCGACAAGGTCGAGGAGATCCTCAACCGCGGCGGCACGATCCTGGGGTCGTCGCGCACCAACCCCTTCAAGGTGGACAACGGCGTCGAGCGGCTCAAGGCCACCCTCGAGCAGGAGGGCGTGGACGCGCTGGTGGCCATCGGCGGCGAGGACACGCTGGGCGTGGCCGAGCAGCTGGTGCACGAGGGCGTGCCCGTGGTCGGCGTGCCCAAGACGATCGACAACGACCTGGGCGCCACCGACTACACCTTCGGCTTCGACACCGCGGTGCACATCGCCACCGAGGCCATCGACCGGCTGCGCACCACCGCCGAATCGCACCACCGCGCGCTAGTCGTGGAGGTCATGGGCCGGCACGCGGGCTGGATCGCGCTGCACTCCGGCCTGGCCGGCGGCGCCAACGTGATCCTGGTTCCCGAGCAGGAGTTCGACGTGGACAAGGTCACCGACTGGGTGCGGCAGCGCTTCGAGGCGCAGTACGCGCCGATCATCGTGGTGGCCGAGGGCGCCGTGCCGCAGGGCGGCAAGGAGATGCTGGTGACCGGCGAGAAGGACGCCTTCGGCCACGTCCGGCTCGGCGGCGTGGGCACCTGGCTGGCCGACGAGATCGCCGGTCGCACGGGCAAGGAGTCCCGGGCGGTGGTGCTCGGCCACGTGCAGCGCGGCGGCACGCCGACGGCCTACGACCGGGTGCTGGCCACCCGCTTCGGGCTGCACGCCATCGACGCGGTGACCGAGGGCGACTTCGGCAAGATGGTCGCGCTGCGCGGCACCGACGTCGTGCGCGTGCCGCTCTCCGAGGCCACCGCCGAGCTCAAGACGGTGCCCCTGGAGCGCTACCAGGAGGCCGAGGTCCTCTTCGGCTGAGGCGCGCTCCGCGCACGAGGGGTCCGGCAGCGCGCGGCGTCGCCGGGCCCCTCGTTTCGACCCCGCGGCGTCTCACCATCCGGACGCCCCGTCCCACTCCCGCTAGGCTCTTGCTTCGCGACGCGAACGGTCCACTGAGGCCGGAAAGCCCGATCTACGCGAAGGAGCCCGCGTGTCAACGCAATCCGCCGCCGAGCCGGTGGTCATCCGCTCGGCGCAGGACGTCGGCGACCTGGTCAACTCGGGGGCGGCGCGGGGCAGCCACGCGAAGTTGATCGTGCTGCTGGCGCTGGGCGGGATCTTCCTGGACGCCTACGACCTGACCTCGCTGGCCTACGGCATCACCGACATCAAGCAGCAGTTCGAGCTCACCTCGGTGGGCGCGGGCGCGGTGACCGCCTCGATCAGCGTGGGCGCCATCCTCGGCGCCTGGTTCGGCGGCGTGCTCGTCGACCGCCTCGGCCGCTACCGGGTCTTCATGGCCGACATGCTGTTCTTCGTGGTCTCGGCGCTGGGCTGCGCGCTGGCGCCGAACGCCGAGGTGCTGATCCTGTTCCGGTTCCTGATGGGCATCGGCGTGGGCATGGACATCCCGGTCGCGATGGCCTTCCTCGCCGAGTTCTCCCGGCTTCGCGGCAAGGGCAGCAAGGGCTCGCGCACCGCGTCCTGGTCGACGGCCTGGTACGTGGCGACCAGCGGCTGCTACGTGGTGATCATGGCGCTGTACTTCCTGCTGCCGGAGGCCCAGCACGGCCTGCTGTGGCGGTTCACCGTCGGCTTCGGCGCCGTGCCCGCCCTGGTGATCCTGCTGGTGCGCAACAAGTACATGAACGAGTCGCCGTCCTGGGCGGCCAACCAGGGCGACCTCCACCGCGCTGCGGAGATCCTGACCCGCTCCTACGGGGTGCGCGCGGTGGTCGCCGAGGACGCCGAGGCGGTCCGGCCGGAGCGGGATCGGCCCGGGCTGGCCGAGTTCGCGCGGCTGTTCCGGTCCCGCTACCGCGCCCGCACCTTCCAGGCGCTGACCATCGGGCTGGCGCAGACCTTCGGCTACAACGCCGTCGCCTACGGCCTGCCGGTGATCATCGCCAGCATCCTGGCGCAGGGCGACCTCAACACGATCAGCGCTTCGCTGGTGCTCAACCTGGTCTTCGCGGTCACCGGTGGCCTGCTGGGGATGCGGCTGGCCAACGCCGTCGGCGCGTGGAAGCTGACCTTCGGCGGTTTCGCGGTGCAGCTGGCCGCGCTGGTGGTGCTGGCGCTGGTCGGGCGCCCGGAGGGCACGGCCTACGTGCTGTTCGCGATCTTCGCCCTCGGCGCGTTCATGTTCGCCCAGGCCGCGGGCCCCGGCGCGCACTTCATGAGCTTCGCGTCGCTGAGCTACCCGACGACGATGCGCGGCACCGGGCTGGGCTTCAACCAGGGGACGCTGCGCGTGGGTTCGACCCTGGCGCTGTTCTTCTTCCCGGTGCTCAGCTCCGCGCTCGCCTCGGGGGTGTTCTGGGTGATCGCGGTGGCGCCCCTGATGGGCCTGGTCGCCCTGCTGGCCAAGCGCTGGGAACCGGTGGGCCACGACGCGGACGCGCTGGAGGCCGAGTGGCAGCAGGCGAAGGCGGCGGTCTGAACCGGGCTCAGGACGGCTTCGTCCAGACCACGACGTCCAGGGCCATCTCGTTCTCCCGGCGCTCGCGCACCACCACGCGGGCGTAGGCGCCGCCGTCGGTCTTCGCGCAGTAGGCCGATCCGGCGGTGACCTCGTCGATCTCGACCCTGCTGTAGTACCCGGCCCGGATGCAGTCCTCCAGGGTCGAGTCCGGCGCGGCGGCGGCGAGGTCCTCGTGCGCGTAGAGGTGCGACGAGGAGAGGGTGAGGTCCTCGCCGTCCTCGCCGGAGGGCTCGGCCACCCAGTAGGGCTCCTGGGAGTCGAGGTCCAGGCCGTAGCCCTCGGTGAGCACGATCGGCTTCTCGCCGCTGGCCCGGCTGACCTCCGGGGCGCCGGGTGCGCTGCTGGTCGGACGCGCGGTCCCGGTCGGCGGAGCGGTGCTCTCCTCCTGCGCGGGCGGTGCCGGGTCGGGCGTGCCCCGCCCCGCCTGCTCCGACGGCGCGCTGACCACGGAGCGCGTGACGATCACCGCGGCCAGCACCGCGCCCACGACGATCACCGCCACCGCCAGCACGACCTTCGCGCCGACGACCTGCCCGCGGCTCGACCACAGCAGCACGACCCCGAACAGGATCGCCGCGACGGCGAGCGCGGCGGTGGCCATCGACGTCGGGTTGTTCAGGTATCCGGCGATGCCGACGACGTTGGCGGCGATGCCGAGCAGCGCCCACACCGGGTGCGAGACGGCGCTGCGCCGCTCCGGCTGCGCGCTCGGTTCCTGGCGGGTGTCCGGCACCGCTGCTCCTCTCGTGCTGCGACCGGGCGGGAGCTTAGCGCCGCCGGGCGGCCCGAGGGGCCGATTCGCGAAGTTCCGCGATCACCCGGCGCCCGCGGGCGCGTTGACTTCGAACCCGGCGGGACGCAGGATCGGTTGATCACCGGTACGGGCGGGAGCGGGGAGCGTGCGGATGTCGCGACGCGGTCAGATCACCATGTCCGAGGACGAGATCGCCGAGTTCGTCGAGAGCCGGCGCGTCGTGATCCTGGCGACGGTGAAGTCCGACGGCCGCCCGCACCTGGTGCCAATGTGGTTCGTCCCGGACGGCAAGACCATCGAGGTGTGGTCCTACGGCCGCTCGCAGAAGACGGTCAACCTGCGCCGCGACCCGCGGGCCACGCTGCTGGTGGAAACCGGCACCGACTACGGCGAGCTGCGCGGCGTCTCCCTGGAGTGCGACGTCGAGCTGCTGGAGGACCCCGACGACGTCGAACGCCTCGGCCTGGCGCTCGCGGTCCGCTACGGCCAGCTCTCCGAGTCCGACGCCCAGGACCCGGGCGTGCGCGAGATGATGCGGGGCCGCGCTGCCAAGCGCGTGGGCCTGCGCTTCACCCCGACGAGAACGATCTCCTGGGACCACCGCAAGCTCGGCGGCGCGTACTGAACTGCGATCGCCCGGTGGCCCCAGGACGGGTGGCCTAGACCGTTCCGCCTGGTGGGAAGGTCGGGGCGTCCGGTGTGAGACTGCGCTCCCGCTGGAAATCCGGTGGCGGCGAACCCTTATTCTTAATCGGGTGAACTGGACCGTCGATGTCCCCGTAGATGACCTGCCCGAACTGCCTCCGCTGCC
This sequence comes from Saccharopolyspora griseoalba, assembly GCF_042665275.1. Taxonomy (NCBI): domain Bacteria; kingdom Bacillati; phylum Actinomycetota; class Actinomycetes; order Pseudonocardiales; family Pseudonocardiaceae; genus Saccharopolyspora; species Saccharopolyspora griseoalba. The sequence goes on along the minus strand of NZ_JBHTCJ010000013.1, from coordinate 80,941 downwards.
GTCGGAGATGCGCGCCCAGCTGGACGACGCGCTGGCGCGCCCCGCGGCCCAGCAGCCCTCCTGGCCGGCCGAAGAGGTCGGGCCGGTGCGCAAGGTGCTGGAGAGCGTCCCGCCGGTGACCGTGCCCTCCGAGGTGGACCGGCTGCGCCGACACCTCGCGTCGGTCGCCCGGGGTGAGGCGTTTCTGCTGCAGGGCGGTGACTGCGCGGAGACCTTTGCGGACAACACCGAGCCGCACATCCGGGGCAACATCCGCACCCTGCTGCAGATGGCCGTCGTGCTGACCTACGGCGCGAGCATGCCGGTGGTCAAGGTCGGCCGGATCGCCGGGCAGTACGGCAAGCCGCGCTCCAGCGACACCGACGCCCTCGGCCTGCCCAGCTACCGCGGCGACATGGTCAACTCGCTGGTCGCCACCGAGGAGGCCCGCAGGCACGACCCCTCGCGGCTGATCCGGGCCTACGCCAACGCCAGCGCCGCGATGAACCTCTCCCGCGCGCTGACCAGCGCCGGCATGGCCGCGCTGACCCAGGTGCACGACTGGAACAAGGACTTCGTGCTCAACTCCCCGGCCGGGGAGCGCTACGAGTCGGTGGCCGCCGAGATCGACCGCGGTCTGCGGTTCATGCAGGCCTGCGGCGTGGACGACTCCAGCCTGCACTCGGTGGAGTTCTACGCCAGCCACGAGGCCCTGGTGCTCGACTACGAGCGGGCGATGCTGCGCCTGGACCACTCCGCGGGCAAGCCTCGGCTGTTCGACCTGTCCGGTCACTTCCTGTGGATCGGCGACCGGACCCGCCAGCTCGACGGCGCGCACGTCGCGCTGGCCGAGACGATCGCCAACCCGATCGGTCTGAAGATCGGCCCGAGCACCACGCCCGAGCAGGCCGTGGAGTACGTCGAGCGGCTGGACCCGAACAACGAGCCCGGCAGGCTCACGCTGATCAGCCGGATGGGCAACGGCAAGGTTCGCGATCTGCTGCCGCCGATCGTGGAGAAGGTCACCGCCTCCGGGCACCAGGTGATCTGGCAGTGCGACCCGATGCACGGCAACACCCACGAGGCCAGCACCGGCTACAAGACCCGGCACTTCGACCGGGTCGTCGACGAGGTCCAGGGCTTCTTCGAGGTGCACCACAAGCTGGGCACGCACCCCGGCGGCATCCACATCGAGCTCACCGGTGAGGACGTCACCGAGTGCGTCGGCGGTGCCCAGGAGATCTCCGACTCGGACCTCTCCGGCCGCTACGAGACCGCCTGCGACCCGCGGCTGAACACCCAGCAGTCGCTGGAGCTGGCGTTCCTCGTCGCCGAGATGCTGCGCGGCTAGGGAGCACGGGCACGCGGTCCCTCTTTTCCATCAGAAGTCCCTGAGCGCGCGAAAGGCGCTCAGGGACTTCTGATGGAAAAGGGCTCGCTCAGCTCGGAACCTTCGGGTTCCCCCGGACGAGCTCGCGGAGCGGGGCGCTCAGGCCCAGCGGGTCGAAGCGGACCAGCGAGAGGGCCCCGACGACCGCGGTGGCCGCGGCAACGGCCATGAACGGCCAGTTGTACATCGCCTCCTCGCCGTCGGGGTAGTAGGCGAGGATCAGCAGGACCGAGCCGCCGACGACGCAGGACAGGGCGCGCGGCGTCCAGGCGAACGCGGCGCCCATCGCCAGGCCCCAGCTCAGGTACCAGGGCAGCAGCACCGGCGAGAGCAGCGCGCCGCAGCACAGCACGATCGCCGCGCGGCGCACCGCCTCCGGGCCGCCCTCGCGGGCCTGCCACCAGTTCCACACCAGGATCGCCACCAGCACCAGCGAGCCCAGCGCGCGCGTGGTCCCCACGAACGGCCAGATGTTCAGCTCGCCGAACACCGAGGCCAGGGAGTGCACCGCCTGCCCGAGCGCGGTCGGGGCGGAGAGGTAGTTGACGATCATGCCCGGCGCGGACAGCGCGCCCAACCAGCCGAGGCCGACCTTGGCCAGCAGCGTGAACGAGCCGAAGACGGCGGTGAACACGGCGAGCGCGGGCACGAGCCCGTGCAGGAAGCGGCGCCACAGCGAGCCCGAGTAGCGCGAAGCCCAGATCCACACCAGGAACGGCAGCGCGAGGCCGGCCGTGGCCTTGATCGCCATCGCCGCGGAGACCAGCGCGATCCCGGTCGCGTTGCGCCCGTCCAGGACGGCCAGCGTCCCGACCGCCAGCAGGCCGATCATCAGCATGTCGTTGTGCGGGCCCCCGACCAGCTGCACGACCGTCATCGGGCTCGCCGCCACCAGCCACAGCGCCACCGGCAGCCTGCCGCCGAGGTGCCGGACCAGGCCGGGCAGGGACAGCACCAGTAGCGCCAGCCCGGTCAGCAGCACCAGGCGCATCACGATGACGTTGGCGATGATGCTGTGCCCGGACAGCAGGATCACGCCCTTGGCGATCCCCATGAACAGCGGGCCGTAGGGCGCCGGGGTGGTCTGCCAGGTGGGGTGCACGTTCTCCGGGATCGTGCCGGTGAGCATCGCCGGACCGACCCCGTAGGGATCGAGCCCGTTGAGCGCCAGCAGGCCCTGGCCGAGGTAGCTGTAGACGTCGCGGGTGAACAGCGGCGGCGCCACGATCATCGGCGCGATCCACGCGGCCATCGCGTGCAGCACCCCGCGCGACTCCACCAGGTGCGCCAGCACGCCCCGGCCCAGCCGCACCCACGCCCACACCAGCAGCGCGAAGCCCGCGTAGAGCACGGCGGTGGCGATGTAGCGGCCGTGGCCGTAGCGCAGCGCCGACAGCGGGCCGTCGCCCAGGATCGGGTCGTGGATCAGGGTGCCGCCCGCGCCGAGGGCGCCGAGGAGCATCATCAGCGAGCCGATGGTGCCGAGCGCGATGGTGCGCAACGGCAGCGGACGACCGTCGTGGTCTCCGCTGGGGCTGAACTGGCCGGCACCGCGGGTCCGCTCGGACCAATCGGGCGCCGATTCGATCGAGGCACTCGGGGGCATGGTGCTCCCATATTTCCACAGGCGCCGGTCCGTCCGGCTCTGACCAGCCGAGATCGCACGCGCGAGCGAGCATCGAGTGGATCTCCGGCGCGCGGTCGCCGCAGGTAGACCCGCGAGGGGTGGGATCGTTACGGCGCCGCGCGGAGATCAGGATCACACCAGCGGCGGTGGTTTTCCACCGAAACGGCGAGATTCGTCCGGATCAGAAGGCCGTCACGTGGAGCGCCGATCCGGGCTGCACGCGGCTGCCCGGAGTCGGGTACTGGCCGAAGATGACCATGCCCTCGCGCTGGAACAGCGACTTGACGTCCAGCGTCAGCCCGATCGAGGCGACCTGCTGCTGGGCCTGCGCCACCTGCATGCCGCTGAGGTTGGGCACCGGCACCGCGTTGGAGGTCACCACGCCGATCTCGGGCTTGCCGACCAGCTTGACCTCGGCGCCGATGGCCGGATCCGTGCTGATCACGTGCCCGGCCTCGACGTCGGCGTCGAACTGCTGGCCCGCGTCGTACGGGGCGAACCCGGCGTTGGTCAGCGTCGCGAACGCCTCGTCGCGACCCATGCCGCGCACGTCGGGCACCTGGACCGGCTCCGGGCCCTTGCTGACCACCAGCTGGACCTCTTCGCTGATGTTCAGCCGCGCGCCCGCCGCGGGGTCGGTGCGGATCACCCGGCCCTCCGGGACCGAGGAGTGGTACTCGTCGGACGAGCCGTCGTGCACCGGCTTGAGCTTGGCGTTGCGGATCGCGGTCTGCGCCTGGGCCAGCGAGGTGCCCGGCTCGATCTGCGGCACCGCGGGTTTGCCCAGCGAGACCACCAGGTCGACCGCGCTGCCGCTGCGCGCGTTCGAGCCCTCCTCCGGCGAGACGCTGAGCACGATGCCCTCGGGGACGTCGTTGTCGTTCTCCCGCGTGACGTTGGCGCTGAGCCCGGCGCGCTCGACGCTCTGCCGCGCCTCCGCCTCGGACAGGCCAACGACCTTGGGCACCGCGACGCTGCTGCCCAGGCCGAGCCAGAACGCGGCGCCGCCGACCAGCGCGGCCAGCACCAGCACCACGGTCGTCCACATCGCGCCGCGGCGGCGGTTGCGGCGTCGCGGCGGCGCGTACGGCGGTTCCTCCGGCGGGGGCGGGGTGTCGTAGTCCTGCCCCGTGGCCGGGCGCGCCAGCGCGCGGGTGTGCTGGCGCGGGGGCTGCGCCTGGGCGGTCGCCGGGACCGGCGCGGCCGGCTCGATCCGGGTCGGCTCGGCGCGGACCGCGGTGAACTCCTCGGTCGTCGGACCGTCGGCGACCGGGGGCAGCAGCGCGGTGCGCGCCTCCGAGGTCGGCACCGGCACGGTCACCGGGGCGATGCCCAGGTCGTTCCGGGTCTGCTGCACCTCGGCGAGGAAGGCCTCGGCGTCGGCGGGCCGCTGCTGGGCGTCGCGCCGGGTGGCGCGCAGCACGAGAGCGTCGACGACCGTCGGGACCTCGGAGGAGGCGCTCGGCGGCGGGACGTCCTCGTTGACGTGCTGGTAGGCCACCGACATCGCGGTGTCGCCCGAGTACGGAGGGCGGCCGGTGAGCATCTCGTAGGCCACGATGCCCGCGGCGTAGACGTCGGTGCGCGCGTCGGCGGCGCCGGTGGTGACCTGCTCCGGGGAGAGGTAGGCGACGGTTCCCAGGATGACGCTGCCGCTGGTGGTGCCCGCCTCGGCGGCGGCCCGGACCAGGCCGAAGTCGGCGACCTTGATCGAGCCGTCGGTGCCGATGAGCACGTTCTCCGGCTTGACGTCGCGGTGCACCATGCCGGCCCGGTGCGCCACGGACAGCGCGGACAGCAGCGGCTCCAGCACGCTCAGCGCCATGGCCAGCGGCAGCGGGCCGCCCCGGTCGACGATCAGGTCGCGCAGCGTGCAGCCCTCGACCAGTTCCATGACGAGGAACACGCGGTCGCCGTCGGGCCCGCGGTCCACGCCCTGGTCGAAGACGGCCACGATGTCGTTGTGGTGCAGCTTCGCCGCCGAGCGCGCCTCCCGCTCGAAGCGCTCGACGAAGGACCGGTCCCCGGAGTAGCGCTCGTCCATCACCTTGAGCGCCACCGGGCGCTCCAGACGGGTGTCCAGGCCTCGGTAGACGGTGGACATGCCGCCGCGCGCGATGAGCGAGTCGACCCGGTAGCGCCCCTCCAGCATCGAGCCGACGAGGCCGTTGCCACGTCCCTGCTGCGTCTCCGATGTCATGCGCGCGCCAACTCCCGGTTCCGATTCCGGCTTCGATTGTCGCAGGTTCCGCACCGGGGGCGGGCCGAGGTGGCGAGGATGGACATGATCTTGAAATCTTACCCAGCCGGTGCACAGCGCCACGCTCGGTCGTGTGGCAGGGTGGCGGTGTGGTTGCTATCCCTGCTGCCCCGGACGTGCTCGCTCCCGATGTGGAGGTAATCCCGCTGCCCGACGTGGCGAAGCTCCTCGGACGGTCGGTGACCCGGGTGCACCAAATGATTCGCGATGGTCAACTGCTCGCCCTCAAGCGCAACGCTGAGCTGGGCGTGCCGAAGGCGTTCTTCGCGGGGGAGGGGATCGTGAAGGGCCTTCCCGGCACGATCACCCTGCTCCGGGACGCCGGATACCACGAGGACGAGATCCTCCGGTGGTTGTTCACCGAAGACGAGACCCTCCCGGGTTCCCCGATCGACGCCCTCCGCGGCGACCGGGGCCGAGAGGTGAAGAGAAGGGCCCAGGCCATGGGCTTCTAGCTCTTCGACGTTCCTGCGGTCGTCTCGCGCGGCCGTCCTCGCCGCGCGCGGGAACCGGCGGTAATGCGGGCTGCTCGGGTGTGCCGACGGCTCCGCCTGCGGACCGTCGCGCGCGGCCGTTCGCGCTCCCGGACTCGCGGAACACGCGCTGAAGCGGAAGCGGGCGGGCTCCCCGGAAGGGAGGGGAGCCCGCCCGGCGCCTCAGCCCGGCTGGTCGTTGTCCTTCAGGGAACCCCAGCCGTGCCAGCGATCGATCTCGATGAACGCGCTCACCCGCGGGTTGTCCCGGTTCGGGTACTGCTGGCCCAGGTAGCGGTGGGCGAGCGCGTCGAGGTCGACCAGGCCATCGTCGTCGCGGAACTCCACGACCCGGCCGACGACGGTGACGTGGGTGTACCAGTCGCCGGAGTCCATCACGCTGAGCGTGACCCTCGGGTCGTTGCGCATGTGCTTGAGTCGCACGCGTCCGGCGTCGAGGTTGACCATCACCCGGCCGCCGTCCCACAGGTACCAGGTGGGCGTGGAAACCGGGGTGCCGTCCTTGCGCAGCGTCGTGATGACCGACGGGTTGGCCTTGCGCAGCATCTCGATCGCGTCGGACGGCAGCGGCGGCTTGGACATGGAGGAACTCCTCGGTCGTGTCGTGTCGATCCGGCGCGGCCACGTCCCGGCGCGGGATGCTGATCGGGTCGCGCCGGGGCCGACGCTACGCCGCGACGATCTTGCGCGCTCGTCGTGACCCGGTGATCCGCTGCGCGGCGAGCTTGCCCGACACCAGGACAGGCGGCACTCCCACGCCCGGCGTCGTCCCGGAACCGGCCAGCACCGCGTTGCGCAGGCCGGGAACCAGGTTGCGCGGCCGGAACGGCCCGGTCTGGGCGAAGGTGTGCGCGGCGGAGAACGGCGTGCCCGCGGCGTGCCCCTGGGCGGCCCAGTCCCGCGGCGTGATCAGGCGTTCGACCTCGACCGACTCGCCGAAGCCGGGGAAGCCGCGGCGCTGCAGCACCGCGACGAGCTCGTCGCGGTAGGCCGGGCCGATGCGCTCCCAGTCCAGCGGTCCGGTGGCCAGGTTCGGGCAGGGCGCGAGCACGTAGTGCAGCTCGCGGCCCTCCGGCGCCAATCCCGGGTCGGTCGCCGTCGGCCGGGTGACCAGCAGCGACGGGTCGGTCATCAGCGCGCCGTCGCGGATGATCTCGGTGAAGGTGCGCTGCCAGGCGGCGCCGAAGGAGATCGTGTGGTGCGCCTCCGACCAGCCGCGGGTGGTGCCCGCGTGCAGCACCACCGCCGAGGGCGACCAGCGCAGCCGGCGCCGCGAGCGCAGGCCCAGCAGCTCTCGCACCACCGGCAGGTCCGGGGTGAGCACCACCGCGTCGGCGGCGACGCGCTCCTCGGCGGTGCGCACCGCGGTGATCCGGTCGCCGCTCCGCTCCAGCCCGGTGACCTCGGCGCCGTACCGGAAGCGCACGCCGGCCTCGGCCGCGGCCTCGGCCATCCCGCGCGGCAGGGCGTGCATGCCGCCGCGCGGGAACCACACGCCGCCGACGGTGTCCATGTAGGAGATCACCGCGTACAGCGCCAGCGCCCGACGCGGGTCCAAACCGGCGTAGAGCGCCTGGAAGGAGAACACCCGGCGCAGCCGCTCGTCGCGCAGGAAGCGCCCGATCGCCGGGCCCAGCCGCCCGAAGCCGCCCAGCGCGATCAGCCGCGCGAGCTCGGGGGAGACCAGGTCCAGCGGCGAGTCGAAGTTGGCGTCGATGAACCGGTCCATCTCCGCCCGGTACACCCTGGTCAGCCAGTCGCGCAGGCGCCGGTAGCCGGCGGCTTCGGTCGCTCCGGCGAACTCGCGGATCTCCTGCTCCATGGCCGCGCCGTCGGTGTGCACGTCCAGCGCCGAGCCGTCGGCGAACTGCGCCCGGTAGGCCGGGCGCAGCTCGATCAGCTCCAGCCGTTCGGACAGCGAGGAGCCGACCGCGCGCAGCGCCTCGTCGGCGAGCTCGGGCATGGTCAGCACCGTCGGCCCGGTGTCGATGCGGTAGCCGTCGAGCTCGTGCAGCCCGGCGCGCCCGCCCGGCGTCGCCTCGCGCTCGACCACCGTGACCCGCCGCCCCGCACCGGCCAGGTGCAGCGCGGCCGACAGCCCGGACAGCCCCGCACCGACGACGACCACGTGCTCGGTGGGACCGGGAACGGTGCGCACGGCGTCAGTGGGTGCGGTCGGTGACCGCCACGGCCAGTTCGGCGAGCCGCGAGGCGGCGGGCTCGTCCAGGCCCGCCGCGTGCAGCGCCAGCATCGCCGAGCCGGTCAGCTCCGCGATCCGCTTGTCCACCGCGCTCGCCGCGCCGAGGGACTCCAGCGCTTCGCGGGCCTGCGCGACCCGGTCCTCGTCGAGGTCCGGGTCGCCCAGCACGCCCCGCAGCAGGTGCAGCGAGGCGTCGTCGCCCCGCTCGCGAGCGGCTGCCACGGCCTCGGCCACGAGCACGGTGCGCTTGCCCTCGCGCAGGTCGTCACCAGCGGGCTTGCCGGTGACCTCGGGGTCGCCGAACACGCCCAGCAGGTCGTCGCGCAGCTGGAAGGCCACGCCGATGTCGGTGCCGAAGCGGTGCAGCGCGGTCAGCGCCTCCTGGTCCGCCCCGGCGATCTGCGCGCCCAGCTCCAGCGGCCGCTGCACCGAGTAGGAGGCCGACTTCAGCTCGCAGATGCGCAGCGCGGCCTCGGGGGTCTCGTCGCCGCGCACCTGGCCCAGCACGTCCAGGTACTGCCCGGAGAGCACCTCGGTGCGCATCGCCCGCCAGGGCCGCAGCGCGCGGGCCATCGCCTCGGCGCCGATCCCCGAGCTGTGCAGCATGTCGTCGGACCAGGCCAGCGCCAGGTCGCCGAGCAGCACGGCGGCGGCCATGCCGAACCTGGATGCGTCGCCCGCGTAGTCGTTCTCCCGGTGCATCGCCTCGAACCGCCGGTGCGCGGTCGGATTGCCCCTGCGGGTGTCGGACTCGTCGATGAGGTCGTCGTGCAGCAGCGCGCAGGCCTGCAGCAGTTCGAGCGCGCTGGCGGCGCGCAGCGTCGAGGCGGCCTCCGGGCCCCGGGCGGCGCCGCCGCAGGCGCGCCACCCCCACCAGGCGAAGGTCGGGCGGATCCGCTTGCCGCCGCCGAGGACGAACTCGCTGAGCTGCTCGGCCGCCTCGCCGACCGCCGGGTCGAGCTCGGCCGCTTCGCGGCGCCGCTGCTGCAGGTGGTCGGCCAGCGTCTGCCGGACGTGCCCCGGGAGGTCCTTCTCGAAGTCGGTGTCGCCGTCGGGCGTCCGCACGGTCACCGGATGAATGGGAGCCACCCCTACATACTCTTCGATGCCCCCTCACCCGTTCGTGCGGGGGCGGTCTCGGGCCCGGTGCGCTCGGCCCGAGCCCGCGCGTTCCACATCGTGAATCGGGCTCGCCGGTGGGCCTTATTCTGGCGTGCATGACGACGGTGGTGGACCGGTTGAACGGCGGCCGGACGGGATTCTCGGTGGAGTTCTTCCCGCCGCGCAACGACGAGGAGGAGCGGATCCTCTGGCGCGCGGTGCGCGAGCTGGAACCGCTGGACCCCGCGTTCGTGTCGGTCACCTACGGGGCGGGCGGGTCCAGCCGGGACCGCACGATCCGCACCACCGGGCGCATCGCGCAGGAGACCACGCTGACCCCGATGGCCCACCTGACCGCGGTGGACCACTCGGTGGCCGAGCTGCGCAACGTGATCGGCAGCTACGCGGCCGCGGGCGTGCGCAACGTGCTCGCCGTGCGCGGCGACCCGCCCGGCGACCCCACCGGGCCGTGGGTGGCCCACCCGAAAGGCCTGACCTACGCCGAGGAGCTGGTGCGCCTGGTGCGCGAGCTCGGCGAGTTCTGCGTCGGCGTGGCCGCCTTCCCGCACGGGCACCCGCGCTCGGGCGACCCGGAGGTCGACGCCGACCACCTGGTGCGCAAGATCGACGCCGGGGCGGGCTTCGCGATCGCGCAGCTGTTCCTGGAGCCGGAGCACTTCCTGCGGTTGCGCGACCGGATGGCCGCGCGCGGTTGCGACGTGCCGCTGCTGCCCGGCGTCATGCCGATCACCACGCCGAAGGTGCTGGCCAAGTTCGGCGAGCTGGCCGGGGTGGAGATCCCGCGGTCGCTGTCCGACCGGCTGCTTCCGCTGGCCGACGACCCGGCGGCCTTCCGCGCCGCGGGCGTCGAGCTGGTGACCGGCTGGTGCGAGCGGCTGATCGCCGAAGGCGTTCCGGCGCTGCACTTCTACACGCTCAACCGCTCCAGGGCGACGCGCGAGGTGGTCACCTCGCTAGGCCTTGACCGGCGGCCGGTTGCGCAGGTGGGTGCGTAGCGCCAGCAACCCGACCAGCACCGCGGTGAGCACGGTCAGCCCGCCGACCAGCGACACCCACAGCCACCAGCCGAGGCCGCCGGCCCCGGAGAACTGGAAGGCCGCCGAGAGCTGGGTGACCTCACCGGGTTCGAGGTTCCAGGTGACCGTGCCCGCGCTCTCCTCGCCGTTGGTGCGGGTGATCTCGCCGGGAGCGCTGATCTTGAGCTCGATCGAGGAGTCGGTCTCGGCCAGCGGCGTGAGGTCGGCCTCGCCCTCGAAGTGGACCAGCGAACCCTGCCGCCGCAGCTCCAGGTGGTAGCGGGAGTCGTTCGGGCTCAGCGCGGCCGCCAGCTGCCCGACCTCGTCGAACTCCAGGTCGCGGAAGGACACGGTCGCCCCGGCCTCCTGGCCCTCGGTGAACGGCTCGACCTTGACCCGGTCGGCCAGCTTCGGCGGCGGCCGCAGCTCGAAGGGCACCTTGCCGTCGACCGTCTCGGTCGCCACCACGACCTCGCCGGAGACCGTGTCCTCACCGGAGATGGTCAGCGCGGCGTTGACGTTCAGACATCCCCCGAGCAGCGTGGCGAGCACCGTGACCAGGACGGCCAGGAGCGCGCGACGCGATCTGTTCCCCACCACGCGTGGATGTTCGCACCGAATCGCGACCTTCGCCGTCCGTGCGCTCGTCGTCTTCCCGTCGTAGTGCGTCCGGCCGTCCGGTCCGCGCTAGCGTGGCCCCATGGGAGTTGACCACAACGGGGTGCACGCGATCAGCGACCGCTACGTCGACGAGCTGGCCGCGCTGGACCCGATCGCCGCGACCTACCTGGGGGTGCCCGGTGGGGAAGAGGAGCTGACCGACTACTCGCCCAGCGGGCACCGGGCGCGCGCCGAGCTCGCGCGCCGCAGCTACGACGCGGTCTCGGCCGCCGAGCCCGCCGACGAGTCCGAGCGGGTGGCCGAGGCGGTGTTCACCGAGCGGGTCGGGCTGGACCTCGAGCTGCACGAGATCGGGGCGGACATGTCCGCGCTGAACGTGATCGCCAGCCCGGTGCAGGAGTTGCGCCAGGTCTTCGACCTGATGCCCACCGAGACCGCCGACGACTGGCGCACCGTCGCGCGCAGGCTGGCCAAGATGCCCGAGGCGGTGCTGGGGCTGCGCGCCGGGCTGACCGCCGCGGCCGCCGAGGGGAACGTCTCTGCCCAGCGGCAGGTCCGCAAGGTCGCCGAGCAGTGCGACACCTGGTCCGGGCGCTCCGGGGCGGGCTCGTTCTTCGCCTCGCTGGTCGGCCGCGCGGACGAGGTCGACGAGAGCCTGCGCCGCGAGCTGGACACCGCCGCCGAGGGCGCTGCCGAGGCCTACGCGGGCCTGGCCGACTTCCTGCGCGCGGAGCTGCTGCCCAAGGCGCCGGAGAAGGACGCCGTCGGCGAGGAGCGGTACCGGTTGTGGTCGCGGTACTTCACCGGGGCGAAGCTGGACCTGCAGGAGGCCTACGAGTGGGGCTGGCAGGAGTTCGCCGAGATCGAGGCCGAGATGAAGCAGGTCGCCGAGCGGATCAAGCCCGGCGCGCCCCTCGCCGAGGCCGCCGAGCTGCTCGACCACGACCCGCGCTACGTGGTGCGCGGGCAGGCGGAGTTCGCCGAGTGGATGCAGCGGCTCTCCGACTCCGCGCTGGCCGACCTGCGCGGCACCCACTTCGACATCCCCGACGAGCTGATGAAGCTCGAGTGCAAGATCGCCCCGCCCGGGGGCGGTGTCGGCGCCTACTACACCGGGCCCACCGACGACTTCTCCCGCCCGGGCCGGATGTGGTGGTCGGTGCCCGCCGACCGGCAGGAGTTCCCGACCTGGCGCGAGGTCTCCACGGTCTACCACGAGGGCGTGCCGGGGCATCACCTCCAGGTGGCCACCGCGGTCCACGAGGCCGAGCGGCTGAACAAGTTCCAGCGGCTCGCCTGCTTCGTCTCCGGGCACGGCGAGGGGTGGGCGCTCTACGCCGAGCGGCTGATGCGCGAGCTCGGTTACCTCGCCGACGACGGAGATCTGCTGGGCATGCTCAACGACCAGCTCTTCCGCGCCGCGCGGGTGATCGTCGACATCGGCATGCACCTCGAACTGCCGATCCCGGCCGGGTTCGGCTTCCACGAGGGCGAGCGCTGGACGCCGGAGCTGGGGCTGGAGTTCATGCTCAGCCGGACCGTCACCGATCCTGCCTGGGTGCGCGACGAGATCGACCGCTACCTGGGCTGGCCGGGCCAGGCCCCGTCCTACAAGCTCGGCGAGCGGCTGTGGCGGCAGGCCCGCGACGAGGTGCGCAAGCGCCAGGGAGCGGCCTTCGACCCGAAGGCCTTCCACACCAGCGCCCTGCGGATGGGCTCGATGGGGCTCGACACCCTCCGCGACCAGCTCGCGGTCTGAGCGGGAGCGGGCGCCTCCGCGGGCCGGGCCCGCGGAGGCGCCGGCCGGCCCGCCGCCGGGATCAGAGCGGCAGCGGTCGGCCGAGGACCGCGAAGGGGCGCGGGTCGCCGGTGAAGCGGTAGTTGCGCAGCACGTCGCCGAAGCCGACGCGGCGGTAGAGGTTCCAGGCGCGGGTGGGGCCCTCCGGGGTCGACAGCAGCACCCGCGCGCCCTGAGCCCCGTCGAGCAGCCGCCGCAGGATCTCCTCGCCGAGGCCGGCGCCCTGGCAGTCCGGGCGCACGTGCAGCTCGGTGAGCTCGAAGTAGTCGGCCAGCCAGCTGTCCGGGTCCCCGCCGGTGGACAGCAGGCCGCGGCGGACCTGCTCGTGCCACCACTGGCCGGGCGCGCCGAGGTAGCCGTACCCGACGCCGGCGAGCTCGTCGGCGTCGTTGAACGCCCCGATGCAGCGCCAGCCGGGGCGCAGCATGTGCGCCGCCCACATCGGGCCGCGCTGCTGCGCGGTCGACGGCGGGTATCCCATCGCGTCGACGTAGATCCGCAGGGCCTCCGGAAGTCTCTCCCGCAGTTCCGCTGCGGTCAGTTCGACGATCCGGTCGTAGCTGGGGGATGGCGCGGCGGTCACGGCTCGAACAGTAACCCGTGCGGAGCGCGCGTGGGGTCCTCACCCGATCGTGGTGATCATCCGCGCAGCTCACGACTCGAACAGGTGAGCTACAGCGCATCGCTTGAGTCGATCACCGGCCGCCGCTAATCTGGAGTCGTTCGAACGCGAGTTCGATGAACGTCAGTTCGAACAGCGGTCCGGCGGTGGGGTAGGGGAAGTGCCCCGCCGCCGGACCCGGCCGACGAAGGAGGGGAGCGCGTGATGACCTGTCCCACCGACCTGATCCCGTGGCCGCGGCACTCCGCCGACGACCGAGAGCCGGGCGAGCGGCCCTCGCCCCAGGCCGAGGCTCCGGCCGGGGCCGTGTCGCTGCTGCTCGACGCGCGCGCCCGCCTGCGCGAGGCCGACCAGGCCGACCAGCCCGGCGACCGGTTCGTCGCCGCGCACGTCGCGGCGTTGCGCGCCGCTTCCGCGGTGGTGGTGGCGCGCGCCGGTCAGCGCGAGGGCAAGCCCGCCAGCGTGTGGACCCTGCTGACCGCTGCGGCACCGGAGCTGCGCGAGTGGGCGGCCTACTTCGCCGCGCGCTCGGACCGCAGGGCGGCCGCCGAGGCCGGCGTGCCGACCACGACCACCGCGGAGGCGGACGAACTGCTCGTGCGCAGCAGGCGCTTCCTCGACGTCGTGGGCCACAGCCTGCTGGGGGCGACGAGGTGAACGGGACCGAAGTGCGACTCGACCACGAGCGGATGCTCGACCTGCTGAGCAGCGAAGCGCAGCTGCTGACCGCCGCAACCCACGACGTCGACGCGGACACCCCGGTGCACAACGCGGCGGGCCGCACGCTCGGGCAGACCGTGCGCCAGCTGGGCGACCTGTGCGAGGACGTGCTGTGCTGGCTCGGGTCCCCGGAAGCCGAACGGCGCTGGGACCTGCCCGCCGAGCCGGAGCTGCCGGAAGCGGTCGGCCGGTTCTCGGTCCGGCTGGCCGAGGTGCTCGCCGAGTTCGCCGCCCGCCCACCGGAGTCGCGCTGCCCCACGTGGTGGCCCGAGGACCACACGGTGCGGTTCTGGGTGCGGCGGTTGCTGCACGCGGTGACCCTGCACCGGGTCGACGTGCAGGTCGCCGCCCGGGTGGAGGTCACCGAGATCGACCCGGAGGTGGCCGCCGACGGCGTGGACGAGGTGCTGCGGGTCTGGTTCGACCACCGGCTGCGCGCCCTGGGCATCACCGCGACCCGCGCCTGCTCGGTCGGCGTGCACGTGCCGGGCCGCAACTGGCTGGTCACCGCCGACGAGGAGGGCACCGCGGTGCTCGGCTCCGAGGACGTCGCGAGCACCACCCCGGACGCCGTCGTCAGCGGCGATCCGGCAGCGGTCTACCTCTGGGCGTGGGGCCGCCTGCCCAACCGCGCCATCGAAACCACCGGGGACCAGGACGCCATCGCCCAGCTCTGGGGCCTGCTGCAGCTCGCCACCCGGTGACGGGGAGCGGCACCGAAAATCGCTTGCCGCGCCACCGCGCTCGACCGGAAGCATGGGCCCATGCTGATCCGCCGCGAGACGGCCGCCGACATCCCGGCGGTCCGGGCCGTGCACACCGCCGCCTTCGCCGATCCCGAGCGACCGCTGCCAGCCGAGGTGGGGCTGGTCGACGAGCTGCGCTCCGGCGACGCCTGGATCCCCGAGCTGGCGCTGGTCGCGCAGCTCGACGGCGACGTCGTCGGGCACGTGGTGGGCAGCCGGGCCAGCGTCGGCGAGGTCCCGGTGCTGGCGCTGGGCCCGATCGGCGTCCTCCCGCGCGTGCAGCGGCGGGGCGTCGGATCGGCCCTGATGCACGCCGTGCTCGGCGCCGCCGACGCCCTCGGCGAACCCCTGGTCGGCCTGCTCGGCCACCTCGACTACTACCCGCGCTTCGGCTTCGTGCCGGCGGCCGAGCACGGCATCACCCCGCCCGTGCCGGACTGGGCCACCCACTTCCAGGTGCGGCCGCTGGCCGCCCACGACCCGGCCATCCGCGGCGAGTTCGGCTACGCGGACCCCTTCATGCGGCTCTGAACCCCGGCCTCCGTCCCCTTTTCATCGAAAGGACCCGCGCGGTCAGGATCGCAGCCGGAGGCCCTTGGGGGTGGCGCGGAAGCCCGCCTCGGTGAGCACCGCCGCCAGCCGCGAGCTCCAGGCGTCCTGGCCGTCGGCCCGCTCCACCGCGAGCTGGTCCAGCCAGCCGTCCCGGACCACCCGGGCGAGCCCCTCCGCGGCGGTGCGCAGCGCGGCCTCGTCCTCGGTGAACGACAGCAGCGACTTGCCGCCGCGCTCGACGTAGAACACGACGGCCCCGTCGACCAGCACCACCAGCGCACCCGCCTTGCGCCCCGGGCGGTGCCGGGTGTCGCCCACCGGCGCGGGCCACTCCAGCGCCCCGCCGTAGGGCTGCGCCGGGTCCGCGGCGGCCAGCACCACCGCCCGCCCGCTCTCCCGGTCGTCGCCGGACAGGGCGCGCAGCCGATCGATCGCCCCGGGCACCGCGAACTGCGCGCCGCCCAGGCCCTCGACCACGTACCCGCGGCGGCACCGGCCGGACTCCTCCATCGCCCGCAGCACCTTGTACACCGCGGAGAACCCGCCGCTGACCCGCTCGACGTCCAGAGCGCCCCTGGTCAGCACCCCGTGCCGCTCCAGGAACGCCTCGGCCCGCGCGTGCGCCCGGCGGGTCGGAGCGGCCTCCGGTCGCGGTGCCCGCGACCAGCGGCCGGAGACCGTCGGAGGACCGGTGCGGCTGGGCATCGAAGGTCGGCCCGCGCGCAACCGCGCGTAGCGCCCGCGCGGCGCGCTCCGGCGCGGCTTGTGCGCGGCACCGCGCCCGGACACCAGCGCGCGCAGCGGCGCGAGCGTGTCGTTGGTGATCAGCCCGGCCCACACCAGGTCCCACAGCGCGGTGGTCAGCTCGTCGTCCGCGGGCGGTTGCCCGCCGTCGGCCAGCAGCACCTCCCCGACGCGGTCGGCCAGCTGCCGGAAGAACAGCGCGCCACCGTCCAGTGCGGACAGCGCGGCCCGGTGCAGCGGTGAGTCCGGTGCCTCCTCGGGCAGGTCCGGCAGCAGCAGGTCGGCCACATCGGTCGGCGCCAGCGCGATCCAGCCGTCGCCACCGGCGAGCGCACCAGCCCCGACCCAGGTCACCTCGCCGGTCGAGGTCAGCTCGTCGAGCAGCGCGGGGGAGTAGCCGGGCAGCCGCGCGGGCAGCACCAGCGACTCCAGCGCGCTCGCCGGGACCGGTACCCCGGCCAGCTGCTCCACCACCGCGTACACGTCATCGACGTTCGGCGCGCTCCTCGACCGCGTGCCGATGCCCTGCCAGGTGGGCAGGAACCGGCCCAGCGCCTCGGGCTCCACCGGCTCCACCTCGGCGCGCAACCGCGCCAGCGAGGCGCGTCGCAGCCGGCGAAGCACCTCGGCGTCGCAGTACTCCAGCACTCCGCCGCCCCCGGAGGCCAGCGGCCGCAGCTCGCCGCGCACCAGCCGCCCGGTCCCGGTCAGCCGGTCCAGCACCCCGTGCACCACCGCGACGCCCAGCCCGAACCGGTGCGCGGCCTGCTCGGCCGGGAACGGCCCGCGGCTGCGCGCGTAGCGGATGAGCAGGTCGCCCAGCGGATCGGCGACCGGCTCGGTGAACGCCTCCGGCACCCCGACCGGGAGCGCCACGCCCAGCGCGTCGCGCACCCGGCCGGCGTCCTCGATGGCGATCCAGCGCTCCTCGCCTGCGATGCGCACCCGCAGCGCGCGCCGCTGCGCGGCCAGCTGGTCCAGCCATTCCGGCCGCACGCCGCGCTTCTCGGCCTCCGATGTGGACAGATCTCCGAGCCAGCGCAGCAGGTCCGCGGCGCCCTCGGCGTCGCGCGCGTGGCGATCGGGCTCGATCCGCTGCAGCTGCTGCTCGATCTCGGCCAGCGCGTCCGGGTCGAGCAGCTCCCGCATCGCCTCCGAACCCAGCAGCTCGGCCAGCAACGTCGAGTCCAGGCTCAGCGCCGCCGAACGACGCTCGGCCAGCGGGGCGTCGGTCTCGTAGAGGAACATCCCGATGTAGCCGAACAGCAGGCTGCGCGCGAACGGCGACGGCGCGGGCGTCTCGACCTCGACCACCCGCACCTTGCGCTGCGCGACCTGCCCCATCAGCTCGGTCAGCCCGGGCACGTCGTAGACGTCCTGCAGGCACTCCCGCATCGCCTCCAGCACGATCGGGAACTGCTCGTACTGCGCGGCGACCGCGAGCAGCTGCGCGGCGCGCTGCCGCTGCTGCCACAGCGGGGTGCGCTTGCGCGGGTCCCGGCGCGGCAGCAGCAGCGCCCGCGCCGCGCACTCCCGGAACCGCGCGGCGAACAGCGCCGAACCGCCGACCTCGTCGGTGACCACCTGTTGCACCTCGTCCGGCGGCAGCAGCACGTCCTCGGCGGTGGGCAGCACCTCGGCGCCCGACTCGTCGAGCGCGTCGGCCAGCCGCAGCACGATCCCGTCGTCGGAGGAGGCCAGCTGCGGTTCGACGCCCCGCCGCTCCCGGAGCCGCGCGCCGATGGCCAGCGCCCACGGCCCGTTGACCTGCGCGCCGAACGGGGAGTGCACCACCAGGCGCCAGTCGCCGAGCTCGTCGCGGAAGCGCTCCACCACGATCGTGCGGTCGTCGGGCACGTGCCGGGTCGCCCGCTTCTGCTCGTCCAGGTAGGAGAGCAGGTTGTCCTGCGCCCACCGGTCCAGTCCGGCCGCGGCGACGCGCTCCCGCGCGCGCTCCTCGCCCGCGCCGGTCAGCTCGCGCACGAACGCGCCCAGGGCCCGGCCCAGCTCCAGCGGGCGCCCGGGCTGGTCGCCCCGCCAGAACGGCATCCGGCCCGGCGTGCCGGGAACCGGGGTGACCACCACCCGGTCGTGGGTGATGTCCTCCACCCGCCACGAGCTCGTGCCCAGCAGGAACGTGTCGCCGACCCGGGACTCGTAGACCATCTCCTCGTCGAGCTCGCCGACCCGCACGCCGCCGCGCCCTGCCTCGTCGTCCCCGGGCGTGGTCACCGTGAACAGGCCGCGATCGGGGATGGTGCCCCCGGAGGTGACCGCCAGCCGCTGCGCGCCCGGACGGGGCCGCAGCACGTCCTCGATCCGGTCCCACACGACGCGCGCCCGCAGCTCGCCGAACTCCTCGCTGGGGTACCGCCCGGCCAGCATGTCCAGCACCGCGTGCAGCGCCGAGTCGGGCAGCCCGGCGAACGGCGCCGCGCGCCGCACCAGCGCGGCCAGCCGCGCGACCGGCAGCTCGTCCATGGCCACCATCGACACGACCTGCTGGGCCAGCACGTCCAGCGGGTTGCGCGGGAAGGAGATCGATTCGATCAGCCCGTCGGCCATCCGCTCGGCCACCACCCCGCAGCCCACGAGGTCGCCGCGGAACTTCGGGAACACCACGCCGCGGGAGACCGCGCCGACCTGGTGCCCGCCGCGGCCGATGCGCTGCAGCCCGGAGGCCACCGACGGCGGCGCCTCCACCTGCACCACGAGGTCGACCGCGCCCATGTCGATGCCCAGCTCCAGCGAGGAGGTCGCCACCACGCAGGGCAGCTCCCCGGACTTGAGCTCCTCCTCGACGAGTCCGCGCTGCTCCTTGGACATCGAGCCGTGGTGCGCCTTGGCAACCACCGGCGGCGCTCCGCCGCCGACGCCCGAGCCGCCGACCGCCTCGGCGGGGAACCGGGTCATCTCCTCGGGCTGCTCGGCGGCCAGCTCGTTGATGCCCGCGGTCAGCCGTTCGGCCAGTCGCCGGGAGTTGGCGAACACGATCGTGGAGCGGTGCTGCCGGATCAGCTCCAGGATCCGGTCCTGCACCGACGGCCAGATCGAGGTCTGCTGCTCCTGGTCCTGGTCGCCGGTGCCCAGCTCGGCGAGGTCCGGCACGGGCACCTCCACCCGGACCTGGACCTCCTTGGGGTGGGCCGGCTGGATGGTGCGCACCGGTCGACCACCGGCGAGGAAGGTGCTCACCTCCTCGACCGGTCGCACCGTCGCGGACAGCCCGATGCGCTGCGCGGGCTCGGCCAGCAGCTCGTCCAGGCGCTCCAGGGACAGCGCGAGGTGCGCGCCGCGCTTGGTTCCGGCCACCGCGTGCACCTCGTCGACGATCACCGTCTCGACCCCGCGCAGCGACTCCCGTGCCGCGGAGGTGAGCAGCAGGAACAGCGACTCCGGGGTGGTGACCAGCACGTCCGGCGGTTTGCGGGCGAACGAGCGGCGCTGGTCGGCGGGGGTGTCGCCGGTCCGGATCCCGACCTCGATCTCCGGCGGCGCGGAGCCGAGCCGCTGCGCCGCCTGCCGGATCCCGGTCAGCGGCGCGCGCAGGTTGCGCTCCACGTCGACGGCCAGCGCCTTCAGCGGCGAGACGTAGAGCACGCGGCAGCGCTGCTTGGGGTCGGCCGGCTCGCCCTCGGCGGCCAGCCGGTCCAGCGCGGACAGGAACGCCGCCAGCGTCTTGCCGGAACCGGTCGGCGCCACCACCAGGGCGTGCTCGCCCTCCGCGATCGCTTCCCACGCGCCCCGCTGCGCCTCGGTGGGCGCGTCGAAGGCGCCGCGGAACCAGTCGCGGGTCGCCGCCGAGAAACCGTCCAGCACGTCGTTCACGCCCCCCATGCTGGACCAGAGCACCGACGTCGCTACTTGCCGCGGTTCTGCCAGAGGAAGCGCACCAGCACGACGATCACGGCCAGCAGCATCGCGGCCACGACGATCTTGCCGAGCGGAGTGGACATCCCGGTCGGGTCGGTCTGCAGCAGCAACAGCACGTCACCAGCCTAGACGTCCCGCGGGGCCGGGAGCCGCCGCCGCGACCGATCGCGGGGGTCGAGTTCGGGACGGGAGCCCCGCGGGGCCGAGTACGCTGGCCGGCGATGCGTCACACCGATTTCCGCTCTCGAATGGCCGACGAGTTCGGCCGCGTGCGGGCCGAGATGCTCGCGCAGGACCACGTCTTCTCCGAGCTCGGCGGGCGCACGGTGGACGAGGCGCTGGAAGCCGGCGTGTCCACCAAGGCGGTCTGGAAGGCGGTCTGCGACGCCTTCGAGGTGCCCGCGGTCCGCCGCTAGGCTCCGCTCGGTGCGGGCGGCTCCGCCGCGTCCTCGAGCAGTTCCGGACCGGTTCGCGGCGCCGCCGCCGATCAGGACCCGATCTGCTTCTTCTCCTGCTCGAAGTCGGCCCACGGGTTCTGCGAGCTGATCCGCTGCTGCGGCGTCTTGCCCGCCGACTCGTAGGCCTCGTAGGCGCGGCGGCGCTCCTCCTGCATCCGGCGCCAGCGCTCCGCGCTGACCCGGCGCTGCTGCTGCGGGGACGCGTGGCCCTCGGCGACCGCGATCTCGTCGGTGCACATCGGCCCGAGCTCCTCGATGCGGCGCTCCTCGGCCCGGACCCGGTCGGTGTCCTCCTGAACCGGGGGTTCGTGGTGCCGGTAGCGGACGTAGGGGTTGTCCTCGGGCAGGCCGCCGCTGAGCCGCCCGTAGAAGCCGATGAACATCAGCACGATGCTCGCGGCGAAGCTGAACGCCACGTTGCGGATGTCGAAGGCCAGGATGTTCCAGGCCGTGTTCATCAGCCCGATGTTGATCAGCCCGGACAGGAAGAACAGCACGCCGATCACCGCGGTGGTGGTGGAGGCGACCGGCCCGCCCCAGGCAGCGGCCCCGATCAGGATCGCGCCGACCGCGACCGAGACCACGGCCAGCAGGCCGTTGCTGGACAGGCCCATGACGTCGATGCCGCTGGTGGAGAACAGCGGGACGCGGTCGGCCAGCCCGAGCACGCCGAAGGCCAGCAGGCAGGCGCCGAAGATGGCTGCGGCCACCCGGTAGAAGCGGTTCAGCGGGTGCTCCGGCGGCAGGTAGCGGTCCATGCGCATGGTCCGCACCTCCTCTCGCTCTGCGAGGAGCCTGGACTCCGAGTGTCCACCGCGGGGCCGTAGATCGCACCATCACACGACGGAGTGATCCGGCCGGCGTGTCGGGCAGATGATCGAACATCCGTTCGCCTAGTATGGGCGGCGCGGGACCGGAGCACCGTCAGCCCCGGGAGCCGGATTGTCGGTCCCTGCCCGTAGCGTCTGAACCGACGAAGAGACCCCCTGAGATTCCGACCGAGGTGGACCCCGATGGCAGCAGCGACACCTGACAAGGGCAAGGCGCTGGAGCTGGCGCTTGCCCAGATCGACAAGCAGTTCGGCAAAGGATCGGTCATGCGGCTCGGCGACGACTCCCGGCCGCCGGTCGAGGTGATCCCGACCGGATCCATCTCGCTGGACGTCGCGCTGGGCATCGGCGGTCTCCCGCGCGGTCGCATCGTCGAGATCTACGGCCCGGAGAGCAGCGGTAAGACCTCCGTGGCGCTGCACGCGGTGGCCAACGCGCAGCAGCTGGGCGGCACCGCGGCGTTCGTCGACGCCGAGCACGCGCTGGACCCCGAGTACGCCAAGGCGATCGGCGTGGACACCGACTCGCTGCTGGTCTCCCAGCCCGACACCGGTGAGCAGGCGCTGGAGATCGCCGACATGCTGATCCGCTCCGGCGCGCTGGACTGCATCGTCATCGACTCG
Organism: Saccharopolyspora griseoalba; assembly: GCF_042665275.1. Classification (NCBI taxonomy): domain Bacteria; kingdom Bacillati; phylum Actinomycetota; class Actinomycetes; order Pseudonocardiales; family Pseudonocardiaceae; genus Saccharopolyspora; species Saccharopolyspora griseoalba. The sequence continues at coordinate 59,264 of NZ_JBHTCJ010000013.1, read as the reverse complement.
GTGGCCGCGCTGGTGCCGCGCGCCGAGATCGAGGGCGAGATGGGCGACAGCCACGTGGGTCTGCAGGCCCGGCTGATGAGCCAGGCGCTGCGCAAGCTCACCTCCGCGCTGTACAACGCCAAGACGACCGCGATCTTCATCAACCAGCTCCGCGAGAAGGTCGGCGTGATGTTCGGCTCCCCGGAGACCACGACCGGTGGTAAGGCGTTGAAGTTCTACTCCTCGGTGCGGCTGGACGTGCGCCGGATCGAGACGCTCAAGGACGGCTCCGACGCGGTCGGCAACCGCACCCGCGTCAAGATCGTCAAGAACAAGGTGGCGCCGCCGTTCAAGCAGGCCGAGTTCGACATCCTCTACGGCGTCGGCATCAGCCGCGAGGGCTCGCTGATCGACATGGGCGTCGAGCAGGGCATCATCCGCAAGTCGGGTGCCTGGTACACCTACGAGGGCGACCAGCTGGGCCAGGGCAAGGAGAACGCCCGCAAGTTCATGCGGGAGAACCCGGACGTGGCCAACGAGATCGAGAAGCGGATCAAGGAGAAGCTCGGCATCGGGGCCTCCCTCGACAAGGAGAGCACCGAGGAGGCCGCCGAGCCGGCCCCGGTCGAGTTCTGATCCGCCGAGCTCGGATGAACGACGAAGGCGCGACCCGGAGGAGCGGTCGCCGCTCCTCCGGACCGGCCGGGTCCGACGACGTCGGCGGGCCGGAGGAGAAGAAGTCCCAGCGCCAGCCGGACGACCCGGCGGCCAAGGCTCGCGATGTCGTCTACCGGCTGCTGGCCACCCGCGCCCGCAGTCGCTCCGAGTTGCGGCAGGCCCTGCTGCGCAAGGAGATCGAGGAGGACGTCGCCGACGCCGTGCTGCAGAAGTTCGTCGACGCGGGCCTGGTCGACGACGCCTCCTTCGCCGAGGAGTGGGTCAGCGCTCGCCAGCGCTACCAGGGGCTGGGCCGCAAGGCGCTGGGTTTCGAGCTGCGCCGCAAGGGCGTGGACGAGCAGCACGTGGAAGCCGCGCTGGCCAACGTGGACGCGGAAGCCGAGGAGGACCGCGCCCGCGAACTCGTCCAGCGCAAGCTCCGCAGCATGCGCGCGGCCGACTACCAGACCAAGATGCGCCGCCTGGTGGGCATGCTCGCCCGCAAGGGCTACTCGGAAGGCCTCGCCTACCGCGTGGTCCGCGAGCAGGTCGAAGCCCACGGTTCGGCGGAGGGCGAAGACCTCGACCTCCCGTGATCCGCGGCCAGGGGCTTGCCCGCCGGGCACCTGCCCGCGCCGAGGAGGGCGCGACGTCGCGGGGAGCCGCTGGTCCGGAGAGCCGGGCCGGTGTGCCGAGGCCGTCGAGCGTGGGACGCGTCTCTGGAACTGGGACGGTGGTACCGGTCCGTCGGGGTGGTTTCGTAGAGTCGCCGCCATGGCGACGACTCCTCGGCACATCGTGTGGGACTGGAACGGCACCTTGCTCGACGACAACCACGCCGTGGTCTCGGCGGTGAACGTGGTTTGCACCGAGTACGACCGGGAGCACGTCGACATCGACGAGTGGCGCGCGCTGTACAAGCGCCCGCTGTCGCAGTGCTACGCCAGCCTGCTGCGCCGCGAGCTCTCCGAGCAGGACTGGGCGCGCATCGACGTGCTCTACCACGAGGCCTACCGCGGGCTCCTGGACAGCTGCGGCATGGCCGAGGGCGTTCCGCACGCCCTGGACGACTGGGCGCGGGCCGGCGGCACGCAGTCCCTGCTGTCGATGTGGTTCCACGAGGAGCTGGTCGACCTGGTCACCGCGCGCGGCCTGCACGAGCGCTTCGCCAGGATGGACGGCCTGCGCAGCTCGATCGGCGGCGGTTCGAAGGCAGCGCACCTGCGCGAGCACCTGCGGACCCAGCAGCTCGACCCGGCCGAGGTGGTGCTCATCGGCGACGTCCTCGACGACGCCCACGCCGCCGACGAGGCCGGGGCGGACTGCGTGCTGGTCACCACCGGCGTGATGGGCCGGAACAAGCTGGAGGCCGCCGGGTTCCCCGTCGTCGACTCGATCCCGGAGGCGATGAAGCTCCTGGCCTGAGCGGGGTGCCGCTGGCCCTTTTTCATCGGAGTCCCCTGCGAGCGCCGCTCGCAGGGGACTCCGATGAAAAAGGGTCGACGTCAGCGCAGCGCGGCCGCCTCGGCTGCCAGCCGCTCGATCTCGTCCCAGTCGCCCGCGGCGAGCAGGTCCTTCGGCGCCAGCCAGGAACCGCCCACGCAGCCGACGTTGGGCAGCGCGAGGTAGTCCGGCGCGTTGCCGATGCTGATCCCGCCGGTGGGGCAGAAGCGCAGCTTCGGCAGCGGCCCGGCGATGCCCTTCAGGAAGGGCACGCCGCCGCTGGCCTCGGCCGGGAAGAACTTCATCGCGCTTGCCCCGCGCTCGGCCAGCCGCATCGCCTCGGAGACCGTGCCCGCCCCGGCTAGGCAGGGCACGCCGGAGGCCTCCACGTCGTCCAGCAGCCGGTCGGTCGCGCCGGGCGTGACCAAGTACTGCGCGCCGGCGTCGGCGGCCTGCTTGGCCTGCCCGACCTCGGTGACGGTGCCGGCCCCGGCGACCATGCCGGGCACCTCGGCGGCGATGCGCTCGATCGCGGGCAGTCCCGCGGGGGTGCGCAGGGTGACCTCGATGGTCCGGATCCCGCCGCGCAGCAGCGCCTCGGCCAGCGGGACCGCGTGCCCCGCGTCCTCCAGCGCCACGACCGGGACCACCGGTGCCAGGTCGAAAACGTCGGCTGCGGTGTTCATCTTCATCCGTTCCTCATCTCGCGGCGGTGCTTCCCGCCGCCGTTCATGCTCGCACCTGGGAGTTCTCCGGCTGGAACTGCGTGAACACGCTCGCGCCCCGATCGGCCCGGCCGACCGAGCTGCGGAACGCGGCGAACAGCTCCCGCCCGGTACCGAACGGCGCGGGGTCCGCCCCGGCCGCGGGTTCCCGCGCTTCCAGCTCGTCGTCGGGGACCAGGACCTCCAGCGCGCCGCGCTCGGCGTCGAACCGGACCACGTCGCCGTCGCGGACCTTGGCCAGCGGGCCGCCCGCGGTGGCCTCGGGGGTCAGCTGGATGGCCGAGGGCACCTTGCCGGAGGCGCCGGACATGCGCCCGTCGGTGACCAGCGCGACCTGGTGGCCGCGGTCCATCAGCACGCCCAGCGCGGGGGTGAGGCCGTGCAGCTCGGGCATGCCGTTGGCCTGCGGCCCCTGGTTGCGGATGACCACCACGACGTCGTGGTCGATCTCGCCGGACTTGAACGCCGCGGAGAACGCGTGCTGGTCGTCGAACACCCGGGCCGGGGCGGTGACGGTGCGGTGCTCGGCGGCCACCGCCGACACCTTGGTCACCGCGCGGCCGAGGTTGCCCTCCAGCACCCGCATCCCGCCCTCGGGCGCGAACGGCTCGTCGACGTCGCGCAGCACGTCCGGGTCCTGGCTCCTGGCCGGGCCGTCGCGCCACACCAGCTCGCCGTCCTCCAGGAAGGGCTGCTGCCGGTAGCGGTCGAGCCCCTGCCCGGCGACGGTTCGCACGTCCGGGTGCAGCAGACCGGCGTCGAGCAGCTGCCCGACCAGCGTCTGCACCCCGCCGGCCGCGGCGAAGTGGTTGATGTCGGCCGAACCGTTCGGGTAGACCTTGCCCAGCGAGGGCACCACCGACGACAGCTCGGAGAAGTCGTCCCAGGTCAGCTCGATTCCCGCCGCCGCGGCGATGGCCGGCAGGTGCAGCGTGTGGTTGGTCGAACCGCCGGTGGCCAGCAGCCCGATCACGCCGTTGACGATCGCCTTCTCGTCGAGCAGCTCACCGATCGGCGCGCCGCCGTCCCGCGCGAGCCGCACGACCTGGCGGCCGGCCTCGTCGGTGAGCGCCCGGCGCAGCGGCGTGCCCGGGGCGACGAAGCTGGACCCCGGCAGGTGCAGGCCCATCACCTCGACGACCAGCTGGTTGGAGTTCGCGGTGCCGTAGAAGGTGCAGGTGCCGGGGGAGTGGTAGGAGGCCGACTCGGCCTCCAGCAGGTCCTCGCGAGTCGCCTTGCCCTCGGCGAACAGCTGGCGGATCCGGCTCTTCTCCCCGTTCGGCAGACCCGAGGGCATCGGCCCGGCTGGGACCAGCACGGTCGGCAGGTGGCCGAAGGTCAGCGCTCCGATCAGCAGGCCGGGCACGATCTTGTCGCACACGCCCAGCATCAGCGCGCCGTCGAACATCTCGTGGGACAGCGCGACACCGGTGGCCATGGCGATCACGTCGCGGGAGAACAGCGAGAGCTCCATGCCGGTGCGGGCCTGGGTGATCCCGTCGCACATCGCCGGAACTCCGCCCGCGACCTGCGCGACCCCGCCGGCCTCGCGCACCGCGTCCTTCAGCCAGGCCGGGTAGTCGGCGTAGGGCTGGTGGGCCGAGAGCATGTCGTTGTAGGCGGACACGATCGCCACGCCCGGCTTCTCGGTGCCGCGCACCGCGATGCGATCGGAGCCGCTGCAGGCTGCGAAGCCGTGCGCGAGGTTGCTGCAGGGCAGTTCGGTGCGGGCCGGACGGCCCTCGGCAGCGGCCGCGCGGATGCGTTCGAGGTAGGCGGTGCGGGTCCGGGCGGAGCGTGCGGCGATCCGCCGGGTGACCTGCTCGACCACGGGATGCAATGGCGGCGTCATTTCGCCTCCGGAAGTTGAGCTCGGGAACCGGGCGACGACGTTGGCGCCTCATGGCGGCAGTCACACTAACCGGTGTGTTGTGCGTTTCACAATCGATCCAGCCAAATGGGATGACGATCGGACACGCTTTCGTCGAGCGGGCGAAACCCGGACGTGGTAGTGGATCAACAACGCGCAGGGGGCGCTCCCGCACCGGGAGCGCCCCCTGCGCGCGCAGGTCGCGTCAGGCGGCGGTGCCGCCCGCCCTGCCCGCGTCCTCGACGTGCACGGCCTTGCCCGCGCCCTTGCGGCCGCTGCTGAGCCGTCGTTCGACGTAGGTCGCCAGCCTGCTCAGCAGGTAGTTGATGAGGATGAACAGCGCCGCGACCACCGCGTAGGTCTGGATCGGGTTGTTCAGGTTCTGGATGATGTACTGCGCCGTCCGGACCGTCTCCTCGTAGGAGACGATGAAGCCCAGCGAGGTGTCCTTGAGGATCACCACGAGCTGGCTGATCAGCGCGGGCAGCATCGCCCGGAACGCCTGCGGCAGCAGCACGTTGGTCAGCACCTGACCGCGGCGCATGCCGATCGCGTAGGCGGCCTCGCTCTGGCCCTTGGGCAGCGAGAGGATCCCGGCGCGCACGATCTCGGCGATGATCACCGAGTTGTACGCGGTCAGACCGATCACCAGGAACCACATCGGCTCCAGGTCGAGCCCGAACGAGGGCAGCACCCGGAAGGCGAAGAAGATCATGATGACCACCGGGATACCGCGCAGCAGCTCGACCACGCCGACCACGGCCCAGCGGTACCAAGGCGCGCTGACCAGCCTGGTGACCGCCAGCAGGGTGCCGATGACCAGGGAGAACACCATGGACAGCCCGGCGGCGGTCAAGGTGCTCAGCAGGCCCTGGCCCATCAGGCTCCACAGCGAGCCGAACGTGGCGTTGGTCGGGTCCAGCAGCGGACCCCACTTCTCGGCGGTCATCTGGCCCTGCACGGCCAGCGTGTAGACGATCCAGCCGATCACGGCCAGCAGCAGCAGGCCGACGATCACGCTGTAGATCGCGGACCGGCGCTTGGCCTTGGGGCCCGGAGCTTCGTACAGCACGGCGTTGTTGCTCATCGCGCGATCGCCACCTTCCGCTCCAGGTAGCCCAGCAGCAGGCCGGCCGGGATGGTCAGCACGAGGTAACCCAGCGCCACCCCGATCAGCACCGGCAGCGCCGCGAGGCCGCGCGCCGAGGTCAGCGTCTCGCCGACGAAGAACAGGTCACCGCCGACGCCGAAGGCGCCGACCAGCGCCGAGTTCTTGATCATCGCGATGATCACGTTGCCCAGCGGCGGCACCACCGTGCGCACCGCCTGCGGCAGCACGACCTCCCCCAGCGTCTGGCCGAAGGTCAGCCCGACCGAACGGGCGGCCTCGGCCTGCCCGGCCGGCACCGCGTTGATCCCGCTGCGGATCGCCTCGCAGACGAACGCCGAGGTGTACAGGGCCAGGCCGATCGTGCCGAACCAGAAGTACGAGCCGTTGAAGCCCAGCTCGGGCAGGCCGAAGGCCATGAAGAACAGGACCACGGTCAGCGGGCAGTTGCGCAGCACGTTGACCCAGGTGGTGCCCGCCGCTCGCAGGGGTGGCAGCGGCGAGACCCGGAAACCGGCGGCGATGGTGCCGATGACCAGTGCCAGAACCCCCGCGAGCAGGCAGATGTGCACCGTGCGGAGAAGCCCGCTGGCGTACAGCGGCAGGTTGTCGATGATGACTTGCAAATCTCACTCCGGCCATGCGATGAGGGTGCCGACCGCGCCGGACGGCACCCTCATTTCCGCGATCAGGTCAGCTGCAGGGGTCGGGCTGCGGGAGCTGCGGGGTCTGCTTGGCGACCTCGCCCGCGGTGGCCTCCCAGGCCTTGGCGTAGCTGCCGTCCTGGCTCGCCTGCTGCAGGCTCTGGTTGATGAACTCGCAGAACTTCACGTCGCCCTTCTTGATGCCGATGCCGTAGGGCTCCTCGGTGAAGGGCTTGTCCACGAGCTTGAACTTGCCGCCGCTCTCGCTGACCAGGCCCATCAGGATGACGTTGTCGGTGGTCACCGCCTGCACCTGACCGGTGCGCAGCGCGTCGGCGCACTTCGAGTAGACGTCGAAGAGCACCAGGTTGGCCGGGTCGACGTACTTCTTGATCTCCTCGGCGGGGGTCGATCCGGTCACCGAGCACACCTTGGCGCCGGTCTGGCGCAGCGACTCCGGCCCGGTGATGTCCTTGTTCTCGGACTTGACCATCAGGTCCTGACCGGCCTGGTAGTACGGGCCGGCGAAGCTGATCCGCTCCTTGCGCTCGTCGTTGATGGTGTAGGTGGCCACCACCATGTCGACGCGGTCGGAGGCGATGATCTCCTCGCGGGTCTTGCTCGGCGCCTCGACCCACTCGATCTTGTCCGGCGCGATGCCCATCTTGGCCGCGATGATCTTGGCGATCTCGGGGTCGAAGCCGTGCGGCTTCCCGTCGCCGCCCTTGAGGCCGAACAGCGGCTGGTCGAACTTGGTGCCGACCCGGATCTTGTCGGCCTTCTGCAGCTTCTCCATGGTCGTGCCGGGTTCGAACTGGGCGTTCTCCTCGACCTTGACCTCGGGAGCGTCGCCGCCACCGCTGAGCTGGTCCTGGCCGCCGCCGCCACCGCCGCATGCGGTCAGCGCCAGCGCCAGCGCGGCGGTCACCCCGGTGAGGAGCCGGAACCTCTTGCCTCGCATCTCGCTCCGCCCTTCCTGTGTGGTCGTGACTAGTGCGTGAGGATCTTTCCGAGGAAGTCCTTGGCCCGGTCGCTCTTCGGGTCCTCGAAGAACTTCTCGGGCTTGGCGTCCTCTACGACCTCGCCGTCGGCCATGAACAGCACGCGGTGCGCGGCACGGCGGGCGAAGCCCATTTCGTGGGTGATCACCAGCATGGTCATGCCCTCGTCGGCCAGACCGGCCATGACGTCGAGGACCTCGTTGACCATCTCGGGGTCCAGTGCCGAGGTCGGCTCGTCGAAGAGCATCACCTTCGGCTTCATCGCCAGCGCCCGGGCGATCGCCGCCCGCTGCTGCTGGCCACCGGAGAGCTGGGCCGGGTACTTGTCGGCCTGGTCGGTGATGCCGACGCGCTCCAGCAGCCGCATGGCGTCCTTGCGGGCCTCCTCGCCGCCGACCTTGCGGACCTTGATCGGCCCGAGCGTGACGTTCTCCAGGATCGTCTTGTGCGCGAAGAGGTTGAACTGCTGGAAGACCATGCCGACGTCGGCGCGCAGCTCGGCGAGCGAGCGCCCCTCCGCCGGCAGCGGGGTGCCGTCGATGGCGATCTCGCCGGAGTCGATGGGTTCCAGCCGGTTGATCGCGCGGCACAGCGTCGACTTGCCCGAGCCGGACGGACCGAGCACCACGACGACCTGGCCCCGGGGCACCTCGAGATCGATCGTCCGCAGCACGTGCAACGAGCCGAAATGCTTCTCGACCGCGGACATCCGGATCATCGGAACGTCCGTGGGGGCTGCGGTCATGCAATCTCCCAAAAAGCGACGAATGGTTTTCGTTGGCCGAAACTTAAGCCGCCAGGTGGGCGATAGTCCATAGGGAACAACTGATGCGTTGTTGCAAAATGGTTACGCAACGGAGTCGCAGGGCTCGCACTTCGCCCGATTGCGCGGGCGGTGGTTGCGCGCGGTAATCACGGTCTGCGGAACGGCCGAGCGCCCGCTCGTCCGTCCGGGCGAGGCGTCGACGCGCGGGTATCCGGATCCGCGCTCGATGCCCGATCCGCTCCTCGAAGGTGTCCTCGCAGTGCTCCGGGCGGGTGAATCTGCGATCTGACCAGGCGCTACCGTGGAACGGTGAGCACGAAGACGTACGAGATCCGAACTTTCGGCTGCCAGATGAACGTGCACGATTCGGAGCGTCTCGCGGGCATGCTGGAAGACGCCGGGTACGTGCGCACCGACGGCGGTGCGGGGAGCCCCGCCGACGTCGTCGTGTTCAACACCTGCGCGGTGCGGGAGAACGCGGACAACCGGCTCTACGGCACCCTCGGGCACATGCGGCCGCAGAAGGACCGCAACCCGAACATGCAGATCGCCGTCGGCGGCTGCCTCGCGCAGAAGGACCGCGACACCATCGTGCGCAAGGCCCCCTGGGTCGACGTCGTCTTCGGCACGCACAACCTCGGCTCGCTGCCGACGCTGCTGGAGCGCGCGCGGCACAACCAGGAGGCCGAGGTCGAGATCCTCGAATCGCTCGACGTCTTCCCGTCGACGCTGCCCGCCAAGCGCGACTCGGCCTACTCCGGCTGGGTCTCGGTGTCGGTGGGCTGCAACAACACCTGCACCTTCTGCATCGTGCCCTCGCTGCGCGGCAAGGAGAAGGACCGCCGCCCCGGCGAGATCCTCAACGAGGTGCAGGCGCTGGTCTCCGAGGGCGTGCTGGAGGTGACGCTGCTCGGCCAGAACGTCAACGCGTACGGCGTGGAGTTCGGCGACCGCTACGCGTTCGGCAAGCTGCTGCGCTCCTGCGGCGAGGTCGAGGGCTTGGAGCGCGTCCGGTTCACCTCCCCGCACCCGCGCGACTTCACCGACGACGTCATCGAGGCCATGGCCGAGACGCCGAACGTGTGCCCGCAGCTGCACATGCCGCTGCAGTCCGGCTCGGACCGGATCCTCAAGGCGATGCGCCGCTCCTACCGCAGCGCCCGCTTCCTCGACATCGTCGGCAAGGTCCGCGAGGCGATGCCGGAAGCGGCCATCACCACCGACATCATCGTCGGCTTCCCCGGTGAGACCGAGGAGGACTTCGAGGCGACCCTCGACGTGGTGCGGCGGGCCCGGTTCTCCAGCGCCTTCACCTTCCAGTACTCCAAGCGCCCCGGGACCCCGGCGGCCGAGCTGCCCGACCAGCTGCCCAAGGAGGTCGTGCAGGAGCGCTACGACCGGCTCGTGGCGCTGCAGAACGAGATCTCCTGGGAGGAGAACCAGAAGCTCGTCGGGCGCGAGGTCGAGCTGCTGGTCGCCGAGGGCGAGGGGCGCAAGAACGCCGAGACGCACCGGATGTCCGGGCGCGCTCGCGACGGACGACTGGTGCACTTCACCCCGACCGGCGCCGTGGACCGCGAAGTCCGGCCCGGTGACCTGGTGCGCACCACGATCACCAAGGCCGCCCCGCACCACCTGGTCGCCGACACCGAGATCGGCGGCCACCGCCGCACCCGCGCGGGCGACCACTGGGAGGAGGGCGTCAAGCCCAAGACCTCCGGGGTCAGCCTGGGACTGCCCACGATCGGCGCACCGGCCGCGCAGCCGGAGCAGCAGGGATGTGCATGTTGAGCGAGTCGGACGACGCGGCCCGGTCCGGCCGGACCAAGCCGAAGATCCTGATCACCTCCCGGATCGACCCGGGGCCCAAGGCGCTCGTGATCGCGATCGTGCTGCTGGTGCTGGTGGTCAGCGCGCTGCTGCCGTGGACCTCGGACAGCGCGGGCTGGGAGGTGCTCACCGGTCAGTCGGACCCCTCCGAGGACGTGGGCCTGCTGCCCAGGCTGTTCGCCATCAACTGCACGATCATCGGGCTGGCCTGCGGTGCGCTGGCGCTGATGACGCGGTTGTGGTTGCTGGCCTTCGTCTCGGGCGTGGCCGGGGTGGTCGTGGCCTTCGAGGGCATGGTCGCCATCTGGTCGCGCAACACCGGTGGGCACGCGGGCCCGGGGATCGGCCTGAGCCTCGCGGTAATCTGCATGGTCGTCCTCGCCGTCCAGTGGCTCCGCGTCCTCTGGACCCGCGAGGACTGACCGCACCGCGGCGGCTCGTCGAACGACCTCGAACACCCGAGCGGCCGTTCGAGGATGCGGCCGAGCCGCTGTTTCAGGTGCGGGGCTCAGCCGGCACCGCGGCAGGTGCTGCCACCCGCACCGCCGAGCAACGCAATCCCCAAAACCCCCTCGAACGAAGCGGGCCCGCACCGGTGCTGGTGCGGGCCCCGTTCTCGTCTGGTCAGCGGGTCGCGATCGCCTGCTCGGCCGCCGTCAGCCACTCGCGCCACTGGGCCGCCTGGTCCTCGGCCTGCTTGGCCCGGCGTTCGTCGCCGGCCGCGCGGGCCTTCTCGGCCTGGGCCTCGAACTGCTCGACCCGCTCGCGGAACTGATCCACCCGGGCCTGGGCCTCGGGGTCGGTGCGCCGCCACTGGGCGTCGGCCGCCTGGCGGACCCGGTCGCCGACCGCGCGCAGCCTGCCCTCCAGCTCGCGCATCCGCTCGCGCGGCACCTTGCCGACCTCGTCCCAGCGCTCCTGGATGCGCTGCAGCTGGTTCTGCGCGGCCTTGAGGTCCGCGGAGGGGTCGATCTGCTCGGCCTCGACCAGCAGCTCCTCCTTGAGCTTGGCGTTCTCGGCGAACTCCGCGTCCCGCTCGGAGAACGCCGCCGACCGGCGGCTGAAGAAGTGGTCCTGCGCGGCGCGGAACCGCTGCCACAGGGCCTCGTCGCTGTCCTTGGGCGCGCGGCCCGCGGCCTTCCACTCCGACATCAGCTGCTTGTAGCGGGTGGCCGTCTCGCCCCAGTCGGAGGACTCGGTGAGCGCCTCGGCCTCCTCGACCAGCTCCTGCTTGCGGGCCTTGGCCGCGGCGCGCTGCCGGTCCAGCTCGGCGAAGTGCGAGCCGCGACGGCGGCTGAAGGCGTCGCGGGCCTTGGAGAACCGGCGCCACAGCTGCTCGTCGGTCTTGCGGTCGACGCCCTTGACCTTCTTCCACTCCTCCAGGATCTGGCGCAGCCGGTCGCCCGCGGACTTCCAGTGCGTCGCCTCGCTGGCGATCTCCTCGGCCTCGGCGACCAGGGCCTCCTTGCGGGCCACCGCCTCGGCGCGGACGCGCTCCTTCTCGTGCTTGGCGCCCTCCACGGCCTGCTCGGCGCGCGCGACCAGGTGGTCGATGCGGGCCGCCAGCGCGGCCAGGTCGCCGATCACCGCGGCGTCGGTCAGCGACTCGCGCAGGTGCTTGGCGTTGGACAGGGTGTGCTTGGGCTCGCCCGCGTGGGTGTTCAACCGGGTTTCGAGCAGCTCGACCTCGGTGAGCAGGTCGTCGAACTTGCGCGCGTAGAGCGCGAGCCCCTCGGAGACGTCCCCGGCCTGCCAGGAACCGATCGCCCGTTCGCCGTCGGCGGTCTTGACGTAGACCGTTCCGTCGTCGTCCACCCGTCCCCACTTGGTGGGGTCCTGGGAGGCGTTCGGCACCACCGGCGCAGCCGCGGGTGACCCGGTGGCGCTGGCGGTCGAGTCCTCGGCCGCCTTCTTGGCGACCGCCTCGGGGGTCGTGTCCTGGTGCGTCATGGCCGGCTTCCTCCTTGCGTGCCCGCTCCGATGCCCGTGTCCGGCACGGGCGCCCCGCCGAGGCGGGGCCCAGCAAGCGTCGACCCGAACCCCTCGATGGTCCGGCCGTCGCTGGCGCATTCAAACAGGTCAGGCGCCGATGCGGTACTCCGTGCCCGAACCGGTGCCCGGTTGGGATCACCGAAGGCCTCCGGCTGATCCCATGACCTGCACGGCCTCATTGTCATCGGTCACCCGTTCGGCTGCAGTGGGCAGGGGTGCCGATCTCCGCCGACGACCGCGCCGAGCCTGTTCGCGCGCCGTGTCCAGTCTGGCGGATTTCCCGGCCGAATGGGTGGCCGATTCCACAGATCAATTTCACCCGGCGGCGTGTTGCGGCCCGTCTCGATCCCGCTTCCGGGCGCTCTTAAGGTTCTCGTGTGCCCGCACTCGCTCATCCGATCGCCGTGGTCGGTCCTACTGCGACCGGCAAGTCCGAGCTGGCCCTGGAGCTGGCCGAGCGCTACGACGGCGAAGTGATCAACGCCGATGCGATGCAGCTCTACCGCGGCATGGACATCGGCACCGCCAAGCTGTCCGTCGCCGAGCGGCGCGGTGTCCCGCACCACCAGCTCGACGTCCTGGAGGTCACCGAGCCCGCCTCGGTGGCCGCCTACCAGCGGCACGCCCGCGCCGCGGTCGAGGACGTCCTGGCCCGCGGGCGCACCCCGGTGCTGGTCGGCGGGTCCGGGCTGTACGTGCAGGCCGTGGTCGACGACCTGTCCTTCCCGGGCACCGACGAGCAGGTGCGGCAGCGCTACGAGGAGGAGCTCGCCCGGGTCGGCCCCGCCGAGCTGCACCGGCGGCTGGCCGAGCTCGACCCGAAGGCCGCCGAGTCGATCCTGGTCGGCAACGGTCGCCGCATCGTGCGCGCGCTGGAGGTCATCGAGATCACCGGCGAGCCGTTCTCGGCGAACCTGCCCACGCCGGGCGAGCCCCGCTACGGGACCGCGCTGATCGGCTTGGACCGGCCCGTCGAGGACCTCGACGACCGGGTCGACCGGCGGGTGACGCGGATGTTCGACGCCGGGCTGGTCGACGAGGTGCGGGCGCTGGAGGAACGGGGCCTGCGGCACGGCAAGACGGCCTCCCGGGCCCTGGGCTACCAGCAGGTCCTGGCCGAGTTCGACGGAGCGGGCGACATGGCCGCAGCCGCGGGCGAGACCGCGCGCCTGACCCGTCGCTTCGTGCGCAGGCAGCGCTCCTGGTTCAAGCGCGACCACCGCATCCGCTGGTTCGACGCCGCCGAGGAGGCGCTGGTCGAGCGCGTTGGCCGGCTGCTCGGTCCGTAGACTGGGCACGTGCGCAATCGAGGACCCGCGTTCGTCAAGGGGCACGGCACCCAGAACGACTTCGTCATCCTGCCCGACGTCGACGGCGAGCTGGAGCTCACCGACGAGCGGGTGCGCGCGCTGTGCGACCGGCAGCGGGGCCTCGGCGCCGATGGCGTGCTGCGCGTGATCCGCACCGCCGCGCTGCCCGACGCGCCCGCCGACGTCCCGGCCGAGGCGTGGTTCATGGACTACCGCAACGCCGACGGCTCGATCGCCGAGATGTGCGGCAACGGCGTGCGCGTGTTCGCCCGCTACCTGGTCGAGTCGGGTCTCGCCGAGCCCGGTGAGCTGCTGGTCGGCACCCGGGCCGGGGTTCGGCCGGTGCGCACCCACGACGACGGCCGGGTCACCGTGCAGATGGGGCAGGTCAAGTTCTTCGGCGAGTCGTCCACCACCGTCTCCGGGGTGCGCCTCGCCGGCGTCGCGATCGACGTCGGCAACCCGCACCTGGCCTGCGTGTCCGAGGTCGACGTCGAGGCTCTGGACCTCACCACCGCACCGCTGCACGACGCGGCGCTGTTCCCGGAGGGCGTGAACGTCGAGTTCGTCCGCCCGCTCGGTGGCGACGAGGTGCGCATGCGGGTGCACGAGCGCGGCGTGGGCGAGACCCGCTCCTGCGGGACCGGCACCGTCGCGGCCACCGCGGCCGCGCTGCGCGCCGCTGGTCAGGACACCGGTCGGCGCGTCGTGCACATCCCCGGCGGCACGGTCGAGGTCGAGATCACCCCCACCGGATCGACCCTCACCGGGCCCGCGGTCCTGGTCGCCGGCGGCGAGCTCGACGCCGACTGGTGGCAGCACCCCTGAGCCGCCGGAACCCCAGGGCAACGAGGGTCACCCGGTTTCTCCAGTGAAATTCGGTCGCGGGTCGTGGGACACTGGGGTCGATATGAAGAAATCCTTGACCGCACCCGCCGAGTTCGACGCCACCGAATGGGACCCCGCCGAGCTCGAGTCCGCCGAGCTCGACGCGGACGAATACGAACCGATCCTGCCCGGGGGCGAGCCGTCCGCGGGTGATATGGAGCGCGAGGACCGAGCCTCGCTGCGCCGGATCGCCGGGCTGTCCACCGAGCTCGACGACATCACCGAGGTCGAGTACCGGCGGTTGCGCCTGGAGCGCGTGGTGCTGGTCGGGGTCTGGACCGAGGGCGACGCCGCGCAGGCCGACGCCTCGCTCGCCGAGCTCGGGCGACTGGCCGAGACCGCTGGCTCGCAGGTCCTCGAAGGCGTCATCCAGCGCCGCGACCGGCCCGACCCGGGCACCTACGTGGGCTCCGGCAAGGTCCGCGAGCTGCGCGACCTGGTGGCCGCCAACGGCGCGGACACCGTGATCTGCGACGGTGAGCTGTCCCCGGGCCAGCTGCGCCAGCTGGAGGAGAAGCTCAAGGTCAAGGTGGTCGACCGGACCGCGCTGATCCTGGACATCTTCGCCCAGCACGCCACCTCCAAGGAGGGCAAGGCCCAGGTCGAGCTGGCCCAGCTGCAGTACTTCCTGCCGCGCCTGCGCGGTTGGGGTGAGGCGATGTCCCGGCAGGCCGGTGGTCGCGCGGGCGCCAACGGCGGCGTGGGCACCCGCGGACCCGGTGAGACCAAGCTGGAGACCGACCGCCGAGCGGTGCACAAGCGGATGAGCAAGCTGCGCAAGGAGCTGGCCGCGATGCGCACCGTGCGCGGCACCAAGCGCGGGCGCCGCCACGCCAACCAGGTCCCGGGCGTGGCCATCGCCGGCTACACCAACGCGGGCAAGTCCAGCCTGCTCAACGCGCTCACCGGTGCCGGCGTGCTGGTCGAGGACGAGCTGTTCGCGACCCTGGACCCGACCACCCGCCGGGCGGTCGCCCCGGACGGGCGACCCTACACGCTCACCGACACCGTCGGTTTCGTCCGGCACCTGCCGCACCAGCTGGTGGAGGCGTTCCGCTCCACCCTGGAGGAGGTCGGCGAGGCCGATCTGCTGGTGCACGTGGTGGACGGCTCCGAGGAGTCGCCGCACCAGCAGGTCGCCGCCGTCCGCGAGGTGCTCGGGGAGATCGCCGAGCAGCAGGACTCCGCGATGCCGCCGGAGCTGCTGGTCGTCAACAAGATCGACTCGGTGGACGAGACCCGGATGACCGAGCTGCGCAGGCTGCTCCCCGAGGCGATGTTCGTCTCGGCGCACAGCGGCAAGGGCATCGAGTCGCTGCGCGAGATCATCGCCGACCGCTTGCCGCGGCCGGATGTGTTCGTCGACGTGCTCGTTCCCTACACCCGCGGCGAGCTGGTGGCCCGGGTGCACTCGGAGGGCGAGGTCGTCGACGAGGACCACACCCCGGAGGGCACGCGGTTGCGCGCCAAGGTCCGCCCGGACCTGGCCGCGCTGCTCGAATCGTTCTCGGCGAGTGGTGCGGTCTGATCGCATCGGCGGCCCGCTGGCGGTCGCGCTGCTGCTGACCGCGGCCGGTTCGGGCCCGGCGCGGGCCGTCGAGGTCGACCGGATCAACCCGGTCGAGGTGTGCACGCCCGAGGACTCCCGGCTCGCCGAGCTCTCCGGCCTGGTCTCCGACGGGTCGCGCTGGTACGCCGTCGGCGACGGCGGCTCCTCGGTGCGGGTGTTCGAGCTCGATCCCGCCACCTGCGAGGTGCGCGGGGTGCGCAGCGCGGCGCAGAACCCCTACGACGTGGAGGACCTGGCGCTTCGCGACGGTGCGCTGTGGCTGGCCGACACCGGCGACAACCGCGCCCGGCGCGACGACGTGGCGCTGCACGTGCTGCCGCCGGGAGGGGGAGCTGCGTTGTACCGGATGTCCTACCCGGACGGCCCGCACGACGCCGAGGCGCTGCTGCTGGACGGGCGCGGCGTGCCGCACGTGGTCACCAAGGAGCCGCTCGGCGCGGCGGGCGTGTACCGCCCGGCGGGGCCGTTGGATGCCGCGCGCACGGTGCCGATGGAGCGGGTGGGAACGGTCTCGCTGCGCTCCACCCGCACGCCCGGAGGGCCGGTCAACGGGTCGGTCGGCTCGGTGATGGTCACCGGCGGTTCGGTGAGCGCGGACGGCGCGCTGGTGGCGCTGCGCACGTACACCGACGCCTACGTCTACCGCGCGCCGGGAGGTGACGTGGTCGAGGCGCTGAAGACCGAGCCGGTCCGCATCCCGCTGCCCGACGAGGCGCAGGGCGAGGCCATCGCCTGGGAGCCCGGCGGCGGCCTGCTGTCCGGCTCCGAGGAGTACGACCCGATCCGCCGCATCCCGGGCGCCGACGGCGGCCCGGTGACCGCTGACGAGGCCGCTGGAGCCCCGCCCGGCGGTTCTGCCGAGGCGCAGCCGGGCGCCGAGGACGACGACCTGTCCACCGGCAGCTCGCTGCTGCTGGCGGGCTTGGCCGCGGGGTTGTTCGTCTACCTGATCGGCTGGCGCCGGCGGCGGAGCTGAGCGTCTCAGCCGGCAACCGCGTGCCCGGCGGGCGCGCGGTCACCGACGGAGCGGTCTTCACAGCCGGCGGAGCACCGCCACGACCTTGCCCAGGATCTTCGCGTCATCGCCCAGGATGGGCTCGTAGGCGGCGTTGTGCGGCATCAGCCAGACGTGCTCGTCGGTGCGCTTGAACGTCTTGACGGTGGCCTCGCCGTCGATCATCGCCGCGACCACGTCGCCGTTCTCGGCATCGGGCTGCTGGCGCACGGTCACCCAGTCGCCGTCGGTGATGGCCAGGTCGACCATCGAGTCCCCGACGACCTTCAGCAGGAACAGCGTGCCGTCGCCGACGATCTCCTTGGGCAGCGGGAAGACGTCCTCGATCGACTCCTCGGCCAGGATCGGGCCGCCGGCCGCGATCCGGCCGACCACGGGCACGTAGGCCGCGGGCTTGGACTCGGTGTCCGCGTCCTCCTCGCTGCCGACCAGCACGCCCACCGTGCGCGGCCGGTGCGGGTCGCGGCGCAGGTAGCCCTTCCGCTCGAGCACGCGGAGCTGGTAGGCCACCGATGACGTCGAGGTGAGCCCCACGGCGTCGCCGATCTCGCGCACGCTCGGCGGGTAGCCGTGCTCGTGCATCCACTCGCGGATGGCCTGCAGCACGCGCAGCTGGCGGTCGCTGAGTTCTTCGGCCCCGCTGGGCTGCTCCGGCAGCTCGTCAACCTCGGCCGGGGCGTCCTTGATGTCGGTCACGCGGCTCCTGATCGAGCCGGTCGCATTGCTCGCCACCGCTGCCTCCTGTTGTCCGTGTGAACTGCGGTGCTGGACTCGTGGGGTCCTGGGACGTCGTGGCCGGCGCAGCCGCCGCCCGGGATCGCCCCGGAGACCTGGTTCGCCGCCCGCTTTCCACAGTAGACGGGACAAACGCCGAGATCAAACACCTGTTCGAGTTAATTTCGGGCGCAGGTATCGCGCACGGGTGTGCTCCTGGTACACAATCGCACGTAGGTTCGATCGAACAGTCATTCGATCATCGTTCGTTCGCGCGGGAGGCGGCATGACCACGTCCATCGACACCGTACGGCGATTTCGCCCGGTCGAACGGGCCGTCCTGCCCGCTCGGCCCGAAGTCGAACCGATCGGGTGGCCGCGCGATGCGGGGCGCCGTGAGCGCCGCGCCGGGGCGGCTCCCCGGGGTCGTGGCAGGTGGAGCGGCGCGACCGCGAGATCGTGCTCCCGCCCGCGCGTCGCCGCGTGCCCGGGGGAGTGGTTCTGGCTGGCCTCGGTGGCGATGATCAGCTGCGGGTTTGTCATCATGGTGGGCCTCTTCGGGGTCGGCGGCGACGCGCCGGGGGCGGGCGAGACCGCCGTGGTTCGGGTGCACTCGGGTGACACTCTGTGGGGCATCGCGAACCGGGTGGCGCCGGACGCCGACCCCCGCGCGGTGGTTCAGCGGATCGTCGAGCTGAACGGTCTCGGCGCTCCTTCGGCGGAGGTCGGTCGTCACCTGGTGGTGCCGAAGGCCTCCTGACTCGGCCACAACATGTTGTGGTTTGACTACCGAACAGCGGATCTTCGCAGCGCAGCGGCAGGTAGCGGAACCTGCTCGGCGGACACGGGTGTGTCGGTTTGCTTGACGATCTGGCTGGGGTTAAAGTCGACCACAACATCTAGTAGTTACGTCCATGTGTTTAGTCCACAGGTTGGGCTGCCCGGTGTGCGGGTACCCATGGGCGTAACCGGTCGTCGACTGGTGGGAGTCGGTCGGCGGCGTGCCGAGGGGGAAGGGGGTGAATGGCCGGTGCGGTGCCCGTACTGCCGCGGTGACGACTCCAGGGTGGTCGACTCGCGAGAGGTCGAGGAGGGCCAGGCGATCCGGCGTCGGCGGTCCTGCTCGGCGTGCGGCCGCCGGTTCACGACCATCGAAGAGCTGGTGTTGTCGGTCGTGAAGCGTTCGGGGGTCACCGAGCCCTTCAGCCGGGAGAAGGTGGTCCGCGGCGTGCGCCGGGCCTGTCAGGGGCGTCCGGTACAAGAGGACGCGCTGCAGCAGCTGGCGCACAAGGTCGAGGAGGCCATCCGGTCGTCCGGGATGGCCGAGCTGCCCAGCCACGAGGTCGGGCTGGCCATACTCGGCCCGCTGCGGGAGCTGGACGAGGTCGCCTACCTGCGCTTCGCCAGCGTCTACCGCGCCTACTCCTCGGTGGAGGATTTCGAGAAGGAGATCGCCGACCTGCGCGCGGCGCGGGAGGCCGAGCCGGTCGGCGAGGTAGCGGACACGGGGAGCAGCGGTGAGTAAGCCGCGCCGGCGTTCGTCCCGCGGTGGGGGCGGAAGCGCTAAACGGCAGGCGACGTCCCGGAGCGGGGCGTCGCGGAACACCGGAAACGAAGAGTCACGACCGAACCGGACGGGGAGCCCGGACGGGGCCGACGTAACGCGACGAGCGACTGACCAGCGAGCGATGAAGAAGGAAAAGGGGCAGGTCATGACAGAGACCGTCGGTAGCCCGGCCGGCGCAGCGGGGGAGCCGGAAGCAGGTGCCCGCAAGGGCATCCGGGTGGAGCGCGTCTACACCACCGAGGGAGTGCACCCCTACGACGAGGTCAAGTGGGAGCACCGCGATGTGGTGATGACCAACTGGCGGGACGGTTCGGTCAACTTCGAGCAGCGCGGGGTCGAGTTCCCCGAGTTCTGGTCGTTGAACTCGGTCAACATCGTCACCAGCAAGTACTTCCGCGGCGCGGTCGGCAGCGAGGAGCGCGAGAGCAGCCTCAAGCAGCTGATCGACCGCGTGGTGAAGACCTACGTCGCCGCGGGCGTCGAGAACGGCTACTTCGCCAGCGACGCCGACGCCGAGATCTTCGAGCACGAGCTGACCTGGATGCTGCTGCACCAGGTGTTCAGCTTCAACTCGCCGGTGTGGTTCAACGTCGGCACCGCCTCGAAGCAGCAGGTCTCCGCCTGCTTCATCCTGTCGGTCGACGACACCATGGAGTCGATCCTCGACTGGTACAAGGAAGAGGGCCTGATCTTCAAGGGCGGCTCGGGCGCCGGGCTGAACCTGTCCCGGATCCGCTCCTCCAAGGAGCTGCTGTCCTCCGGTGGCACCGCCTCCGGGCCGGTGTCGTTCATGCGCGGCGCCGACGCCTCGGCGGGCACCATCAAGTCCGGTGGCGCCACCCGCCGCGCGGCCAAGATGGTCGTGCTCGACGTCGACCACCCCGACGTCGAGGAGTTCATCGAGACCAAGTCGCGCGAGGAGCACAAGATCCGCGCGCTGCGCGACGCGGGGTTCGACATGGACCTGGGCGGTGCGGACTCCAACTCCGTGCAGTACCAGAACGCCAACAACTCGATCCGCGTCTCCGACGAGTTCATGCGCGCGGTGGAGAGCGACGGCGACTTCGGGCTGCGCGCCCGCACCGACGGCTCGGTGATCGAGACCGTGCGGTCGCGCGACATCTTCCGCAAGATGGCCAAGGCCGCGTGGGAGTGCGCCGACCCGGGCATCCAGTACGACGACACGATCAACGACTGGCACACCTCGCCGGAGACCGGCCGGATCGCCGCGTCGAACCCGTGCTCGGAGTACATGCACCTGGACAACTCCAGCTGCAACCTCGCGTCGCTGAACCTGATGAAGTTCCTCAACGAGGACCTGACCTTCGACGCCGAGACCTTCTCCAAGGCCGTCGAGTTCGTCATCACCGCGATGGACATCTCGATCTGCTTCGCGGACTTCCCGACCGAGGCGATCGGCGACACCACCCGCAAGTTCCGCCAGCTGGGCATCGGCTACGCCAACCTGGGCGCGCTGCTGATGGCCACCGGTCACGCCTACGACTCGGACGGCGGCCGCGCGCTGGCCGCGTCGATCACCTCGCTGATGACCGGCACCGCCTACAAGCGGTCGGCCGAGATGGCCGGCGTCGTCGGCACCTACGAGGGCTACGCCCGCAACGCCGAGGGCCACCAGCGGGTCATGCGCAAGCACGCCGCGGCCAACGACCTGGTCCGGACCTACCACACCAACGACAACGCGGTGCACAAGCTGGCGACCAAGGTGTGGCAGGACTGCCTGGAGATCGGCGGGGAGAACGGCTGGCGCAACGCCCAGGCCTCGGTGCTGGCCCCCACCGGCACCATCGGCCTGATGATGGACTGCGACACCACCGGGATCGAGCCCGACCTCGCGCTGGTGAAGTTCAAGAAGCTGGTCGGCGGCGGCTCCATGCAGATCGTCAACCAGACCGTGCCGCGCGCCCTGCAGGCCCTGGGCTACCAGGAGGAGCAGGTCGAGGCGATCGTCGAGTACATCGCCGAGCACGGCCACGTGATCGACGCCCCCGGCCTGCGCCCGGAGCACTACGAGGTCTTCGACTGCGCGATGGGTCAGCGCTCGATCGCGCCGATGGGCCACGTGCGGATGATGGCCGCGGTGCAGCCGTTCATCTCGGGTGCGATCTCCAAGACGGTCAACATGCCCGAGGAGGCCTCGGTCGAGGACGTCGAGGAGCTCTACTTCGAGGGCTGGCGCCTGGGCCTGAAGGCCCTGGCCATCTACCGCGACAACTGCAAGGTCGGCCAGCCGCTGTCGGCGGGCAAGGGCGACAAGGGCGAGCAGGACAAGGCGGTCGAGAAGCAGATCGAGTACCGCCCGGTCCGCAAGCGCCTGCCGAAGAAGCGCCCGAGCCAGACGGTCTCGTTCACCGTCGGCGGCGCCGAGGGCTACCTGCACGCCGGTTCCTACCCGGACGACGGGCTGGGCGAGATCTTCGTCAAGCTCGGCAAGCAGGGCTCCACCCTGGCCGGTGTGATGGACGCCTTCTCGATGTCGATCTCGGTGGGTCTGCAGTACGGCATCCCACTGGAGTTCTACGTCTCGAAGTTCCAGAACCTGCGCTTCGAGCCGGCCGGCATGACCGACGACCCGGACATCCGGATGGCCAGCAGCGTGCTGGACTACCTGTTCCGCCGCCTGGCGCTGGACTACCTGCCCTACGAGAAGCGCGCCCAGCTGGGCATCTTCACCACCGAGGAGCGGGACGCCCAGGTCAACGGCGAGCCGGCCCCGGCGCAGGGCGGTGACGACGTCGACCTGGACACCCTGCGGTCCACGGTGGACTACCAGAAGTCCGAGCCCCAGGACGAGGACAAGCGCAACGCGGGCAGCTCCACCGAGCTGCTGGAGCTGCAGCTCGGCAAGGCGGCCGACGCGCCGCTGTGCATGACCTGCGGCACCAAGATGCGCCCCTCGGGCTCCTGCTACCTCTGCGAGGGCTGCGGCGCCACCTCCGGCTGCAGCTGACGCTCGGGAAGCGCAACTGAACGGCCAGGCAGGATGAAGGGCCTGGGCTCGGTGCTCCACCGGGTCCAGGCCCTTCGTCGTCGCGCCGGCACGAGGCGGGCGGAACGTCCGGACGGCTAGGGTCCCCGCCGTGCCGAGCGCAGCGCTTCAGCGGATCAACGCCTCTCGCGCGGCCTTCGCCCGTCGTCGCGCCGCGCGCAGCGCCGAGGTCCCGGGCGGGTTCGCGGTGTACGACGAGGCCTTCGCCCGGTCCCGCGCGGACAACCAGCTGATCATCGACGGTGCGGTGGACGGCGAGGCGTTGCCCGCCATCGCCGAGGGAGCGCTGGGGCACCTGCCGCACCGCTCGATCACCGTCCTCGACGAGACGGTGGGAGCCGCGGTCGCGGACCCGCTGCGCCGAGCCGGGTACGTCGGGTCCACGCAGCTGATCATGGTGCACGTCGGCCGGGTGCCGACCGGTGGATCCACCGAGGTGGTGGATCTCGCGGAGCTGTCCGTCCCGCTGGAGCTGCGCCTGCGGGGAATGCTCCCCGATGCCGAGGACGAGGTCGTGCGGCAGCTCGTCGACCGGCGCGAGGCCCGTAGGCGCGCGGCCGAGGCCGTGCTCTTCCTCGGCGCGCGCACGCGCGACGGCGAACTCGCCTTCTGGGCCGACCTCTACTTGGACCCGGCGACCGGAACCGCCCAGGTGGAAGACCTGATCACCGCCGAACCCCACCTCCGGCGGGGCCATGCCGGCGCGGTTCTGAACACCGCGCTTCGGTTGGCCGCCGACGCGTCCTGCGGCATCCGGTTCCTGATCGCCGATGCGCAGGACTGGCCGCATCAGTGGTACGAACGCCGGGGCTTCTCGGTCGTGGGGCGCTCGCATTCGTTCGAACGCCGCTGAGCACCGAGGTCGTGATCGCGCCGGGAACGACCCCGCGACGAGAAGCGGGTGGCTCGACGTGGAGTCGAGCCACCCGCTTCTCGCTGAGGATCAGCCCTGCTCGTCGGCCAGCAGCTTCTCCGTGGCCACCAGGCGCACGCAGGTCGCCAGCGCCTGCGTGGCGGCCTCGACGTCCGGCAGCTCGGGGTAGGTGGGCGCGATCCGGATCACCGAGTCCGTCGGGTCCTCGCCGTAGGGGTGGGTCGCCCCGGCAGGCGTCATCGCGATCCCCGCTTCCCCGGCCTTGGCCACCACGGCCTTGGCGCAGCCCTCGGGAACTTCCAGGTTGATGAAGTACCCGCCCTCGGGCTTGCTCCAGCTGGCGAGGCCGGTCTCGCCGAGCTCGGAGCCGAGGATCTTGTCGACGGCCTCGAACTTGGGGCGGATCAGCGCCGCGTGGTTGCGCATGTGCTCGCGCAGGCCCTCGGCGTCGCGCAGCAGCCGCACGTGCTGCAGCTGGTTGACCTTGTTCGGCCCGATGCTGCGCTTGGCGGTCGAGGCCAGCCACCAGTCGACGTTGGCCTGCGAGGAACCGAAGAAGGACACGCCCGCACCCGCGTAGGTGATCTTCGAGGTGGACCCGAAGACGAAAGCGCGGTCCGGGTTGCCGTGCTCGGCGCACAGCGACAGCAGGTCGGCGATCTCGTGCTCGGTCTCGGTGAGGTGGTGCACCGCGTAGGCGTTGTCCCAGAACACCCGGAAGTCCGGGGCAGCGGTGGTCATGGCGGCCAGGCGGCGCACGGTCTCGTCCGAGTAGATGGTGCCGTCCGGGTTGCTGTACTTCGGCACGCACCAGATGCCCTTGATCCGGGAGTCCTCGGCCACCAGGCGCTCGACGGCGTCCATGTCCGGGCCCTCGGAGGTCATCGGCACGGTGATCATCTCGATGCCGAGCTTCTCGCAGACCCCGAAGTGCCGGTCGTACCCGGGCACCGGGCACAGGAAGGCGATCTCGGGTTCGTCGGCCCACCGGCGCTCGCCACCGGGCACGCCCTGCAGCAGCGCGAACACGATGGCGTCGTGCATCAGCTCGAGGCTGGAGTTGCCCGCGGCGAGCAGCTGGTCGGTCGGGACCTGCAGGCCCTCGCTGAAGATCTCCCGCAGTTCGCGCAGCCCGTTCAGGCCGCCGTAGTTGCGCAGGTCGGTGCCGTCCGCGCCGACCGCCGGGCCGCCCATGTCGAGCAGCGCGTCGGACAGGTCGAGCTGCTTGGGCGACGGCTTGCCCCGGGTGAGGTCCAGTTTGAGGCCGCGGGCGACGAGGTCGGCGTGGTCCTTGCGGGCTTGGTCGCGCTGGGCGGTCAGCTCTTCGAGGGATGAAGCTGGATCGGTCACCGGGTATTCCTTAGCCGTATCGTCGGGCAACGGTCCGGTAAACAGCCTAATGCGACCGTCCAGCTCGTTCGCGGCGGCTCGGGTCGGCGGGATGCGGGTGCGTCGGCCAGCTGATCGGTCGTCACACCTGCGGGTGGCATCTCGTCTCACGGGCGAGATCGAGGAGGCGTGACTGTGGGCAAGTCGATTCTGGTCACCGGTGGTACCGGCACCCTCGGCAGCGGCGTGGCGCGCGCGCTGCGCGCGCGGGAGCACGACGTGCGGGTGCTGAGCCGGCGGGAAGGACCCGGCCGCGTGGTGGGCGACCTGCGCAACCGGGTCGTCGTCGATCCCGTGGACGCGATCGTGCACTGCGCGACCACCAACGGCACCGGTGACGTGGCCGCGATGCGCAACCTGCTGGCCGGGGCGCGACGCGCGGGATCACCGCACCTGGTGTTCATCTCGATCGTGGACATCGACCGGCTGCCGATGTTCTACTACCGCGCCAAGCTGGAGGCCGAGCAGCTGCTGATCGACTCGGGCCTGCCGTGGACGATCCTGCGCACCACCCAGTTCCACGACCTGATCGCCGGGCTCACCCGGATCCAGGCCCGGTCGCCGGTGCTCGCGGCGCTGTCCGGGGTGCGGTTCCAACCGGTCGACGCGGGCGAGGTGGCCCAGCGGTTGGCCGAGCTGGCGGTCGCCGAGCCCGCCGGCAGGGTGCCGGACGTGGGCGGTCCGCAGATCCGCAGCCACGCGTCGCTCACCCGCGCCTACCTGCGCGCGACCGGGCGGCGCAGGCTGGTGGTCCCGGTGCGCCCGCCCGGCGGGTTCTTCCGCGCGCTGCGCGAGGGGAGCAACCTGGTGCCCGACGGTGCCACCGGTCGCCGAACGTTCGAGGAGTTCCTGGCGAACTGACTCGCGCGGTCAGCGCTGGCGGGCGAGGACGGTGGCGGCAGCGGCCGTCGCGCCGGTGACCGCGAACACCGACGGCCAAGCGCCGACCTTCTTGGCCAACGGGTGCGAGCTGTAGAGCGCGCCGGCGTAGGTGGCGCCGAGGGCGAGCGCGGGCACGGCACCAGCGCGGCGGCGGCAGACCTCCACCGCGGCCAGGCCGAGACCCGCCGCGACCACGCCGCCCCAGTGCCGGTGCTCGCTGGCCCGCGCGACCGCGAACCCGCCGATCAAACCGGCGGAGGTCAGCGCGCTGGACGGAATGGACATGGTCGCTCTCCTCGCTGGGCGGTGGTCTCGCACGTCGACGAGCTTACGCGTGCCGGTGTCGCCGCTTCGGGAACCGGACACGGAGTTGCCGCGCTGATCACGGCTTGCCAGTGTTGTGCCCGATTTGCGAACCCAACCCGGGAGTTGCGTATGCGGCGGTGTGCGGCGGTCCTGTTCGCGGCGTTGTTCGCCTTGCCCCTGGTCGGCGCGACCGCGAGCGCGGACCCGCCGCAGCGGCCGGTCTTCCGGGAAGGGCAGGCGCAGCCGGTGTTCGACCCGGCCGAGGCGGTGCGCGAGGACCTGCACGTCACCGCTCCGGTGGACAGCGACCGAGATGGGCGACCGGATCGGGTGCACGCGCAGGTCGTGCGGCCGGCCGAGACCGAACGAGGTCTGCGGGTGCCGGTCGTCTACCGGGCGAGCCCCTACTTCGCGGGCGGGAACGAGGTGGCGAACCACGACGTCGACACCGAGCTGCACGTGCCCGAGCAGCAGCCGGGAGCGCGGTCGGCGCGCAGCAGCGCGGGCGACCGCCGGACCGCCGCGGCAGCGCGGATCGATTGGGAGTACGAGCAGTTCTTCCTGGCCAGGGGATACGCGGTGGTCTACGCCGAGTCGCTGGGCACCGGCGGGTCCACCGGATGCCCGACCACCGGCGGCCGGAACGAGACGATCGGTGCGAAGGCGGTGGTGGACTGGCTCAACGATCGCGCCCCCGCCCGGGACACCGCGGGTAGACCGGTGCGGGCCGACTGGTCGAGCGGGCAGGTCGGGATGATGGGCGTGTCCTACAACGGCACCTTGCCCAACGCGGTGGCCAGCACCGGTGTCGAGGGGCTGGACGCGATCGTGCCGATCGGGGCGATCTCGAACTGGTACGACTACTACCGCAGCGACGGCGCCGTGGTGGCACCCGGCGGCTACCAGGGCGAGGACGCGGACGTGCTGGCGAAGTTCGTCCACACGCGGGCCGATCGCGAGGTCTGCCGACCGGTGATCGACCGGATCGCCGCCGAGCAGGACCGGATCACCGGTGACTACAACTCCTTCTGGGCGCAGCGCAACTACCTCGACGACGTCGACGACGTCCGCGCCGCGGTGCTGCAGGTGCACGGCCTCAACGACTGGAACGTCAAGACCCGCCAGGCCGCCCAGTGGTACGCGGAGCTGCGCGAACGCGGTGTGCCGCACAAGATCTGGTGGCACCGGTCGGGGCACACCGACCCGATCGAGCTGCGCGAGCAGGAGTGGCTGCGCGAGCTCAACCGCTGGTTCACCCGCTACCTCCACGACGTGCCCAACGGCGTCGAGGACGAGCCCCGAGCCACCGTGCAGCGCGAGGACGGCAGCTGGGTCGAGGAGCCGGAGTGGCCCGCGCCGGGGGCGCGGTCGGTCGAACTGCGCCCGACCGCCGGTGGTCGGCAGCGCGGCGGGCTGGCCGCGCGCGGGGCCGGTGAACCGGTCGTCGAGGGGCTGACCGACGACGCGAGGCGGCTCGCTCGCGATCTGGCAGCCGCGCCGAGCTCTCCGAACCGGCTGGCCTACTTCACCTCGCCGCTGGCCGAGCCCTCGCGGGTCAGCGGGGAGGTGCGCGCCGAGCTCGCGCTGCGCTTCGACCGGCCCGCGGCGAACGTGACCGCCCTGCTGGTCGACCAGGCGCCGGACGGGGGTGTTTCGGTGGTGACCCGCGGCTGGACCGATCCGCAGAACCGCGAGGCCGTCGACCGCACGGTGCCGATCGAGCCGGGGGAGGACTACCGGATCACCGTGCGGATGCAGCCCGACGACTACGTCTTCGAGCCCGGACACCGCCTCGGTCTGGTGGTGCTCTCCAGCGATCACGAGTTCACGCTGCGGCCCGATCCGGGGACGGGGCTGGAGCTGGACCTGTCCCGAACCCGGCTTCGACTGCCGATCGCGGAGCGGTGATCAGGTCGGCCTGAATCCCCGCGCTTCCGGTGAGCGCGGAGATTCAGGCCGAAATTCCACCCGGTCGAACGTCACTCCGCGGTGTTGTTCCGGCGGGTTCAGGACCCGGTTGTCCACATCGGCCTCGCGCATCCGGAGATTGACCGAACACCGTTCCGCCGCAGGGGCTTTCGCGGCCAACCTGGTCGGCATGACGACACGACTCAACACCCGCATCTCGGTCAGCGAACCCGGCGACGTGCTCGCCGCCCTGCCGCACCTGCTCGGCTTCCACCCGGAAGATTCCTTCGTGCTGGTGACCCTGCACGACCTGGCGGTCGCGCCGCGCTTCGGCGTGACCATGCGGCTGGACCTGCCGTGCCCGATGCAAGCGCGCGCGTTCGGCGAGTTCCTGCTGCACGGCCCGCTTCGCCAGCAGGACGCCGAAGCCGTGCTGCTGATCGTGGTGGGCGAGCGGGCCGACGAGGCGGCCTGCGCCGAGACCTGCGAGGACACCTGCCAGGAGTCCACCGCCGAGGACGCCGAGCGGATCCGCCTGCTGGAGGAAGCGGGGCCGCCGATGTGCTCGGTGATCGAGGTGGTCAAGGAAACCTTGCAGCACAACGGCATCGTCCCCGCCCACGCGGTGTGGACCTCGGAGATCCGGGAAGGCGCGCCGTGGCGCTGCTACGACGACGTCGAGTGCACCGGAACCGTCGCCGATCCGAAGGAGTCCCCGATCGGTGCGGTGCTGGCCGCGCGGGGCGCGGTGACCTTCGGCAGCAAGGACGAGCTCCGCGAGCTCGTCGCCCCGGAGTCGCCGGAGGTCGTCGCCCGCTGGTCGGCGAAGTTGGACGCGCTGGCCGAGGACGACCTAGACGAAGAAGTTCCGGACCGGGTCGCCCGGGACGTGCGCGCGGTGCACGCGGCGATCCGGCGCTCCGCCGCCGGGTCCGCGCTCACCGAGGGTGACCTGCAGGGCGTGCTGCTCGCGGTCTCCGACAACCGGGTGCGCGACATCGTGCTGGGCACCGCGCTCGGCGAGCACGCCCGGGCGGCCGAGGAGCTCTGGCTCTCCCTGGTGCGCAAGGCTCCTGACGCCGAGCTTCCCGAGGTCGCCGTGCTGCTGGCCTTCTCGGCCTACCTGCGCGGCGAGGGCGGCTTGGCCTCGGTCGCGCTGGAGCGCGCGGAGCGCGTCCAGCCCGACCACCGGCTCGGCGTGCTGCTGCGCCAGGCCATGGAGGCCGGGATCCCGCCCGCCGAGCTGAGCGCCATCGCCCGCAACGCGACCGAGGACGCTCGGCTGGTGCTGGACGAGGAAGGTGCGTGCTGATGCGCGCGGCGGGCAGGACCACCGGTGGACGGCGGTCAGGCCTGGTGGCGCGCCCTGGTGAACTCCCACGCGTCGCGGACGATCACGCCCAGGTCGGCGCGCTCGGGCCGCCAGCCCAGCTCCTCGCGGGCGGCCCGGCTGGAAGCGACCAGCGTGGCCGGGTCGCCCGCGCGGCGCGGCGCCACCTTCGCCGGGATCGGGTGTCCGGTCACCTCGCGGCAGGTGTCGATGACCTGCTTGACCGAGAACCCGGTGCCGTTGCCGAGGTTGTAGATCCGGTGCTGCCCGGCCTGCGCGTTCCGCAGCGCCAGCAGGTGCGCGTCGGCCAGGTCGGTGACGTGGATGTAGTCGCGCACGCAGGTGCCGTCCTCGGTGGGCCAGTCCTCGCCGAAGATCTGCACCTGCTCCCGCTGCCCGAGGGCGACCTGCAGCACGATCGGGATCAGGTGCGTCTCCACGGTGTGCCGCTCACCGATCGACCCGTGCGCACCGGCGACGTTGAAGTAGCGCAGGCTGACCGCCCCGATGCCGTGCGCCGAAGCGTACGAGCTGATCGCGTGGTCGATGGCCAGCTTGGTCGCCCCGTAGGTGTTCGTCGGCCGGGTCGACGAGTCCTCGGTGATCAGCTCGCTGTCCGGCTCCCCGTAGGTGGCGGCCGTCGACGAGAACACCAGGCGCGGCGTGCCGTGCTCCCGCATCGCGTCCAGCAGGCGCAGCGAGGTCACCACATTGCCCTGCCAGTACTTCTGCGGGTTCTCCATCGACTCGCCGACCAGCGACTTGGCCGCGAAGTGCAGCACCCCGTCGAACGACTCCGCCAGCAGGCCGCTCGCCGCCTCCGCGATGTCGGCCTGCACGAACTTGCAGCCGTCCGGGACCGCGTCGGCGTGCCCGGTCGAGAGGTCGTCGACCACGACGACCTCGTGCCCGGATTCCACCAGCCGCGCGGCGCACACGCTTCCGACGTACCCGGCGCCGCCTGTGACGAGGAGCTTCACGTGCCTGTTGCCTTCCGTGGGAGTTCTGTTCGGGGGACGGCGAGCGGTCCGCGGTCAGCGGTCCCGACCCGCGCCGGCGGAGGGTACCGCGGTGAAAATCCGCGGCTCGGCGAGGTTCTGCTCGGCGAAGGCCCGCAGAACCGCCTGCTCGACCGCGTCCCGGTCCGCGGTGTTGATCAGCGCGATGGCCGAGCCGCCGAACCCGCCGCCGATCATCCGCGCGCCGAGCGCGCCCGCCGACTTGGCCGACGCGGCGGCGAGGTCGAGCTCGGCGCACGAGACCCGGTAGTCGTCGCGCAGGCTCGTGTGCGAGGCGTCCAGCAGCGGGCCGACCTCGGCGTACCGGTCGGCGCGCAGCAGTTCGACGGTGCGCAGCACCCGGTCGTTCTCGGTGACCGCGTGGCGTACCAGCGGCCGAAGCTCCTCCGGGAGCGCGTCCAGCGCCGCCGGGAGTTCGTCCACGGATACGTCGCGCAGTGCCTTCACCGACAGCAGCTCGGCCGCGCGCTCACAACCCTTGCGCCGGTCGCCGTAGCCGGACTCGCTGTGCGAGTGCTTGGCGCGGGTATCGATGGCCAGCAGCTCCAGTCCCGCGCCGCGCGGGTCGAACGGAACCTGCTCGGACTCGCCGCTGCGCACGTCGTGGAACAGCACGTGGGCCTCGACGCAGCGCAGCGAGGCGGTCTGGTCCAGCAGCCCGGTGGGCGCGCCGACGAAGTCGTTCTCCGAGATCTGCACCAGCCGCGCCACCCGGGCGAGGCTCGGGGCCTCCGGCGAGTCCTGCGGGAAGCCCGCGCGGTCGAGCAGGGCCAGCGCGATCGCGCACTGCAGGGCGTGCGAGGACGACAACCCGGCGCCGGTGGGGACCTCGCCGACGATCGTGAGATCGGCGCCCGCGACGGGGTAGCCGGCCTCCCGCAGGGCCCAGGCGACCCCGGCGGGGAACGCGGCCCACCCGGTGTGGCTGCCCGGCGCGAGCTCCTCGATCGCGGCCTCGTCGGCGGTGTGCAGCTGCCCGTCGTCGCCGAGCGTGGTGGCCGCCAGCACGCGGTCCTCGCGGTGGCCGATGGCGACCGCGACCCGGTGCGGCAGCGCGAAGGGAAGAACGAAGCCGTCGTTGTAGTCGGTGTGCTCGCCGATCAGGTTCACCCGGCCGGGAGCGGAGAACACGGCGTCGGGGGCGCGGTCGTGGGCCTCGGCGAACAACTGCGCCGCGCGCTCGGAGGGGCTCACCGGGCGAGCACCACCATCACCGCGTGCGCGATGCCCGAGGTCAGCTCGGCGCTGCCGTGCTGCCCCTGCACCTCGATGGGCTTGTTCGGGCCGGAGACCGGCTTGATCTCCACCTCGTTGCCGGGCAGCACGCCGACCTCCTTGAGGTCGGTCATCAGGTCGGGGTCGAGCTGCACGTGCTCGGCGATCCGGCGGATGACCGCGCGGCCGCCACCGCTGCGGGCCAGCTCGTCGACCCGCTGCAGGTCGCCCTCCGGGGGGTTGTCGATGTGGTCGACGCCCAGCTCGTCCAGACCGGGAATGGGGTTGCCGTAGGGGGAGGTGGTGGGGCCACCGAGCAGCTTGACCAGCTTGCGCTCGACGGCCTCGCTCATCACGTGCTCCCAGCGGCAGGCCTCGTTGTGCACGTGCTCCCACTCGAGCCCGATCACGTCGACGAGCAGGCGCTCGGCGAGCCGGTGCTTGCGCATCACGCTGATCGCGCGAGCGCGCCCGGCCTTGGTCAGCTCCAGGTGACGGTCCTCGGCGACGGCCAGCAGCCCGTCCCGCTCCATGCGGGCCACGGTCTGGCTCACGGTCGGGCCGCTCTGCTCGAGTCGTTCGGCGATGCGGGCCCGCAGCGGCACCACGCCCTCCTCTTCGAGGTCGTAGATGGTGCGGAGGTACATCTCAGTGGTATCGATGAGATCGTTCACGTCGGCTCCCCATTCAAGTCCCAACCACGATGCTAGTCGCTACCAGCGACAACGGTCAGTGGCCGGGGAGTTGACAGGCGAGGATTGTCGACAGACCTTGTCGCCGGGCTCGGAAAGGCCGCCATGCATCCTCTGATCAGTACCGATGATCTCATGTCCGCGCTGCGCGCGGAGCCGCACCCGACAGTCCTGGACGTGCGGTGGTCCCTGCAGGGCCCGCCCGGTCGCGAGGCCTACGAAGCGGGCCACCTGCCCGGAGCGGTGTTCGTCGACCTGGACGCCGAGCTGGCGGGCGATCCCGGACCGGCCGGGCGGCACCCGCTGCCCGAGCCGGAGGGGTTGCAGGCCGTGCTGCGGCGCGCCGGCGTCGACGCCGACCGACGGGTGGTGGTCTACGACGCCGGCGACGGTTCCTCGGCGGCCCGCGCCTGGTGGCTGCTGCGCTGGGCGGGGCACCGCAACGTCGCGGTGCTCGACGGCGGCTACGCGGCCTGGACCGCCGAGGGCAAGCCGACGGCCACCGACGTCCCGGAACCGGGCGACGGCGGGTTCCGCGTGCGGCCCGGTTCGATGCCGGTGGTCGACGCCGACGAGGCGGCCAAGCTCGCCCGGGTGGGCGTGCTGCTGGACGCCAGGGCGCCGGAGCGCTACCGCGGTGAGGTGGAGCCGATGGATCCCCGCGCCGGTCACGTGCCCGGCGCGCGCAACGCGCCGTTCAGCGCGCACACCGGGGAGTCGGGGCGGTGGCACTCGCCCGCGCGGCTCGCCGAGCACTTCGCCGGGCTGGGCGTGCGAGCGGGGCAACCGATCGGCGCCTACTGCGGCTCCGGCGTGACCGCCTGCTCGGTGCTGCTCGCCCTGGAGCACGCGGGCATCACCGATGCCCGCAATCCGGCGGCGCTCTACGCGGGCTCCTGGTCGAACTGGTCGGCCGACCCCGACCGTCCGGCGGCCACCGGCGAGGAACCGGGCTGAAGCTCCCGGGGCCGCGGCTGGAGGTCAAAGCTCGACGACCAGCGCAGCGGGCAACTCGCGCAAGAGGCCCGCACGTCCGGGAGATCGATGCCACACACCGCGAGGCGCTGTGGGAGCGGCCACAGTCACGGTAGCGTCCGGGCATGGGTTCTGAGTTGGCCGTCGTCTGGGACGAAACGCTGCTGGAGTACGACCTCGGCGGGCACCACCCGCTGCACCCGATCCGGCTTGATCTGACCATGCGGCTGGCCCGCTCGCTGGGCCTGCTCGACGGGGTCGATCTGCTCAAACCGGAGCCGGCGACCGAGGCCGACCTGCTGCGGGTGCACACGCCCGAGTACCTCGCCGCGGTGCGCTCCGCGCCGCTGACCGGCTACGAGGCCGGGCACGGTCTGGGCACCGACGACAACCCGATCTTCGAGCGGATGCACGAGGCATCGGCGTTGATCGCGGGGGCCTCGATCCACGCGGCCGAGCAGATCGTGTCGGGCCGCACCGACCGCGCCGTCAACATCGCCGGGGGACTGCACCACGCGATGGCCGACCACGCGGCCGGGTTCTGCGTCTACAACGACTGCTCGGTGGCCATCGCCTGGATGCTCGAACAGGGGGTGGAGCGCATCGCCTACCTGGACGTCGACGTGCACCACGGCGACGGCGTGCAGGCGGCCTTCTACGACGACCCGCGGGTGATGACCATCTCGCTGCACCAGCACCCGGTGACCCTGTGGCCGGGAACCGGGTTCGCCACCGAGGTGGGCAGGACCGGCGCCGACGGCTCGGCGGTCAACATCCCGCTGCCCCCGGGGACCGGGGACGCCGACTGGCGGCGGGCCTTCCACGCGGTGGTGCCTTCGGTGCTCGCGGAGTTCGGCCCGCAGGTGCTGGTCACCCAGTGCGGCGCGGACCCGCACCGCGACGATCCGCTGGCGGACCTGTCGCTGACCGTCGACGGGCAGCGCGCGATCTACCAGGACCTGCGCGAGCTCGCCGAGCGCTGCGCAGGAGGGAGGTGGCTGGCGCTGGGCGGCGGGGGCTACTCGTTGTTCCGCGTGGTGCCCCGCGCCTGGGCCCACCTGCTGGCGACGCTGCTGAACCGGGACGTGGCGCCGGAGACGACGATCCCCGAGGATTGGATGGCCTACGCCGCTCGCCGCTCGCAGAACGTGCCGCTGCCGACCTCGATGAGCGATGGCGCGGACCCGTCCTACGAGCCCTGGACCGGGGTGACCACTTCCGCTGTGGACACCGCGATCCGCGACGCCCGGCACGCGGTGTTCCCGCTGCACGGGCTCGACCCGGCGGACAGCCGCGACTGAGGAGTCCGAAGTGGAGGAACAGGCAACGGGGCCGCAGCAGCAGTACCCGCGGCAGTGGGAGGCCGACGTGGTCCTCTCCGACGGGGGGACGGTGCACCTGCGACCGATCGTCCCGGAGGACGCCGACAAGCTGGTCGCCTTCCACGGCAAGCTCAGCGACCGCACCCGCTACTACCGCTACTTCGGGCCCTACCCGCGGATGCCCGAGCGCGACGTCCGGCGCTTCAGCGAGGTCGACTACGAGAACCGGGTCGCGCTGGTGGCGCTGCTCGGCGACGACATCGTGGCGGTCGGCCGCTTCGACCGGTTGGGCGAGCAGAACTCGGCCGAGGTCGCCTTCGTGGTCCGCGACGACCACCAGGGGCGGGGCCTCGGTTCGATCCTGCTGGAGCACCTCGCCGCCGCTGCGCAGGAACGCGGGTTGCAGCGCTTCGTCGCCGAGGTGCTCGCCGAGAACTCCCAGATGGTGCGCGTCTTCCGGGACGCCGGCTACCAGGTCAGCCGCGCGATGGAAGAGGGCGTGGTGCACCTCGAGTTCGACATCGACCCCACCGAGGAATCGGTCGCCGTGGCGCGCGCCCGCGAGCAGGCCGCGGAGGCGCGCAGCGTGCACAACCTGCTGCGACCGCACTCGGTGGCCGTCATCGGCGCCTCCACCGACCACGGCAAGATCGGCCACGCGGTGCTGACCAACCTGCTCACCGCCGACTTCACCGGGCCGGTGTACCCGGTGAACCCCGAGCACCGCTCGGTGCGCGGCGTCCGGGCCTACGGCTCGGTGCTCGACATCCCCGACGAGGTCGACCTGGCCGTGGTGGCCATCCCGGCGGCCGGGGTCGACGAGGTCCTCGACGACTGCTTGGCCAAGGGCGTCAAGACCCTGGTCATCGTCAGCTCCGGGTTCAGCGAGACCGGTCCGGAGGGACGCGAGGTGGAGCGCGAGATGGTGCGCGCGGCCAGGGTGCACGGCATGCGGGTGGTCGGCCCGAACGCGCTCGGCGTGGTCAACACCGATCCCGAGTTCCGGCTCAACGCCAGCCTCGCGCCCCAGCTGCCGGGGCGCGGTCGCACCGGGTTCTTCTGCCAGTCCGGTGCGCTGGGCGTGGCGATCCTGGAAACGGCCACCGAGCGCGGGCTGGGCCTGTCGACCTTCGTCTCGGCGGGCAACCGCGCCGACGTCTCGGGCAACGACCTGCTGCAGTACTGGCAGACGGACCCGGCCACCGACGTGGTGCTGCTGTACCTGGAGTCGTTCGGCAACCCGCGCAAGTTCGGCAGGCTGGCCCGGCGGCTGGCCCGCAACAAGCCGGTGGTGGTGGTCAAGTCCGGTCGCAACGCGGTGCGACCGGGCCTGGCGGCGACCTCGGTGCAGGTCGACGAGAACAGCGTGCAGGCGCTGTTCGAGCAGTCCGGCGTGATCCGCGTGGAGTCCGTGGCGCAGATGTTCGACACCGCGCTGCTGCTGGCCCACCAGCCGCTGCCGCAGGGCGACCGGGTGTCGATCGTGGGCAACTCCGCGGCGCTGGGGATGATCGCCGCCGACGTGGCGCAAGCGCAGGACCTGACCCTGGCGCACGAGCCGGTGGACGTGGGCGCTTCGGCCGGGCCGAAGGAGTTCGCCGCGGCGGTGCGCGACGCGGCGCTGCGCGACGACGTCGATGCCCTGGTGACGGTGTTCGCACCGCCGGTGGCGGTGCCCGGCGCGGCCTACGCCCGCGCCCTGCGCGAGGCGCTGCAGGAAGCGGGCGTGTCGAGCTGCAAACCGGTGGTGACCACCTTCCTGGCCGCCGAGGGCGTGCCGGACGAGCTGGTCGTGCCGGGAGCGGACGGCATGGCGGGCAAGGGCTCGGTGCCCTCCTACCCGAGCCCGGAGCGCTCGGTGGCGGCGCTGGCCCGCGTCACCCGCTACGCGGAGTGGCGCGCGGCGCCCAAGGGTCACTTCGTGCGCCCGGAGGGCATCGACTCCGAGCAGGCGAAATCGCTGGTCGAGGAGTGGATCTCCGAAGGGCTGACCCGGCTCGACGACCAGCGGATGGTGCAGCTGCTGGGGTGCTACGGCATCGAGGTCACGGCCTTCTGGCGGGTGCGGAGCGCCAAGGCGGCGGTCACCGCGGCCGAGGCGCTGGGCCACCCGGTAGCGCTGAAGTCGACCAGTTCGCGGCTGCGGCACCGCCAGGACCTCGTCGGCGTCCGGCTCGACCTGGACAACGCCGAGGCGGTGCGCACGGCCTACGAGGCGGTGCGCGAGGTCTCCGGTTCCGAGGAGGTCTACGTCCAGCGGATGGCCGAGCGCGGCACCTCGTGCGTGATCGACCTGCTCGACGACCCCTCGTTCGGCACGCTCGTGGCCTTCGGCCTGTCCGGGGTGGCCAGCGAGCTGCTGGGGGACAAGGCCTACCGCTCGCTGCCGCTCACCGACGTCGACGTGGCCTCGCTGGTGCGGGCGCCGCGGGCGGCTCCGCTGCTGGACGGCTACGGGGGCGCCGAGCCGGCCGACCTTGCGGCTCTGGAGGACCTGCTGCTGCGGGTGGCGACGTTGGCCGAGGACTTGCCCGAGGTGCGGGAGCTGTCGCTGCACCCCGTGCTGGCCTCGCCGCGGGGTGCGTCCGTGACCGGTGCGCGGATCTCGCTCGGCGGTTCCGCGCAGCTGCCCGACCGGGGGCCGCGCCGGCTGCGGTGATCGAGCTCATCATCTCGAAACTGGCCGGTTCCGTTAATCTGTCCGGCGTGGACGAGGTCATCGCCGAGAAGCTCGACGCCCCGGCCCCGGTGATCGGGGAGGTCGCCGCGGGCGAGCACCGGATCAAGGTGCGCGCCGCGCTGCAGGACGACCCGGAGAGCCCGGTCGTGGTGCTCGCGCCCGCGATGGGCGTGCCCGCGGGCTACTACCTGAAGTTCGTCGCACACCTGCACCGACTCGGCCTGCAGGTGGTCTCCTACGACGTGCGCGGGCAGGGCGAGACCGGGCCGCGCGCCACCCGCGGCACCCGCTTCGGCTACCAGGACTTCGTCGACGACCTCGACGGGGTGCTCGACGTCGTCGACCAGGTCGTCCCGGCCACCGCACCGCGCTTCGCGCTCGGCCACAGCCTCGGCGGGCAGATCACCATGCTGCACACCGCCGCCCACCCCGGTCGCGTGCGCGGGGCGGTGCTGATCGCCTCCGGCTCGGTCAACTACCGCGCCTACCCGGGACGGCTGCGGCGCTACTACTACAACCTGCTGGGCCCGCAGGCCATCGCCGCGCTGTCCACGCTGCTGGGTTGCTGGCCGGGGGAGCGGTTCGGCTTCGGCGGCAGGCAGGCGACCGGTCTGATGCGCGATTGGGCGCGTCAGGGCCGCACCGCCCGCTGGCGGCTGAGCGGCTCGGACGTCGACTACGACGCGGCCCTGGCGCGGCTGAGCACGCCGCTGCTGACGGTGACCGTGGACAACGATGCCCTGGCGCCCGGATCGGCCATGGACGACCTCGCGGGCAGCACGCCCGCGCCGCGCACCCGGCGGCACTACTCCGAGGCCGATGCGGGGGCGCGCCTGGACCACTTCAAGTGGGCGCGCAACGCCGGTGAGCTCGCCACCTGGATCGACGAGTGGATCCGCGGCGTGCTGCGGCGGTGAATTGTGGGAAAGACGGCGAGCCATCGGCCCGCCCCGGACGCAACCGGAGGTTCGCGTCGGTCCGTCTTCAGGGCATGAGACGCCTAACCTCCGCAGTGGGCGCGGGAACGCTGCTCCTGGCGCTGGCAGCCTGTGGTCAACAGCCGAACGACGTGGGGTTCGGCGGTCAGCCGCCCGCCCCGCCCGGACCGGTTGAGCCCGCACCGCAGGCCCAGCGGCAGCCCGTGCAGCAGGACGCCGTCGACTTCACCGCGCTGCCCAAGAGCTACCCGAAGAAGGTCTGGACCCAGGACGACGGACGGGCGGTCGGGGCCGTCGGGCAGGAAGGCGGGTGCAGCAAGGTGCACGCCGAGCTGGCCGAGCAGACCGAGCACCACGTCAAGATCGTGTTCGTGGAGGAGACCCCGGAGCCTCCGGGGATCTGCACCATGGACCTCCGCTACCCTCCGCTGGCCCTGCGGTTGAGCGAACCCCTGGACGATCGCCAGATCGTCCTGGAGCACCGGGACGTCAAGGTCCCGCGCTGATGCCGGTGCGAGCCCGCTCGGGCTCACCCGCGGGTGAGCCCGAGCGAGGCGGGATCACCGGTTGAACGAGATCTGCAGGACCGGCTCGGTCGCGTTGGCGAAGAAGTCGTCGCCCTTGTCGTCGACCACGACGAAGGCCGGGAAGTCCTCGACCTCGATCTTCCAGACGGCCTCCATGCCGAGCTCGGGGTACTCGAGGACCTCGACCTTCTTGATGCAGTCCTGGGCCAACCGGGCGGCCGGGCCGCCGATCGAGCCCAGGTAGAACCCGCCGTGGGTCTTGCAGGAGTCGACCACCTGCTTGGACCGGTTCCCCTTGGCCAGCATCACCATGGAGCCGCCCGCGGCCTGGAACTGCTCCACGTAGGAGTCCATCCGGCCCGCCGTGGTCGGGCCGAAGGAACCGGAGGCGAAGCCGTCGGGGGTCTTGGCCGGACCGGCGTAGTAGACCGGGTGGTCGCGCATGTACTGCGGCATCGGTTCGCCGGCCTCCAGCCGCTCGGCGATCTTGGAGTGCGCGATGTCGCGCGCCACCACCAGCGGACCGGTCAGCGACACCCGGGTCTTGACCGGCAGCTCGGACAGCTCGGCGCGGATCTCGTCCATCGGGCGGGTCAGGTCGATCTTGACGACCTCGTCGGAGAGGTCGGAGTCGGTGACCTCGGGCAGGTACTTGGCCGGGTCGCGCTCCAGCTGCTCCAGGAACACGCCCTCCGGGGTGATCTTGGCCTTGGCCTGCCGGTCGGCCGAGCAGGACACCGCCACGCCCACCGGCAGCGAGGCGCCGTGCCGCGGCAGCCGGATGACCCGCACGTCGTGGCAGAAGTACTTGCCGCCGAACTGCGCGCCGATGCCGAACTGGCGGGTCATCTCCAGGACCTGCTGCTCCATCTCCGGGTCGCGCAGCGCGTGCCCGGAGGACGAACCCTCGGTGGGCAGGCCGTCGAGGTAGCGGGCCGAGGCCAGCTTGGCGACCTTGAGGTTGTACTCGGCCGACATGCCGCCCACCACGATGGCCAGGTGGTAGGGCGGGCACGCGGAGGTGCCCAGCGAGCGCAGCTTCTCCTCCAGGAACCGGCCCAGCCGCTTGGGGTTCAGCAGCGCCTTGGTCTCCTGGTACAGGAAGGTCTTGTTCGCGCTGCCGCCGCCCTTGGCCATGAACAGCAGCTCGTAGACCGGGTCGGTGCCCGGCTTGTTGTAGAGCTCGATCTGGGCGGGCAGGTTGCTGCCGGTGTTGCGCTCCTCCCAGAAGTTCAGCGGCGCCATCTGCGAGTAGCGCAGGTTGAGGTCCTGGTAGGCGTCGAAGATGCCCCGGGCGATGGCTTCCTCGTCACCGCCGCCGGTGAGCACCGACTCGGTGCGCTTGCCCATCACGATCGCGGTACCGGTGTCCTGGCACATCGGCAGCACCTCGCCGGCGGACACGCACGCGTTGCGCAGCAGGTCGGTGGCCACGAACCGGTCGTTGCCGCTGGCCTCGGGGTCCTCGACGATCGACTTCAGCTGGGCCAGGTGCGAGGGGCGCAGCAGGTGCTGGATGTCCTTGATGGCCTCCGAGGCCAACGAGGTCAGCGTGCTGGGTTCGATCTCGAGGAAGCGGCGCCCGGCGGCCTCGACGACGCGGACGCCTTCGTCGGTGACCTTGCGGTACTCGGTCTCGTCCGGGCCGAGGGGCAACACGTCGGTGTAATCGAAATTCGTGGTGGACACGGTCGCGGCTCCTTTGCGCGCGTTCGGGTTACGCGTTGAACCCATGTAACCGCGTGCGCGATCACCGAGTCCACCGGGGTGCTCCAGGTGTGACGGAGCACCGGATTCGCGACTCACCTGGCGGGACCTGGAACGAAGCACCGCCGGGCTGGGATCCTGGGCGGACCGCCGCGGCCGCGGCACCCATCGCCGCGGGCCCGCTCCACCTGACCGATGGAGGCCGCATTGTCCAGCACGGATCACCTCGGCGCCCTGGTGAACCTGCGCGACCTGGGCGGGCAGCCCACCGACGACGGCGTGCTGACCAGGCCAGGCGTGGTCTATCGCAGCGACGCGCCGCGGTCCGGCGACCGCGACCCGGAGGGCCTGGAGAAGTGGCCGCCGCATGTCGTGGTCGATCTGCGCGAGGACGACGAGCTCCTGGGACGGGCGCACCCGATGGCCGATGTCACCGAGGTCCGCCGCGTCCCGGTGCTGACCGACCTGCCCAGGTCGGCTCCGGACACCTCCGACGAGCTGTCCGTGTTCTACCAGCGCATGGTGCGCCAAGCGGCCGACAAGCTGGTGGAGGTGTTCCGCATCGCGGTGGAGGCGGACGGTCCGGTCCTGGTGCACTGCGCGGCGGGCAAGGACCGCACCGGGGTGGTCTCGGCGATGCTGCTCAGCGCCGCGGGAGTGCTCCCGGACGCGATCGTGGCCGACTACGCGCGCACCGACAAGAACATGTACCGCGTGCTGCAGCGGCTCAACCTGGCCCCGAGCTTGCCGCCGGGGGTGACCGAGGACATCGTCGCCGACCTGATGGCCGCGCCGATCGAGGCGATCCAGGGCGTGATCGCCGAGTTCGGCGAGCACCCGGGCGCCGCCGCGGGCTGGCTGCGCTCGCACGGCGTGACCAGCGCGGAGCTGGGCCGCTGGCACGACAAGTTCCTCGCGGGCTGAGGCGCCGCGCCCGCAACCCGATCGCCGCGGGGCCGGTGATGTCCTCGCCGCGCTCGTCAGCGGTCGGCGGCGGGGTTTCGTCGCCGACCTCGACCGCGAAGCCGGCGAAGCGCGCGTCGTCGGCGGTTCGGATGACCGTCAACCGACGACGGGAAGGTGCGCGACCGCGGGGGTGGGAAGGCCGGACCCGCGCTGGTGGCGAGCCCGACCTTCCCGAGCAGGCGGTGGCGAAGCACCGCCGAGAAAAAGCGGGGGTGAAGATCCTCGCCCCGGTCCGGTGCCGAGTCAACGAGCCGATCGGGTGGCGGCAACGGGACATCCGTCCAGCGGAAAGCGGAGCGGCCCGGCTTCCGCTGGGGAAGCCGGGCCGCTGGGACGTCGGGTCAGCTGGCGTAGGCGCGGAGCCGGTCGGCCCGGTCGCCCTGGCGCAGCTTGGACATGACCTCTCGCTCGATCTGGCGGACCCGCTCGCGGGAGAGGCCGAAGGCCTTGCCGATCTGGTCCAGGGTGCGCGGCTGGCCGTCGTCGAGGCCGTAGCGCATCCGGATGACCGCCTGCTCGCGCTCCTCCAGGGTGCCCAGCACCCGGCGCAGGTCGTCCTGCAGGAACCCGGAGATCACCGCGTTCTCGGCGTCGGCGGACTCGCCGTCCTCGATGAAGTCGCCCAGCGGGGCGTCCTCCTCGGCCCCGACCGGCATGTCCAGGCTCACCGGGTCCTTGGAGTGGTCCATCAGGTCGAGGATCTTCTCCACCGGCATGCCGGCTTCCTCGGAGAGCTCCTCGTCGGTGGCCTCCCGGCCCAGCTTCTGGTGCAGGTCGCGCTTGATCCGGGCCAGCTTGTTGACCTGCTCGACCAGGTGCACGGGCAGCCGGATGGTGCGGCTCTGGTCGGCCATGCCGCGCGTGATGGCCTGCCG
Source organism: Saccharopolyspora griseoalba (assembly GCF_042665275.1). Taxonomy (NCBI): domain Bacteria; kingdom Bacillati; phylum Actinomycetota; class Actinomycetes; order Pseudonocardiales; family Pseudonocardiaceae; genus Saccharopolyspora; species Saccharopolyspora griseoalba. The sequence continues at coordinate 17,573 of NZ_JBHTCJ010000013.1, read as the reverse complement.
GATCCACCAGGTCGCGTAGGTGGAGAACTTGAAGCCCTTGGTGTAGTCGAACTTCTCCACCGCCCGGATCAGCCCCAGGTTGCCCTCCTGGATGAGGTCGAGCAGCGGCATGCCTCGGCCGGTGTAGCGCTTGGCGAGGCTGACCACCAGGCGGAGGTTGGCCTCCATCAGGTGGTTCTTGGCGCGCCGGCCATCCCGCACCACGGCATTGAGGTCGCTGCGGCGCTCGCGGGAGAGGTCGTCCTCGGTCTCCAGCAGGTGCTTGGCGAAGACCCCGGCCTCGATCCGCTTGGCGAGGTCGACCTCTTCCTGCGCGGTGAGCAGCGCGGTGCGCCCGATGCCGTTGAGGTAGACGCGCACGAGGTCTGCCGATGGGCCCTGGGTGTCCAGTTCCTCGGAGACGGGGGCGTCTGGCTTGGTGGTCTGCGGGACGGTCATGTGCTCCCTCCCTGACGGGCTGGCTTGGCGGGCGCAATTCGCGCTGCGCGTCCGTGCGCGGCGCGAAGACGCGTACGCTCGGTAGTGCGGGCTTCCGCGTCCGCTTCTCCGGCCGGCCGGGTCGATCCATCGGGGATCGGCCCCGCGCCTGTGGCGCCGTCGAAGCTTGGTTACCTGGAAAACGAGCGGGTTCGCGAATTCGTTCCCGGAGTCGGCGATTGATGGACGTCGCGCGAGTCACACCTTTGGCCCGCCAAGCCTGAGGATTTCCTGAGAGCCCCCGTTACATTTAGACGTCAACCAAAAGTGTGAATGGCCCGTCGTTGACGCTCTCGACCGACATCATCTCCCCGAAGGCCCCGGTGGCCACCCTCGCGCCGCGCTCGCGCAGCGCCGCCACGACCGCCTCGACCAGCGGTTCCGCCTGCTCCGGGCGGGCCGCCTCGGTCCAGGAGGGGCGGCGTCCCTTGCGGGTGGAGCCGTAGAGGGTGAACTGGCTGACCACCAGCAGCGGCGCGCCCGACGAGGCGCAGGACTCCTCCTCCCGGAGCGCTCGAATCTCGTGGAGTTTCCGCGCCATTTTCGCCGCTTCTTCGGTGCCGTCGGAATGCGTCACGCCCAAAAGCACCATAAGGCCGGGTTCGTCGATCTTGCCGACGACTTCGCCGGCGACGGTTACCGAGGCGCGAGTGACCCGCGTGACGATTGCTCTCATTGATCCTCTCCCGACCATTCGGCGGGCAGGAGCATTCCGTGGCGCACGAGTTCGCGCACCATCGGAATCGCGTTGGCGGTCAACTCCTCGACGTCCTCGCCGTATCCCATCGCGAGCAGTTCGAGCAGTTCGCCCGTGGGCAGCGCGCCGCGGCAGCCCGCCAGCAGCGACTTGGCGAGCTCGTCGACCTCGTGCTGCCAGCCGGGGCCGTCGGTGCGGTGCAGCCGGTGCACGAAGGTCTCCCAGCCCTCCTCGCCCGGGCTGGAGACCTGTTCGAGCACCGTGCTGTCGGCCGTGCGCAGGCGCGCGGCCAGCAGCTCCTCGTCGGAGCCGTGCGCGCGCAACCAGTCGACGCGGCGCAGCCACGCGTCGGACTCCGGACCCAGCGGGTCGTCGAAGGCTTGTCGCAGGTCCTCGCAGACCACCTCGCCGGGACCGTCGGTGCGGCGCAGCGTGATGAACCCGAACCCGACCCCGATCACGTCGTTGGCGGCGAACCAGTCCAGCCACTCGTTCGCCTTCGCGATGCCCTGCGGGGAGCGCAGGTCGTAGCCGGCGTCGCGCAGCCAGGTCCCCACGTAGAGGTCCGGCTCGGCCACGTCGCGCTGGACGAACCAGGCATCCACCCCGGCGCCCGGGGGCAGCCAGCGCGCGACGCGGTCCTCCCAGTCCTCGCCGTCCTTGTGCACCCAGGAGGCCAGCAGCTGCGCGGTGCCGCCCTCCTCGAGGAACGACGGCGCCTGCCGCACCACCAGCGCGCTCGCGTCGTCGCCGGCCAGGCCGGAGTCGCGGTAGGTGAAGTCGGTGCGCGCCGGGCCCACCACGAACGGCGGGTTGCACACGATCAGGTCGAACTTGCGGCCGCGCACCGGGTCGAACCACTCGCCCCCGCGCACGTCGGCCTCCACGTCGTTGAGCCGGAAGGTCGCCTCGGCAAGCGCCAGCGCCCGCTCGGACACGTCGGTGACGGTCAGCGAGCGCGCGTGGGTGGCGGCGTGCAGCGCCTGCACGCCGCACCCGGTGCCCAGGTCCAGCACGGAGCCGACCGGGCGGCGCGAGGTGGCGCGCACCAGGCTCAGCGAGGCGTGCCCCACGCCCAGCACGTGCTCGGGTTCCAGGGTGCGCCCGCCGCGCAGCTCGGAGTCGAGGTCGGAGACGACCCACCAGGAGTCCTCGCCGGTGCCGTGGGGGCGGATGTCCAGCCCGGCGCGGAGCTGGTCGCCGTCGGCCACGACGATCGTCGCGTCGAGCGCCTCGTCGACGCCGAGCTCGCCGAGCGCGACCTGCACCTCCTCCCGCGGTTCGGCCACGCCCAGCAGGAAGAGCCGGACCAGGGTGCCCAGCGGGCCCGCGTCGGTGGTGGCCCGCAGCGCGGGCACCGGCTCGTTGCGGCCCAGCGCCGCGTGCGCGGACGGCCCGAGCAGGTCGAGGACGCCGTCGGCGTCGTAGTTCGCCGCGCGGAAGGCTTCGCGGAGTCGGTCGATGCGATCGGGGGACAGGTCTGGAATCACGTGCTGAATCCTCACACGTCCGCGCTCCGGATCGCTCACGACGCACCCCCACCACCGCGAATCCGGTCACCGGGTGCGGCACACTGCTCGCATGACGACGCTGCGGCTCCGGCCGCTGCGGCCGGCCGACGAGGTCGCGGCCCGCGCGGTGCACCGGGAGATGCGCGGGGAGTTCAACTTCCTGCTGGGCGATGATCCGGCGATGGACTGGAACGTGTACCTCAAGATGCTGGAGGACCAGCGGCGCGGCGAGAACCTGCCGCCCGGCCTGGTGCCCGCGACGTTCCTGGTCGCCGAGGTCGACGGGCAGATCGTCGGGCGCAGCTCGATCCGGCACGAGCTCAACGAATCGCTGGCGCGGGTCGGCGGGCACATCGGCTACGCGGTGGTGCCGGCGCACCGCAGGAAGGGCTGCGCTACCGAGATCCTGCGCCAGAGCCTGCTCGTCGCGAGTTCGCTGGGCGTCGATGAAGCCCTGCTGACCTGCGACGTCGGCAACGCGGCTTCGGCCAAGGTCATCGAGGCCTGCGGCGGCCGCTACGAGTCCACCATCGACGTGGGCGACGGCGAACCGCCCAAGCACCGCTACTGGATCACCCCGGGCACCCCGCTCACCCCGCGCTAACCCTCCGCACCCGAATCACCTCCCAATCCGCACCCCGAATCACCTCCCAATCCGCGTGGCGAATCCGAGGGTCTTCGGAGGTTCAGCCGATGGGGGAAGGGGTGGGCAGGTTCGCCGGATTCGTCGGTGGGGAGGGCTAGCGTTCCCGGCATCGCGTTCGCGCAGCTCGGGAGGCAGCATGACCACCTTGGACGATCGGCCGAACACGGCGCTGCTGGTGATCGACGTGCAGCGGGGAGTGGTCGCGCGGGCGCACGACCGGGACGGAGTGGTGCGCAACATCGGCGAGCTGGTCGATCGCGCTCGCGCGCGGGACGTGCCGGTGGTGTGGATCCAGCACAGCGACGAGGGCCTGCCCGTCGGCAGCGAGGACTGGGAGCACGTGCCCGAGCTGTCCCGCCAGGACGGCGAGCCGCTGGTGCACAAGTCCCACGGCGACTCGTTCGAGGCCACCGATCTCGAACAGGTGCTGTCCGAACGCGCGGTCGGGCGCCTGGTCATCACCGGGGCGCAGACCGACGCCTGCGTGCGCTCGACGCTGCACGGCGGCTTCGTCCGCGGTTACGACGTCACCCTGGTCGGCGACGCGCACACCACCGAAGACCTCTCCGCCCACGGAGCCCCCGGGCCCGCGGAGGTCATCGCGCACACCAACCTCTACTGGCAGTACCAGACCGCACCGGGACGCACGGCCACCACGACGAGCACCCGCGACCTCGACTTCGCCTGACCGCGACCGGACGCGCTGCTGACGGGCACGCCGCCGGATCGCAGGTGGCTCCACCCCGGGCGAACCGGCTCAGGGGTGGCGGGCGACGCCGCTGCGGATCAGCGTTGAAGTTCCTCGCGGGCGATGCGGCGGGCGATCTCCTCGACCGACTACCCGATCAGTCGGACGTGGCCGATGCGGCTCTCGGGGTCGGGGTTGCGCACGATGCAGTGCGGATCGGCGGCAGCGTCCACGCAGGTTCGAGGTCGGTCGCACCGGGACATCGCACCGAGCGTCTGCGTACGTGGGTGGCATCCTCGTCATCCCACCGAAGCTCGTCGAGCACGTAGCACGTCGTAGAACGATGGAGCACACGTGTGCGGTGTTTGTGGTCCGGAGCCGGGTTGTCCGGAGGCGGCCGCGACGCGCGTTGCCCGGCCGCTGTGCGTGCGAAGATGGGCGCATGGCGAGCAAGCTCAATCTCACCGGTGACGCCGAGGCGGACCAGCTGCTGTCCGAGGACCCGTTCGCGCTGCTGACGGGCATGCTGCTGGACCAGCAGGTGGCGATGGAGGTGGCCTTCGCCGGGCCGAAGAAGATCGCCGAGCGGATGGGTGGCTTCGACGTCGCCAGGATCGCCGAGTGGGATCTCGACGAGTTCGTCGAGCTCTGCGTGCAGAAGCCGGCGATCCACCGATACGGCGGTTCGATGGGCAAGCGGGTGCACGCGCTCGCGCAGTACGTCGTCGAGAACTACGACGGCGAGACCGAGCGGATCTGGACCGACGGCGATCCGGACGGCAAGGAAGTCCTCAAGCGGCTCAAGGCGCTGCCGGGTTATGGCGACCAGAAGGCCCGCATCTTCCTCGCCCTGCTGGGCAAGCAGCGCGGTGTCGAGCCCGCGGGCTGGCGGGAGGCCGCGGGCGCCTACGGCGAGGACGGCGCGCGTCGCTCCATCGCCGACGTCGTCGACGAGCACACGCTGCAGGAGGTGCGGGCCTTCAAGAAGGAGCAGAAGGCCGCCGCGAAGAAGTGAGCGGGCGCTTCGGCCCGGAACCGCGCGTGCTGAGGCCCGCGGTTCCGGGCCGAACCGCTCAGGCCGCCGCCGAGCCCGGCTTCTGGTACTTGTCCACGTACTGCTGGTCGGAGAGCTCGGAGATGGCGTACATGATCTCGTCGGTGATCGAGCGCAGCACCGGCAGCGAGGAGTCCATGCCCGCGTAGCGGGAGAAGTCCAGCGGGTCGCCGAAGCGCACCGTCACCGGCGCCGGCCGGGGGATCTTGGTTCCGCGCGGCTGCAGCTTGTCGGTGCCGGTCAGCGCGACCGGGACGACCGGGGCGCCGGTGGCCAGCGTCAGCCGGGCGACTCCCGTGCGGCCGCGGTAGAGCTTCCCGTCCGGCGAGCGGGTGCCCTCCGGGTGGATGCCGAACGCGCCGCCGTTGCGCAGGACCTCCTCGGCGGTGCCGATCGCCTCCATGGCCGCCCGGCCGCGGCCGCGCTCGACGGGGATCGCGCCCAGCGAGCTGAACAGCCACCTGGTCAGCGCGCCCCTCGCGCCGGTTCCGCTGAAGTACTCGGCCTTGGCCAGGAACGACACCGGCCGCGGCAGCACCAGCGGGACGATGAAGCTGTCCAGCACGGCCAGGTGGTTCGGCGCCAGGATCACCGGTCCTTCGGCGGGCACCTTGTCCGCGTCGATGACCTCCGGCCGGTACACCGCCCTGGCCAGCGCTCCCAAGGTTCGCTTGCTCACCGCGTACAGCGACATGGACATCTCCTCGCCCGTTCCCGGGCCCCAGACGACGGGTTCCGCTCGAATCTAGCCTGCGCGGGTTTCGAGCACGTGTCCCGCCGGTCACTCCGAAGAGGTGAGGAACAGCCCGCCCCAGGGGTATCGGGGTGCGGACGCGAGTGGGAGCATGAAGGCGGAGGTAGCGTCGTGAACAGCTCACACAGTGACGACTCCCCGGTTCTGATCACCGAGGCACAGCCGTCGATGGACGATCAGCAGGCGGCCCGGCGCCGCAAGTACGCGATCATGATGGCCAGCAGGATTCCCTGCCTGGTGGCGGCGGTCGTGGTGTTCCAGCTGTGGCAGCTGTGGTGGTTGTCACTCATCATCCTGGCGATCTCGATCCCGCTGCCGTGGATGGCGGTGCTCATCGCCAACGACCGCCCGGCGCGCAAGAGCGAGGACGTCAACCGCTTCCACCGCTCGCGGCGCAGCATCGAGCCCGCCGGTCACCAGGTCATCGAAGGCACCTGACCCGAGCGGCGCGCGCCGGCGCGAAGGGCGAGCCCGGAGACATCCGCGCGCGGCGTGCGGCATCATTGGGGCATGAGCACGATGACGCTGCCGGATACCGACACCCGGACCGAGACCACTGATCAGACCAGTGATGATCGTCCGGAGGTGTTCCACTACGTGCAGAAGGACAAGATCGCCGAGAGCGCGGTCATGGGCACGCACGTGGTGGCGCTGTGCGGTGAGGTCTTCCCGGTCACCAAATCGCCCAAGCCCGGTTCGCCGGTCTGCCCCGCCTGCAAGGAGATCTTCAACGGTCTTCCGCCCGGCGGTGGCGACGACGAGTGACGCACCCGCGCGGTGGTGCTAGCCGCCGCGCGGCTCCGGCTGCCCCGTCGTGTGCTTGAACACCGCGGGCTTGTCGTTCCTGCTGCTCGGCGAGTCCGACTGCGCGGCTCCGTCCGGCCGTTCCGGCTGGGCGGAGCGCGCCTCGTTCGCGGGGTCCTCGCGCCAGGCCCGGTAGCCCTCCTCGGTGTGCATCCGCTGGGCCAGCCTGCGCATCTCCAGCCTGCGCCAGCGGCGCCGCTCCCGGCGCGTCATCTTGGCCGGCCACATCTCCTGGATCGCGTTGTTGAACTGCGCGCCCATCAGGATCGCGAAGCCGATGAAGAACGCGAACAGCAGGAACGCGATCGGGGTGGCCAGCGCGCCGTAGGTGTAGCCCGTGCTGGTGATCCAGCTGATGTAGACCCGCAGGCCGTAGCTGGACACCAGGAAGATCACCATCGCCAGCAGCGCTCCCGGCAGGCCCCGGTGCCAGGGCAGCTTGCGCGGCAGCGACAGCTTGTAGAGCGTGGCCAGCGCCAGCACCAGCCCCACGCCAGTCGCCGGGTAGTACAGGCCCTGGATCAGCCAGGTCACGTCGTCCTGCCAGAACGGCGGGAACACCGTCGGCAGCCACTCCGGGCCCAGCGCCACCACGGGCAGCCCGACGATCGCGAGGACCAGCGAGACCACGTAGAGCAGCAGCGCGAAGATCCGCTGCCAGATGCTGTTGCGCACCAGGTACTGGTCGTAGGCCAGCGTGATCGAGTCCACCAGCGAGGCCAGCGCCGAGGAGCCGGCCCACAGCGACAGCAGGAAGCCGACCGAGGCGACCTCGCCCTTGCCCGTGGTCAGGATGTCGTTGACCGTCGGACCGATGATCTGGTCGACCACGCTGCTGGTGAACACCGTGCGGGAGAACGCCAGGATCTTGTCGTGCACGGCCTCGACCATCGCCGGGCCGAACCAGTCGCCCAGGTAGCCGAGGCTGCCCAGCAGGCCCAGCAGCAGCGGCGGCATGGACAGCGTCTGCCAGAAGGCGGCCGCGGCCGACTCCGAGAAGATGTTGTCCCACCAGGCCTTGTCGACGGTGCGCACGAGCAGGCGCAGCGGACCTCGTCGCACCGGTGGCTCCGCGGCCGGTGCGGGGGCGCTGCGCCTCTGCCTGTCTGACGAACTCGGCGAACCCATGTCACCCCTAAGGATGCGCCATAGATCGTGCGGTGAGGCGTCGAGGTGTTGAAACCGGAGTGTCGGATCCATCTCGAGCGGCCGAACCGGTGACGACCGAGGCGCGAAGGTAAGCTGCACGGCGGCCCGCCACAAGTTGATCGGTGCTGGTCGATCCACTTCTGATCGACTCGCGCTGGGGGAGCGGTGGCCGGGCCGCGGGGCTCATGGGTGTGCCCGCGCCATTCCGGTTTGGGGAGACAAGGGAAGGAGCGGCGAGCCGGCGTGTCCGAAGCGCAACTCGACTATTCCGTCCGATCGGTGCTCAGCGACCCCGCACAAGCGTCCGCCCGGCCACTGCGCAACTGGCAGCGGCGAGCCCTCACCAAGTACCTGGCGAGCAGGCCGCAGGACTTCCTCGCGGTGGCCACGCCCGGCGCGGGCAAGACGACCTTCGGCCTGCGGGTGGCCGCCGAGCTGCTGGCCGATCGCACCGTGGACGCGGTCACCGTGGTCGCGCCGACCGAGCACCTCAAGCACCAGTGGGCCGCCGCGGCCGCCGGTGCGGGCATCCCGCTGGACTCGAACTTCAGCAACAGCGACGGCGTGACCTCCGGCGACTACCTGGGCGTGGCGGTCACCTACGCGCAGGTGGCCGCGCACGAGAACCTGCACCGGGTGCGCACCGAGCGGCGCAAGACCCTGGTGATCCTCGACGAGGTCCACCACGCCGGTGACGCGAAGTCCTGGGGCGACGCGATCCGCGAGGCCTTCACCCCGGCGGTGCGGCGGCTGTCGCTGACCGGTACGCCGTTCCGCAGCGACGACTCGCCGATCCCGTTCATCGGCTACGAGCCCGACGCCGACGGTTCGCTGCGCAGTCGCGCCGACCACTCCTACGGCTACTCCGACGCCCTGGCCGACGGCGTCGTGCGCCCCGTGGTGTTCCTCGCCTACTCCGGCGAGGCCCGGTGGCGCACCAACGCCGGCGACGAGTTCAGCGCTCGCCTCGGCGAGCCGCTGACCGCCGAGCAGACCGCGCGGGCCTGGCGCACCGCGCTCGACCCGGCGGGGGAGTGGATCCCCTCGGTGCTGCAGGCCGCCGACACCCGGCTGACTCAGCTGCGCAAGGGCGGCATGCCCGACGCGGGCGGGCTGGTGATCGCCTCGGACCACCAGACGGCCCGGGCCTACGCCAAGACCTTGGAGCGCATCACCGGCACCGAGCCGGTCGTGGTGCTCTCCGACGACCCGCAGGCCTCCGGCCGCATCGGCGAGTTCGCCGAGTCCGACGACCGGTGGATGATCGCGGTGCGGATGGTCTCCGAGGGCGTCGACGTCCCGCGGCTGGCCGTCGGCGTGTACGCCACCAGCGCCTCCACGCCGCTGTTCTTCGCCCAGGCCATCGGCCGCTTCGTGCGGGCCAGGCGGAAGGGCGAGACGGCCAGCATCTTCCTGCCCAGCGTGCCCGTGCTGCTGGAGCTGGCGAGTCAGCTGGAGCAGCAGCGCGACCACGTGCTCGGCAAGCCGCACCGGGAGAAGGACGGCTGGGACGACGAGCTGCTGGCCCAGGCCAACGCGCAGCGCGACGAGCCGGGGGAGGAGGAGAAGACCTACACCTCCCTGGGCGCCGAGGCCGAGCTGGACCAGGTCATCTACGACGGTTCCTCGTTCGGCACCGCCGCGTTCAGCACCACCGAGGAGGAGCAGGACTACCTGGGGCTCCCCGGGCTGCTCGAACCCGACCAGGTGCGCGCGCTGCTCAAGCAGCGCCAGGAGCAGCAGCTCGAGGACGTGGGCAAGCGCGAGGCCGAGGCCAAGGCCGCGAAGGCCGCCGAGCAGGCCGAGCAGCGCGCCAAGCCGCAGAGCGTGCAGGACCGGCTGGCCAAGCTGCGCAAGGAGCTCAACACGCTGGTCTCGCTGCACCACCACCGCACCCGCAAACCGCACGGCAAGATCTACAACGAGCTGCAGAAGGCCTGCGGCGGACCGCCCACCGCGATGGCCACGGTCGAGCAGCTGGAGGAGCGGATCGCCACCCTGCGCTCCTGGTGATCGGCCGAAAAGGGGTACGAGCCCGTGGCGCGCTCGCTAGTCTGCGACCGGGACGGAAGCGATCTCGGGTGGGGGCTGTGAGCGGCGACGCGTGGAACATCGCGCTGAACATCATCGCCAGCGCGATCACCGGCTCGGCGGTGTGGCTCTCGACCAAGGCGCTCGCCCTGCGCAGGCTGCGGCGCGAGCAGGTCTTCTTCGGGCTGACCGGTGGCGACGAGTGCCTGGTGGTGGTTCCCCGGCACGCCTCGTCGGACCGGCGGCGCAGCGTGCACCGCAACGACGCGGCCGCGCTGCTGGAGCTCTCGTCGGTGCTGGGCGACTGCCGAGCGCGACCCGAGGTGGTCTTCCACGACGACGTCTACCAGGGGTTGGCGGGCAAGGCGGAGTTCTGCATCGGCGGGCCCGACGCCAACGAGCGCACCGCGGCGCACCTGCGATCGATGCTTCCCGGGGTGCGGGTGTCGCGCCACGACCGGGATCCGGAGGAGCTGACCATCGCGGTCGGCGAGCACGAGCACCCGGCCGAGACCGGGCGGCTGGAGCACGTGGTGCTGGCCAAGATCGTGCGCCGGGACCAGGACCGCCCCGCGTTCCTGATCTGCGGGCAGTCCTCGATCTCCAACCGCGCTGCCACCCGCTACCTGCAGGACCACTACCGGGAGCTGGCCCGCGCGCACGGGCTGCGCGGGCGCTTCTGCCTGGTGCTGCGGGTGGTGGAGTCGCACGCCTACGGTCCCAGCGTGGTCGAGCTGGTCCGCGATGCCACCGCGGAGGCCTTCACCGCGCCGGAGGTCGCCGGCGCCCGGTGATCATTTCCCCGGGCCGCGGGTCTTAGGGTGCCGGTATGGGATTCGACGTGGAGAAGGTCCGCGCGCTGTACCCGGCGCTCGCGGACGGCAGGGCCTGGCTGGACGGTGCGGCCGGCACGCAGGTGCCGGAGCCGGTGATCGAGGCGATGAGCGACGCCTACCGGGCCGGGCTCTCGAACGTGGGCGCGCCGTTCGAGTCGAGCGAGCGCTCCGCCGGCCTCGTGGCCGAGGCGCGCGCCGCGGTCGCCGACCTGGTGGGCGCCCCGGATCCCGCGTGCGTGACGTTCGGGCCGACCACGACCGCGCTGACCTACCGCTTCGCCGCCACGCTGTCGGCGGGCTGGAACCCCGGCGACGAGGTCGTGGTGACCCAGCTCGACCACGACGCGAACGTGCGGCCGTGGGTGCAGCACGCGCAGCGGGCCGGTGCGGCGGTGCGCACCGCCGAGCTCGATCCGGTCACCGGTGAGCTGCCCGTGGACGGCGTGGTGGACCTCATCGGGGAGCGCACCAAGGTGGTCGCGGTGACGGCCGCGTCGAACGTGCTGGGCACCGTGCCCGACCTCAAGCCGATCACCGACCGGGCGCGCGAGGTCGGCGCGATCTCGTTCGTCGACGGCGTGCAGCACTGCCCGCACGAGCACGTGCGCATCGCCGAGCTGGGCGCGGACTTCTACGCCACCAGCGCCTACAAGTGGGCGGGCCCGCACCTGGCGGCCGTGGTCGCCGACGACCCGTGGACGCTGCAGAACCTGCACCCGGACAAGCTCGTCCCGTCCCCGGAGAGCTCGCCCGAGCGCTTCGAGCGCGGCACCAACCCCTTCGCCCAGCTGGCCGGTGCGGTGGCCGCTGTGGAGCACCTGGCCGACCTGGACGGCGCGGCGAGCGGTACCCGCGCGGAGCGGCTTGCGGTCTCCCGCGCGTCCGCGCGGGAGCACGAGGAGCAGCTGGCGGCCGAGCTGTTCGACGGCCTGGCCAACCTCGACGGGGTGACCCGGCACGGCGCCCCGCGGGGGCGCGTCACGCCGACCGCCTTCTTCAGCGTCGACGGCAAGACCCCCAGGGCGGTCGCCGAGGCGCTCTCCGAGCGCGGGATCAACGTCTCCGCGGGCCACTCCTACGCCTGGGAGACCGTGCACGCCCTCGGCCTCGGTCCGCAGGGCGGCGTCCGCGCGAGCCTGTCGCACTACAGCAGCGCCGAGGACGTGGCGCGGTTGCTGGACGCGCTGGGCGAGCTGGCCGGCTGACCCCGGAGACGGCGAAGCCCCCGCGGTCCGGGACCGCGGGGGCTTCGCGTCTGGCTGTTCAGGTCATTACTGCTCGTCCTGCTGGACATCGGCCTGCACATCGCGCAGCCCGGACTCGAAGGCCCGGTAGTGGTGCCCGCAGAACAGCAGCTCGCCACCGGACGGCAGTACGGCGCGAGCCTTGGCAGCGGCCCCGCAGCGGTCGCAGCGGTCGGCGGCGGTCAGCTCGGGGCGGGTGAGCGTTCCCGGCATCGATATCTCCCTCCGTCCCGGCGTCGGATTTCATCCCGACGCCCTCGATCCTGCTACGACCACCGGTGTCCCACTGGCTGCGGGGTCGGTGCTCGTTGGCCCTACTCTTCCAGACGTTTTGGCCGGAGTCAGTGTTCCTTTTCGGACCGGAGAGCCCGGTCACCATGAAGTACCCGGTTGCAGCAGCGCCCTGCGCGGAGTGTGATCATTTTCAGCGGCAGCGCTGTGACGAGCCAAAACGCCGAATCCGGTCGATCTAGCTGGGATGACGGAGTCCCGTCGATGCCCCCATTTCGGTGTCCCGGATCACAGTTTCGGGGGTCGGTGATCACGCGGCGTTCCGCTGGAAGCGAACGGCGAATCCCACTCCGCGGACGACAAATCAGGCAAAGCGCCGGCCGGAGCGGGTGGCTCGAACGACGAGAAGGGCCGCCGACCGGAGCGGTCGGCGGCCCTTCCCGGGTCTTCGCGCTCAGTCCAGGTAGTCGCGCAGCACCTGGGAGCGGGACGGGTGGCGCAGCTTCGACATCGTCTTGGACTCGATCTGCCGGATCCGCTCCCGGGTCACCCCGTAGACCTGGCCGATCTCGTCCAGCGTGCGCGGCTGACCGTCGGTGAGCCCGAAGCGCAGCCGGACCACGCCGGCCTCGCGCTCGGACAGCGTCTGCAGGACCGACTGCAGCTGGTCCTGCAGCAGCGTGAAGGACACCGCGTCGACCGCGACGACGGCCTCCGAGTCCTCGATGAAGTCACCGAGCTGGCTGTCGCCCTCGTCGCCGATCGTCTGGTCCAGCGAAATGGGCTCCCGGGCGTACTGCTGGATCTCCAGCACCTTCTCCGGGGTGATGTCCATTTCCTTCGCGAGCTCTTCCGGCGTGGGCTCACGACCGAGGTCCTGCAGCAGCTCGCGCTGGATGCGCCCGAGCTTGTTGATGACCTCCACCATGTGCACCGGGATGCGGATGGTGCGCGCCTGGTCGGCCATCGCGCGCGTGATGGCCTGCCGGATCCACCAGGTCGCGTAGGTGGAGAACTTGTAGCCCTTGGTGTAGTCGAACTTCTCGACTGCGCGGATCAGGCCGAGGTTGCCCTCCTGGATGAGGTCCAGGAACGCCATGCCGCGGCCGGTGTAGCGCTTGGCGAGGCTGACCACCAGTCGGAGGTTGGCCTCCAGCAGGTGGTTCTTGGCCCGCTCGCCGTCCCGCACGATCCAACGCAGGTCGCGCCGCATCTGGGTGCTGAGCTGCTCGCCGGACTCCTCGACCTGGCGCAGCCGCTCGGTGCCGTAGAGGCCGGCCTCGATGCGCTTGGCCAGCTCGACCTCTTCCTCGGCGTTGAGCAGCGCCACCTTGCCGATCTGCTTGAGGTAGGCGCGCACCGAGTCCGCGGAGGCGGTGAGCTCGGCGTCCTTGCGCGCCTGGCGGAGCGCCTCGGACTCCTCCTCGTCCCAGACGAAGTCGCCCGACTGCTTGTCGTTCTCGTCCGGAACCGGCTCTTCGGGGATCTCCACCTCGACGTCGCCGAGATCGCCGACCTCCGGGGAGGTCAGGTCGGTCTCGATCGGTTCGTCGATCTCCATGCCCTCGCCTGGCGCGGCGGAGGAAGCCGACTGGTCCGACTTCTTCGCCGTCTTGGCGGTGCCCTTCTTGGCCGCGCCGGACTTGGCCGCGGTCTTTCGGGTCGTCGACTTCGCACCCGTCGAGCTCTTGGCGGTGCTCTTGCGCGTAGCGGGCTTCGTCTGGGCCTCAGACGAAGCAGCCGCCTCCGAAGCTGGGGTGGCCTGGGACTGGCCCGACTCGGTCTGGGCGCCACCGTCGGTTGCGGCGGAGCTGGAGCGTCGGGTTGCGGTTTCTGCGGCTGCCACGTACGCCCTTTCGCGACGGTCGATCAGGGCGGGCCGGAGGGCGCGAAACCTCGGCCGCCAAAGGTCGGGAACAACCCACCGGACCCTGCATCCTGCGCAGTGGGCGCCGATGTTCGCCGCGAAGGCGGCTCACCAGCGCTCACCAGCCATTACGACTTCGGATCAGGTGGGGCGTGTTCCATTGTAACCGCGACACGGGGGTGCGGTTCCGCTGTGAGGTGGATTCCGCGAGTCCCCGATGTGCTAAACGGCCGCGAGGTCAGTTGTTGCCCCTGGTCTCCGCGGCCATCGCGGCACCGACGATGCCGGCGTCGTTGCGCAGCGCGGCCGCGACCACCGGCGTGCGGGTCTCCAGCAGCGGGATCCACTTGTGGCCCTTCTTGCTGACGCCGCCGCCCGCGATGATCAGGTCCGGCCACAGGAACTTCTCCAGGCCCTGGACGTAGCGGGTGACCCGGGGAGCCCACTCCTCGTAGCTCAGCTCCAGGTCGTCCTTGACCGACGCCGCGGCCTGGGTCTCGGCGTCGTGCCCGTCGACCTCGATGTGGCCGAACTCGGTGTTGGGCACGAGCTTGCCGTCGATGAACATCGCGCTGCCGATGCCGGTGCCGAAGGTGAGCACCACGACCTGGCCGCGGTGGCCCACGCCCGCGCCGGAGCGCATCTCGGCGATGCCGGCGGCGTCGGCGTCGTTGAGCACGACGATCTCGTCGCGCGGGCGGCCGAGCCGGTCGGCGAACAGCGACTGGGCGTCGGTGCCGATCCAGTTCTTGTCGATGTTGGCAGCGGTGAGCGCTTCGCCGTCTTTGATGACGCAGGGCAGGGTGACGCCGACCGGACCGGACCACGCGAACTTCTCGACGATCTCGGCCACGGCATCGGCCACGGCGTCCGGTGTCGATGGTTGTGGCGTGGGGATGCGCATGCGCTCCTCGGCCAGCACACCGCCTTCGGTGTCGACCAGGCTCCCCTTGATACCGGACCCGCCGATATCCACGCCGAAACCGCGGGCTTCCGCCATGGCTGATCCTTCCTATTCGATTCAGACCAAGGTGTGCAGACCTTAACGGTGCTGTGTTGCGATGTCTGCGTGGGATTGGGAAATGAAGTCGACGCAACAGCTCTGTCCGAGGTCGCGGTCCGGATCGCGCGCGAGGCGGCCGATTTGGCCAAGACCGTGCGTGACGAGGCGATCACCGACGGTGTGGACACCAAGAGCAGCGAGACCGACGTCGTGACGGCCGGGGACCGGGCCGTCGAGCGCCTGGTGCGCGACCGGCTGGCCGAGCTGCGGCCCGGTGAGTCCGTGCTCGGCGAGGAAGGGGGCGGCGAGGACGCTCTGGACGGTCTGCGCTGGGTCGTCGACCCGATCGACGGCACGGTGAACTACCTCTACGGGTTCCCCTTCTACGCGGTCTCGCTGGCCGCCCAGCTCGACGGCGAGTCGATCGCGGGCGCGGTCGTCGAGCCCGTCTCCGGACGCGTGTGGAGCGCGGCGAAGGGGCGTGGGGCGTTCCTGGACGGCGAGCCGCTGCGCGTGTCGAGCACCGAGCGGCTGGAGCTGTCGCTGCTCGCCACCGGGTTCTCCTACTCGGTGCAGCGCCGCACCGCGCAGGCGCGCGTGGTCGGCGAACTGCTCGGCGAGGTGCGTGATGTTCGTCGCGCCGGAGCGGCCTCGCTGGACCTCTGCGCGGTCGCGGCGGGCTGGATCGACGGCGCCTACGAGGTCGGGCTCAACCGCTGGGACTGGGCCGCGGGCGCGCTGGTCGCCGCCGAGGCGGGCGCGGACCTGCGCCTGCCCGCCAAGGGCGCCGAGGACGGCCTCGGCGACGAGATGGTGGTGTGCTCCACGCCGGGCATCACCCGGAAGCTCACCGACGTCCTGCGCGAGGTCGGTGCCGGCGAGGTGTGATCGAGCGCGGGCCCGGGGCCGACCGGCTCCGGGCCCGCGCTCGCGAAGCGCGTCGGGACGGGCTCAGCAGTGCACGTCGCGGGCGTCCTGCAGCAGCTTCTTGTCGATCTTGGGCGGGCTGACCTCGCCGCGCCCGTCGTCCTGGGCCTCGCGCTGCGGCACCCAGCTCTCCAGCTGCTGCAGGACCTGCTTGGCCGACTGCGTGGTCTTGATGTCGTCGAACTCCGAGCCCAGCGCGAGATCGACCCCCGCGTCCGCGCGCTCGTCGCGGACCAGCTGCGCGCACGGCGCGATCAGGCTCAGCGTCCGCGCGGCGCTGACCCCGGCGCCGCCGTAGCGGATCTGGCCGTGGCACTTGAGGTCGTAGTTGACGTAGACCGCGTCGTCGTCCGCGCCGATCGGGGTGAACCCGAGGCTCTCCAGCTCGTCGCTGACCAGCGTGGCCTGCCTGCTCTCCCCGTTCCCGTTGAGCACCCGCACGTGCACGTCCTCCGGCGGGATCGGGGTGACCGAGTTCAGCGCGTCGCGGTTCTTCATCTCGCCGAGCGGCACCTGCGGGGGCATGCCGGAGGCCTCCGGCGGCTGGGTGGCGCGTCCCGGCTTGTTGCACGTGGTGGCGGCTTCGAGGCTCGGGATGGAATCGAACACGTTGGTCCACACCAGGCCCGAGAGCACGACAAGGGCCACCAGTACGGCCAGTGCGGGCAGCGGCCGCCGCCGACGGTATCCGGCTCGCCGTCCCCACCTTGCACCTGCGGCTGCCACGTCCCGCCCCTCCCTGGATGCCTCGATCGCGTGCGCCTCCGCACACGATCAGCGTAGGTGTTGATCGTGCGGCGCGCGGTGTCGGCCGGTGCCGCCGTGTCGCGCTCGATGCCGTGAGTTCCGGCTGAATCGATGCTGAGCACGCCGCCGCTGGAGCATCGCATCACGCGGGTTTCGGGCGGGCAACCGCAGTGCGGAGGCTTCTGGGCGACGGGGCGCTCGCACCTCCGGGTTCGATCTTCGTCGCCGCCCGGATGCGCCGAATAACACACCCGAGGGTGACCTGATGCATGTTCGCAGAAGTTATGAGCTACCCTCTCGGCGCCTCACGGAGTGCCGGATGAGGCGAGTCGCTCAACACGGGGGAACTAAAGCACGTTGCAGGGAGAGACCGCGATCACTGCCCGCTCGGGCACAAATCCGGTTCCTGGAACGTTGACCAGCGGCACACCATTGCAGTCTCCACAAACGCAGGGGTGAATCACGATGGCGACCGACTACGATGCTCCGCGCCGCGAGTCCGACGACTTGGCGGAGGACTCGTTGGAGGAGCTGAAGGCGCGACGCAACGATGCGCAATCCGGGGTCGTCGACGAAGACGAAGGTGCGATTCCGGAGAACTTCGAATTGCCGGGCGCGGACCTGTCCGGCGAGGAGATGACCGTCAAGGTGCTCCCGAAGCAGGCTGACGAGTTCACCTGCTCGAGCTGCTTCCTCGTTCACCACCGCAGCCGGCTGGCCGAGACGAAGAACGGTCAGTTCATCTGCCGTGACTGCGCTGCCTGAAGCAGGCACCGCAGGGGGAGCAGCTGGGCACACGCGACGGGCGTGTGCCCAGTTTGTTTGTCCGGGGAGCGCGGTCCTCGCGGACCGGTGGGCGGCCTTCTCGCGCGAGAAACCCCAGCGCACGCAGCGCTGGGGTTTCTCG
>NZ_JBHTCJ010000012.1:0-206920 GCF_042665275.1 Saccharopolyspora griseoalba | reverse complement strand
CGGCCTCGGCCACCGTCTTGTCGGTCTCGTGCGCCAGCCGCGGGTCCACCTCCAGCGACACCCGACCGTCCACACCACCGGTCCGGTCGTAGACGTCGCGGAAGACGTCCGCAGCATCCCGCACGTCATCGGTCGTGATGATGCGCGCGGCGGCGTCGACGCCCTCGCCGGCTGCCGCGAGCACTTCGAGCTGCTCGTCGTAGTCGGACTCCCCGGAGAGCGCGTTGGCGAAGATCGTCGGGTTGGACGTGGCACCGACCAGGCAGCGCTCGTCGATCAGCTCCTGCAGCCTGCCCGACGCGATCCGGCGCCGGGACAGGTCGTCCAACCAGATCGACACCCCGGCATCGCTCAACGCCCTGAGGTTCGCGTTGGCCAAGGCGGTCCTCCACTCCTTCGATCGCGGTTCCGGTCGCGGAGGTGTGCGTCACGCGTAGCGCAGCACGGCACCGATCCCGCCGGTGAGCTCGACCGCCTCGGGCTCGGCGACGAGCACCTCGCCGTCGACGGCGGCGAGGGTGCGCAGCACGGCAGCGCTTCCCGGCACCCGGTCCAGCGTCTCGCTGCCCATGTCGGCGAGATCCTGCTCCACGTCGGCGATCTCGGCCTGCCCCGGTCCGATGTAGAGCTCACCGGCCCGGTCGTCGGCGGTCCACAGCAGGGTGCGGACCTGACCGCGACGCAGCCTGTCCACTGTGTCCGGCCAGCCCTCGACGGCCCGCTCGGCGCGGCCCCGTTCGCGCTCGAACTCCTCGACGACTTCGGTCAGGTGCGCGCGGTGCACGGTCGGAGCCACCTCCTGCCGCACCTGCTCGACCGGGACGTCGTGCAGGCCCGAGTCGGTCTCCAGCACGGTGTCGCGCACCTGGTTGCCGAGGCGTTCGCGCACCAGGCCGCGCTGCTGCACGTCGCCGGCCAGCACGATCACCCTGGCGTTCATCTTGCGGGCGCGCTCGGTGACCTCGTCGGCTATCACCTCCGCGTTGCGGCGCCACTGCTCCTCGACGGCCTGGTGGAACCGGTCGTGGTTCTCCGGATCACCGGCGTGCGTCTTGTGCACCGGGTGGTCCTGACCGCTGACCTCGGTCCGCTCCACGTCACCGGGACCCCGCACCAGGGTCAGCTCAGCACCGACCCGGTCGAGCACGGCCACCACGAAGGGCACCCGGGACATCGCCCGCCGCAGGTACGGCATCAGGTGCGGCGCGGGGCCGAAGTGGGCCTGGTCCTCGGCCGGCAGGTCGTTGGGCGGTTCGGGCAGCTCGTCGGAGAGCACCACCGCACCGCCGGTGCCGACGATGACCTGACCGCGCTGCCCGGTTTGCGCCCGGTGCCCGCGCACGTGCTCGCCGATCGCCTCCAGCGTGGCCTCGTCGGCGCCCTGGCCGCTGAGCCGCTCGCGCAGGTCGCGCCAGCGCAGTTCGATCGCCTTGGACGCGTCCTCGGCGTCGGCCGAGGTGTCCAGGTAAGCGGTGACGAACGGCCCCGGCCGGTCGTAGACGTGCTGCAGAGATCCCATCTCCACGGCCGCATCACCTCCGCGCGATCGCGTCACGGCACACCCCGGGTGTGCCCATCGGCGCCCGTAGTTCAAACCCGCGGCGATCGCCGGTGGCGCGCTCAGCGGCGCCCGAGCGCGGCGTAGGCATTGGCCCGGCCGATCTCGTCCTCGGTCGGCTCACCGCCGGGCCGCCAGGACTGGGTCGGCCCCTTCGTCGGGGCACCGGTAGAGCGGCTTCGGGCGATTCGCCCAACGCGCTGCGAGGTGGTCGGATACGGGAAGCGCGCGAAACCGGCGCGACCGTGTCGAGAACGCGCGATCGGCTCCGTCCCAGGAGCACGAGCGGCCAGGACGGGCCGCGCGCGAACAGGGAGAACGATCATGAAATACCTGCTGCTCAAGCACTACCGCGGCGCGCCCGAGCCGGCCAGCGACTCCTGGGCCCCGATGGATCAGTGGACTCCGGAGGAGGTCGACGCGCACATCCGGTTCATGCAGGACTTCGCCGACCGGCTGCAGGAGACCGGCGAGTTCGTCGATGCCCAGGCGCTGGCGCCCGAGGGAGCCTTCGTGCGCTACGACGGCGAGGGGCGCCCACCGGTCACCGACGGCCCGTTCGCCGAGACCAAGGACCTCATCGCCGGTTGGATGATCATCGACGTGGAGTCCTGGGACCGCGCCGTCGCGCTGGCCGGGGAGCTCTCGGCCGCCCCCGGCCCCGCGGGCGAACCGCTCCAGGAGTGGCTCGAGGTGCGACCGTTCCTGTCCGAGCAGCCGCGGACGGCCCGGTGAACGAGCCGCTGCTGCGCGAGCTCGTCCCGGCGGTGATCGGCGTTCTCGTCCGGCGCGGCGCGGATTTCGCGTCGGCCGAGGGGACGCCGTGCAGGACGCCCAGATCCGCGCCCTCGACGCCTGGTCCGGCGGCGCGCCGGAGGACCCGAAGGGCTGGCTGGTCAACGTCGCCTGGCGCGAGTTCCTCGACTCCGCGGGCGCGGAGTCGTCCCGGCGCGGGCCGAACCGCGGCCGGGCCCGGTGCCCGGCACCGACGACACGCTGCGGTTGCACTTCCTGCGCGCGCACCCCGACCTCCGCGATCGCGCAGACCCTGCGCGCGATCGGCGGCCTGACCACCCGGCAGATCGCCGAGGCCTACCTCGTTCCCGAGGTGACTCATGCTGCTGCACCCCGCGCGCCGGGCGTCCCGCACCGACGAGCGCGGGCGCCTGGTGCCGCTCGCCGAGCAGGACCGATCGCGCTGGGACACCGGCAGATCGCCGCGGGCGTGCGGCTGCTGCAGACCGCGCTCGCCCGCGACCGGCCGGGGCAGTACCAGTGCAGGCCGCGATCGCCTCGGTGGACGCCGACGTGCCCCGCCGCGGCGCGGCGCGGGCGCACTTGCTCGAACGGGCTGGGGAGCTCCAGCAGTCCGCCGAGCTCTGCGCCGCGGCCGCCACCGCCGCGACGAGCGTTCCCGAGCGCGACCACCTCACCCGTCAGGCCGCGCGCGTGCGGCAGCTGCTGCGGCCGTGAGCGCGGTCCACCGGCGCGGCGTCAGCCGGCCACCCGGCGGACCGAGTGGACCTCTCCCATGTACTTGACCTCTTCGACCGTCACGTCCTGGCCCTCGGTCGGCGCGTGGACCATCTTGCCGTTGCCGAGGTAGATGCCGTTGTGGCTGGCCGAGCTGTAGAAGAAGATGATGTCGCCCGGCTTCATGTTCGACTGGCTGACCTCCTTGCCGACCGAGACCTGGGAGCGGGTCGAGCTGGGCAACGAGACCCCGGCCTGCTTGTAGGACCACTGCACCAGTCCGGAGCAGTCGAACTCCTCGGGACCCTTGGCGCCGTAGACGTAGGGCGAGCCCTGCTTGCTCAGCGCGGCGTTGACCGCCTCGATCGCGGACCCGGACCCGGTGAGCTGCTCGACGGCGCTGCTGGCGCCCTCGAGCACGTCCTTGTCCTCCTCGCTGAGGCTGCTGTACTGCTCCTTGACCTCGGCGATCTGGGAGTCCATCTGCTCCTTGCGGTTGGCGATGTCGCCTTCGAGCTTGGCGGCGTCGCGCTCCGCCTTGGCGGCCTTGGCCTCGGCCTCGCGCGCCTCGCGCTGCGCCTTCTCCGCGCGGTGGGTGGCATCGGCCATGGCGCGCACCGCGCGGTCGTTGCGCTGCGACAGCAGGTCCAGCGCCGCGGCGCGGTCCAGGAACTGCTTCGGACGCTCGCTGCCCACCAGCGCCGAGAGGGTGTTCATCCGGGAGCCCTTGTAGGAGGCCTTGCTCAGCTCGTCGACCTTGCCGCGCAGCGCCTCCTCCTGGGAGTGCGCCTCGGCGGCGACCTTGTCGGCCTGCGCCGCGGCGGCGCCGAACCGCTGCAGCGCCTGCTCCTTGGCCGCGTGGTCGTCCTGGGCCTTCTTGTAGTCCTCGGTGAGGACCTCGGCCTGCTTGGACAGCTCCCGCAGCTTCTGCAGGGCCTGCGAGGCGTTGGCCGGCTGGTCGGGCTGTGCCACTGCGGGCGCGCCGCTGATGAACACGGTGGACAGCGCGGTCGCGGCCACCAATGCGGTGCGCTTGGCGGTGCGGGTGGTGTTCAGCGACATCGGACGCTCCCTAACGGATCGGTCACCGGCGGATCTCCGGCAGATCGGTCCGCGACCCTAGACGCCGGCCGCACCCGCCCCGCGACCCCCTGAGCGCGTCCGCGGCGGCCGGCGAGGTCGTACCCAGCGAGTTCTCTCACCCCAGCGGGTGAGAGCCCGTCCCGCCGCCGTCGCGCGCGATGAGTGACCCTTACCACTTCGGCATTTTGCTAACGCGAGCGCCGAGCAGATCGATACGGCGCATTTCGCGAACACCGCTACCGCCAGTGGAGGAATCCGCGATTCGTCGCGCCGGGCGAATCGCGCGAGCCGCCGCGAAAGAATCCGCGGGATGCGTCTCCGCAGGCCAGGTGGCGGCAAGCTTCGGGAATGCGCAAATTGATGACCCGTTGACGCAAATGCCGGGTTTGACCAGCGATCCGGTCAGCTCACCTCCCCGCCGACCCGGCCCGGGTGATCGAGCGATGCAGATTTCCCGGACACGAAAGGGCCTGATTCCTCCAGACCCGTTTCCCCTCCCGGCGCAGCGTTCCCACGACGGGTACAAACCGACCGGGATCGACCCGCTGGCGGCGATGGGCACCGAGGAGAGGGCGCGCCGATCCCGCGGCTGCCGACCAGGCTCCGCGACCGGGGAGACCCGGCGATCGTGCTCAGCGGGCACGACCACGCGCGGGCCCCAGACGTCTGCCACCGGGTGAACCGGCTGCAGCACGGCGAGATCACCTGCGGGCTCCCGCCTCGCAGACCTCGGTGCCCGAGCTGCTCGACCGTCAACGCCGAGCACCGGAACCGAGCCCCCGGACGGCGGCGCCCAGGGCGGCGATGCCCTGCTCGATCTCGGGCACCTCGATCCGGCTGAACGACAGGCGCAGGTGCTCGGCATCGGGCCGTTCGGCGAAGAACCCGGCCCCGGGCACGTAGGCCACGGCGTGCTCGGCCGCTTCGGCCGCCAGCTCGGTGGTGTCCACGCCCGGCAGGCGCACCCAGGTGAAGAACCCGCCGGCCGGGGCGGTCCACTCGCCCAGCTCGGCGAAGTGCGCGCGCAGCGCGGCGTCGACGGCCGCCGCCCGGTCCCGGTAGAGCGCGCGGGCCTTCGGCAGGTGCGCGTCGAGCAGACCGCCGCGCAGGTACTCCTCCAGCATGCGCTGGCCCAGCGCGCCGGCGCACTGGTCGGAGTTCTGCTTGGCCACCGCCAGCTTGGCCACGATCTCGGCCGGACCGCTCGCCCAGCCCAGGCGCACGCCGGGGAAGAAGACCTTGGAGAAGGTGCCGATCTGCACCACCACGTCCGGGCCGATCGACCACAAGCTGGGCGAGGCGGTGCCGTCGAAGCCCAGGTGGCGGTAGGCGACGTCCTCGACGATCAGCACTCCGTGGCGTCTGCAGAGCTCGACGAGCTCGCTGCGGCGCACCTCGGAGAGCGAGCGGCCGCTGGGGTTCTGGTGGTCGGGGATGGTGTAGAGCAGCTTCGGCGGCACCGGCGCCGCGGCCAGCAGCTCGCCCAGCGCGCCGACGTCGAGGCCGTCCTCGTCGAGTTCCACCCCGCGCAGCACCGGGTCGTGGGCGGCGAAACCGGACACCGCTCCGAGGTAGGTGGGTTCCTCGACCAGCACCACGTCGCCCGGGTCGAGCATCGTCCTGGCGATGAGCGTCACCGCGTCGATGCCGCCGCTGGTGATCATCAGCTCGTCGTCGGCCGCGCGGTGGCCCTGCTCGTCGGACAACCAGTCGATCATGGCGTGGCGCGCGGATTCGATGCCGTTGCTGGGCGCGTACTGCAGCGCCACGCCGGGGTCGTCGTCGAGCAGGCGGCGGGTGATATCGCCGAGCTCGCCGGTCGGGAACAGCGAGGGGTCGGGGAACCCGCCGGAGAAGTTCAGCACGCCCTCGGCGTTGGCCAGCGCCAGGATCCCGCCGAGCGGATCACCGCCGTCCCGGGCCCGTCGCGCCATCCGCCGCGTCCAGTCGACCATCAGCAACCTCCCCACGTCCGCGTGCGGACGAGGCTACGGCCTCGAACGCGGCCGTGGCGGATTCCGCCGCGCGTCAGCGCTCGCCGTCGTCGACCCGCTTGGCGGCCGGCCCCGAGTGGGCGGCCTTGCGGGCTTCGCGCCGCAGCTGCAGGATCCGGGCGGTGCCGGCGAGGGCGACCAGCAGCGCGCCGCCGATCACCGCGAAGAGCATGGCCACGCCCAGCGGCAGGGTTCCGGCGAAGCCGAGGAACCGCACGGTGACGTTCTGGAAGTTCTGCAGGATGAAGATCAGCAGGAACACCAGCACGACGAACGCGATGACCACGCTGGACCAGATCCACGCGGTCCGGGACCGCTTCGTCTCGCCACCGGTCGCCTGCTCGGCACCGGGCTTGGTCTCGTCGCTCGAACCGTTGCGCGCCATACCGATCATCATCGACCGGTCACGCGGAGTGCGCAATAGCGACGCGCTGTGCCGGACCAGGAGGGCAGCCGCGCCGCGCGAACCCCGTCACGCCCCCTCATCGCAACTCGACTGATCCATCAGTCAATTGCGCAATGCCACCCATACCCCCTGCTTGCAGGCAGTTCGAAACGGCGCCAGAAACCCCATCATTGCGACTATCGCAATGCTCTGCTAGCGTTCTCCGCGTGACAGCCGATGACGGGTTGCGGGACCGGGTGCGCGCGGTCATCCGCGAGCACCCCGACAGCCAGCGCGCCTTCGCCGAACGCATCGGCCTCGACGCCACCAAGCTGTCGAAGTCGCTGACCGGCACCCGGCGCTTCACCCCGGCCGAGCTCACCCGCATCGCCGAGGTCTGCCACGTCACGGTCAACTGGCTGATCAACGGCGGCGACGACGTGGAGACCGTTGCCGCCGCCCCTCGGCGCAGCGCCCGCGCCGAGACCACCAAACCCGAGCGGTACCAGCAGATCCTCGACGCGGCGTGGGAGCTGATCGCCGAGCGCGGCTACCACGCGGTGCGCGTCGCCGACGTCGCCAAGGCGACGGGCACCAGCGCGGCGACCATCCACTACTACTTCCCCGGTCGCGACGACCTGCTCACCGAAGCCCTGCGGTACTCGGTCAAGCAGGCCTTCGACCGGCAGGTCGCCGAGCTGCACAGCGTCGAGGACGCCCACGAGCGGCTGCTGCGGCTGGTGGAGCTGCAGCTGCCCTCCCCGGGCTTGCTGCGGCGGGAGTGGTCGATCTGGCTGCAGGTGTGGAACGAGAGCGCGCTGCGCCCGGAACTCCGGGTGCTGCACAGCGATTCCTACACCCGCTGGCACGACACCATCGCCCGCACCATCCGCGAGGGGCAGCAGCAAGGCGTGTTCACCGAGACCGATGCCGAGGACCTCACGATGAGCCTGACCGCGCTCATCGACGGCCTCGGCATCCAGGTCCTCACCGAGCGCCGGGGGCGTTCGGTGGAACGCATGCGCAAGGCGCTGCACGACTACATCGACCGCGAGATCGTCCGCCGCTGAACCCGATCCGACTTCAGCGCCCGCACCCGCGGGCGCTGGCGAAGCACGCCCGAAAACGCAAAGGAACGCCATGAACAACGAGGTCATCATCACCGCCGCGCTGACCGGCGCGGGCGACACCACGGGCAAGAGCGAGTTCGTCCCGGTCTCCCCGGAGCAGATCGCCTCCGACGCGGTGGACGCGGCCAACGCGGGCGCCGCGGTGGTGCACATCCACGTGCGCAACGTCGAGACCGGGCAGGGCTCGCGGGAGGTGCACCTCTACGAGGAGGTGGTGCGCCGCGTCCGCGAGTCCGGTGTGGACGTGGTGATCAACCTGACCGCCGGGATGGGCGGCGACCTGGTCATCGACCAGGAGGACCCGCTCAAGCCGGTCGACGGCACCGACCTGGTCAACGGGCTGGACCGGCTGCCGCACGTCGAGGAGCTGCTGCCGGACATCTGCACGATGGACATGGGCTCGCTGAACTTCGGCGAGGGCAGCCAGCTCTACATCTCCACCCCGGACATGCTGCGGGCGGGCGCCGAGCGCATCCAGCAGCTCGGGGTCAAGCCGGAGATGGAGATCTTCGACACCGGGCAGCTGTGGTTCGCCACCAAGCTCATCGAGGAGGGCTTGATCGACGCCCCGCCGCTGTTCCAGCTGTGCATGGGCATCCCCTACGGCGCCCCGGCCGACCCGGGCGTGCTCCAGGCGATGGTGAACATGCTGCCCGAGGGCGCCAACTGGGCCAGCTTCTCCATCGGACGCAACCAGATGCCCTGGGTCGCGCAGTCGGCGATCCTCGGCGGCCACGTGCGCGTCGGTCTGGAGGACAACCTCTACCTGAGCAAGGGCGTCAAGGCCAGCAACGCGCAGCTGGTCGAGCGCGCCGTGACCATCGTCGAGGCCCTCGGCGCCAAGGTCGCCACCCCGGACCAGGCCCGCGCGAAGCTCGGCCTCGAGCCCCGCTCCTGACCCGAACGCCCCACCCGGGCAGCGGGCCACGAGCCGGCTCGCTGCCCGCATCTTCCGAAGGGATCGCACAGTGAACGCACGCATCGCACCGGGGTCGGTGCGCCGGGTGGCCTGCGTCGGCGCAGGCGTCATCGGCGGCGGCTGGGTCGCGCACTTCCTGGCCCGCGGCTACCAGGTCACCGCCTGGGACCCCGCCGCCGACGCCGAGGACAAGCTCGCGCGGCTGGTCGAGGCCGCCTGGCCCGCGCTGACCGAGCTGGGTCTGGCCGAGGGCGCCTCGCAGCAGAACCTGACCGTGGCCGACAGCCTCGAGCAGGCCGTCGCCGAGGCCGAGTTCGTCCAGGAGAGCGCGCCCGAGGACCTGGAGCTCAAGCGGGACCTGCTGGCCCGCATCGACGCCGCCACCCCGGCGGGCGTGGTGATCTCCTCGTCCACCTCCGGCTACCCGATGACCGACATGCAGCAGCGCTGCACCGATCCGCAGCGCCTGGTCGTCGGCCACCCGTTCAACCCGCCCTACCTCATCCCGCTGGTCGAGGTGGTCGGCGGCGAGCTCTCCGAGCAGTGGGCGGTCGACTGGGCCGCGGAGTTCTTCGAGGTCGCGGGCAAGCACGTGATCAAGATGGACGACGAGGTGCCCGGTTTCATCGCCAACCGGCTGCAGGAGGCGATCTGGCGCGAAGCGCTGCACATGGTCGCCAACGGCGAGGCCACCGTCGAGCAGCTGGACGCCTCGATCACCGCCGGGCCGGGCCTTCGCTGGCCGCTGTTCGGCCCGTGCTTGACCTTCCACCTCGCCGGTGGCGAGGGCGGCATGGCGCACATGCTCGACCACTTCGGCCCGTCGCTGAAGTCGCCGTGGACGCGGCTGGAGGCCCCGGAGCTCACCGACGACCTGCGCGACCGCATGGTGCGGGGCTGCGAGGAGGCCTCCGGCGGCGCCGCGGTCGCCGACATGGTCGCCGACCGCGACCGCGCGATCATCGAGGTCATGCGCGCCGTGGACAAGGTCAAGGAGGCCCGATGAGCCGCGAGCCCGACCTGCGCCAGCGGGTCCGCCCGGAGTGGATCGACTACAACGGCCACCTCAGCGAGGCCTACTACGTGCTGGTGTTCGGCTTCGCCACCGACGCGCTGATGGAGCGCGTCGGCATGGACCGGACCTACCTGCGGGAGACCGGCTGCTCGCTGTACACCGTCGAGGCGCACGTGCGCTACCTGCGCGAGGTGCCGCCGGACTCGGAGCTGCTGATCACCACCCGCGTCGTCGACGCGGGGGCCAAGAAGCTGCGGGTGTGCCACGAGATGGTGGTCGACGGCGAGCTGGTGGCCACCGAGGAGGTGCTGGCGCTGCACGTCGACGGCGAGCAGGGGCGCACCGCGCCGTTCCCGCAGCGCATCGCCGATGAGCTGGCCGCCGCGGTGGAGCCGGCCCCGGAGTACGCCGGGCGGTCGATCGGCTGATCACCGCTCTCCCGAGCGCGGTAGCCTGAGATTGGACAGCACGCTGACTATCAGTCGGCTGTCGTTTTCGGGAGGTTCGATGGGTTCGACCGACCCGGTGCGCCCCGCCGGTCTGGGCAGCCTGGGCTACCGGCTCAACCTCGCCGCGCGCCGCGCGCGGGAGAACTTCGAGCGGCACCTGCACGAGGCAGGTGCCAGCTTCGCCGCGTGGACCGTGCTGGAGACCCTGCACGTCCTGGGACCGCTGATCCAGCGGGAGCTCGCGGCCGAGCTGCGCGTCAGCGGCCAGACCGTGGCGCGGCAGGTCGACCGGCTCGTCGCCGACGGCCTGCTGCGCCGCGATCAGGCCGGTGCGGACCGGCGCGCGCAGGTGGTCGCCCTCACCGACGAGGGCCGGGCGGTGCACGAGCGGTTGATCGAGGCGGCGCGGCAGGCCAACGCCGAGCTGATGCGCGGCATGGAGGCCGACGAGGTGGAGGCCTTCGAGGCGCTGCTGGACCGGATGGTCGCCAACCTCCCCGACGGCACCGGCTGATCCACCGCTACGGGAGAGATCTTGCGCATCGTCCTGACCGCCCAACCCATGTACTCCCACCTCGTGCCGCTGGTGCTGCCGGTTGCGCGCCTGCTGCGCGACGCCGGGCACGACGTCGCGGTGGCCACCGGCGTCCAGGTCGCCGAGCACGTCGAGAACGCCGGGCTGCGGGCGATCCGGCTGCCCAACGCGCTGTCGATGGGCCAGCTGGCGACGGACCCGGCCTGCGCCGGGCTCGGGAAGGTGCCCGACGCGATGCGCACCGACCGCGGGCGCAGGACGATCGGCGCCACGCCGGAGGTCTTCGCGCACAACTTCATCGGCGTGCTCGGCCGCCGCTTCGCCGCCGACCTGCTGGAGCGGCTCGACGAGCAGCGGCCGGACCTGATCGTGCACGAGGCCACCGAGTTCGGCGGCTACCTCGCCGCGCGCGTGCTGGGCATCCCGCAGGCGGTGCTCGACATCGGCCCGATGGCCCCGCACGACACGCCCGAGGTGCTGGCCGAGCTCAACGGGTTGCGCGCGGCCGTCGACCTGCCCGAGATCGACGATCCGCTCGACCCGCTGCGCGGGTTCCGGGCGAGCCTCGTCCCGGAGGTGTACTACCCCGAGCACGCCCGGCTGGACTCCGCGCACCACTACCGGGCGCCGCAGCGGCGGCCCGAGCGGCTCGACCCGGAGATCGCCGCGCTGCCGGACGACCGGCCGATGGTGCTGGCCAGCCTGGGCTCCAACGCGCCGATGATCCTCGGCGAACGCCCTCAGCTGCTGGAAACGATCGTCGAGGCGCTGGGCGAGATGCCGGTCACCGCGGTGGCGGCCATCGGCGCCGACCGCGCGCCCCGGGACTGGGCG
Organism: Saccharopolyspora griseoalba; assembly: GCF_042665275.1. Classification (NCBI taxonomy): domain Bacteria; kingdom Bacillati; phylum Actinomycetota; class Actinomycetes; order Pseudonocardiales; family Pseudonocardiaceae; genus Saccharopolyspora; species Saccharopolyspora griseoalba. The sequence continues at coordinate 195,545 of NZ_JBHTCJ010000012.1, read as the reverse complement.
GGGCCGCGTCCGGACAACGTGCACCTCACGCCGTTCGTGCAGCAGAGCACGCTGCTGCCGGCCGTGGACGCGTTCATCACCCACGGCGGGTTCAACAGCACCCTGGAGTCCTTCGGCGCCGGCGTGCCGATGGTGGCGGTCCCGATGTTCGCCGAGCAGCCGGGCAACGCCGCGCGCATCGCCGAGCTGGGCGCGGGCCTGCGGTTGAACGTCGAAGACGTCACCACCGCCAGCCTGCGCGAGGCGCTGCAGCGCGTGCTCGACGAGCCGCGCCACCGCGCCCGCGCGCGAGGCGTGCAGCGCGAGATGCTGGCGCTGCCCCCGCTGCCGACCATCGCCGACGACCTCGTCGCCCACGCGAGCTGAGCCGTCGCGGGCGCGCGGCCGCGGCGCCGTGCGCCCGCACCGACCACTCAGGACAGTGGAAGCAGTGCGATATGGGTTGGTTTCGCGTCAGTGCCGGGTTCCGACGTCGGCCGAGATCACGCCGGTGGTGCCGAGGCGACGCGCGGGACGGCGCGCGCCCCAGGGGCCGCGCAGCGCGATCAGCTCGCTCGGCGACGGGCAGATCCGGCCACCTTCAACCGGGTTGCGGAACGCAGCATCAGATCCGTTGTCAGTGCGCTTGGACACAGTTCTCACCACGAGTCGTTCGGAAGTGCGCAAGAAAAACAGCGGCGGGATCTGCGCTGTCGCCTCATTATGACAAATCCGTCACTCCCCTGTCGCACCGGGGCCGGACCGGGCCCGCCCGCGCCCTCCGCAGCCCGCGGCCGCACGGCCACGACCTGCGGAAAGGTCAGGAAGCCACGTCCCACAGCAACCGGTGGTAGGCGATCCGCTCCGCGTCGGCCGAGATCCCGTAGGCGTCCAGCAACCGCCGCTCCCAACCGGGCCCGTAGTTCCACGCCGTCGACCAGGTCGCCACGGCCAGGTCCGCCCACCGGTCCCCCACCCCGAGCGAGCCGAGGTCGACGTGCCCGGCCACCCTGCCGCCGTCGGTGACCAGCGTGTTCGGCGCGCACGCGTCACCGTGGCAGACCACGGTCTCCGGCTCGGGCGCGTCGTCGAGCGCGCGCAGCACCGCATCGATGTCGAGCGAGCGGTGCTCGGGCTGCAACCGGGCGGGGTCGAGCAGACCCCGCCGCGCGCGCTCGTGCGCGACCTCGACGCGAGCGCGCGTGGTCCAGTCGAACGGGCAGCGCGCCACCGGCAGCGCCTCGTGCAGCTCCCGCAGCCCCTCGCCCACCGCGGCCACCGCGGTGGCCGGGTCGGCCAGCCAGCGTTCGTCGACCGCGCTGCGGCCCGGCATCCCAGCGGTGCGCAACCACCCGTCACCGGAGTCGAGAACCCGGGGCACGGAGGTGAATTCGACCGCCCATTCGAGCCGGCTGCGCTCGTCGGCCAAGCCCGCCGGGTCCCACTTGAGGTATTCGCGCCCGCCGTCGATCCGGAAGGTCAGCCCGCCGAGCTCGTTGCGCCACACCGCTTCGCAGCTCCGCCCGGCGGCCAGCGCGCGCACCACCTCCGGCACGGCGAACGACCCCGGGTCCGGGCGCGAGGCGATCACTCCGCTTCTTCCGGCGCCTGCCCGTCGGTCCAGGTCTCGGGAGCGACGACGTGCAGCGCGTTGCGGGCCACCTCGAAGCGCTGCGGGGTGCTGCCCACGACCTCGCCGTCGATGTTGATCGGCATCCGCTGGGCGGTGTCGACCTGCACCGCGCGCACCCGGAAGTGCTCGACCTGCGAGCTGGACGCACCGCTGCGAAGTCCGCGCGCCACTCCGACCAGGCCGGCCACGCCGCTGTTGCGCACCACGGTGACGTCGAGCGTGTCGTCGTCGATGCCCGAGTCGTTCGCGGCGAGCTGGCCGCCCCCGAAGTAGCGCCCGTTGGCCACCGAGATCTGCAGCAGCGCCTCGAACTCGCGCGGTTCGAGGTCGTCCTCCGGGAAGCTCAACCGGGCGCCGAACGCCTCGTGCTTGAAGAAGGCCTTCGCGGTGGCCACCGGGTAGGCCAGCGGGCCGAAGTAGCGCTTGATGGTGTGCGACATGTGCTGCGCGACCTCGGCGCCGAGCCCCACCGAGGCGCGGTTGACGTAGTAGTTGTCCCCGCAGAGCCCGAGGTCGATGTCGACGATGTGGCCGTCGGCGATGGTCCGGCACGCGGCGTCGAGGTCGGTCGGGATGTGCATGGTGCGCGCGAAGTCGTTGGCCGTGCCCAGCGGGAGCAGCGCCAGCGGCAGGTCGCGGTGCGCCAGCACGTCGACCACCGAGCTGACGCTGCCGTCCCCGCCACCGAGGATGACCAGGTCGTGACCGTCCGAGGCAGCGGCTTCCACGGTCTCGACCATCCGGGAGGGATCGTGCAGCGGGAAGGTCGCCCCCAACGGCACGCCCAGCTCGCGCAGCCTCTCCCGGGCCTGCGCGTAGGCCTTTCCCCCGGTGCGGGAGTGCACGTTGACCACCAGAGCGGCCTTGGTGGCGGGACGATCGATCCGCATTCCACCTCCTGCGTCGACGCGGCACGGTCCACGCCCTTTCTACACGCCGGAGCGCCGCGGGGCGTTCGCCACCACCGGGGCGCGCGGCTACCGTGCGCAGGATGCGAAATCGCCTCCGGCGCGCGACGCGCGGCCTCCGCTCGGCCGAGCGGGCCTTCCTGGCCGGCTCGTCGGCGTGGCCGCGCTCGGCCGCCGACCGGGGACTGCGGCGGCTCACGGTGCTGGCCGACCACGGCAAGCTGTGGTTCGCCCTCGCCGGTGTCCTGGCCACCAGGAAGGGGCCGTGGCGCCGCGCCGCGCTGCGGGGCGCGGCGGCCGTCGCGATCAGCAGCGCGGTCACCAACGGGCTCGGCAAGCGGTTGCTGCCGCGCCGCAGACCCGCGGTGCACCTGCTGCCCCGCCACCGCAGGTTGCGCACCCCGCCGTCGTCCTCGTCGTTCCCCTCCGGCCACGCCGCCTCCGCGGCCGCGTTCACCTCGGCGGTGAGCATGGAGGCCCCGCTGCTCGGTCTGGCGCTGGCCCCGCTGGCGGGCACGGTGGCCTACTCGCGCGTGCACACCGGGGTGCACTGGCCCAGCGACGTGGTCTTCGGCATGGCGCTCGGCGCGGGCGTGGCGATGGCGACCAGCCGCTGGTGGCCGGTCCGCGCGGCCCCGGCGCTGGCCCGGCCCAGCCCGGGCGCGGCGGCGCTGCCGACCGGCGACGGGCTGCTCCTGCTGGTCAACCCCTCGTCGGGAGCCCGCGACCCGTCGGCGGAGCTGGCCGCGCGCTGGCCGAACGCCGAGCTGCTGCACCCCGTTCCCGGGGAGGGCCTCGTCGAGCAGCTCGACGCCCACCTCGACGGCGGCCGCGACGTCGCGGCGCTGGGCGTGGCGGGCGGCGACGGAAGCGTGGCGGCCGCGGCCGAGGTCGCGGCGACCCGCGGTCTGCCCCTGCTGCCGGTGCCCACCGGCACGCTGAACCACTTCACCCGCGATCTGGGCGTTTCCGGCCCGCGGGACGCGGCCGGGGCGCTGGCCGCGGGCTCGGCGGTGCAGGTCGATCTCGGCGCGGTGCGCGTCGACGGCGGACCAACCCACCGCTTCGTCAACACCGCGGGCATCGGCGGCTACCCGGAGCTGGTGCGGCTGCGCGAGAAGTGGCAGCACCGCTGGGGGAAGTGGCCCGCCGCGGTGCTCGCCCTGGCGCGAGCGCTCGCCGAGGCCGAACCGGTCCCGGTGCGCATCGACGGCCTCCCGCACCGCGTCTGGTTGCTGTTCGTCGGCAACAACACCTACCAGCCCAAGGGCCTGGCCCCGTCCTGGCGCCCCAGGCTCGACGAGGGCCTGCTCGACCTCCGCTACATCCGCGCCGACGTGCCGCTGTCCCGCACGCGCTTCCTGGCCGGCGCGCTCACCGGAGCCCTGACCCGCAACCACGCCTACGTCCAGCGGGAACGCGAGCGCGTTCGGGTGGAGGTGCTGGGCTCGCCGGCCCCGCTGGCCGCCGACGGAGAGCTCGTCGGGTCGGGTCGCACCTTCGACTTCAGCGCCCGCCGCGCCGAGCTCCGCGCCTACCGGCCGGAGCGGACGAGCCGGGTCACGGCGCGAGCACCTCGGGCTGGAACCCGGCGGCTTCCAGCGCTCCCCTGGGGTCGTGCACGAGCCGCCGCGCGTCGAGGTCCATGATCCCCAGCACGCAGCTGATCTCGGCGGAAACCGTGCCGTCGTCCTTGGTGATCGTGGAGTCCAGGTGGAAGGACTTGCCCCGCCCGAAGCGGATCTCGCAGCTCACCTCGAAGTGCTCGCCCATCCGCAGCTCGCGCCGGAAGTCGACGGTGGTGCTCAGCAGCACCGGCGCCGTCCCCTTGGCCACCAGCGAGTTCCAGTCGCACCCGGCGGCCTCGAAACCGGCCACCCTGGCGACCTCGCCGTACTGGTGGTACACGGCGTGGTTGACGTGCCCGAGCGTGTCGAGCTCGTAGCTGCGGACCTGAAGCGGAACTCGGAATGTCACCGCCCCAGCGTAGGAGCGGAGACCCTACCCGCGGGTAAGTACATGACCGAGATCGCACCCGCGGATCGCAGCAGGTCCCGGAGGGGCGGCGCGCCGGACGTGCCCGCGCCGCAGGGCCAGGGTGATCGTGGCGGCCAGCGTCAGCCCGGCGAGATCGGCGCGAGCATCCCGGCCGCGCTCCGCGAGCGGTCCGTGCCATCGCGCGACGGCGGCGTCGAGCGCTTCGCGGGCGCGCGCCGGGCCCGGTGCGGCATGCTGGGGTGCGAGCGAAGGGAGGTTGCCGTGGCCGTTCGCGGTGTGAGCAAGGTGGTCGTGCCGGTCCGCGACCAGCAACGCGCGCTGGAGTTCTGGACCGAGGTGGTGGGATTCACCGCCACCACCGACGTGCCCTACGACGACCGGGGCACCCGGTGGATCGAGGTGACCGCGCCGAACGGGACCTCGACGTTCGTCCTCAGCGCGAGCGAATCCGACCGGGAGGCCTTCCGGGAGGTCGACGGGGTGCTGACCGCGCCGTTCTTCCTCTACGCCGACGACGTCGAGCGCACCCACGCCGAGCTGTCCGCCGCCGGGGTCGTCTTCCCGGATCCCCCGTCCCGGCAGCCCTGGGGCTGGTGGTCGAGCTTCCTCGACAGCGAGGGCAACCGCTTCGTCCTCCAGCAGGGCTGAGACCTGCCCGCCCCGATCCGCGTCACGCCCGGAAGCGGCGGTGCAGGTCGCGGACCTGCTCGACGAACTCGGGTACGGGACCTTCGACCTCCGCGCCCGGGACGACCTCCCGAATCGGCAAGGCCCGCACGGCGGGGGCCGGAACGCCCAGCTCGGCGAGCCAGCTGCCCAGCTGCTCGGAGGAGGTCGCGTAGACGATGCGGCCGAGTCCGACCCAGCCGTGCGCGGCCGCGCACATCGGGCAGTGCTCGCCCGAGGTGTAGACGGTTGCCGCCGCCCGCTGCTCCGGCGCTAGGTTGCCCGCGGCCCAGCGGGCCAGCTCGAACTCCGGGTGGCGGGTGTGATCCCCACCGGCGACCCGGTTGCGGTCCTCCCGCAGAACGGTGCCGTCCTCGGCGACCAGCACGGACCCGAACGGCTCATCACCCGCCTCGAGCGCCTCGGCGGCCAACTCAACGCACCGGCGCACGTGACGCCGATCAACCTCGGACACCAAACCAACCTCCGCTCCCCTGCCCGGTCGCGAAATTCGAGGGAAATCCGCCGGTCGAAAACCCTCGAACTTCGCGGGTCGAATTCGAGGGTTTTCGACGTTTCACTCGGCAGGGGGATGTTCGTCTCCGCACATGCGGCTTGCCGTTGCGGTACAGGATCTCGCGTCGCCCGCGATCCGCGAAAGCGCCTCCGCCGGGTGTCGCGTCGCGAGATTGCGGGCGCTCAGGGCTGCTGGTCCTTCGGGCTCAGCACGGTGACCACGCTGGAGTCGTCGGAGTCGCCGAGGCCCGCGCGTTCACCGAGCAGGTACAGCTGCTGGGCGGTGGCCGCCAGCGGGGTCGGGACGTGCGCCTGCTTGGCGATGTCGGTGACGATCCCCATGTCCTTGACGAAGATGTCGAGCCGGGAGCGGACCTCGGCGCCCTGGTCGTAGGCCTCGACCATGCGGGGGCCGCGGTCGGAGAGCATGAACGAGCCGGCAGCGCCCTTGCTCAGCGCGTCGATCACGGTCGCGGGGTCGAGGCCGAGCGCTCGGGCCATGGCCACGGCCTCGGCCGCCGCGGCGATGTGCACGCCGGCGAGCAGCTGGTTGATGGCCTTGAGGCCCTGCGCGTCGCCGGGCTCATGGCCGATCTCGGTCAGCGTCGACGCCAGCCGGTCGAGCGCGGGCCGGGCGACGCCGAGGGCGTGCTCGGTCCCGCTGAGGACGATCAGCAGATCGCCTGCGCCCGCGCGGGCGGGGCCACCGCTGACCGGGGCGTCGACCAGGTGCGCGTCGAGTTCGGCGAGCCGCGCGGCGGTGGAGCGGGCGGCTTCGGGCCCCACGGTGCTGGTGAGCACCACGACGGCTCCGGGCCGCAGCGCGGCCGCGGCGCCGTCCGGGCCGAACAGCGCGTCTTCGACCTGCTGCTGGTCGCGCACGGCCAGCAGCACGACGTCGGCGTTCTCCACGGCCTTCGCGGGAGTGCTCGCCTCGGCGGCGCCGCTCTCGACGAGCCGGGCGCGGCGCGCGGCGTCGATGTCGAACACCGTCACGGGGAACTCGGCGGCGAGGTGGGCGGCCATGGGCAGCCCCATGGCGCCCAGACCGAGGACGGCGATGCGGGAGGCGTCAGGCATTGATCTCGTTCCGTTCTGCGCTGAGGAGTTCGATCGTTCGGGCAGCGGTGTCGGCGACCGCTTGGCGCGCCGCGGCCCAGGTGTCGACGACGTCGGCACCTGGGAGGGCGGTGGGCAGCTGTTCGGCGGTGGCCCGCAGGTACGCGCGGCGGAGCTCGGCGTTGACGTTGACCTTGGCCACACCCCGGTCCAGGGCCCCGAGCAGCTGTTCGGCGGGCAGGCCGCTGGCGCCGTGCAGTACCAGCGGCACCGGGGTGATCTCGTGGATGGCCGCGAGCCGGTCGAGGTCGAGCTCCACGGGCCGGTCGGTGAACCCGTGCACGTTGCCGACCGCGACGGCGAGGGCGTCGACGCCGGTGGCGGCGACGAACTCGGCGGCCTGCCGCGGATCGGTCATCGCGCCCGCCCGGGCGGCGGTGGAGACGTCCTCGTCCCCGGCGATGGCGCCGAGCTCGGCCTCCGCCCACGCGCCCGCGTCGTGCGCCCGCCGCACCGCGGAGCGGGTGAGCGCGATGTTGTCCGGCAGGGGCAGGTGCGAGCCGTCGATCATCACCGAGGTGTAGCCGGCTTCGAGGCAGGCGGTGATCTCGTCGAGGTCGCGGCTGTGATCCAGGTGCACGCCGATCTCGGCGGACGAGGCCGTTGCGGCCGAGACCGCCAGCTGCGCCAGCAGGTCGCGTCCGGCGTGCCGGAACGCGCTGGCGCCGGCCTGCAGCAGCACGGGTCGACCGCTCCGCTCGGCCGCGGCGACGACGGCTTGGACGGTCTCCAGGTTGTAGGCGACGAACCCGGGCAGCGCCCGGCCCGCGCTCGCGGCCTCGGTCAGCGCACCCGTTCCGCGGAGCAGCATCAGCGCCCCCGCAGCGACGAGACGACCTCGGCCAGCGAGCCCCGGTCGCCGACGTTGCCCGGGAAGACCACGTACGGCACGCCGGCGAACTCGCCGGACACCGGCTCCCACAGCGAGACGATCCCCGGCAGCATCGTGCCGCGCACCACCGCCCGGCGGACGTCCAGGCCGTCGGTGGCGATGTCGCTGGAGGTGATGCCGCCCTTGGCGACGACGAAGGCCGGGCGGTGCGCGCGCACGGTCGCGCGCACGGTGTCGACCAGGCCGGCGGACACGGCGCGGGCGATGGCCAGGCTGGCGTCCGGATCGGACCCGGTTACCGGCGTTCGGCTGGTGCGGATCACCACGTCGGCTCCCGACATCGCCTCCGCCGCGGCGCGGGAGACCTCCGCGACGTGGTCGTCCCGAGCCGACGGTTCGAGCAGGGCCGCCACGTCGAGCTCCAGCTCGGTGATGCCGCCGAGCTCGCGGAGGCCGTCCAGCTGCCCGGTGGTCAGGCCGACGTGCGAGCCGACGGCGATCAACCCGTGCCCGTCGGCGGCGCCCATCGCGCGCAGCGCCTCGACGTCCAGCGGTGGTGATCCCGCCTGGCCCGCGCGGGAGCGGACGAAGGCCGGGCCGACCCGGTAGAGCAGCCGCTTGCCGGCCTCCTCGGCGCGCAGCAGCGCCAGCGCCAGCACGCGCAGGTCGTCGTCGCCCGCGGCGTCCACCACGACCGGCTGCCGGTCGCGCGCGGTGCCGAGGAGTTCGGCGACCCGCTCGGGGCCGCCCTCGCGGAGGTCGGCGAGGGTGACCGGCAGGACCTGGTCGGCGGCCGCGCGACCACCGGTCTTCTCCTCGACCCACTCCCGCAGGTCCGAGCTGCGGTAGCCGAACGTGGCGTCCTCGGCGAACTCGGTCCGGCCCGCCGGGAGCATCCCGTCGGCGGTGCGCGCCCAGTGCACCGAGTCGATGGTGAAGCGCCCCGCGCTCGGGAAGGCGGGCACGATGACCACGCCGTCGACGGGCTTGCCGCGCCGCGCCAGCTCCTCGGCCAGCACGTCGGTCTCCCGCGGGAAGTGACCGCGCAGCGTCGAGTCGCTCCGGCTGGCCACCACGAAGTCGACCTGCTCGGCTTCCGCGGCCTGCGCCAGCGCGTCGATCACCTCCCGGTTGCGGGCCTCGGCGTCGGCGACGGACAGGCTGCGGGTGTTGGTGAGCACGAAGAACGCGTTGCCCGGCCGGGTCAGCGCCCAGCGCAGGTCGTCGACGCTCCAGGTGGTCAGCACCGGCAGATCGGCGACGGTCTGGGTGCCGGTCGGGTCGTCGTCGAGCACGACCAGGCACGGACCGCCCGCCACGCGATCGGCGGCCTCGGCCGGGTCCACCGCGCGGACCGCGGGCAGCCCGGTCAGGAGCTGCTCGACCGGAATCGGTTGCGACTGGGAGAAATCGGACATGCTGCTGCTTCCTGTGGGAATGCGTCGGGCGCCGCTGGGGCGGCTACGGGGTCAGCGGTCGAGCACGTGCGCGCGGAGGTCCTCGGCGGTTTGCACCATGTGGTCCTCCATCGCCCGGCGCGCGACCGCGGGGTCGCCGGACTCGAGCGCGCGCAGGATCTCGGCGTGGTGCGCGAGGGCGTTCGCCCGGATCTCGGGCACCGCCGAGGTCTCCCGGCGCCCTTCGACCAGCAAGCGGCCGAACGGCTCGAACATCAGCGGGATGAACGCGTTCCCGCTGGCGCGCATGATCGCGTCGTGGAAGGCGACGTCGGCTTCCACGAAGCGCTCCACATCGTCGGACTCGACCGCCTCGCGCATGTCCTGCAGCAGGTCCCGCAACTGCGCCAGGTCTCCGGAGGTGCACTTGCCCGCCGCCAGCTCCACGGCCCCGATCTCGATCAACCGCCGAGCTTCGATGAGGCTCTCCGAGATCGCCCCGCTCGATCGCGGTGCGGCCGCCGCGGCCCGGATCATCGGGTCCAGCGCGGTCCACACCGCCGGCGGGTTCACGTAGGTGCCCCTACCGCGGTGGATGCGCACGATGTTGGCCACGCGCAGCTGCTTGATCGCCTCCCGCACGGTGAGGCGGCTGACCGAGTGCTGCTCGGCGAGCTCGCTCTCCGGCGGGAGCGCGCTGCCGGGCGCGCACGTGCCATCGATGATCGCGTTGAGCAGCTGCTCGGCGACCTGATCGGACAGCGACATCGCTGCGTCCCTCCTAGGTCAGACGTCAGATGTCTGATGCCGGAGGAGACTAGGGTCTCGACGCCGCGCCGTCAACGGTGCCGGCCCCGCACCGCACCACCGCGGGTGCCACCGCGCTGCGACCCACGGGTAGACTCCCTCCCCGCTCCGGCGAGCTTGACCAGCGCGAACGCTGCCGCCGAGGCCATCAGCAACGCCGACAGCCCGGGAACCGCAGCGCACGCGGGCGCCGCGATCAACGCGCAGCAACCGTTCCCCCACCACGCCGCGCCGACACCACCACGGAGACCTTTCCGCATCACCAGCGCCGCGCCGGTTCTCGGCGTCGAGGTCCTCGCCGCGCTGGCCGGGCCGACGACCACCGCAGCGCGCGAGGACCGGCCGCGACCACTCGGCACGGCAGCCGGGACCAGCGCACCCCGCGTCCCGGCGGGCCGGAGCACCCTTCTTCCAACCAGCTCACGGAGTTGAACGATTGTCTGATTCACCCACCGGGTCACCGGATCACCGGCGACCCGGCGCCGTCCTGTACGTCTCGCTCGCCCTGGCGATCGCGATCGTGGTGTGGGGAGCCGCCGCGGGCGGGTCCCTGTCCTGGGCGGGCTCGGCGGCGCTCGACGGGATCACCCGCGGGTTCGGCTGGGCCTACCTGCTGGTCTCGCTCGGTTTCCTGGCGTTCCTGGCCTTCCTGGCGTGCAGCCGGTACGGGCGGTTGCGCCTCGGCCGCGACGACGAGCGACCCGCGTTCGGCAGGCCCACCTGGTACGCGATGATCCTCTCGGCCGTGATGGGGATCGGCCTGATCTCCTACGGCGTCGCCGAACCGATCGCCCACCTCGCCGAGCCCCCGCACGGCCTGGCCGCACCGGGAACACCCGATGCCGCGGTCACCGCGATGCAGTTCTCGTTCTTCGACTGGGGCTTGCACGCCTGGGGCATCTTCGCCGTGGTCGGGCTGGCGATGTCCTGGTCGATGTTCCGCCGCGGACGTCCGGGCCTGGTCAGCGCGCTGTTCCGGCCGCTGCTGGGCAACCGCGTCGACGGACCCGCCGGCGGGGCGATCGACGTGTTCGCGATCCTGGCGACGCTGTTCGGCACCACGACCTCGCTCGGGTTGGGCGCCCTGCAGATCAACGGCGGTTTCACCGCCCTGTTCGGCCTCCCCGACTCGCGCCCCGTGCAGTTCGCGATCATCGGGGTCATCACCCTGCTGTTCACCGCCTCCGCGCTGACCGGAGTCGCCCGCGGCATCCGGTTCCTCTCCGAGAGCAGCATGGGACTGGGCGCGCTGCTCCTGGTCTTCGTGCTCGTCGTCGGCCCGACCACCTACCTGGTGGACCTCTACGTGCAGTCGGTCGGCCGCTACCTCAGCGAGCTGGTGTCGGCGAGCCTGATCACCCCGGCGGGCGGTGATCTCGGCTTCATGCAGTCCTGGACCTACTTCATGCTCGCCTGGTGGCTGTCCTGGGCCGCCTTCGTCGGGGTGTTCCTGGCCCGGATCTCGCGGGGGCGCACGATCCGCGAGTTCGTCGCGGGAGTGCTCCTCGTGCCCAGCGCGGTGTTCTCCATCTGGTTCACCGCCTTCGGCGGCACCGCGATCCACAGCGACCTGGCGGGCACCACCCGCATCGCCGCGGCGGCCGCCGCCGACGAGAACTCGGCGTTCTTCGCCACGCTGCAGTCGCTGCCGCTGCCGACGGTCACCTCGGTCGCCACGATCGTGCTCGTCGTGCTGTTCTTCATCTCGGGCGCCGACGCCAACACCTTCGTGCTCAGCATGCTCACCAGCCGCGGCATAGAGAACCCCCCGTCGTGGGTGCTCGCGCTGTGGGGCGTGGTGACCGGTGCCGCGGCGATCGCGCTGCTGGCCGCCGGCGGGTTGGAATCGCTGCAGCAGATGGTGATCGTCAGCTCGGCGCCGTTCCTGCTCGTCCTCGTCGGGGTCGCCGTCGGCCTGTGGAAGGACCTGAGCGCCGAACCCGTCCTGGACGCCGCTCCCCCGCCCGGGGACGAGGAGCGCACCGAGGATCGAGCAGCGGAGCTCGAACGAGCGATGTGATCCGGCCCCTCGTCCAGCCGACCGGACAGCACGAGGGGGTCTCCGCGGGTTCGCACCCCGCGGAAACCCCCTCGTCGCGCCCGGGAGCGCCGCGAGCGGCCGGGCACCGCTCAGCGCGGCGCGGCCGCTGCTCCCCGGCGTGGGACCAAGGGCTCGCGGAGCGCGTCAGTCGAGTCCACGTTGGACCGTGTGGCCGTCCTCGGCCAGGAACCGGTCGAAGACGTCGGACGCGACGCGGCGTCGGAGCTCGTCGTCGGTCGACCGATCCCGGCGCTTCCGGCTCCCAGCTCCGCGACGCACCAGCTCCTCCTGCTCGCCCTCGGCCATCGCCGCCTCCTGTCGGGTTCAAGCGTTCTCGAATTCAACGTGCGCGGCCTGCGTCGGGATCGGCCGCCGCCACTTCGAACGCGCCGCTCATCCCGCCGGTGCGCGCTCGGCGACCACGCGGTGCACGAGGCGCGCAGCGGTGCGGGCGGTTCGGCCGTCGACGTCCAGCCGGGGGTTGAGCTCGGCGACGTCGCACAGCGCGAGCTTGCCGCTGGCGGCGACCTTGGCGCACGCGTGCTCGACGATCTCGACCGGGACGCCGAAGGCCGCCGGAGCGCTCACGCCCGGGGCCACGCCCGCGGGCAGGACGTCCAGGTCGATGGTGAGGTGGACGAGGTCGCAGGTGGCGAGGAAGTCGTCCAGGAAGCCGTCGACCACCGGGCGGTCGAGCGCACCGCACCGGTCGTCGGTGAGGTAGCGGACGCCGAGCGAATCCGCCGTGGCGAACAGGCCCGCGGTGTTGCTCGGCTGGCTGATCCCGAGGACCGCGTAGTCGAAGTAGGCTCCCCTGGCGCGCTCCTGCTCGGCCATCTGCCGGAACGGGGTTCCCGAGCTCGGGACCTCGTCGGAGCGCAGGTCGAAGTGCGCGTCGAGGTTGAGCACCCCGATGCGCGCTCCGCGCTGCGCGCGCTGCGAGCCCGCCAGCCCGAGGTAGCTGCCGAAGGCCACCTCGTGACCGCCGCCGAGCACCACCGGGAACTGACCGGCGTCGAGCAGCGCGGTCACCCGTCCCCCGAGCTCGCGCTGGCCCTCCTCCAAGTCCTGGCCGACGACCTCGACGTCGCCGGCGTCGAAGGCTCGGAGCGGCGCCGACAGCGCCATCGAGGCGAGCGCGCCGCGCAGCGCCCCCGGGCCTTCCGCCGCGCCCTGGCGTCCCTTGTTGCGGCGGACTCCCTCGTCGCTGCGGAAACCCACGAAGGCGCAAGCACCGGGGCCGGTGCTCCCCTCCCACCGTTCGACGACGTGGTGCCAGCGGACGTTCTCGGCGCCGGGGCCGTCGTCGCGACCGGTCCACTCCGGAAGCGACCTGCTCGCGGTGGCCTGCATGGTGAGTTCTCCGTTCCGTGATCGCGTTGCGGGGGTGCGCGTCCGGGCGGGCGCCGTTGACCGCCCGGACGCGCGGCTCATCAGCTGCCCAGCTCCGGGATCTGGATCCCGCGGTCCCGGGCCACCGCGGTGGCGTGCTCGTAGCCGGCGTCGGTGTGGCGCAGCACGCCCATCGCCGGGTCGTTGGTCAGCACCCGTTCGAGCTTCTGCGCGGCGAGTTCGGACCCGTCGGCGATGCAGACCTGCCCGGCGTGGATGGACCGGCCCATGCCGACGCCGCCGCCGTGGTGCAGGGACACCCAGGACGCGCCGGAGGAGGTGTTGACCAGCGCGTTGAGCAGCGGCCAGTCGGCGATCGCATCGGATCCGTCGGCCATCGACTCGGTTTCGCGGTACGGCGAGGCCACCGAACCCGAGTCGAGGTGGTCGCGGCCGATCGCGACCGGGGCCGAGAGCTCGCCGGAGGCGACCATCTCGTTGAACTTCAGCCCGGCGCGGTGGCGCTCGCCGTAGCCCAGCCAGCAGATCCGCGCGGGCAGCCCCTCGAACTGGACCCGCTCGCCCGCCATGGTGATCCACCGGCGCAGGTGCTCGTTCTCCGGGAACAGCTCCACGATCGCCTTGTCGGTGGCGGCGATGTCGGCGGGATCGCCGGACAGCGCCGCCCAGCGGAACGGCCCGAGGCCCTCCTCGAACAGCGGCCGGATGTGCGCGGGCACGAATCCCGGGAAGTCGAAGGCCCGGTCGAACCCGCCCTTGCGGGCCTCGTCGCGGATCGAGTTGCCGTAGTCGAAGACCTCAGCGCCGGCGTCGAGGAAGCCGACCATCGCCTCGACGTGGCGCGCCATGCTGGCGCGGGCCCGCTCGGTGAACGCGGCCGGGTCCGCCTCGGCCTGCGCCTGCCAGTCGTCGAGCTCGACGCCGATCGGCAGGTAGGACAGCGGGTCGTGCGCCGAGGTCTGGTCGGTGACGATGTCGATGGGCGCGTTCATCGCCAGCAGCTGCGGGAAGATCTCGGCGGCGTTGCCGCGCAGGCCGATCGACAGCGGCTCGCGGGCGTCGCGGGCGCGCTCGGCCAGTTCGAGGGCGTGCGCCACGTCGTCGGCCTCGACGTCGAGGTAGCGGTGGTCGATGCGCCGCCGGATTCGGTGGGGGTCGCAGTCCACGCAGATCGCGACGCCCTCGTTCATCGTCACGGCGAGCGGCTGCGCACCGCCCATGCCGCCGAGGCCAGCGGTGAGCGTGATCGTGCCCGCGAGGCTGCCGCCGAACTTCTTGCGCGCGACCGCGCCGAAGGTCTCGTAGGTGCCCTGCAGGATTCCCTGGCTTCCGATGTAGATCCAGGACCCCGCGGTCATCTGCCCGTACATGGTCAGGCCGGCGGCTTCGAGCTCGCGGAACTCCTCCCAGTTGGCCCAGTCGCCCACCAGGTTCGAGTTGGCGATCAGCACCCGAGGCGCCCACTCGTGGGTGCGCAGCACGCCCACCGGCTTGCCGGACTGCACCAGCAGGGTCTGGTCGTCCTCCAGCAACCGCAGCGCCCCGACGATCCCGTCGTAGGCCTCCCAGCTGCGCGCCGCCTTGCCGGTTCCGCCGTAGACGACGAGGGAGTCCGGGTTCTCGGCCACCTCGGGGTCGAGGTTGTTCATCAACATCCGCAGCGCGCCCTCCTGCTGCCACCCTCGGCAGCTGGGGGTCGTGCCGCGGGGAGCGCTGACGGGCCGGGCACCAGAGGCGGGGTAATCGCTGGTCATAACGGAATCTCCGGAATCGGGCAACGGGTTGACGAAGGCCATGACATCCCGGTGCGAGGTCGGCGGCCAAGGCCGAGCGGCGACATTCTCGGATCCGAGACGCCTTCGCCCCGCCGGCCGCGACCCGCCTTGAACTGCGCCCGTTCCGTCCCGGATAAACTGCTCGTCTGCTCCAGGTGCGATCGACGAACGGGACGGTGATCTGCGTGGCCATCGACGCACGCGATTTCGCCGCGCTGTTCGGCGCGATCCGCCGCGAATCGGGTCCGGCCTACCGCCGCCTCAAGGACGTCATCACCGAGCAGATCGGCACCGGGCGCTGGCCGGAGGGCGAGATGCTGCCCTCGGAGAACCAGCTGGTGCACTCGCTCGGCCTGTCGCGCATGACGATCAACCGGGCGCTGCGCGAGCTCAGCACCGAGGGAGCCCTGGTGCGGATGCCGGGCGTGGGGACCTTCGTGGCCGAGCGCAAGAGCAGCTCGGCGCTCTACGGGGTGCGCAACATCGCCGAGGAGGTGACCCGCCGCGGGCGCGAGCACCGAACCGACGTGGTGTTCGTCCGCGAGGAGCCCGCCGACCCGCGAGCGCACCGGCTCTTCGGCATCGCCGCGGGCAGCCCGATCTTCCACTCGCTGGTGGTCCACTTCGAGGACGACATCGCGATCCAGCTGGAGGACCGCCACGTCCACCCGGAGCTGGCGCCCGAATACCTCCAGCAGGACTTCACCGAGCGCACGCCCAACGACTACCTCTCCCGGATAGCTCCGATGGGCAAGGGCGAGCACATCGTCGAGGCCGTGCTGGGCACCGCGGAGGACTGCGCGCTGCTCGGCATCGACGAGTCCGCCCCGTGCCTGCTGATCCACCGCCGGACATGGTCGGAGGGGCAGCTGGTCAGCGCGGCGCGCCTGCTGCACCCCGGCTCGCGGTTCCGGCTGGAGGGCACCTTCGACGGCATGTGACCGCTTCCGCGCGGAGGGTCACGCGCTCGTCGCCGCGAGCGGCGCGCGTCCGGAGAGGCTGAGCGTGAGCTTGGTCGCACCCCTGCGCAGCACCTCGCCGACCTCGCCCGGATCGCGGTCCCCGAAGTGCCGCGACCAGGTGGTGCTGAACGCGGCGACGGGCCTGCCGCCGTGGTCGTGGGCGGCCACGCCGACCGAGCGCAGCCCCTCCGAGACGAGCTCGACCTCCTCCGACCAGCCCCGGCTGCGGTCCCGGTCGAGGATCCTGCGCAGGTCGCGCAGGCAGCGGGGACCGTTGCCGGTGCGCGTGACGAACGAGCCGGGGCGGGAGAACAGCGCCTCCAGCTGGGCGTCCGAGCTGTCCGCCAGGATCGCCCTGCCGCTGGCGGTGAGCTGCGCCGGGAGGCGGACGCCGACGTCGGTGATCAGCGGCACGTCCGCGGACGGGTGCGCCGCTGGGCGCTCCTTGAGCAGGTAAACCGTCTCGGCACCGTGCAGGATGCCGAGGTGGACCGTCTGGCCGAGGTTGCGGGCGAGCCGCTGCAGGATCGGCTGGGCGAGCCGTTCCAGCGGTTCCTGGCGCAGGTAGGCGGACCCGATCTCGAACGAGGACACGCCCAGCCCGTAGGCCTTCTCGCTCGGCACGTACACGACGAACCCGCGGTCCTCCAGGACCGACAGGATGTGGTACACCGACGACCGCGGAAGTTCCAGGTCACGGGCCAGCGCCGAGGCGCGGACCGGACCCGGCCGCTGGGCCAGCCGGACGAGGATGTCCAGCGCGCGCCCCACCGCCGGCGAAGCGCTCGATTCCTTGCCCACGGATTTCATGTCACCCCCTTGACGGAATGTATATACAGCACTATACCTATCGCGTCGTTCGTGAGCGTGTCGCACGGCACAAGCCGACGGAATCGCTCCGGATGCCCCCAACCCCGGCCGCCAGCGAAGGGAACAATGACGTTCCCAAGGGAGGACAAGGTGAAAGAACGCACGGCGGCGCTGAGTCGAGGCCTCAACGCACGGCACATCCGCTTCATCGCGCTCGGCTCGGCGATCGGCACCGGGCTGTTCTACGGATCGTCGGAATCCATCAGCCAGGCCGGCCCCTCGGTGCTGCTGGCCTACCTGATCGGTGGCGCGGCGGTGTTCATGGTGCTGCGCGCGCTCGGCGAGATGGCCGTCGACGACCCGGTCCCCGGGTCGTTCGGCGAGTACGCGAGCAGGCATCTCGGTCGCCTGCCCGGCTTCCTGACCGGGTGGACCTACGCGTTCGAGATGATCATCGTCTGCATCGCCGACGTCACGGCGCTGGGCGTCTACATGGGATTCTGGTTCCCGGACGTGCCCAGGTGGATCTGGGTGCTGGCCACCCTGTTCATCATCGGCGCGGCGAACCTGCTCAGCGTCAAGGTGTTCGGCGAGCTCGAGTTCTGGTTCTCGATCGCCAAGGTCGGCGCGATCATCGCGATGATCCTCGGCGGCGTCGCCGTCCTGGTCTTCGGGTTCAGCGGTGATCACGCGACCGGGGTGAGCAACCTCTGGTCCCACGGCGGGTTCTTCCCGATGGGCGCGGAGGGATTCGTGCTGTCGTTCGCGGTGGTGATGTTCGCCTTCGGCGGCACCGAGATCATCGGCGTCAGCGCGGGCGAGGCGGCCGAACCGCACAAGACGATCCCGCGCGCGGTCAACACGGTGCCGGTGCGGGTGCTGCTGTTCTACGTGCTGACCCTCGCGGTGATCATGTCCATCGCGCCGTGGCAGTCGATCGGTTCCTCCGGAAGCCCCTTCGTGCAGATCTTCGAGGGCCTGGGGTTGAGCTCGGCGGCCGCCGTGCTCAACGTCGTGGTGATCACCGCCGCGCTCTCGGCGATCAACAGCGACATCTTCGGCGCGGGGCGGATGCTCTACGGGATGGCGCAGCGCGGACAGGCCCCGCAGGTCATGCGCAGCGTGTCGCGCAACGGCGTGCCGTGGATGACCGTGGTCATCATGACCGGCGCCCTGCTGGTCGGCGTGGTGCTCAACTACGCCATGCCGGAGAACGTCTTCGAGGTCATCGCCTCGATCGCGACCTTCGCCACCGTGTGGGTCTGGTTGATGATCGTGCTCTCGCAGTACCGGGCGCGGCGCGCGATGAGCGCCGAGAAGGTGGCCTCGCTGCGCTTCCCGGTGCCGCTGTGGCCCTACGCCCAGATCGCCACGATCGCGTTCCTGATCTTCGTGTTCGCGGTGCTGGCCTTCTCGGCCGACACGCGGGTCGCGCTCTACGTCGGCGCGGCCTGGATCGGCCTGATGTCGGTGCTGTACCTGGTCCGCGTCCGCCGGAGCGCCGAAGCCCGCGAGACCGCTGCTCGGGACCAGGACGAGCTCGAAGAGCCCTCCGAACTCCCCGCTCGGTGATCGCGTCGGTGGTGGGCGCCCGACCGCCCACCACCGACCCGGTCGCCCACCCGCCCGGGACGCCTCGCCGCCCGCACGGGGCGCCCGCGCACCCGCCCGGAACCCCTGCGGCGCCGGAAGTTCACCGGCGCCGGTCCACCAGAGAGAAGGAAGTCGCACATGACCACGCAGGAAACGACCGCAGCAGCCGACCGGAAGGCCACCGTCGTGGTGGGCGTCGGAGCGGTCAGCGTCGCCGACGTGGTGCACGTCGCGCGCGCCGGCGCCGCGGTCGAGCTCTCCGGCGAAGCGCTGGAGGCGATCGCCACCAGCCGCGAGCGGATCGAGCGCCTGGCCGAGGAGCCCAAGCCCGTCTACGGCGTCTCCACCGGCTTCGGCGCCCTGGCCACCCGGCACATCCCGGTCGAGCTGCGCCAGCAGCTGCAGAAGAGCCTGGTGCGCTCGCACGCCGCCGGCAGCGGCCCGGAGGTCGAGCGGGAGGTCATCCGCGCGCTGATGCTGCTGCGGTTGTCCACCTTGGCCACCGGCCGCACCGGTGTCCGCCCCGAGGTGGCCGAGGCCTACGCCGCGCTGCTGACCGCGGGCATCACCCCGGTCGTCCACGAGTACGGCAGCCTCGGCTGCTCCGGCGACCTCGCGCCGCTCGCGCACGTCGCGCTGGCGCTGATGGGCGAGGGCACCGTCCGCGACGCCGAAGGCCGCTCGATGCCCGCCGCCGAAGCCCTCGCCGCCGCGGGCATCACCCCGGTCGAGCTCGCCGAGAAGGAGGGGCTCGCGCTGATCAACGGCACCGACGGCATGCTCGGCCAGCTCGTGCTGGCCTGCCACGACCTGCGGAACCTGCTGAAGCTGGCCGACATCACCGCGGCGATGAGCGTGGAGGCCCAGCTGGGCACCGATCGCGTCTTCGCCGACGACCTGCAGCAGCTGCGCCCGCACAGCGGTCAGGCCAGCGCCGCGGCCAACATGCGGCGAGTGCTGGCCGATTCCGGAATCGTGGCCAGCCACGCCGGCCCGGACTGCACCCGCGTCCAGGACGCCTACTCCTTGCGCTGCGCTCCCCAGGTGGCCGGCGGTGCCCGCGACACCCTCGCCCACGCCGAGTCGGTCGCGGCCACCGAGCTCGCCAGCGCCGTGGACAACCCGGTGGTCACCCCGGACGGCCGCGTGGAGTCCAACGGCAACTTCCACGGCGCCCCGGTGGCCTACGTGCTGGACTTCCTGGCCATCGTCGCGGCCGACCTGGCCAGCATCAGCGAGCGCCGCACCGACCGGTTCCTGGACCCCGCCCGCAACCACGGCCTCACCCCGTTCCTGGCCGACGATCCCGGCGTCGACAGCGGCCACATGATCGCCCAGTACACCCAGGCGGCGATCGTCTCCGAGCTCAAGCGGCTCGCGGCCCCGGCCAGCGCCGACTCTATCCCCTCCTCGGCGATGCAGGAGGACCACGTCTCGATGGGCTGGTCCGGCGCGCGCAAGCTGCGCCGCGCCGTCGACGGGCTGACCCGGGTGCTGGCGGTCGAAGCGCTCACCGCCGCCCGGGCGCTGGACCTGCGCGCCCCGCTGCAGCCCTCCCCCGCCAGCGCGGCCGTCCGCGACCGCATCCGCGAGGAGGTCGCGGGGCCGGGAACCGACCGCCACCTCGCGCCGGAGATCGAGTCGGCCGTCGAGCTGTGCCGCACCGGCGCGCTGGTCACCGCCGCGGAGGAGGCCATCGGCGAGCTGGCCTGACCCGGGACGAGCGACGAGGGCTCCGGTCGGATCGCGTCCGACCGGAGCCCTCTCGTTCGCTCAGCGCTCGCGGGCCGCAGCCGCGGGGCGTCCCGCGGCACCGCTCGGCTTCACGGGGCCGAGGGCGCTGCGGGCTGCCGCGTCGAGGTCGGCGATGAGATCGTCCGGGTCCTCGAGACCGATCGACAACCGCAGCAGATCGGCCCCCGGGCGGGCCGCCGCCGGTACGGGCCGGTGCGTCAGCGCCGCCGGGTGCTGGATCAGCGAGTCGACCCCTCCCAGCGAGACCGCGGGCGTGAACAGCTGCACCGCGCCGGCGATCCCGACGGCCCGCTCGTACCCGCCGGCCACCTGCAGGGCCAGCATCGCGCCGGGACCCCTCTGCTGCCTGCCGATCAGCCCGGCGCGGTCCTGCTCGGGATCACCGGGGTAGAACACCCGGCTCACCCACGGCTGGGTCTGCGCCCAGGCCGCGACCTTCTTGGCGGCTTCCTGCTGCGCGCGGATCCGCAGCGGCAGGGTGGCCAGCCCGCGGTGCAGCAGGTAGCCGGCCAGCGGGTTCAGCAGGGCGCCGGTGACCACCCGAACCCGGCGGATCGCCTCCGCGCGGGCCGCGTCGGCGGCGACCACCCCGCCCACCACGTCCCCGTGCCCGCCCAGGTACTTCGTGGCGCTGTGCAGCACGAACGCCGCTCCGTGCTGAGCGGGGTTCTGCAGCACCGGGGTCGCGAAGGTGTTGTCCACCAGCACCGGGCAGCCCGACGCGGCGGTCACGACCGCCTCGATGTCGACCAGCTGGAGCGTGGGGTTGGCCGGGGTCTCGACGACGACCAGGCAGGTGTCCTCGCGCACCGCTGCCGAGACCTCCCCGGCCGCGCAGTAGCTGACCTCGACGTCGAGCAGCCCGGAGGCCAGCAGGTGGTCGGTGCCGCCGTAGAGCGGGCGGACCGCCACCACGTGGCGCCCGCCGCTGAGCTCCTTGGCGGCCAGGACCGCGGCGGTCATGGCGGCCATCCCGGAGGAGAAGGCAACGGCCTCGGCGGTGCCCTCCAGCTGGGCGAGCGCGGACTCGAACCGCGCCACGGTCGGGTTCCACAGGCGGGCGTAGACGAAGCCCCCGTCGTCGGTGGGATGCCCGCCGTTCGCCATCGATTCGTAGGACGTGCCGCCGCTCTCGACGTCGGGCACGGGGTTGGTGGAGGAGAAGTCCAGCGGCGGTACGTGGACGCCGAGCTTCGCGAGGTCTTCGCGGCCGGCGTGCACGGCCGTCGAATCGAACGAGCGTGTCGAAGACATGCGAGCATGGTGCAATGATGTGCGGTGCGGCGGAACAGAGACCGAAGATTCCTTCGCCGCAGCCGACGACCCGCGAGGATCGTGGAGGGTGATGCTCGATGAGCGGATCGCGACCGAGGAATCCGCGGAGCTCGCCGGGGCGCGCGGGCTGGGAGGCGACCGCGGCGGACGAGCCGTCGACCGTCCGGCTCGACGGCACCGACCTCGCGATCCTCGCCGAGCTCGTCGCCGACGGCAGGATCACCAACAGCGCGCTCGCCCACCGCGTCGGCGTGGCCGAATCGACCTGCATCAACCGGGTGCGGACGTTGCGCGAGCGCGGCGTCGTCACCGGCGTGCACGCCCACCTCGACCCGGCCGCGCTGGCGCTGCCGATGCAGGCGGTGATCAAGGTGCGGCTGGGCAGCCACAGCCGCGAGCACGTGCGCGGTTTCCACGACACCCTGGAGGACATCCCGGGCGTCCTGACCGCCTTCCACCTGGCGGGCGCGGACGACTACCTGCTGCACGTCGCCGTGCGCTCGGCCGAGGCGCTGCGCGATCTGGTCCTGGAGCACATCACCGTCCACCCGGCGGTCCGGCACGCCGAAACGCACCTGGTCTTCGAAGTGATCCCCGGAACGGGACCGCTGCCGAACCCCAGGAGAACCCCGCCCGACCGACGCTAGCCGGCGACTGCGGGCCAGGCACGACGGTCCGCCCGCTAGTCCCCTTTTCATCAGAAGTCCCGTGACCACCGGGGCGTTCAGGGGACTTCTGATGGAACGAGGGCAGGTTCTCAGGTCTCGCGCAGCTGGCGGCGCAGGATCTTGCCGGTGACGGTCTTGGGGAGCTCGTCGCGGATCTCGATCGCCCTCGGGTACTTGTAGGCGGCGAGGCGCTGCTTGCAGAACTCGATCAGCTCCTCCTCCGACGCGCTCGCGTCCGGCTTGAGGGAGACGAACGCCTTCACCGTCTCCCCCCGGTAGGGGTCCACGGCACCGACGACGGCGGCCTCGCGCACGGCTTCGTGCTCGTAGAGCACGTCCTCGACCTCGCGCGGCCAGACCTTGTACCCGGAGGCGTTGATCTGGTCCTTCTTGCGGTCGACGATGTAGAACCAGCCGTCGGCGTCCATGAAGCCCACGTCGCCGGTGTGGAAGCGCCCGCCCGGCATGGCGTGCGCGGTCTCCTCCGGCTTGTTCCAGTACCCGATCGCGACCTGCGGCCCCTCGGTGACGATCTCGCCGATCTCGCCGACCGGCAGCTCCTGGTCGTCCTCGCCGACGATGCGCACCACCGTGCTGGGCACGGGCACGCCGACCGCCACCGCACCGGAGGCCGGGTCCACCGGCGCTTCGCGGGAGAAGGGCACCGCGTGCGAGGGGCTGTTGGTCTCGGTGAGCCCGTACCCGTTGTGGATGTAGTGGCCGAACTTGTCCTGGAAGGCGCGGATCGCCGCCTGCGGGATCGGCGCTCCCCCGGAGTACACGCTGCGCAGCCCGGCGAGCTGCTCGCGCGTCACCTCCGGGGTGTTGGACCAGGCGATGAACACGGTGATCGATCCGATGGTGAACGTGACGCCGTGCTCGGCGATGGCCTCGGCGGCCACGACCGGATCGAACCGGTAGGTCAGCACCAGCGGCACCGGCACCAGCAGCGCCACCGCGAGGTGCCCGATCAGCCCGGTGATGTGGAACAGCGGCGCCACCCCGTAGATCGCGTCGCCCTCGCGCACGGGCATCCAGTCCCGGTAGACCTGCGCGTTGAAAACCACGTTGCCGTGGGTGTTCTCCGAGCCCTTGGGCGGCCCGGTGGTGCCCGAGGTGTAGGGCAGCATCGCGACGTCGTCCGGACCGGGGTGCACCGGGTCCGGCTGCTGCCCGCGGTGCTGCTCGATCAACTCCGCCATGTCCAGCGGACCTTCCGGGCGGGCGCGCTGCCCGCTGCCGAAGATCCGCTCGTCGTGGCGGGTTTGGTGCTCCAGCTCGGAGGTGGTGATCACGTGCTCGACGGGCGTTCCCGGGCGCGCGCCCTCGACCACCGAGTGCAGGGAGTCCAAGCAGACCACGACCTTGGCACCGCTGTCGGCCAGCACCGTGGAGAGCTCGCGCTCCCGGTACATCGGGTTGGCGGGCACCACGATCCCGCCCGCCTTCCAGGCCGCCAGCGCCGCGATCACGAACTGCGGCACGTTCTGCAGGAACAGCGCGAGGCGATCGCCGGCGGCGAAGCCGCGTTCGGCCAGCGCGACCGCCAGCGCACCGGAGAGCTCGTCGAGCTCGGACATCGTGATCACGCCGTCGAAGTACTTGATCACCGGTGCGTCGGGCGCGCGGCACAGCGCCGCGGTGAACATCTCCAGCACGCTGTCGTGCTCGCGGCTGATCTCGGCAGGCACTTCCGGGTCGTAGAGGGCCAGCCACGGACGCTCGTCGTAGGCACTCATCGGCTCGGCGCTCCTCACTCGGCGGGTTCGAAGTACCGGCGCGGGTTGTCCACCATCATCGTGGTGATCTGCTCCTCGCTGACGCCCCGCTCGCGCAGCGCGGGCAGCACGTCCCGGTGGATGTGCAGGTAGTGCCAGTTCGGCGCGGCCTGCGCCAACATCTCCTGGCTCGCCTCGCCGGAGAAGAAGTCCATGTAGCAGGCGGCGTCGTGGCTGAGCACGATCCGGTCGGCGTAGCCCTGGGCGCAGAGCTCGGCGATAGTGCGCACGCGCTCGGCCGTCGGGTTGAACATGTCCAGCCCGAACCGGTCGCAGCCGATCGTCGCGCCCTGGTCCATGATCCACTTCAGGTAGTCCTGATCGTTGCTGTCGCCCGCGTGACCGATGACCACCTTGCTCAGGTCCACGCCGCGCTCCCGGTAGAACTCCAGCGCCAGCCGGCCGGTCTGGTGGGCGGCGTTGGTGTGCACCGTGATCGGCAGGCCCGTCTCCTGGTGCGTCTCGCAGATCGCCGCCTGCACCCGGCTCTGGTCCTCGGTGAGCCCCCGCTCCTCGACCACGCACTTGAGCAGCCCGGCGCGCACGCCGGTGCCCGCGATGCCCTCGCGGATGTCCCGCACGAACATCTCGGTCATCAGCTCCGGTCCGCCGAGCAGCGTGCCCGGACCCCGGTAGTGGAAGAAGTGCGGGATGGAGTCGAAGGTGTACAGGCCGGTCGCGGCCACGATGTTGATGTCGACCTCGGCGTTCACCCGCTCGATGCGGGGGATGTAGCGGCCGAGCCCGACCACCGTCGGATCCACGATCGTGTCGACGCCGGCGCGCTCGAGCTCGCGGAGCTTGTGCACCGCGTCGGCGACCCGCTCCTCCTCGTCCCACCACTGATCGCCGTAGTTCTGCATGACGTCGGGGGTCAGCACGAACACGTGCTCGTGCATCAACGTCGTCCCCAGCTGCCCGACGTCGACCGGTCCGCGCACCGTCTGGACGTCCACCATCACCCGCTCCTCACGCTGTGGCACACACCACGCGAAGCGTGCCACAGTGGCACAAATCTCAGCAATGTCCCGCCGTAGGCTCCCGATCATGGCCGATTCCGCGCAGCCCCGCGCCGCGAACCTGCGACTCGGCGCCGCCCTGACCCGCCGGGCGGTGGTCGAGGCGGCGAACCGCGCCTACCTGGCCGGCGAGCCGATCGACATGTCGGCGCTGGCCACCGACCTCGGGATCGGCCGCTCCACGCTCTACCGGCTGGTCGGCAACCGCGAAGACCTGCTCAGCACCGTGCTCGCCGAGGCGACCGAACGCACCTTCCGCAGGGCCGCGGCCGGAACCACCGCGGCCGGGGGCACCGAGCTCGTGCTCGACGTGCTCGACCGGTTCATGCGGGCCGTGGTCGAAGCCGAACCCCTCCAGGCGCTGTGCCGGCGCGAACCCCTGGTCTTCATCCGCCTCGCCCTGCAGCCCGGACCCATCGAGCAGACCTCGGCGAGCTTGGTCGCCGAGATCATCGACACCGAGTCCGCGGCCGGCCGGATGCGGCCGCCGGTACCGCCCGAGGTCCTGGGCCAGGCGATCATCCGGATGTGCGACGCGCACCTCTACGCCCCGCTGCTGGGACGCACCGAGCCGGAGATCCGCACCGCCCTCGACCTCGTGGCCGCCCTGCTCGGGCATCGGCCCGAACCGTGACCGGCCGCGGCGGGCGCCGGCCCGCCGCGATCCGATGCCGCGACGGACCGGCTCCCCGCTACGCCAGGACCGGGGCGGCGATCGATCGGCGGACCTCGTCCTCGCCGATCCCGGGCGCGGTCTCGCGCAGCAGTAGGCCCTCGGCCGTGACGTCGAGGACGGCGATGTCGGTGATCACGCGGTCGACGACCCCCGAACCGGTGAGCGGCAGCGTGCAGCGCTCCACGACCTTCGGGCTGCCGTCCTTGGCGCGGTGATCGGTGATGACCACGATCCGCTTGGCGCCGACGACCAGGTCCATCGCGCCTCCCATGCCCTTGACCACGGAACCTGGCACGTTCCAGTTCGCCAGGTCGCCGTTGGCCCCGACCTGCAGCGCACCGAGCAGCGCGACGTCGATGTGCCCGCCGCGGATCATGCCGAACGAGGTCGCCGAGTCGAAGAAGCTCCCGCCGGGCTCGACCGTCACCGTCTGCTTCCCGGCGTTGATCAGGTCGGCGTCCTCCTCGCCGTCCACCGGGAACGGGCCCAGGCCCAGGATCCCGTTCTCGCTCTGCAAGTTGACCCGCACCCCGTCGGGGACGTGGTTGGCGACCAGGGTGGGAACGCCGATGCCGAGGTTGACGTAATCGCCGTCGGTCAGCTCGCGGGCGGCCACGGCCGCCATCTCGTCCCGGGACCAGCTCATGCCCGCACCTCCGCCTTCGGCCGCACCGTGCGCTTCTCGATCGTCTTGACGCGCGGCCGGGCCGCCACGAGGTGATCCACGAACACGCCGGGCGTGGCCACCGCATCGGGGTCGACGAACTCGTCGAGGACGTGCTCGGCCTCCGCGACGGTGACCCGACCGCAGGTGGCCATCAGCGGGTTGAAGTTGCGCGCCGCCAGCCGGTAGGTGAGGTTGCCGGCCGGGTCGGCGGTGTGCGCGCGCACCAGCGCCAGGTCCGCCACGATCGCGCGCTCCTGCACGTGGAGGCGCCCGTCGAACTCGGCGTGCGGCTTGCCCTCGGCGACCGGGGTGCCGACCCCGGCGCGGGTGTAGAACGCGGCGATGCCCGCGCCGCCCGCTCGCACGCGCTCGGCCAGGGTGCCCTGCGGCACCAGCTCGACCTCGAGGTGGCCATCGAGGTACTGCTGCGCGAACAGCTTGTTCTCGCCCACGTAGGACGCCACGACCTTGCGCACCTGGCCCTCCTCCAGGAGGAGGCCCAGTCCCCGTCCGTCGACGCCCATGTTGTTCGACACGATCGTCAACTCGCGGACGCCGGATTCCCGCACGGCTTCGATCAGATCGGACGGGTTGCCGCTGAGGCCGAAGCCCCCGACGGCGATGGTCTGGCCGTCGGCGAGCGCTCCGGCGAGCGCCTCGGCGGCCCCGTTGTGCAGAACGGGCACGACTGTCTTCCTCCCTGGTCCGTTGAACGAGCAGTTCCAGGAGTCCATGCCACCCGGGCATCATCGTCAACGAGCGGGCTGTTGGCCCGGCCGAACTTCTCGGTGGGCAAAAGCATCCGCTCCGGACGTTCACTGAGCGGACGTACCATCCGAGCATGGCCTCACCCCCGGCGGATGTCACCGGACGCATCAGCGCGGTGCTGCGGGCGCTTTCCGGCTTCCCCCAGCGCGGTGCGTCGACCACCGAGATCGCGCGCGCGTCCGGGCTCGCGCGCCCCACCGCCCACCGCTTGCTGTCCGCGCTCGACGAGCACGGGTACGTCGACCGGGACCGGGCCAGCGGGCGGTGGTTCCTCGGACCGGAGCTGTACCTGCTGGGCGAGGTCGCGGCTCAGCGCTACGACGTCACCGAGCAGGCGCGGGCCGGCGTGCGGCGGCTGGCCGAGGCCACCGGGGAGAGCGCGTTCTTCTCGGCGCACCGCGGTGGCGAAACCGTGTGCCTGCTGCGCGAGGACGGCGACTTCCCGATCCGCTCCTTCGTCCTCTACGAAGGAGCCCGGTTCCCGCTGGGCGTCGTGTCGGCGGGCCTGGTGGTGCTGGCCATGCTCCCGGACGCCGAGGTCGACGCCTACCTCGGTCGCACCGACCTCGCCGCCGAGTGGGGGGAGGCCCACGACGAGGCCGCGGTGCGCGAGCGGATCGCCAGCACCCGCCGGAGCGGCTACTCGGTCAACCCGGGGCTCGTCGTCGAGGGCAGCTGGGGCATGGCGGCGGCGGTCTTCGACCGGCACGGGAGGCCCTCCTGGGCCTTCACCATCACCGGGATCGAATCCCGCTTCCGCGCCAGCCGCCGGCCCCACCTCGGCACGCTGCTGCTCAAGGAAGCGCACCAGCTCACCAAGCAGATCCAGTCCGGCGGAGGAAAGGGCCTCACCGCGCCGCTCGCACCCTGAGCGCCCCCGGTCCGGGTGTGGTGCGAGCACACCGCCGAGGTCGCCGTTGTGTTGGGCGCGCACATGTCCGGCGCGCTCCCCCGTGCTTAACGTCGGTCGGCATGAAGACGGGTGACGCGATCGACATCCCGGTGCCGCCCGGCGAGCTCGACGGCCGCGCGGTGCTGATCACCGGAGCGGCCAGCGGGATCGGTCGGGCGTGCGCGGAGGCGTTCGCCGCGGCCGGTGCGGCGGTGCACCTCGTCGACCGCAGCAGCGCGGTCGACGCCGTCGCGGACGCGGTCGGCGGAACGGCGCACGTCGCCGACCTCACCAGCAGCTCCGCGATCGCGGGACTGCCCGGCGAGGTCGACGTGCTGGTCAACAACGCCGGGATGCAGCACGTGGCGCCGATCGAGGAGTTCCCGGCCGAGCAGTTCGCGCGCATGCAGCAGGTGATGGTCACCGCCCCGTTCCTGCTGATGCAGCGGTGCCTACCCCACATGCGCGGCAACGGCTGGGGGCGCTTGCTGCACATCTCCAGCGCCCACGGGCTGCGGGCGAGCGCGTACAAGGCCGGGTACGTGGCGGCCAAGCACGCGCTGGAAGGGCTCAGCAAGACCGCCGCGCTCGAAGGCGCCGCGCACGGGGTGACCAGCAACTGCATCAACCCCGGCTACGTGCGGACCCCGCTGGTCGAGGAGCAGATCGCCGACCAGGCCAGGGTGCGCGGCATCCCGGAGGACCAGGTCGTCGAGGACGTGCTCCTCGAACGAGCCGCGATCAAGCGGCTGGTCGCCCCCGAAGAGGTCGCCGAGGCCGCCGTGTGGCTCTGCGGCGACCGGTGCCGCTCGATCACCGGCACCTCGCTCTCCCTCGACGGCGGGTGGACGGCGCACTGACCGCCGCGCCCCGAGAAGCCGACTGCTCCAACGACGAAGCGGTGAGACCATGACCGACCAATCCGCGCCCGCGCGCAACTCCCTGGCCAAGATCGTCAGCGCCAGCCTGATCGGCACCACCATCGAGTGGTACGACTTCTTCCTCTACGGCTCCGCCGCCGCGCTGATCTTCAACAAGCTGTTCTTCCCCGAGTTCGATCCGCTGACCGGCACGCTGCTGGCGTTCGCCACCTACGCGGCGGGTTTCGGCGCGCGGCCGCTCGGCGGCATCGTGTTCGGGCACTTCGGCGACAAGGTCGGCCGCAAGAAGCTGCTGGTGCTGAGCCTGCTGCTGATGGGTGGCGCGACCTGCGCGATGGGGCTGCTGCCCACCTACGCCTCCATCGGCATCGGCGCACCGCTGATGCTGACCGCCCTGCGGCTGGTGCAGGGCTTCGCGCTCGGCGGCGAGTGGGGCGGTGCGGTGCTCATCGTCTCCGAGCACGGATCGCCGCAGCGGCGCGGGTTCTGGGCGTCCTGGCCGCAGGCCGGTGCTCCCGGCGGCAACCTGCTCGCCACCGGTGTGCTGGCGCTGCTCGCCGCGGTGCAGTCCGACGAGGCGTTCCTGGCCTGGGGCTGGCGCATCCCGTTCCTGCTCTCGGGCCTGCTGGTGATGATCGGGCTCTGGATCCGGTTGTCGGTGGCGGAGTCCCCGGTGTTCCTCGAAGCCGCCGAGCGGGCGAAGGACCGGGGAACCGAGCAGCGCGCACCGATCGCGCAGGTGCTGCGGCACAACTGGCGCGAGCTGCTGATCTCGATGGGCGCGCGGATGGGCGAGAACACCACCTACTACATCGTCACCGCGTTCATCCTCGTCTACCTGACCGGCCCGGTCGGCCTGCCCAAATCGGCCGGGCTCAACGCGGTCCTCATCGGATCGATCGTGCACTTCGCGGTGATCCCGCTGTGGGGCGCGCTCTCCGACCTGTGGGGACGCCGAGCCGTGATCATCCTCGGCGCCACCGGCAGCGGCGTCTGGGCGTTCGCGTTCTTCGGGCTCCTGGACACCGGTTCCTTCGCGGTGATCACGCTGGCGACGACCGTGGGACTGGTGCTGCACGGAGCGATGTACGGCCCGCAGGCCGCGTACTTCTCCGAGCTCTTCGGCACCCGGGTGCGGTACTCCGGCGCGTCCATCGGGTACCAGCTCGCCTCGGCGGTGGCCGGTGGTCTGGCCCCGCTGATCGCGACGGCGCTGCTGCAGGGCTTCGGCAGCTCGGTGCCGGTGGCGATCTACATGGCGGCCGGTGCGCTGCTGAGCGTGGCCGCTGTCGCGCTGTCCCGGGAGACGCGCGCGGTGGGGTTGTCCGACGTGGCCGAGCGGCAGACCACCACCGCCTGAGGATCCCGCGGGATCCGGGAGAATGGCTCCATGGACCGGTCGGCGAGGGCGCTGCGGCGGCTGCTCGACCTCCTCGCGGAGGGTGCCACGAGCGAGCAGGTCGCGGAGGTCGCCGTGACCGCTCGCGCCGCCGGCGTGGCCGAGGCGGACCTGGCGGAGATCGAGCAGGCCACCGAGCTCGCCCTGCGGCTGAACCGCAGGGTCGCCGGCCACGAGCGCAGGCAGACCGAGCTGGCGGCGCTGTTCGACAGCGCGAGCGACCTCGCGGGGCTGCGCGACCTCAACGCGGTCCTGCGCTCGATCGTCCACCGCGCTCGGATGCTGCTCGCCGCGGACATCGCCTACCTGTCGCTCAACGACGAAGCCCGCGGCGAGACCTACATGCGGGTGACCGACGGCTCGATCTCCGCCCGCTTCCAGCAGGTCCGGCTCGGCATGGGCGAGGGCCTCGGCGGGCTGGTCGCCCAGACCGCCCGCCCCTACGCCAGCGCCGACTACGCCTCCGACACGCGGTTCGACCACACCGAGCCGATCGACGCGGCGGTGCGCGACGAGGGCGTGGTGGCCATCCTCGGGGTCCCGCTGTCGCTGAGCGGCGAGGTCATCGGGGTGCTGTTCGCCGGCTTCCGGTCGGTGCGCGAGTTCGCGCGAGACGAGGTGGCGCTGCTGTCCTCGCTGGCCGATCACGCCGCGATCGCCATCGACACGACGCGGCTGCTGGAGGAGACGCGCACGGCCGTCGAGGAGCTCAACGCGGCCAACGAGACGATCCGCGCGCACAACGAGGCCATGCAGCGCGCCGAGGAGGCGCACGACCGGCTCACCGACCTCGTCCTGCGGGGCGAGGACGTGCTGGACGTCGCCTCGGCGGTCGCCTCGATGCTGGGCGGGGGCATCGTCGTGCACGACGCCAACGGCAACGAGCTCGCCCGCGTCGGCAGCGACCCGGTCCCGCAGCCGGCGCGAGCGGTCGCGGCCTCCCGCACCGCGGGCCGGGCGGTGCCGCACGGAGAGGTCTGGGTGTGCGCGGTGCTGGCGGGACCCGAGCTGCTGGGCGGCCTCCTGCTCACCGGGCGCCGGGACCTCTCCGACGCGGACCGGCGCCTGTTCGAGCGCGCCGGCGTGGTCACCGCGCTGCTGCTGTTGCTGCAGCGCTCGACCGCCGAGGCGGAGAACAAGGTCGGCGGCGAGCTCGTGGCCGACCTGCTGACCGCGCCGGAGCGGGACCCGGCGGGCCTGGTGGCTCGCGCTCGCCGCCTCGGAATCGATCTCACCGCCGAGCACACCGCGCTCGTCGTGCACGCCGACGGCGTGCCGCGCGAGCGCTTGGCGGCTGCCGTGGCCTGGCACGCGCGGGCCGCCGGGGGCGTGGCCGGAGCGCTGGAAGATCAGGTGGTGCTGCTGCCGCGGACCGATCCCGACCGCGCCGCCAAGGACCTCGCGGCAGAGCTCGGCGGCTCGCTGGGCTGCGCGGTCACCGCCGGGGCGGCCGGTCCGGCAACGGGTCCCGCGGCGCTCGCGGGGGCCTGCGCGGAGGCGCGGCGGTGCCTGCGCGCCCTGCTCGCGCTGGGGCGCACCGGTGACGGAGCGGCGATGGCCGACCTGGGGTTCCTCGGCGTGGTGCTGGGCGACCGCTCGGACCCGGCGGGCTTCGTCCGCTCGGTGCTGGGGCCGGTCCTGGACTACGACGAGCAGCGGGGCACCGACCTCGTCGGCACGCTGGACGCCTACTTCGCGAGCGGGGCGAACCTCAACCGCACCAAGGACGTGCTGCACGTGCACGTCAACACCGTGGCGCAGCGGCTGGAGCGCGTCCGGGCGCTGCTCGGCGAGGACTGGCAGGCGCACGACCGCGCGCTGGAGCTCCAGCTCGCCCTGCGGCTGCACAAGATCGCCGCACCGGACCGCGGCGCGGGCTGACGGCCCGCGCACCGCTGGCCCGATCGGTCGACCCGCGCGCCGGGCTCGGCTCGCCCGCGGTCGGCGCCTCCCCCATGCTGGAGCCCACCGCCGACCCCGCGCAGGAGGCACCGATCACCCCCAGCGGCGCCCGAGCTCCGCACCGCCGAGTGCACGATCTGCCGAGCGGCCAGGTCGTGAGCTGGTGGTCCGGCGACGTCGATCCGCCGGTCGTGTGCCTGCACGGCGCCGGGGTCTCCAGCCGCGAGCTGCTGCCGCTGATCCGCGAGCTGGGCGCGCCCCGCCGGACGCTGACCTTCGACCTGCCGGGCTACGGGGCCAGTGCGCGCGCGGAACCGCCCGGTTCGCTCGCCGAGTTCGGCGAGTGCGTCGGCGACTTCCTCGTCACCGCGGACCTGGCACCGGCGCACGTGCTCGGCTGCTCGTTCGGCTGCCAGATCGCGGTCGACCTCGCGGTGCGGCATCCCGAGCTCGTGCGCAGCTGCGTGCTGATCGGCCCCACGGTCGACCCCGCGGCCCGCGGGTTCGTCCGCCAGCTCGGCCGCTGGGCCCGCAACGGACGCCACGAACCGCCGGCGCTGTCGGCGCTGGTGCTGCGCGACTACCTCGACGCGGGCCCGCGGCGGCTCGTGCGGGCCTTCCGCACCGCGCTGCGCGACCGGATCGAGGACAAGCTCCCGCACGTCGTCGCCCCGACGCTGGTGCTCCGCGGGGAGCACGACGCGATCGTGCCGCAGGAGTGGGCCGAGGAGGCCACCCGGCTGCTCCCGCGCGGGCGCCTGGCCGTGCGGTCGGCGCGGGGCCACATGGTTCCGTTCAGCGATCCGGGCGGTGTCGCCGCCCGCGTCGCCGCGCACCTCGAAGAGGTGGATCGGTGAAACCGCAGCGCGCCGTCGCCTCCTTCGACTCCGCGACCGGGATGCTGCGCGCGCTGTCGTGCTTCCTCGCCGGTCGGGACGTCCCCGCCCTCGGGCAGGCGCTCCGGTCGGCGGTACCGCTGCTGTCCGCCGCGATGGGCGGCGTCAACCACCTGCCGACCCGAGCCGCCGAGCACCTCTACGCCGCCAGCGGCGTCGCCGAGGCGGTCCCGCGGACGGCGCTGGGCCGGATCAGCGCCGAGGACCTCGCCGAGTGGGTCGTCGACCACTACCCGCGACGCCGGTACCCGGTCGTGTTCGTCGGCTCCTCGAACGGGGCGCTGATGCACCTCGCCGCCGCGCTCGACGCGCCGTGGCTGCCGCAGACGCTGCTCGTGCCGGTGCGCCGCCGCGGGGTCGACCGCGACGACCCGCGCGCGGAGCTCGACGCCGGCCGCCAGCCCGCCCACGACCTGCTCCGGGCCAACCCCGGGCTGAGCCTGCACCACATGCACGATCCCAACCAGGACCGCCTCATGATCGCCGGGATGTCCTACTTCCGGGTCAAGTGGCGGTCGCTGCCTGCGGCCTACCGCCGGTTCCTGCGCGACCACGTCGAGCGCGGCGGCACCGTGATCAGCGTCGAATGCGGTCTGTCGTGGCCGGTGACCAGGCTCGGCCCGCGCCACCGCTTCCAGTTCGGGGCGCTGGGCGGGGCCTCCGAGGCCGAGTACCACGAGGGCGGTCCCCGCGTGTCCGATCTGCTGCGGCGCTACGGCGCCGCGCGCACCGGCTGGGACCCGCCGCAGCCCGACGAACGCGCCCCGGAAGCCGAGTGGGGCTTCGACCCGGCCCTCCTGGACGACCTCCGGGACGCGACCGGCGCGAACGGGCTCGCCTTCCGGCGGCTGCGCTTCGGCGAGCCCGAAGAGCTCAGCCCGCCCGTCGCCGAGCTGCACCGCTGGTGGTACCGGCAGCGCGGCGTGCCGGACGATCGCCTGCTCGCGGAGTCGTTCCTGCTGATGGAGCCGTGGTGGGCGCTGCGCACCGGTTCGATCCCGTTCTGGATGGCGTTCAACACCGAGAGCTCCCACCAGGCCTTGAGCTCCTACCTCGACGCCCTCGGCGACCACGACGAGATCCGCCTCATGCTCTTCTCCCACGGGACCGAGTCGATCGGCCTGGCCACCGCCGAGCAGTGGCTCGAACTCGTCGGGAGGGCCCGCAAGGTGGGCACGCTGGCCGGGTGCGACACCGCCGCCTACCCGCGCGACTTCGCCTCCCTGGTGCGCGCCCAGCGCGACCTCTCCCGCGTTCGGCACCGGCATCCCATGCCGGCCCCGCTGCGGCTGGACAGCGTCGCGCCGGTGCTGGCCGAGCACCCGGACGTCGACCTCACCGACCCGGTCTGACGTCGCGGTGCGATCGCGGGTGCCGTCCTTCGGATCGGCTGGTGGTTTAGCACCGCGTCCGCGCGGAAACGCCGCGGGAGAAGCCGTCCCACGCGCGGAGGAACGAGGAGCATGCGCAGCAAGCAGCTGGTGACCGGAGCACCCGCGACCTACGTCGCGGTGCTCGACAGCGGGGACGAGGTCCTCGACGAGCTCTCCCAGTTCGTCCGGGCGCGCGGCATCGGGACGGGCTCCGTGAGCGCGATCGGCGGGCTGAGCCGCGCCACGCTGGCCTACTTCGATCCGGAAACCGCTGAGTACCAGGACATTCCGGTCGAGGAGCAGGTCGAGGTGCTGAGCTTGACGGGAGTGATCTCCAGCGGTCGCGACGAGCCGGAGCTCCACCTGCACGCGGTGCTCGGGCGCCGCGACGGCAGCACCCGCGGCGGGCACCTCAAAGCCGGGCGCGTGCACCCCACGCTGGAGGTCTCGATCACCGAGTCGCCTCCGCACGTCGTCCGCCGGTACGACGAGAGCACCGGCCTCGCGCTGATCGACCTCGACGCCTGGGAGACCGGTCGATCGTCCTGAAGGCGCCCGCGTCGTCGAATGCCCGCTCGAAGCCGCGACGGGATCGCCTCCGCCCCAGGACGTTCCGCGCGGCCGTTCCGCCCTCCGGCGGATTCGGGCTCCACCTGACAGCCGCATGCGCGCAGTCCTCGGGTTTGCGCGCCGCCCAGCGCGGGTAGGACGGTCGCATGCAGGACGAGCTGCGGGAGTACCTCCGCAAGCGCGACTTCGCCACCTCCGGTGAACCGCGCGGTGCCGCCGGCTCCGGTTCGGCAGCTGGGCGGGAAGCGCGATTCGTCGTCCAGATGCACGATGCGAGCACCTTGCACTTCGACTTCCGGATCGAGGTCGGCGGCGTGCTGAAGTCCTGGTCGATCCCCAAGGGACCTTCGGTGGCCCCCGAGGTCAAGCGGCTGGCGGTGCCCACCGAGGACCACCCCGTGGAGTACGCCGATTTCGAAGGCGTCATCCCCGAGGGCGAGTACGGCGCGGGCACGGTCCTGGTCTGGGACACCGGGCGCTACCGGCACCTCAGCACCGACGACCTGAGCGCGCACGAGGCGCTGGAGCGCGGACGCATCAGCATCTGGCTGGAGGGATCCAAGCTGCGCGGCGGCTACGCCCTCGTGCGGATGGGCAAGAGCTCCGGCGACTGGCTGCTGATCAAGATGCGCGACGAGGGCGCCGACCGCCGGCGCAAGCCGACCAAGACCCAGCCCCGATCGGCGTTGAGCGGCAGCAGCTTGCGCGAGCTCGCCGCGCACGGCCCGGAGTGGCGATGAGCGCGCTGTTCGATCGGCTCTCCGAGGACGCGCGGGCGCGGCTGCGTCGGCGAGCGCAGCCGCGTTGGATCGATCCCGCGCTGGCGACCCTGGTGCACGAGCCCTTCAGCGCCGCCGACTGGTTGTTCGAGCCCAAGTTGGACGGCGAGCGGTGCCTGATCTTCAAGCGCGGTGGCGAAGTTCGGATCCTGTCGCGCAACCGCAAGGACCTGGGCGATACCTACCCCGAACTCGTGCGCGCGGTCGCCGAGCAGCCCGGCGAGGACCTCGTCCTCGACGGCGAGATCGTCGCGTTCCGAGGCGGGGTCAGCAGCTTCGCCCGGCTGCAGCAGCGGATGCAGGCCGGGCCGGGCGCGGCGAGCGGCCCGCGGGTGCCCGTGCGCTGCTACGTCTTCGACGTGCTGCACGCCGCGGGCCACGACGTGACGCCGCTGCCGCTGCGCGAGCGCAAGAAGCTCCTCCCCGGGGCGCTGGACCTCCGCGATCCGCTGCGCAGGACGCCCTACGTGAACAGCCGGGGCGAGGACTACCACGCCCGCGCCTGCCGGTCCGGCTGGGAAGGCGTGCTCGCCAAGGACGCCACGAGCGCCTACGCGCGGGGGCGCTCCCGCACCTGGCTGAAGTTCAAGTGCGTCAACAACCAGGAAGTGGTCATCGGCGGGTTCACCGAACCGACCGGCAGCCGGCCGGCTCTGGGTGCCCTGCTGATCGGCTACTACGAGGACCGGCGCCTGGTCTACGGCGGGAAGGTCGGCACCGGGTTCGACGACGCGACCCTGCGCGATCTGCGCCGGCGCCTGGACGAGCTGGAGCGGAGCCGCTCCCCGTTCGCCGGGGACGTCGACGAGCGGCGCGCGCACTGGGTCGCGCCTCGCCTGGTCGCCGAAGTCGCCTTCACCGAGTGGACCGACGACGGCAAGCTGCGCCATCCCAGCTATCACGGGCTCCGCCGCGACAAGGACCCGGCCGAGGTCGTCCGGGAGATCCCGGCATGAGCACCGAGACGCTCCGGGCGGGCGGCAGGAGCATCGAGATCTCCAACGCCGACAAGGTCCTCTTCCCCGACGACGGGATCGCGAAGTACGAGCTGGCGCGCTACTACCAGCAGGTCGCGCCCGCCGTGATCCGCTACACCAGGGGACGTCCGCTGGCCATGGAGCGCTACCCGGACGGCATCGGCGGCGAAGCCGTGTTCCAGAAGAACGTCCCCGGGCACTTCCCGGACTGGGTGAACCGCGTCGAGGTGCCGAAGAAGGAGGGCGGGGTCACCGAGCACGCGGTCTGCGACGACGCGGCGACGCTGGTCTACCTGGCCGACCAGGCGTGCGTGACCCCGCACGCCTGGCTGTCCCGAACGGACGCGCTCGAACGCCCCGACCGGCTGGTGCTCGACCTCGACCCGCCGGAGCGAGATCTCGACCTGCTGCGCTCGGCGGCTCGCGAGGTCCGCGCGGCGCTCGAAGAGCTCGGACTGGTGCCCTTCCTGCTCGCGACCGGTTCCCGCGGGTACCACGTGGTCGCGCCGCTGCGCAGGCAGCACACCTTCGACCAGACCCGGGACTTCGCGCGACGGCTCGCGACGGCGCTCGCCGAGCGCCGACCGCACGACCTGACCACCGAGCAGCGCAAGGACGAGCGCGGCGACCGGATCTTCCTGGACTACCTCCGCAACGCCTACGCCCAGACCGCCGTGGTGCCCTACGCCGTCCGCGCCAAACCGGGCGCAACGGTGGCGACTCCCCTGGCCTGGGACGAGCTGGAGACCACCGACCCGTGGCACCACACGATCGAAAGCGCCCTCGACCGCCTGGACCGGCAGGGCGATCGCTGGTCGGACTTCCACAACCGCGCCCGCTCGCTGCGCAAACCGGAACAGCGCCTGCAACAGCTCCACCCGGACACCTGACCGCACCGGGCGGCCGGGCGCGCAGCGATCGACGCCGGTTCGTCAGGACGCGGCCTTCACCCGGCTGTTCCAGGCCGAGAAGCCGGCGCGCTCGGCGTCCGCGGTGGACCGGAACCACACGCCCGCCTTGGTGCGCTCGTAGTACGGCGACTGCACCGTGTGGTAGCGCTTGGACCGGGTGTTGCCCTTGACCCGGTAGCGGCTGTCCGGCGACCGGCCGTTGGACATCGGGTGCACCGAACCCGGGTACGGTCCCGATTCCACCTCCCGCGGAGCGGTTTCGAACTCCACTTCGGACGGTGCCACGCCGGTCTGCTGCAGCGGGATGCCCTCGACGACGTCCACGCCGCTGAGGGCCGCGCGTCCCACGCCGAGCGCCTCGGTACCGGCCGGATCCGGTCGGACGTTGCCCGAGATGAGCACCGCGACCTCGACGTTGCCGCCGATGTCGCGGGGCGAGGCGAACGCCGCGAGCTCCGGACCGGTCCGCGCCGGGCGGGGGCGGTCCCCTGCCGGCCGGGCGCGCGACGCCTCCGGTACACCCGGAGCCGCCTCCACCGCCATGGGTTCCCGCACCGCTGGAAGGACCAGGTGCCCCGCCTGCCGCGACGGCCGGGCGAGGAACATCGAGTTCGCCACCGACCCCGCGGCGAAGCACAGCAGGAGCAGCAGAAAGGTCCACGCGACGGACGCGGGCCCGCCGCCGAGGGGAGAGAAGAAGGCGCACGCGGCGGCGACCACCACCGCCGCTGCCGCCCAGACGACCCAATGGCGCAAGCAGGCCGAGGGCGCCCGATGTCTCGACTTCGGCACGGAACCACTCCTAAGTTCTCCGGGAGAGCGGAATGATCGACTGCCGATCGTTGTAACCACACCTGTCGCGCACAGCCAGCCGAGGTCACCCGATCGCGGGGTGAACACGGTGCATTTCACACTCTCGGCAACGTCGAGCGCGTCGAGCCCGGCCCGAAGCGCGGAGCCCTCGTCGACCCGTTCCCCCGCGCAGCGGAGGTCGCGCGGCGCCGCCGGGGACGTTCCTCGACGTCCTCATCAGGCCGCCAATTCCTCCGGGAGACCCGGCCGCTGCGGTCGTCAGCCCAGGTCGGCGCGGACACGGGCGCGCGTGGCGACCTGATCCGACACCAGCCCATCGGCAAAGAGGCACCGCGCGGCCCCGGCCAGCCCTGCCGTCCCGCCGGAGACCGCGCAGCTGCAGCGACGCCGGGACCGGGTGATCTGGCTCCGAACCGCTCCGCAGGCGATCGCGCCGATCGGTCTCCTCACCGCCCGCTGAAGCCCGCCGGAGGCCTCGCCCTGGGACGAAGACCTCCGGCGGGTTCACGATCCCCGATCGCGGTTCCGACGCCCACCACACCCGGCTACGTCTCGACGAGCCGCGCAGCCCCACCCGGCCTGGCGGAGCGACGCCCCTGCCAGGCGGAAACCGCGATCCCGGGCGCACGATGCGCCACGCCGCTTCGCGACGAGAGCTCACCACGACCGGCAGCGGCGACGGACTTCGCCACGAGGAGCGCGGTCCTCACACCCGAGTCGCTGGCGTGGGGCACGCCGCGGTGGCACGCACGTCGCGCGACCGCGGCGAGCGCGTCAGGAACCGTCGGTGGATCCAGCGGCGTACTCGTCGTCGGTGACGCGGCGCCCCCAGGTGACGGGGCTACCCGACTCGTCGTTCTGCTGCATCGCGATGTGGACCATGAACCTGTTGGGCGCGGCACCGTGCCAGTGGTTCTCACCGGGCTCGAAGAACACGCGATCACCTGGCCGGATGACCTCCACCGGTCCTCCCTCGCGCTGGCACAGCCCCACGCCCTCGGTGACGAAGATCGTCTGACCGTGGGGGTGGGTGTGCCACGCGGTGCGCGCGCCGGGGGTGAAGTGCACCGCGGCGGCGCCGAAGGTCGAGGTGCCGGCGGGCGCTGCGATGGTGTCGATGAAGACGTCGCCGGTGAACCAGTCACCGGAGCCGTGCTGGGTGTCGAGGCTGCTGCGGGTGATCTGCATGGGAACCTTCCTTCCGTTGCGTCTCGGTGCGGTGCGCCCTCAGGGGGTGAGCAGGGTCTTGATGGCGCTGCGCTGGTCCATCGCCCGGTAGCCCTCGGCGGCCCGCTCCAGCGGGAGCGCGAGGTCGAAGACCTTGCCGGGGTCGATCTCGCGGCGCCAGATCAGGTCGATCAGCTCGGGCAGGTACTGGCGCACCGGGGCGGGGCCGCCGTGCAGGTGCACGTGGGAGAAGAACAGCTCCAATCCCGGCAGCGCGACGTCGTGGGCGACGCCGACGTAGCCGACGTGCCCGCCGGTGCGATCGCGATTTCGACGAGCCATCTGTCCCATGGAACCGGAGCGTTCCTCGCCGCGGGAGGCACGGCCGGTAGGTGTACTGGCAGAACACCCCTCCGCGCGCCCC
The DNA here is from genome assembly GCF_042665275.1 of Saccharopolyspora griseoalba. Classification (NCBI taxonomy): domain Bacteria; kingdom Bacillati; phylum Actinomycetota; class Actinomycetes; order Pseudonocardiales; family Pseudonocardiaceae; genus Saccharopolyspora; species Saccharopolyspora griseoalba. The sequence continues at coordinate 155,566 of NZ_JBHTCJ010000012.1, read as the reverse complement.
GGGATGCGAGGTGGGCGACCTCTCCCGAAGACCTCGTGCGATTGGGACGAAGCGATGTGCCCGGCTGCCCGGACCGGTCGATCAGTCCGCGCGTTCGATCGTGGCGGTGAACGCGCCCCGCTGTTCGGCTATCAGCTCGACTCCGCCGCCGAGCTTGCCGAGGCGGGCGATCCCGGCAGTTGCCCACCTCCCCGTAGTAGAGGACGAGGTCTCTCGACGGGGCGTAGTAGCCGATGTCCGCGATCTCCGGGTCGTCCCCTCGCGGCATGCCCTCGGTGGAGAGCTCGCGGGGGAGCCTGATGGTCTTCTCGACGCCTCCGTGATCGTCGAACGTCAAGGTGAGCGGCGACTGCTCGACGAGGGACGCGGCCGCGGGACTGCTCGCCAGCGTGCCGGGGACGACCTCGTCGCCGATCGTGATGCGGATGGGCGTTCCGCGCGATCGGGACGGAGCGGGGTCGGGTGTTCCCGCCGACCGCGCACCGGGGTTGGTCGAATCGCCTCCGCCGCCGGAGCGGGCGGTCAGCGCCAGCGCGGCGCACAACGCCAGGGCCGTCCACCCAGGACGGCCCGGCCGCGATCCCCGCCGGACGTTCATGGTGGGTTCCTCCTGGTCGGCTCGATCTCCGCCGTACCGCCCTGCTTTCCGCTCGGCGGGCGGTGCGGAGTCGGGTGCGCCGGGGTGGTGAGGAGAGCGAGGTGGTCGACTTCCACGCGGGCGTTCGCCCGACCGCTCGTCCGAACGTCCCGGCGCCATCGGGATCAGCGGGCGACGTAGCCGCCGTCGACGGGCAGGGCGACCCCGACCACGATCGGCACCGGGATGGCCGCCGCCGTCTACGACACGGCGCGCAGCCCCGCCCAGGCCCACGCCAGGCTCGACGCGCGCGGTACCGCCCTGATCCAGTCCGCGACCAGCGACATGGGGCCTGGCACCTACACCTCCATGTCCCAGATCGCCGCCGATGCCCTCGGCCTGACCGCGGACGCGGTGCGGTTCCGGCTCGGGGACTCCAGCATGCCGTCGACTCCTCCGCACGGCGGCTCGCAGACCACGGCCAGCGTCGGCTCCGCGGTCCAGCACGCCTGCGACGAGGTCCGGCGGCAAGCCATCTTCTTGGCCGTCAACGACCCCCGATCGCCGCTGCACGGCGTGGACCCCGCCGACGTCATCGTGCGCCGCGGTCGACTGCACGTGAAGAACGACCCCACCCGCGGGGAGAGCTATCACCAGCTGCTGACCCGCAACGACCGCTCCCACCTCGAAACCATCGGGACCTACGCCCCGCCCGAGCGGGATCGATCCTCGATCTACGCCTACGGTGCGGTCTTCGCCGAGGTCGCGGTCGACCAGGGCCTCGGCCTGGTGCGCGTCCGGCGAATGCTCGGCGTCTACGACGCGGGCCGCATCATCAACCCCGAGCTCGCCGACAGCCAAGCTCTCGGCGGCATGGTCGGCGGCATCGGGACCGCGCTGCTGGAGCACACCGCCACCGACCACCGCGATGGCCGGATCACCAACGCCAACCTCGCCGACTACCTGGTTCCCGTCAACGCCGACATCAGCGACCTGCGGGCCATCTACCTCGACGGCGAAGACCGCCAAGCCGATCCCATCGGCGTCAAGGGGCTCGGCGAGATCGTCCAAGTCGGCGTCGCCCCCGCGATCGCCAACGCCGTGTTCCACGCGACCGGCCGCCGCATCCGCCAACTCCCCATCACCGCCGGCGCCCTGCTCTGATCTCGCGCCGGGCGCGAAGCGCTCGAACGGGCGGAAGACGCGAGGAAGGACTGACTCTGTGAGCAAGCGATTCGAGGGCAAGGTCGCGTTCGTGACCGGAGCGACGACGGGGATCGGCCGCGCCACCGCGCTCGCGTTCGCCCGCGAGGGCGCTGCGGTGGCCGTCGCCGACATCGCGCTCGAAGGAGTGACGGACACAGCGCGCCGCATCGAGGAGGAGGGCGGCCGGGCCCTGCCGCTGCGGTGCGACGTGGCGCGGGCGGCGGACGTCGACACCGCGATGGCGGCTGTCGAGCAGGAGTTCGGACGGCTGGATCTGGCGTTCAACAACGCCGGGGTCGACCAACCGCAGAAGCCCATCACCGAGGTCTCCGACGAGGAGTTCGACCGCCTCGTCGCCATCAACCTCCGCGGGGTCTTCCTGACCACGACCCGCGAGATCGCGCTGATGACCAGAACCGGGCGAGGCGGTGCCATCGTCAACACCGCCTCCGGCGCCGGGGTCAAGGCCTTCCGCGACCAGGCCGCCTACAGCGCGACCAAGCACGGGGTGGTCGGCCTGACGTCGTCGGCGGCCCTCGAGCAGGCCGCTGCCGGCATCCGGATCAACGCCGTCTGCCCGGGCATCGTCGACACCGAGATGATCCGGCGAGTGACCGGCGGGACGAGGGAGGGCTACGCCGCGGCGATCGCCCAGGAACCGATCGGACGCCTCGGCCGTCCGGAGGAGATCGCCGCGGCCGTGCTGTGGCTGTGCTCGGAGGAGGCCGGCTTCACGATCGGGCACGCCATGGTGGTCGACGGCGGCCAGACACCGTGACCCCGATGCGGTCGGCGGGCCGCGCTCGGGGACGCTCCACCGCGCGAGGAGGGTTCCGGTGCGCGGCGTTCCGCGTCGGCGTCCCGACCACCCGCGCCGGGTGGCTACAGAGCCGTGTCGTGCAGCACCACGCTCTCGTCCAGGGGCACCCGGCCGACGTCGAGGCTGCGCAGCGGCGAATCGGGGCGGGCCGTGCCGAAGGCGATGCCGAAGAGCAGCTTCAACTCGTCGGAGACGCCGAGCTGCTTGCGCACGGTATCGGCGAACAGGCCGTGCACCGCCTGCGGAACTCCGTGAAATCCCCGCGCGTGCACCGACAGCAGGAAGTTCTGCCCGTACATCCCCACGTCGCTGGCGGCGCGCACCCCGTCGCCCAGCTGCGGCAGGAACAGCATCGCGACGTGCGGTGCGCCGTAGAACCTCAGGTTGTCGCGCACGACCTCGTCGCGGCGTTCGCGGTCCGACCGGGCGATGCCGAGCTTGCCGTAGAGCGCGGCGCCGTGGTGCTGCGAGCGTTCCAGGTGGACGCCGTCGCCGTAGGTGTCGGTGAAGTCGGGCGAGAACCGCTGCTCGTCGTAGGCGGCCACGAGCTCGGCGCTGAGCTCGTCGCGCGCGGCCCCGGAGACGACGTGGACCACCCAGGGCTGGGTGTTGCTGTGCGAGGGCGCGCTCCGCGCGTCCTCGAGCACGCCGCGGATGACCTCCGGCGGGACGGGGTCGGGCAGGAACGCCCGCACCGAACGGCGGGACCGGATGACGTCGCTGACGGACGACGCGTTGGATCGGCTGAACTGCTCGGTCATGCGGCCATCATCGAACCGTCACATATATGTGAAGGTCAAAGCGAGGTGACCGAGGTCTCCCGCTACGCCTCGGGGGGATCCACGTCCCGCTCGGCGCGCCCCAGCGCGTCGATGTAGCGCGCGATCGCATCGCGGTTGTGCGCGAGGAACTCGATCTTCTCGGTCATCCGGTCGCGCTGGCGCTCCAGCAGCTCCCGCAGCTCCGGGTCGGGATTCGGCACGACGATGTCCTGCGACTGGTTCAAGCACGGCAGCATGTCGCCGATGATCCGCGTCGGGATGCCGGCGTCGAGCAGTCCGCGGATCTTCAGCACGCGATCCACCAGGTACTCGTCGTAGTCCCGGTAGCCGTTGTCCAGTCGGCGCGGGGTGATCAGGCCCTGCTCCTCGTAGTACCGCAGCAGCCGAGCCGGAACCCGCGTCCGCTCCACCAGCTCCCCGATCCGCACGGCGCCCCCTCGCTCCGCTGCACTCCCCGACCGGATGCTACCTGCGCGGCCGGTTCGAGCTCGCGGGGCGGACCCGCTCCCCGCTCGACCCGGCGGAATCACCCCGGAACAGCGCTTCCCGGCACGCGGTCACTCATCGAGCCGCGGGCGCGGTGGTCCGGTCGTGGCCCGGACGACGAGGCGCGCCGGGCTGACGATCTCCCTCGCGGGCGGGGCCTTCTCCGCTCGCTCGATCGCGCGCCCCACCGCGGCGGTCGCGAGCTGTGCGGCGTCCTGGCTGACCGAGGTCATCTGAACCGTGGTCAGCGCGGCCAGTCGGGTGTCGTCGTAGCCGACCACCGACATGTCGCCGGGGACCGCCACGCCTCGGGAGCGCAGGGTGAGCAGCAGGCCGAACGCGATCATGTCGTTGTGCGCGAAAACGGCGCTCGGGGTGGCGTCTCCGGACTCCAGGATTCGCGTGGCGGCCTCCGCCCCGGACTCCTCGGTCGGGTTCCCGTCGATCACCCGGACGTGCCGGTGCAGGCCCCGCGCGCGCATCGATTCGACGTACGCTTCCCGACGTGCGACGGCCTCCCCGCTGCGGCCGCCGTCGACGTAGGCGATGTCCCGGTGCCCGAGCTCCACGAGGTGGTCGACGACGTCCGCGACGCCCTGGCGATCGTCCGCGTGCAGCGAGTCCACCCCCGGCGCCCGCAGGTGCGAGCCGATGGTCACCACCGCGGCGCTCTGCGCCAGCCGCTCCAGCTCGGGCTCGTCGATGTCGGGGCTGATCAGGATGAGGGTCTCGCACCTGTCGCTGAGCAGGCTCTCGACGGCCTTCCGGGCCGAGCGGCTCTCCGTGGTGGCGGTGAGCAGCAGGTCGTAGCCCTCGCGCTCCGCCGACCGGTAGAGGTTCTCGATCACCTCGGCGTGGAAGTGCTGGTTCGCCGCGAACGTCACGCCCAGCAGCCGCGACCGGCGCCGGCGCAGCCGGCTGGCCCGCTGGTCCGGTTGGTACCCGAGCCGCTTCGCCGTTTCGAGGACGTGGGCCCGCGTCTTCTCCGAAACGCCGGGCTGCCCGCCCAGGGCGACGGAAGCAGACGAGACCGACGTGCCCGCGGCCCTCGCCACGTCGACGATCGTGGTCTTCCCGCTCCTCTCGGGCATCGCACCCGCCTTCCGACTCGCGCCCGGCATCCCAACCGCACCTCAACCTATCGCAACAGCCGGCGAATCATGTCTTGACATACGGACCACCGACTCCCTAGTGTCAGCCATCACAGCGAACCGAAACGTTTCGGCCCCGCGGACCCGAGCGGTGCACGCGCACGAGGTCTTGCCCGGACAGCTCCCCCTCAGCGCCCACGAGCCGCCGAGCTCCCGACCGAGAAGGGCACGCATCCATGTCGAAGCAGCCACTGTCAGTCGCAGTCATCGGGGCCGGCTTGGCCGGACGCAGTCATGCGGCCGGCTACCGCCAGGTCAACACCGTCTTCGGCGGAGGGCTCCCGCCGATCCGGCTGGCCGCGATCGCCGACGCCAACACCGAGCTGGCCGAGGACGCGGCCCGCCGGTACGGCTACGAGGAGGCGCTGTCCAGCTGGGAGGAGATCGTCGACGACCCCGCGATCGACGCGGTGAGCATCGTGGTCGGCAACGCTCTGCACCGGCAGGTCGCCGAAGCGCTGATCAGCGCGGGCAAGCACGTGCTGTGCGAGAAGCCGCTCGCCGGCACGATCGCGGACGCCGAGGCGATGGTCGCCGCCGAGGCGGCCACCGACGTCGTGACCGCCGTCGGCTACAGCTACCGCCGGACACCGGCCATCGCCGCCATCCGCGATCACGTCCGGACGGGCGAGCTCGGCGAGATGACGCTGTTCAACGGCCGGTACTGGACGGACTACGCCGCCGACCCCCGCGCGCCGCTCGCCTGGCGCTACAGGGGAGGCCCCGGCAGCGGCGCGCTCGGCGACATCGGTGCGCACCTCATCGACCTCGCCGAGCACATCTGCGGGCCGATCGAGTCGATCGCGGGCGCAGCCCTGTCGACCCAGATCCCGAAGCGCCCGGTTCCGATCGGCCCCGTCGTCGGGCACGAACCGGCCCCGGTCGGCGACGAGATGGGCGAGGTCGAGAACGAGGACACCGCCGCGTTCACCGCGCGGTTCGCCTCCGGGCTCGCGGGCTCGTTCTCGGTGTCGCGCACCGCGTTCGGCATGCCCAACGGGCTCGCGTTCGACGCCCACGGGCTGTCCGGCCGCGCCTCCTTCGACTGGCACCGCCCGGCCGAGTACGTCTTCGACGACACCCAGCCCGAGTACCGGACGCGGGGTGCGCGCCAAGTCATCGCCGGGCCGCAGCTGCCCTACTTCGCCGGCGGGTACCCGACGCAGGCGCCCGGCAACGGCGGCGGCAACGCGGAAACCTTCATCTACCAGTGCCGAGCGTTCCTCGACCAGATCGTCGGCACGCCCGAACCGCTGCCGGCCTGCGCGAGCTTCTCCGACGCCCTGCACACCCTGCGCGTCATCGAAGCCGTCGTGGCCTCCGACCAGACCGGCACGTCGATCGCCGTGGCCTGATCCGCAACGCGAGACGGGAAGGTTCCCACCGTGCCGCTGAAACTCGGCGCCTACACCGCCTGCCTGCACGACCGACCGCTCGACGAGGCCCTCGACGTGCTCCGCTCCAACGGCCTCAACTCGGCCGAGATCAACACGGGCGGCTTCCTGCCAGCGCCGCACTGCCCGATCGACCTCCTGCTCTCCTCCGAGCGGGCCAGGGCGGAGTACCTGGCCGCCTTCGCCGAGCGCGGCGTGGAGCTCACCGGGCTCAACTGCAACGGCAACCCGCTCAGCCCGCTGCCCGGCACCGGCCCGAAGCACGCCGACGACCTCCGGCGCACGATCGAGCTCGCCGGTCTGCTCGGCATCCGCAACGTCGTGACGATGTCCGGCACCCCGGGGTCGGATCCGGACGCGAAGTACCCGTCCTGGGTGGTCAGCCCGTGGGACGGCGTCTACGCGGACGTCCTGGACTACCAGTGGGGCGTGGCCACCGACTTCTGGACCGAGATCGACGAGCTCGCCCGCGCCAACGACGTTCGCGTCGCCATCGAGATGCACCCGCACAACCTCGTGTTCTCCCCGATCACGCTCGAGAACCTCGTCGAGCGGACCGGCGCGAGCAACCTCGGCGCCGAGATGGACCCCTCCCACCTGGTGTGGCAGGGCATGGACCCGGCGGCCTGCATCCGCCACCTCGGCCCCCTGGTCTTCCACGCCGCGGCCAAGGACGCGACGCTGTGCCCCGGCATCGACGTCCGAGGGGTGCTGGACACCTCCTTCGAACGCGTTCCGGGAGACGCGCCCGCGAAGGTCCCCACCGGCATCGGCACCTGGTGCAACACCTGGCCGGCCGACCCGGCCTGGAAGTTCGTCGCCGTCGGCATCGGCCACGGGATCGCCTACTGGACCGAGTTCCTGGACGCGCTCGCCGAGGTCGACCCGGACATGGCCGTGAACATCGAGCACGAGGACGCCTCGTACTCCCAGCTCGAAGGCCTGTCCCTGGCGGCCGAGCACCTGCACGCCGCCGCGGCGAACCGCCGCGCCAACCACGCGCTCGCAGAACACCACCACCCGCACGACTCGCAACGCAGTGGACGGTGAACGAGTTGACCTCTCCGGAACTCCACCACATCTCGATCGTGGTCCGGGACCTGGACGCCGCGCTCGACTTCTACGCCGGCGTGCTCGGCCTGCCGCAACGCGATGATCGACCGGCAACCGAGGTGCGCGGCGCCTGGTTGGACCTGCGCGATCACCAGCTGCACCTCATCGAAGGCGAGCCTCCGCCGGCGCGCGGACAGCACTTCGCGCTGCACGTCGCCGAGCTCGACCCGGTGCGGGAACGACTCGCCGGTCTCGGCGTGGAGGTCTCCGAACCCGTCCGGGTGGGAGATGCCCGGCAGTCGTTCCTGCAGGACCCCTCCGGCAATCACGTCGAACTGCACGAATCCGCAGGTTGAACAGCACTCACCACCACGCGCAGCCCGGTTTCACCCGAGGAGCGAGATGACAACTCCCACCCAACACCCGCACAGCACGCGGCGCGCCGACGAGCTGCACCTGGCCACCATCGGCGCGGGACGCATCGGCACCAACCACGCGGAACTGGTCGCACGCCGGATTCCCGGCGCACGTCTCGCGGCCGTCGCGGACCCGAGCCCAGAAGCGGCCCAACGACTCGGCGCCCAGCTGGGCGCCGAAGCGACCTCCGCCGAGGAGGTCTTCGAGAACCCCGACATCGACGGCGTCCTGATCACCGCGCCTGCGCGCGTCCACACCGATCTCGTCGTCGCCGCCGCTGCCGCGGGTAAGCACGTGTTCTGCGAGAAGCCGATGGCGGTTTCGCTACCGGACGCCGACCGCGCGATCAGGGCCGCCGCGGACGCCGGGGTGATCTTGCAAGTCGGCTTCAACCGCCGCTTCGCCCCGGGCTTCGCCGCTGCCCGCGACGCCATCGTTCGCGGCAAGGTCGGGACCCCGCAGATCCTGCGGTCGCTCACGCGCGACCCCGGTCCGTTCCTCGGGGACCCGATGCGAACCCCGCAGTGGACCATCTTCCGCGAAACCCTGATCCACGACTTCGACGCCCTGTGCTGGCTGAACCCGGGCGCCGCACCCGCCACCGTGCACGCCTTCGCCGACGCGCTCGTCTCCCCCGAAGCGAGAGCCGCCGGCCACCTGGACACCGCGGTGGTCAGCATCCGGTTCGACAACGGCGCCATGGCCACCGCTGATGCGAACTTCTCCGCGGCGTACGGCTACGACGTGCGCGCCGAGGCCTTCGGGTCGGCGGGCATGGTCACCACCGGCAGTTGCCGCGCCACCGACATGACGCTGCACGACGCAGCAGGCATCCACGCCGAGACGTCCCGGCGCGACACCGACCTCTTGCGCGACGCGTACCTCGCCGAGCTCCAGACCTTCGCAGACGCGATCCGGCACGGGAGCCCGGTCGGTCCCACCGGTGCCGAGGCCCGCACCGCGTTGTCGATCGCCGTGGCCGCCATTCGGAGCATCGAGACCGGTGCACCCGTTTCGATCTCCGATGTCCTCCCCGCCCTCGACGGCCTCGGCTCCGGAGCGATCTCATGACCTACTCCTTGGCCGCCTGCGCGGAGATGCTCTACACCGAAATCCCGTTGGCCGAACGCGTTCGCAGGATCGCCGACCGCGGAATGCAGGTCGAGATCTGGAACTGGGTCGACAAGGACATCGACGAACTGGCCGCCACCGAGGCCTCCTTCTCCTCGATGACCGGATACATCACCGGGAACCTCACCGAACGCGACGGCATCAGCGCCCTGCTCGACAGCGCCGCCGAGTCCTTGGACGTCGCCGAGAAGCTCGAGTGCCCGCGCCTGAACCTGCACGGCACCGGGCTCGGCGAGGGAGGCCTTCCGGTGCGCCCGGTCGAGGTCGTCACCCCGACGATGTGGCTGACCGCGGCCGAGACCTTGAACCAGCTCGCCGAGCTGGGCAAACAAGCGGACCGCGTGTTCACCCTCGAGAACCTCAACCTCGCCGTCGACCACCCCGGCACGCCGTTCGCCCGCGCCGAGGACACCTTGGCCCTGGTCCGCGCGGTCGACAGCCCCCATCTGCGGATGAACCTCGACCTCTACCACGCCCAGATCGGGGAGGGAAACCTCATCGAGCTGGTGCACGATGCGCTCCCCCACGTCGGCGAGATCCAGATCGCCGACGTTCCCGGCCGATGCGAACCCGGAACCGGCGAGATCAACTACCCCGCCGTCGGGCGAGCGCTGCGCGAGCTGAGCTACGCGGGCGTCGTCGCCCTGGAGGGCTGGGCGAAGCACGACCCGGACCAGGCGCTCGACTCCTTCGCCGCCGCGTTCGCGGCCTGACCGCGCACCAGCAGGGCTCCCGGAGCGGACCTCCGGGCCACGAGCCGTCCCGGCGCACCTGTCCGAACTCACTCCCGATCGCTCGACGAGGAGCAGTCGTCATGACGAGACGAAACGCGGACTCCCCACCGATCGCGCTCCCGGCCGACTCGCGAAGTGCCCCCTCCCGGCGCCTAGGCCTGGTGGCCGTGATCGTCACCTTCGGGGGCCTGCTGTTCGGCTACGACACCGGCGTCGTCAACGGCGCCCTCGACCCGCTCACCGCAGACCTGGGGCTCACGCCCTTCACCGAGGGGATCGTCGTCAGCAACCTCGTGTTCGGCGCCGCCTTCGGCGCCGTGGTCGGCGGGGTGCTGTCCGACCGCTACGGCCGACGGCACAACATCCTGCTCCTCTCGCTGGTCTTCGTGTTCGGCACGCTCGGGTGCGCGCTGGCTCCGAGCTGGGAGGTCCTCGCCCTGTTCCGGTTCGTCCTCGGGCTGGCCGTCGGCGGAGCCTCGGCGACGGTCCCCGTCTACCTCGCCGAGGTCGCACCCGTCGAGCGCCGCGGCGGCATCGTCACGCGCAACGAGCTGATGATCGTGGTGGGGCAGTTCTCCGCCTTCGTCGTCAACGCCATCATCTTCAGCATCTGGCACGACGTCGCCGGCATCTGGCGCGCCATGCTCCTGGTAGCGGTGCTGCCGGCGATCGTGCTCTTCTTCGGCATGCTCCGGCTGCCGGAGAGCCCGCGCTGGTTGGTCGCCCGGGGACGGCACGACGAGGCCCTGGCCGTGCTGCTGCAGGTTCGCAGCCCCGAACGCGCGCACGCCGAGATGGCCGAAGTGCACCGCCTCGCCGAGGAGGAGCGGACCGCCAAGACCGCTGGAGCCGTTGACCTCGGGGTGCGCTGGGTCCGGGTGCTGATCCTCATCGGGGCCGGTCTCGGGATCTGCCAGCAGTTCACCGGCATCAACTCCATCATGTACTACGGCACGCAGCTCCTCGGCAGCGCCGGCTTCTCCGCCAACTCGGCCATCATCGCGAACACGCTCAACGGCGCCGTCAGCGTCATCGGGGTAGCGGTGGGGCTATCGGTGATGAACAAGATCAAGCGACGCACCATGCTGCTCGGCGGATTCGCGCTGACCACGACGTTCCACCTCCTCGTGGGGCTGTCCGCCCTGCTCATTCCGGGAGGGGAAGCCAAGGCGTGGTTCGTCCTCGTCTTCGTCGTGCTGTTCGTCTTCTCGATGCAGTCGACCATCGGCCCGCTGGTCTGGCTCATCCTCTCGGAGATGTTCCCGCTGAAGATCCGAAGTCTGGCGATCGGGATCAGCATCTTCGCGCTCTGGATCGCCAACGCCCTGGTGGCCCTCGGCTTCCCGCCGATCGTGGAGGCGATCGGGATCTCCAACACCTTCCTCGCGTTCGCCGTCTTCGGGACGTTGGCGATCACCTTCATCACCACGTGCGTGCCGGAGACCAAGGACCGCTCCCTGGAAGAGCTCGAGGGCGACTTCCGCGCCCGCTACTCCTGACCTGCGAAGACCGGCCGGCCGCGAAGGCCGCGGGCGAGCTGGTCGAGATGGAGAGGGCGCCCCGCCGGAACGCCGCGGGACGACTGATCGGGGAAGGCAGCGTGCGGGCGATCCGGTTTGGTCGGATGCTGGGGGCGCTCGAGCACAGCAAGCGCCCCACCCGTTGGACCAGGAAGGAACCGGAATGAGCACGACGCGCACCGCGCACACCACCTGGGAGGGCAACCTGCTGGAAGGCACCGGCACAGTGGCCCTGGACTCCTCCAAGATCGGGCAGTACCCGGTGTCCTGGCCGTCCCGCGCCGAGGAGCCCAACGGCAAGACCAGCCCCGAGGAACTCATCGCCGCCGCGCACTCCAGCTGCTACTCCATGGCGCTGTCGAACGGCCTCGCCCAGGCCGGCACCCCGCCCACCAAGCTCGACACCAGGGCGGAGGTCACCTTCAAGCCGGGCGAGGGCATCACGGGTGTCCACCTGACCGTTCAGGGCGAAGTGCCCGGTGCCGACGAGGAGAGCTTCCGCAAGGCAGCCGAGGACGCCAAGGCCAACTGCCCGGTGAGCCAGGCGCTCGCAGGCACGACGATCTCCCTCACCGCCTCGCTGGCGTCATGAGGCCGCAGCGCTCCTCGCGGGAACGAGCCAGGCAGGGCTCCGACCGGCGGGGGCGCCGGCGTTGATCGATCAGTCCGCCGTCGCGGAGCGCTGCGCGGTCACCCAGCGGTCGACGCGCGATCAGCACTGCTCCGCACCGAAACGCAGAAGTGCCCGTTGACCTGCGACTGCTCGCAGATCAACGGGCACCTCTCGATCGTCGGGACGGCGGGGTTCGCAACCGCGAGCCGTGCGGCTCCCCGCGAGCGAACAAGCGCGAGCCATCCCCGGGACGACGCCTGTCGGTCAGGCTCGGCGAGGCCAGCTGCTCCCGCGGCGGGCGGAACGCGTGCCGGGTTGCCACACCGCGGCTCGCAGCGGGGCGCGCGACGCCTCGACAGCTGTGCGCGCCGTCACGACTGCGACCCGCGCGACCAGGCTTTTGTAGGGTCTCCACAAATTTACCGCCGCGGCACGCGCTACGCGCCTCATTGGTCGGCCGGGCTTGATCGAGCAGGCTGGACGGCAGGTGCGGGCGACGCCGGGGAATGGAGCGTCGCCCGCGGAGCGTAGCTATCTGGGAGGCGCAGCCGGTGTTTGGTCGTATCGCCATCGTCAACCGCGGAGAGCCAGCGATGCGGCTGATCCACGCGGTCCGGGATCTTTCCGCGGAGACCGGGCGGCGGATCGAAACGGTGGCCCTGCACACCGACGTCGACCGCGACGCGACCTTCGTCCGGGAAGCCGACCTCGCCTACGACCTCGGTCCCGCTGCGCAGCGCCCGTACCTGGACCACGCCGCGCTGGAGCGGGCGCTGGTGGACACCGGCGCCGACGCCGCGTGGGTCGGCTGGGGGTTCGTCGCCGAGGACCCGGAGTTCGCCGAGCTGTGCGAGAAGACCGGCGTCACCTTCATCGGGCCGAGCGCGGACGCGATGCGCCAGCTCGGCGACAAGATCGGGGCGAAGCTGATCGCCGAGGAGGTCGGCGTCCCGGTGGCGCCGTGGAGCCGCGGCGAGGTCGGCACCCTCACCGACGCCCTGCGCATCGGTGACGAGATCGGCTACCCGCTGATGCTCAAGGCGGCCGCGGGCGGCGGCGGACGCGGTATCCGCAAGGTCACCTCGGCCGACGAGCTGGCCGAGGCCTACGAGCGCACCAGCCAGGAGGCGCTGCGCGCGTTCGGCTCCGGAACGGTCTTCCTGGAACACCTGGTCACCGGTGCCCGGCACGTCGAGGTCCAGGTGATCGCCGACGGCGAGGGGGCCGCCTGGGCGCTGGGCGTGCGGGACTGCTCGGTGCAGCGGCGCAACCAGAAGATCATCGAGGAGTCCGCCTCGCCGGTGCTGGAACCGGAGCAGACCGCCGAGCTGAAGGCCTCGGCCGAGCGGCTCGCCACGGCCGTGGGCTACCGCGGCGCCTGCACCGTCGAGTTCCTCTACCACCCGGGCACCAAGCTGTTCGCCTTCCTCGAGGTCAACACCCGGTTGCAGGTCGAGCACCCGATCACCGAGATCACCACGGGCACCGACCTGGTCCGGCTGCAGCTGCACGTCGCCAGCGGCGGGAGGCTGGAGGGCACGCGCCCCGAGGAGGCCGGGCACGCCGTCGAGGCCCGGCTCAACGCCGAGGACCCGGACCGCGACTTCGCCCCGGCCCCCGGTCGCATCGCGCGGCTGCTGCTGCCCTCCGGTCCCGGGATCCGGGTGGACACCGGGGTCAGCGAGGGCGACAGCATCCCGCCCGATTTCGACTCGATGATCGCCAAGGTCATCGCCTACGGGCACGACCGCGAGCAGGCGCTGGGCCGGCTCCGCCGCGCGATGGCCGAGACCACGGTGATCATCGAGGGCGGGGCGACGAACAAGAGCTTCGTGCTCGACCTCCTCGACCGGCCCGAGGTCATCGACGCGAGCGCCGACACCAGCTGGATCGACCGGGTGCGCGCCGACGGCGGCCTGGTCAACCACCGGCACTCCGCGGTCGCGCTCGCCGCCGCGGCCATCGAGGCCTACGAGGACGAGGAGGAGGTCAGCCGCCAGCGGCTGCTGGCCACCGCGCACGGCGGGCGCCCGCAGGTGCAGCACGACGCGAGCCAGGCGCTGGACCTCAAGCTGCGCGGCGTCGGCTACCGCGTGCACGTCGCCCGCGTCGGCCTGAAGCGCTTCCGGGTCGAGGTCAGCACCGGTGGGCAGGTGCACCCGGCCGATGTCGAGATCGACCGGTTCGACGCGCACAGCGGCCGGATCGTGGTCAACGGGACCCGCTTCCAGCTGACCTCGGCCACCCACGGACCGACGCACCTGGTCGAGGTCGACGGCGTGACGCACCGGATCAGCCGCGACGAGGGCGGTGTGGTCCGATCCCCCGCACCGGCGTTGGTCGTGGCCACGCCGCTGTCGGTCGGCGACGAGGTCGCCGCGGGCGCGTCGATCCTGGTGCTGGAGAGCATGAAGATGGAGACGGTGCTGCGCGCGCCGTTCCGGGCCCGGGTGCGCGAGTGCCCGGTGTCGGTGGGCAGCCAGGTGGAGACCGGCGCGCCGTTGATGCGCCTGGAGCCGCTGGCCGAGGAGGGCGCCGAGGAGGAGGACGCCGCGGGCGCGGAGGTCGAGATCGACCTCCCCGCGCAGCCCGCGGACGTCCCGGCGGCCGAACGCGCCGAGCGCGGTCTGCAGGAGCTGCGCAACCTCGTGCTCGGCTTCGACGTCGACCCGCACGACCGCACGCGGGTGCTGTCGGACTACCTGGCCGCGCGGGCGGAGCTGGGCGGGCGTCCGCTGCCCGGTGAGCTGGAGGTGCTCACCGCGTTCGCCGACCTGTCCGAGCTCAGCCGCAACAAGCCGGGCGGCGAGCTCGACGTCGAGCCGAACAGCCCCGTGCACAGCCCGCGCGAGTACTTCCACAGCTACCTGCAGAGCCTGGACGTCGAACGCGCCGGCGTCACCCAGGACTTCCAGGCCAAGCTCAGCAAGGTGCTCGCCCACTACGGCGTCACCGACCTCGACCGCACGCAGGCGCTCGAGGCGGCGGTCTTCCGGATCTTCCTGGCCCAGCAGCAGATGCCGGCGGACGCCGCCATCGTCTCCGAGCTGCTGCGGCAGTGGCTGGCCGACGCACCACCGGCCGAGCCGCTGCGCGAGCGGGCGGGGCTGGCCCTGGAGCACCTGGTCGAGGCGACCCAGGTGCGGTTCTCCGCGGTGTCCGACCTCGCCCGGGGCGTGGTGTTCCGCTGGTTCGCCCAGCCGCTGCTGCGCCGCAACCGCGCCAAGGTCTACGCCGACGTCCGCGAGCACCTGCGCCACCTCGACCGCGACCCGGACGCGCCGGACCGCGCCGAGCGGATCCAGGACATGGTCGCCAGCGCCGAGCCGCTGGTTCGGCTGATCGGTCAGCGGATCGGCCGCCCCGGCCGCGACCACGTCGCGCTGCTGGAAGTGCTGACCCGCCGCTACTACGGCAACCGCGACCTCGCCGAGGTCACCGCGCGGGACGCCGGCGGTTGCCGGTTCGTCACCGCCGAGCACAGCGGGGCCGACGGCCGCACCCGGGTGGTCACCACCGCCGCGGACATCGCCGACCTGCCCGCTGCGGTCGCCGCGGTCGGCGAGCTCGCGGCCGATGCGCCCGCCGACGGCGGCCTGGTCGCCGATCTGTACGTCACGTGGGAGGACCAGCCGGACGTCGGCGCGATGGCGGTGCGGCTCGGCGAGATCCTGACAGAGCAGCGGCTGCCCGCCGGGGTCACCCGGATCACCGCCACGGTCGCCGGCACCAGCGGCGCGGTGATGCACCACCACTTCACCTTCCGCCCGGAGGGCTCGACCTTCGTCGAGGACCGCCTGATCCGCGGCCTGCACCCGCAGATCGCGCAGCGGCTGCAGCTGCAGCGGCTCCGCGAGTTCGACCTCACCCGGCTGCCCTCGGCCGATGAGGAGATCTACCTGTTCAAGGCGTCCGCGAGGAGCAACCCGGCCGACGAGCGGCTCGTCGCGATGAGCCAGATCCGGGACCTCACG
Organism: Saccharopolyspora griseoalba; assembly: GCF_042665275.1. Classification (NCBI taxonomy): domain Bacteria; kingdom Bacillati; phylum Actinomycetota; class Actinomycetes; order Pseudonocardiales; family Pseudonocardiaceae; genus Saccharopolyspora; species Saccharopolyspora griseoalba. The sequence goes on along the minus strand of NZ_JBHTCJ010000012.1, from coordinate 139,708 downwards.
CCGCTGCGCGACGCCGACGGCCGGCTGGTCGCGCTGCCGGCGGTGGAGGACGCGATCGCCGGGTGCCTCGACGCGATCCGCGCGGTCCAGGCGCAGCGACCGCAGAACAGGCGGTTCGACACCAACCGGATCACGATGTACGTCTGGCCGCCGACCGACCTGACCACCGACGAGCTCAACACGCTCGTCCAGCGCATCAGGCCGACCGCGGCGGGCGCGGGGCTGGAGGAGGTCGAGTTCCTGGCCCGCCAGCGCACCGCCTCGGGCGAGCTGACCGACATCTCGGTGCGGATCACCGTCGATCCGGGGCGCGGTCCGCAGCTGCACGTCGGCGAACCGGTGACGGCCCCGGTCGAAGCTCTCAACGACTACCGCCAGAAGGTGCAGCGCGCCGCGCGGCGCGGGAACGCCTACCCCTACGAGCTGACCGACCTGCTCGCCGGCCCGGAAGGGCGGTTCGTCGAGCACGACCTCGACGAAACCGGCGCGCTCGCCCCGGTCGATCGCCCCAAGGGCGGCAATACCGCGGCGATCGTCGCCGGCGTGATCACCACGCCGACCCGGCTGCACCCCGAGGGCGTCACCCGCGTCCTGCTGCTGGGCGACCCGACGAAGGCGCTGGGCGCGCTGTCCGAACCGGAGTGCTCGCGCGTGATCGCCGCGCTCGACCTGGCCGAGCGCATGCGCGTGCCCGTGGAGTGGTTCGCGCTCTCCGCCGGGGCGCGGATCTCCATGTCCTCGGGCACCGAGAACATGGACTGGGTGGCCGCGGCGCTCAAGCGCATCGTCGAGTTCACCCAGGACGGGGGCGAGATCAACGTCGTCGTCTCGGGCATCAACGTCGGCGCGCAGCCGTACTGGAACGCCGAGGCGACGATGCTCATGCACACCAAGGGCGTCCTGGTGATGACCCCGGACTCGGCGATGGTGCTGACCGGCAAGCAATCGCTGGACTTCTCCGGCGGCGTTTCGGCCGAGGACAACTTCGGCATCGGCGGCTACGACCGCGTGATGGGGCCGAACGGCCAGGCCCAGTACTGGGCGCCCGACCTCGCCGGCGCTCGCGACGTGCTCATGGCGCACTACGACCACACCTACGTCGTGCCCGGCGACACCGGTCCGCGCAACGCGGGAACGAGCGACCCGTTCGACCGCGACGTCTCCGAGTTCCCGCACGCCGTCGTCGGCAGCGACTTCAGCACGGTGGGCCAGATCTTCTCCGCCGAGCACAACCCGGAGCGGAAGAAGCCGTTCGACATCCGCACGGTGATGCGCGCCGTCTCCGACCAGGACCACCCGGTGGCGGAGCGGTGGGCGGGCATGGCCGACGCCGACACCGCCGCGGTGCAGGACGCGCACATCGGCGGCCGACCGGTCTGCCTGATCGGCATCGAGTCGCGTTCGGTGCCCCGCCGCGGCTTCCCGCCCACGGACGGCCCGGACTCCTACACCGCGGGCACCCTGTTCCCGCGGTCGTCGAAGAAGACCGCGCGCGCGATCAACGCCGCCTCCGGCAATCGCCCGCTGGTGGTGCTGGCCAACCTGTCCGGTTTCGACGGCTCCCCGGAGTCGTTGCGCAAGCTGCAGCTGGAGTACGGCGCCGAGATCGGCAGGGCGATCGTCAACTTCGACGGGCCCATCGTGTTCTGCGTGATCTCCCGCTACCACGGCGGCGCGTTCGTGGTGTTCTCCAAGGCGCTCAACCCGAACATGACCGTCCTGGCGCTGGAGGGCTCGTTCGCCTCGGTGCTCGGCGGGGCGCCCGCGGCGGCCGTCGTGTTCTCCGGCGAGGTGAACGACCGAACCGCCAAGGACCCGCGGGTGGCCGCGTTGCAGGAGCAGATCTCGACCGCCAGCGGCGCCGAGCGAGCGGCGCTGAGCACGCAGCTCGCGGAGACGCGGTCGGCCGTGCGGGCCGAGAAGCTCAGCGAGGTCGCCGCCGAGTTCGACCAGGCGCACAACATCCAGCGCGCGGTCGACGTCGGATCGGTGGACGCGATCATCAGCGCCGCCGAGCTGCGTCCGCGCATCATCGAGGCCGTCGAGAACGGCCTGAAGGGCTGACGCACCCGCAGCTGGTCCAAGGCGGACGGCGCCCGGGCTCCCGGTCGAGCCCGGGCGCCGTACTCCTCGGCGACCACCGGTGCGCAGCGAGAACGCGTCGTGGGGCACGAACCCTGCGGGAAACCGCGAGCGCCGCGCTCAACCGCCGGCGTCGTCGACCGCGATGTCCTCGTGCCACAGTTCCGGCCGCGCGGTCACGAAGTCGGCCATCAGCTCGGCGCACTCGTCCAGGTCGAGGACCACGACCTCCACCCCGTGGCCGCGCAGCAGCTCCTCGCCTGCCGCGTAGGTGCGGTTCTCGCCGATCACCACGCGCGGAATCCCGAAGAGCAGCACCGCCCCGGTGCACAGGAAGCAGGGCGACAACGTGGTGAACAAGGTGGCCCGCCGGTAGGTCGACGCCGCCTGGCGCCCCGCGCTCTCGATGCAATCGATCTCCGCGTGCAGCGTCGGGCTCGCCCGCTGGACGCGGCGATTTCGCCCCGCGGACAGCAGCTCACCGCCGACGACCAGCGCCGCACCGATCGGTATTCCGCCTTCGGCCGCACCGATCCGCGCCTGCTCGATCGCGTGCTCCATCAACTCGCCGTATTCGCGCACGGCTCCCCTCCTGCGGCTGCTTCCTCGCGGACCGGCCGTCGTCGTCCTCCGTCGCGCCCCGCTTCGGGATCGGCTGCGGATCCGCAGGCCCGCCACCCGGCGACCACCGGCCGAACGGGCGCGCCAGGCGTTCTCGCAGCGGGCGTTCCAGTCGGGCGGCAGATCGATGACGTTGGTCTGCTGCACTGCGCACACCCACCAGGCATCGTCGCGTTCGACGAGCATCCACGTTCCGGAGTTGCGTCGCACGTCGCCATCGGCAGCGATCGCTTCCTGCGGCGCGTGGACCACCGAGGTCGCGCGTGCCGCGCAGGCGGGGCAGCTCGGGCCAGTCCGGGAACGCCACGGCTTCGAGGACGCGCACGCCGAGCGCGCCCGCGGCGGCGACCGCCGAGGCGCGGGTTCGGTCGATGCTGCTGGCGCGGTGCGCGCGGCTTCTTCGTCGATTCCCTCAGCCCTGGGCGCCGACCACGGGGCTCAGCTTGAGCTCCGGGTGCAGGCGCTGCGTGGTTCGCATCTCGTGCTCGCTGGCGAACAGCACCAGCGGAGTGCCGTCGGCGCGGTCGAGCACTTCGCTGCGGCGCCCGTCGGCGAGAGCGCGCTGCTGGTCGTCCTCCAGGACCCGGACCACGCTGTAGGGCAGCTGCTCCATCCGCACCGGGGCGCGGAACTCGTTCTCCATCCGGTGCATCGCCACTTCGAACTGCATCGGGCCGACCGCGGCGAGCACGGGCGAGGCGTCACCGCGCTTGTCCGAGCGCAGCACCTGCACGACACCTTCCTGCGAGAGCTGCTCGATGCCGCGCCGGAACTGCTTGGAACGGCCCGGATCGGTCGTGCTCACCACCGCGAAGTGCTCCGGCGCGAAGCTGGGGATGCCGGGGTACTCGACCGCGGGCTTGCCGGTGTAGAGCGTGTCGCCCACCCGCAGCGCGGTGGCGTTGACCAGCCCGACGACATCGCCCGGGTTGGCGAGGTCGAGGGTGTCGCGCTGCTGGCCGAACACGTGCTGGGCGTACTTGGTCGAGAACGGCTTGCCCGTCGCGGCGTGCGTGACGACCATGCCCCGCTCGAACGCACCGGAGCACACCCGGGCGAAGGCCACCCGGTCGCGATGCGACGGATCCATTCCGGTCTGCACCTTGAACACGAACGCCGAGAAGGGCGCGTCCAGCTCGCGCGGTCGGCCGCGCACGTCCGGGCGCGGCTCGGGTCGCGGCGCGAGCGCGACCAGCTGCTGCAGCAGCTGCCCGATGCCGAAGTTGCGCACCGCGGAGCCGAACAGCACCGGCGTGGCGGTGGCCGCGTGGAAGGCCTCGGCGTCGAAGTCCCCGCCGGAGGCCGACAGCAGGTCGGACTCCTCGACCGCCCGGTCCCAGTCCGCGCCCACCTCGGCCCGCGCCTCGCCCGGGGACAGCCGCTGCTCGGATGCGATCGCGGCGCCACCGGACGTGCGCTCGTAGCCGACGAACTCCCCCGAGGACCGCTCCAGCACGCCGCGGAACCGGCCGGACTCGCCGACCGGCCAGGTCAGCGGCATCGGCCGCAAGCCGATCCGCTCCTGCACCTCGTCGCAGAGCTCCAGCGCGTCGCGCCCGGGGCGGTCCCACTTGTTGATGAAGGTGATCACCGGGATGCCGCGGTGCCGGCACACGTCGAAGAGCTTCAGCGTCTGCGGCTCCAGCCCCTTGGCCGCGTCCAGCAGCATCACCGCGGAGTCCACGGCCGACAGGACGCGGTAGGTGTCCTCGGAGAAGTCCGCGTGACCGGGCGTGTCCAGCAGGTTGATCACGCAGTCTTCGTAGGCGAACTGCAGCGCGGCCGAGGTGATCGAGATGCCGCGCGTGCGCTCCATCTCCAGCCAGTCCGAGACCACGCCCCGCCGGCCCGCCTTGCCGTGGACCGCGCCGGCCTCCGAGATGACCTTCGCGTGCAGCGCGAGCGCCTCGGTCAGCGTCGACTTGCCCGCGTCCGGGTGGCTGATCACCGCGAACGTCCGGCGCCGGCGAGCCTCCTGCGCGGGGTCGGCAGCGCGGCCTGCGGTCGCCCCGGCGCTCACCGGTCGGCCCCGTTGCGATCAGCACTCCGGCAACCCAGCTCCGTCAACTCGTCGACCTCCCGAAACACATCTGCGCTCACCTCGAACGAGCACCGCGCGACGCCCTCGTCCGGGCCAGGCGATCCGCGCGCAGCGGCACCAACGCCCGACATCCGACCCTAACGTGAGCGTAGATTTGACGTGCTGCCGCGCTGCTCGGCGTGGCGAACGGGCTGCTGCTCCGTGCTGATCGGGGATGCCGCCGGGCCGGAGCGGCGAGGCCAGGCGACCTCGCTGTATGGCACCGCGATGCTCTCCCGGTCAGTTCCTCTCCCCGCTGGCGTTCGGACCGCCGATGACGGCCGCCTCCATCACCACCGGGCACCTGATCGCCGCCGGTGCGTGCGCGGCGATCCCGGCCGCCCTGCTGCGCACCCGGGTCGAGCCGGAGGACCCGCCCGCTCACGGGCGGTAACCGGGCGAGAATCCCGCCTTGCGTATCGTGATGGGAATCAGGACGCGAGACGGCCGCGCCAGCGCGGTCGGCGAGGAGTGGTTTCGGCGTGGACGAGCGGATGCAGATCGGCGAGGTGGCCGAGCGCACGGGTCTGTCGCTGCGCACGATCCGCTACTACGAAGAAGTCGACCTGGTCGTGCCGAGCGCGCGCAGCCAGGGCGGCTTCCGGCTCTACACCGAACCCGACGTCGACCGGCTGCAGCTGATCAAGCGGATGAAGCCGCTGGGCTTCCAGCTCGACGAGATGCGCGAGCTGCTGGCCATCCTCGACCCCGCCCCGGGCGCGCCGGAGATCGACGACCCGGAGCAGCGGCTCGCCGAGTTCACCGCGACGGCCGAGAACGCCTGCGCGGAGCTGCGGGAGAAGCTGACCATCGCCGAGGAGTTCGCCGCCATGCTGCGGGATCACCTGGTCGCACCCCGGCGCACGTCCAGGACCAGCGGCAGCTGACCCGAGCCGAGCCCGCGTGATCCCGGACTCATTTGCGCGGAGCCGTTCGGAAGAGCGCGACCTCCTCGTCTAACGTAAGGGAAGAGTTGCGGGCCGCCGCGGTGCACCCACCGCCGGTCGGCCCCCGGGGTCACCGACGCCCCCGGCTCGCACCTCGAGCCGAGGAGCGCTCTTGCCTGCCAGCAGGATGTGGTGACCGCCCGACCCAGTCCAGCCGCCACCGTCGACGGCTTGCTCCCGGGACGCGAGGCGTCCCGCCCCCTTGCCGAGTCACCGCCGCCTCGCGCGGCGAACGCCCTGCGCCGCGCTGCGGCGCCCGAGCATGTCTGGTTGATCTGTGCTTGATTCACTCCCGCTGCGCCGACCGGCGTGGCTGTCACCGAAGGTCGCGCGCACCGAGATCCTCGGCGGTCTGGTCGTCGCGCTGGCGCTGATCCCGGAGGCGATCTCGTTCTCCATCATCGCCGGCGTCGACCCCAGAGTGGGCCTGTTCGCCTCGTTCACGATGGCCGTGGTCATCTCGATCGTCGGCGGCCGCGCCGCCATGATCTCCGCCGCCACCGGCGCGATCGCCCTCGTGGTGGCACCGCTGTCGCACCAGCACGGCCTGGGCTACCTGATCGCCGCGGTCATCCTCGGCGGGATCTTCCAGGCCGTCCTGGGCGCGCTGGGCGTGGCCAAGCTGATGCGGTTCGTGCCGCGCAGCGTCATGGTCGGCTTCGTCAACGCCCTGGCCATCATGATCTTCATGGCCCAGGTCCCCGAGCTCATCGACGTGCCGTGGATGGTCTACCCGCTGTTCGCGGCAGGCCTGGTGATCATGGTCCTGTTCCCCAAGCTGACCAAGGTCGTCCCGGCACCGCTGGTGTCGATCATCGCCCTGACCGCGGTGACCATCGCCGCGGGCATCGCCGTGCCCACCGTCGGCGACAAGGGTTCGCTGCCGAGCTCGCTGCCGGTCCCGGGCATCCCGGACGTGCCGTTCACGCTGGACACGCTGACCACCATCGCGCCCTACGCGCTGGCGTTCGCGCTGGTCGGGCTGATGGAGTCGCTGATGACCGCCAAGCTGGTCGACGACATCACCGACACCCACTCGAACAAGACCCGCGAGTCGATCGGCCAGGGCGTCGCCAACATCGTCACCGGCTTCTTCGGCGGCATGGGCGGCTGCGCGATGATCGGCCAGACCATGATCAACGTCAAGACCGCGGGCTCGCGCACCCGGCTGTCCACGTTCCTGGCCGGCGTGTTCCTGATGATCCTGTGCATCTCGTTCGGGCCGCTGGTCTCGCAGATCCCGATGGCCGCGCTGGTCGCGGTGATGGTCCTGGTCGCCTTCGGCACCTTCGACTGGCACAGCATCGCGCCGAAGACCCTCAAGCGGATGCCCACCGGTGAGATCCTCGTGATGGCCGTGACCGTGGTCGTCGTGGTGGCCACCGACAACCTCGCCATCGGCGTGGTCGTCGGCTCGATCACCGCGATGGTCATCTTCGCCCGCCGCGTCGCCCACCTCGTCGACGTCACCGCGGCCACCGACCCGGACGGCGGCCAGGTCGTCTACCAGGTCACCGGCGAGCTGTTCTTCGCCTCCAGCAACGATCTAGTCTACCAGTTCGACTACGCCAACGACCCGGACAAGGTCGTCATCGACCTCACCGACGCCCACATCTGGGACGCCTCCACTGTGGCCGCCCTCGACGCGATCACCACCAAGTACGAGGCCAAGGGCAAGGAGGTCGAGATCGTCGGCCTGAACACCCGCAGCGCCGCCATGCACGACCGCCTCACCGGGGAGCTCGCAGGCAGCCACTGACGGTTCGACGAGGGCCGCTTCCCGGCAGTGCAGCCGGGGAGCGGCCCTCGTCGCATCTGGCCCGCTCGAGCCCCACCCGCCGCGCAGGTGCTGAGCCTTCATCGGCGTCGCCCGGTCCGGCAAGACCTCGATCGCGCTGCACCGGGTGGCCTTCCTGCTCTACCGGTGCGGCGACTACATCGCCGATGTCCTCCCGGAGCTGGGCGAGGAGCAGGTCGCCGAGATCGACTTCGACGGGGTCGCGAGCGCGTTCCTGGACAAGGTCACCGACTACGAGAAGTTCAGCGAGCAGGTCGTCAAGCTCATCGACCGCGTCGACGAAGCCGCGGCCCAGCGCGTCCGCTACAAGGCGACCCCCGAGTTCGTCGCCGAGCTCGACGAGTGGATCGCCTCGCGGGCCGACGAGGACTTCTCCCCCGCACTCTCCCCCATCTTGGGGTTCGCGGACTCCCCCGACTCGATGGTGGTCTCCTAGGCCGGTCCCGGACTCGCCCTCCGCGGTCGATCGAGCGTCCGGGGCGTGCGCGATGAGCGGCCTCGTCGCGCACGCCCCGGGTCGGCAGCTGCGCGAACTCGCCTGCGCGGGACGGTCTGCGACGAGGCGGCCGCATCGACGGCAGGCTCGTCGCAGCTGACGATGGGCCCTGGGCCCCCGCCCCGGAGGGCGGGCCCGCATCGTGCACGACGCCTCCGGTGCGGCCTACTCGTCCTCGGCGATGCTCTTCATCGCCTTCCACCCGTGCGTGACGCCGCCACCGGCGCGCAAGGCGGCGGCGACCATGACGGCTTCGGCGACAGCGCCCTTGGACGCGCCGGCCTTGACCGCGCGCTCGGCGTGATCCTCGATGCAGAAGGAGCACTGCGTGGTCACCGCGACCCCGACCGCCACCAGCTCGCGCGTGGCCAGATCGAGGTTTCCGGTGCTCTCGTCGAACACGGCCTTGTCGAAGCCGAAGAACGCCGACACCATCTCCGGCGCGGCCTCTTTGATGTCGGCCATGAACTTCGCATCGTGGTCGTGAGAATGCATTCGATCGCCCTTTCCTCGTCCTGGGATAGCCAGTGACCGCCGTCAGCCGCCACGGCAGCACCCTACAGAACATACCCCCCACGGGTATATCGGGCCGGGTTCGACGAAGCCCGGCGCGGCATCGGCACGAGGCAGAGGTCGGTCATGCGACCGGGCTAGGTGTCGGTCTTGGGGACCGGGTGGGACCAGTCGGTGATCTCGAGGCGGACCGCGGCGCGGGGACGTCGGATGCCGTAAGGGGTTCCGGTGTGCACCGCGGACATGCGGTCGACCAGTTCGAGGTCGACGTCGTCGAAGAACCCGACCGCGCGGCCTTGGACGGTGATCCGACTGCGGCTCGCGCCTCCGATGAGGCGCTCCACGAGGCTGGTCGGCAGGTGCTCGCCGAGGTCGCCGACGCACGGTCCCACGAGTCCCGCGCACCTTCCGGGTCCGCGGACGCCCGGGACGTGCTCCGCCTCAGCGCGGTTGAGGTGGAGCAGCGGGCGCTCGACTCAGCGGCCGAACGCCCCCTCCTGCGCTCCGGTCAGCGGGCGGCTTGACCCCGCACTGCAGAGGTGCCGAGGTCGCTCTTGGGCAGGGGCTTCTGGTCCGACACGGCCCCCGCCCAGGTGTCGGTGTCGGAGACGGCCGCCCAGTTGGAGTGCAGCAGGACCATGAGCGTCTCGTGCACCTGCTGGGCCGAGACCTTCCCGGCTTCGTTGGCCAGGTGGATGGCACCAGTGGCGTCCGAGAGCACTTCCACGGCGAATCCGAGCGGTTCGGCCGCAGCAGCGGTGGCCAGCACGCAGTTGTTGGTCATGTACCCGACGAGCGTGAGGGTGTCGATGTCGTTGGCGCGCAGCCACTCGGTCAGGTCACCGGCGGTGAAGACGCTGGAGAAGCCCTTGACCACGTGCTTCGAGGCGGCCTCGGCACGCCGCTCGATCTCGGGGTGCAGTTGCCAGCCCTCGGATCCGACCGCGAACACCGGTGCGCCCGCGGGGTACTCGTGCTGGACGGTGATCACCGGCACTCCTGCCTCGACGGCGCTGTCGACCGCCCGCGCGATCCGGGGCAGCGACTCGTCTCGCGGCGGGTGCTGGACGGCGAGCGGTCCCTGGAAGTACTCCTGCTGGACATCGATGACGACGAGAGCACGGCGCGGGGCGTTCACTGCGAAATCCTCCTCGGACGATCGAGCGGCGGCCGGGTGAACCGCCACGCCCATCGTGCTGAGCGCGGGCGCGCTACCGTGAGTGGCAGGGAAGACCACCTTCGATGAAATCAGGCCAACCATGCGGATCGCCATCCACGCCTTCGACGGGATCACGACGTTCCACCTGGCCGCGCCGCTGCTCGCCTTCGGCGAGGTGTCCCGCCAGACCGTCCCGGACGGTTGGCGCACCACCGTCTGGAGCTCCGACGGGCGCCCGGTGCGCGCCGACGAAGGAGTGGTCATCGACGACCTCTCCGGACCCGACGCGACCGCTTCGGCCGACCTGCTGGTGTTCCCGTCCTGGCCCGCTCACCTCCCCGCGCCCGAGCCGGCCTTCATCGAGCGCATCCGCGGTGCGCACGCGCGCGGCGCGACGATCATCGGACTCTGCCTCGGCGCGTTCCCGGTGGCCGCCAGCGGAATCCTCGACGGCCGCACCGCCACGACGCACTGGGCCGCCGCCAACGAACTGGCCGAACAGCACCCGGCCGTGCAGATCCAGGCCGACGCGCTCTACCTCGATCACGGGGACGTGCTCACCTCGGCGGGCACGGCGTCCGCCCTCGACGCCTGCCTCCACGTCATCCGCACCCGCCTCGGATCGACAGCCGCGACCACCATCGCCCGCCACCTGGTCATCGCACCCCACCGCGACGGGGACCAGGCCCAGTACATCGAACGACCGCTGCTGAGCAGCGACGACGGCCCCATGGGCCAGACCATCGCCTGGGCCCTGGCCAACCTCGACCAGTCCCTCGCCGTCGAAGACCTGGCCGAGCACGCGTCGATGAGCCAGCGCAACTTCTCCCGCCGGTTCCGCGAAACCACCGGCATGAGCCCGGCGCGATGGGTCCTGATCCACCGCCTCGACGAGGCGCGCAGGCTCCTCGAAACCACCACCTGGAGCGTCAGCCGCATCGCCGAATCGTGCGGGTTCACCAGTGCCGTCACGTTCCGGCAGAACTTCGTCAAGCACTACAACACCACCCCCACCTCCTACCGGCTCCGCTTCACCGCCGCGCCGTGAGCCGACCGGCGTCCGCGTCGCCCGAACTCGGACCGATCCGCGCACCGAAGGGAGCGCCCGGCTAGTTCGAGGACGGCAAGAGGCGCAGCGCAGCACGGCGGGCCCGCTGCAGCGGTTCGGTGTCGCGCCGGAGCGCAGCGGTGACCGCAGCGCCTTCGAGCAGGAGCAAGCACTCCTCCGCCACTTCGCCGGGCGACGGGCAGCCGGCAGCGGCGGCCGCGTCTTCCAGTTGCGCTGCGACGCTCGCCTTGTGCTCGCTGATGACCGCGCGCGCGGGGTGGTCGAGATCGGCGAGCTCGGCCGCGGCGTTGACGAAACCGCACCCGCGGAAGTCATCGGCCACCGCCCACGCCTGGTAGGCGTCGAAGATCGCGGCCAGCCGCTCGCCCGGCGCTCCCGCGGCCGCCAACCGCTCGCCCAGCTCGGCCTGCCACCGCGCGTCGCGAGAACGCAGGTGCGCGGCCACGAGCCCGTCCTTGGAACCGAAGTGGGCGTAGAGCGTCACCTTGGTGACCTGCGCGCGGTCAGCGATCGCGTTGACCCCGACGGCTCTGATCCCCTTCTCGTAGAACAGCTGGGACGCCACGGTCAGGATGCGTTCCGCAGCCGGACTGCGGCCACCCCCGCTCCCGGTCCTCGAACCGGCCATCGATGCCTCCGCATGGACACTATACAAACCGGTATGTACGTTCCCAACGTACCAAACGATCACTCCACGCCCCTCCGAGGAGGAAGCCCCCATGACAGCTCGCGTGCACGCCGTGGCCTTCGACGTCCTGGAAACCCTGCTCGACGTGGAGGCACTGGCCGGGCGGCTGGAGGAGATCGGTCAGCCCGCCGAGCTGCTGCAGCCCTGGTTCATGCGATTCCAGCGGGATTCGATGGCGTTGACGCTCAGCGGAGACCGCGCCGAGTTCTACCCGGTGGCTCGGCAGGCGCTGCGCACCGATGCTCGGCACACCGCCAGCGAGGACGAGATCGACCACGTGCTGGACGGATTCCGCGAGCTGCCCGCCCATCCCGATGCCGAGCCGGCGCTGCGCAGGTTGTCCGAGGCCGGCGTGGCCGTCGGCTGCCTCACCGTCGGAAATCCGCAGAACACGGCCGGATTTCTGGAGAACGCCGGATTGGCGGGGTTCGTCGACGACGTCGTCACCGCTGACCGAGCCGGCACGTGGAAACCCGCCCCGGCCATCTACCACCTGACCGCGCGCGAACTCGGGGCCGCGCCGGAGAACACGGCGCTGGTGGCGGTGCACGCCTGGGACTGCCACGGCGCCAAGCGCGCCGGCTGCCTCGCCGGCTGGTGCGAGCGGCTCGAAGGTCGCTACGGCGACGTGTACACCCCGGCCGACGTGCACGGGCGCGATCTCACCGAGGTCGCCGACCGCCTGCTCCAGCTGACCTGACCGCGGTCTCGCTCGCGTCGGGCAGCGATCGCCGACGGCGCCCGCACCTCGCGGCGTCGCACCAGCGGCATTTCTCCACGCGGCCCCGCGACTCGTGCTCCCGGGGCCTGATCCGGCGACCGGTTCAAGGTCGTCCCGCTCGATCTCCGGGAAGCGCGCGCCTCGCGGAGATCGCGATGGCAGCTGGGACGACGAGCGCGAGCGCGGCGCCGGTCAGGGCCAGGAGCGGGTAGCTGGCCGCTGCGACGACGACGCCGGAGGCCATGCCCCCGGTCGCGCCGGCTACCGCCACGGCGACGTCGACCACGCCTTGGGTCTTCGCGCGAGTGGTGACGGGAACGGCGTTGGTGAGGATGGTGGTGCCGCTGACGAGGCCGAAGTTCCAACCGACGCCGAGCAGCACCAGCGCGACGGCGAGCAGGACGACGGAGTCGTCGGGCGAGGCGGCGGCGATGACCCCGGCAGCCAGGAGAACCAGCCCGGAGGCGATCACCACCCGCTTCGGTCCGCAGCGGTCGCTCAGCGTTCCGGCCAGCGGCGACGGCAGGTACATCGCGCCGACGTGCAAGGCGATGACCAGTCCGGAAGCCGCGGCGCTGTGCCCGTGGTCCTGCATGTGCACCGGGGTCATGGTCATGATCGCGACCATGACGAGTTGACCCAGGACCATCACCAGCACGCCGAGCCACAGCCCGGGGTGGCGGCGCTCGGCGTGCTTCGAATCCTCGGGCACCGCACCCGAACCGACGCGGGGCGCGTCCTCCGGCTCGTCGGCCAGCGAACGGGCGAGCACGAGGGGGTCCGGGCGCAGCCAGACGATCAGGATCAGCGCCGCGACGGCGAAGGCGGCGCCGGAGACGAGGAAAAGACCGGTCAGAGGGGGCAGGCCGAGAGCGGTCGCGAGATGACCGGCGGGAGCGGCGAGGTTCGGGCCGACGACACCGCCCAAGGTGGTCGCGACCAGGACCGTGGACACGGCGCGCGCGCGATTTCGAGCAGCGGCGAGGTCGGCCCCGGCGTAGCGGGCCTGGAGGTTGGCCGCCGTGCCCGCGCCGTAGAGGACGAGGGAGATCACCAGCAGGGCGGGGAGGTCGAGGCTGGCCGCGGCTACGACCCCGGCGCCCCCGAGCGCCCCGGCGAGGTAGCCCGCGGCCAGCCCGGGACGGCGCCCCAGGGCGTGGGAGATCCGCCCGATGCTGACGGCGGCAACGGCCGAACCCGCGGTGAGGAGAGCGCTGGGCAGCCCGGCCAGGGCGGTGGAACGGAGCATGTCCTGCACCAGGAGCGCGCCGACGGTGACCCCGGCCGCCAGCCCGACCCCGCTGAAGATCTGGGAGACCAGCAGGACGGCGAGGGTGCGCTTCTGCGTCCCGGTCAGCGAGGGGGCGTTCGCCTGCGGGCTGGGCGGCTTGGCCTCGGCGTCGTGCATGATGCCTCCGTTGCGAAACGTTCGGCGAGGTCGGTGGTGCGGGCGCTGCGCCGCTCGACGGCCCAGGCCACCGGCAGGACCGCGCAGGTCCCGGGATTCAGGGCAGGCGCATCAGCGGGCGGCGGCAGCCGGCGCCGACGGCATCGCGCAGGCGTCGGCGAGCAGTTCGGTGGAGCGCAGCAGCGCCTCCGGGGTGTGCCCCGCCGAGCCGAGCATGATCTCGTCGGGACCGGCGTCCGCGTGCAGCCGGTCGAGGTGCGCGGTGACCTGTTCGGGAGTGCCGTGCAGGACGCTGCTGATCCAGTGGTCGAGCACCTGCTGCTCGGAGTTCGCGTAGCGGTAGGACGCGGCCTCGTCGGGCGTGGGCACGAGGAACGACTTGCCCTGGAGCATGCGCATCATCGCGTGCGCGTAGCTGCGCGTCTGCCGCAGGGCTTCGAGCTCGTCGTCCGCGGCCATGACGCTGACGCTGGCGAGCGCGTACGGCTCGGCCAGCACTGCCGAGGGAGCGAACCGGTCGCGGTAGAGCTGCAGCGCCGGTGCGACGCCGACGGGGGAGAACTGACCCGCGAAGGCGAAGGGCAGGCCGAGGTGCGCGGCCAGCTGGGCGGAGTAACCCGAGGAGCCCAGCAACCAGACCTGGGGACGACCGGCCGCCTGCGGCACGTCGTTCTGACGGTCCTGGGCCGGTCCGGGCACGGCGTAGACGCGCTGGCGATAGGGGTGTTCATCGGGGAAGTCGTCGTCGAGGAAGCGCAGGAGCTCCATGACCTGACCCGGGAAGTCCTCGGCCGAGCGGCCGCGGCGCAGAGCGTCGGCGGTGGACGGGTTGGTGCCGGGGGCGCGGCCGAGTCCGACGTCGATGCGGCCCGGGGCGAGGGCTTGGAGCAGGCCGTACTGCTCGGCGACGATCAGCGGGGCGTGGTTGGGCAGCATCACTCCCCCCGCACCGAGCCGCAGCCGCGAGGTGTGCGCGGTCAGGCGGGCCAGCAGAACGGCGGGGCTGGATGCGGAAACTCCTGGCATGGAGTGGTGTTCGGTAACCCAGTAGCGGGTGAAGCCACGCCGATCGGCGAGCCGCGCCAGCGCGATGCTGCCGGACAGCGCATCGGCGGCGCTGACACCGCGACCGGCCAGGGCCGTGTCGAGGACGGACAGGGGCGCGGGGGCGCAGCCGCGAGCCGCGCCCTCGATCAGGTCGTTCACGAGGTTCCTTCAGGGTGTCTGGCGTGGCGAATGCCCACCCGTGCATGCGCCGCGCCCGGCGCGTCTTCACGGAAGGTCCGAGTTGCATCCGTGACCCTAGCTGTTTGTCACGGATGATTGCAACATGTACCGTGAGAAGCGGTTGAGCGGGGTCGAGCACCTCCGGCCGACCCCGTCCCGCCCCGCGCCGCGATCGGCGGGACTCAAACACCCCCGGCACGGGCGCACCGCCTGCGGCCGGACATGTCATCCATCCACGACCAAGGAGCAGCGCGTCGGATGACCGCCGAATTCACCCTGCTCACCTCCGGCTACGACGTCCGCGATCCGCGCAACGCGGGTCGGGACGGCTTCGAGAGGCCTTGGCAGGTCGCCTCCACCGTCTCGCTGCTGCGCGATGGCGACCGCGCCGTCGTCGTCGACCCCGGCATGGTCGACGACCGCAAGCTCATCCTCGATCCGCTCGCCGGCGCGGGCCTGAGCCCCGAGGAGATCACCGACGTCGTCTTCAGCCACCACCACCCGGACCACACCCTCAACGCAGCGCTCTTCCCCAACGCGCGCGCCCACGACGTCTGGGCGATCTACCGGGGCGACCTCTGGTACGACCGCCCCGCCGAGGGCTACCAGCTCTCGCCCTCGATCCGGCTGATCGAAACCCCCGGCCACACCCCGCAGGACATCACCACCGTCGCGAAGACCGACGAGGGCACGATCGTCTTCACCCACGCCTGGTGGAGCGCGACCGGCCCAGCGGAAGACCCCACCTCCACCGACAACGAGACCCTGCGAGCCTCCCGCCGGAAGATCCTCGACCTAGAACCCGCGCTGATCGTCCCCGGCCACGGGAAGGCCTTCACCCCCGACGAGGACACCCCGGTCTGAACCCCGCTTCCTCAGAAGCACCCGAATTCCCGGCAACGACCCGGCCTTCGGCGTCACCCCACCGAAAGGCCGGGTCTCCAAGCGCGTTCGATGACAGCAGCGCAGAACCTGACGCGATCATGACTCGAGGCGCCCAGCACTACCGCGCGACGAAGCCCCGGACCGAACTCCAGTCCCGGGCGGCGCTATTGCGCACCGGCGCGGCCGCGGCGGGCGTAGGCGCGGGCGGCGCGAGCACGATCTCCGCACCGAACGGAGCACCAGTGGCGGCGACCTTGGCGGAGGAGGAAGCGGTTGCAGGGCGTGGAGCCGCACGCGGTGAGGCGTTCGGCGTCGGCGGAGGTGAGCAGGTCGGCGGCATCGGCGGCCAGGGTGGCCAAGGCGTGCTCGACGATCGCCGTGGTGGGGTGCGGCTGAGTGCGGTACGGGCCGGTCTTGTCGTCCCACTGCAGCAGCGGCGCGACGGGGACGCGCGTCATCGCGTCGTTGACGGCCGCCACCGCAGCGGGCAGCGCCGGCACCTCGGCGACCCGGGAGGCGAACAGCGATCTGATCTGCTCGCGCAGCGAACGCAGTTGCGCCGCGCACATCTCCTGCAGGTCGGCGTCCGCTGGAGCCAGCCCGCACCCCACCAGCCAGTCGTTCGCCTGCGCGGGCGTCCCCAGGAGGTCGACCACCTGCTCGCCGGGCAGCGCGATGGCGGTGTTGGCGAGGGCGAGGGCCAAGTGCTCCTCCTCGCCCTGCGCAGGCGGCAGGCCAGTCCGTTCGACCAGGGACTCCGTCATGACCTCATGGTACAGCTCGCGCACAACCGTGACTTCTCCGACGGATGCGCGAACCCGGCCATGAGCCCGACCCGGGCTCCGCGGACGTCCTGCGCTGGTCACCTCGAGGTCGCGTCCCGGGAAGCGATGATCTGGCTGCGCAGCCGCTCCTCGTGCTCCACGACCTCCTCGACGCGCTCCGCCGCCCAGGCAGCACGCCCGGCGGGAACGACGGCCACGCCGTCGGCATCGGCCACGACGACGTCGCCGGGCGACACGACGACACCGCCAACGGCGACCGGAGAACCGACACTTCCCGGCCCGTTCTTGAACGGGCCCGCCGGGGTGACGGCACGAGCGAAGATCGCCAAGCCCTGCGCCGAGAGCGCCGCGACGTCGCGGACCGCACCGTCGACGATCGCACCGAGCACTCCCCGGCTGGCCATGATCTCGCCGATGAGGTCACCGATGACCGCCCGCGTGCGATCGGACTGACCGTTGATGACGAGCACATCTCCCGGCCGGGCTTCGTCGAGAGCGCGGTGGATCGCGAGGTTGTCGCCGGCACGGGTGTGCACGGGAAGAGCCGTGCCGACCAGAGCGGTCGCTTCCGTGCAGGCGCGAATGCCTCCGTCGAGGACGAGCATGCGCTGGAAGACGTCTCCGACGTTGGCGGCGGGGGCCTTGCCCAGGCGGGCCAGCAGCGAGCGTTCTGGACGGTCGTGCGGTGCGGAAACGGTGATCGAATCGGTGGGTGCGTCGATGAACACGAGACTGCTCCTTCGGTGGGTTCAGGCGGCCGCGCGCGGAGGCGTGACGACGGCGTTGTCCGGGATGCCACCTGCCAGGGCGCTGCGAACGCAGGCCACCGCCGCACCCCCGACCTCGGCCAGCGCTTCGTCCGTCTGACCGGCGACGTGCGGGGTGACTAGCAGGTTGTCGAACTCGTCGATCGGAAATCGGTTGCACGACACGGGGTCGCGCATGTTGTCGCTCTCGGCTTCCAGGACGTCCAACCCCGCCCCGCCCAGCCGCCCGGATCGCAACGCCGCGACCAGGGCCGCTTCATCGACCAGTCCGCCGCGCGAGGTGTTGATGAGCAGCGCTCCGGGGCGCATCTCGTCGAACTGCGCGGATCCGATGATGTGGCGCGTGGAGGGCAGCAGCGGCGCGTGCAGGCTGACGACGTCGGAGCTGCTGATCAGTTCTTCGAGGCCCACGAGCCGACACCCGAGCGCCTCGGCCGATTCGGCGTCCACCGCGGGATCGCTGACCAGCACGTCCATGCCGAAGGCTCGACCGATGCCGGCCACCCTGCGACCGATGCTGCCGAGCCCGAGGAGCCCCAGCGCACGGCCGTTCAGCTCAACCCCGGTCAGGCCGTCCTTGCGCTCGCCCCAGACCCCGGAACGGGTCCGGTTCGACGCCTCGGGAACCTTGCGGGCCAGGGCGAGGATCAGCGCGAAGACGTGCTCGGCGACCGCCCTGGCGTTCCCGCCGGGGGTGATGGTCACCCACACCCCGTGCTCGCGTGCCGCGTCGAGGTCGACGTTGTCGGTCCCCACCCCGTGACGTGCGATGATCCGCAGCCTCGGGGATGCTTCGATCTTGCCGCGGGGGAATTCCTCGGCGCGCAGCAGGACCGCGTCGACGGATTCGCAGACGTCGGCGTAGTCGACGGCGTTCGCGCCGTACCCGAGGTGGACGACGCCGTCGGTGGCGAGATCGGCGAGCACGTCGTCGTGCACCGGGTCGGAGACGTAGATCGTAGGCAAGGTGGTGCTCGCTATCGGTAGAGGTGGCTGGTTCCGGGCGCGGCGGGGCGGACCGCGAGCGCGACGACGATCAGCCCCAGCGCCGCGGACAGGACGAGGACGAACGCGGGCACGAAGGTGCTGCCCGTGGCATCGATCAACCAGGTGGCCAGGTACGGACCGCCACCCCCGCCGATCACCGCGCCGGTGCTGTGCCCGAACGCGACGCCGGTGTGCCGCACCTGCACCGGGAAGAATTCGGGAATGGTTCCGTACGTCCCGGCTTGGCACAGCGCGTAGGGCACCATGCTCAGCGCGAGCCCCGCGACGGCGAGCCCGACCGATCCCTGGTTCATGAGCGCGAAAGCGGGGACCACCACGACGATGTAGGCCGCGTAGGACCAGATCAGCAATCGCTTGCCGCCCATCCTCGCGCCCAGGTGGCCCGCAGCCGGGATGAGCACCGCCGCGAAGAGCACCGCGATCAGCACGATCGTCGAGGACGACGCCTTGGTGAACCCGAGGACGTCGCTGAGGTAGACCGCGACGAACACGGTTCCGACGTAGGTGCCGATGTTCTGCACCAGCGCGATGGCGATGACCTTGGCCACGGCGGCGCGGTGCCCGCTGAACAGCTCGCGCACGGGGCGACGCGGAGCACCGGCGCTCCGCTGCGAGTCCTGCCGGCTCTGCGCCGCGACGAACTCCGGGCTGTCCTCGACCCGCAGTCGCAGGACGAGCACGAGGACGCCGAGCGGGATCGCCAGCAGGAAGGGAATGCGCCATCCCCAGCTGAGCATGACCTCGCCGGGCACGGCGCTCGCGACGAGCGCGGTCATGCCCGCGGCGAGCGCCTTGCCGAAGTTCCCGACGCTGGGGACGAACGAGATGTACAGCGAACGACGCCTTTCCGGAGCCCACTCCCGGATGTAGGCGGCCGCGCCACCGATCTCGCCACCCGTGGAGAACCCCTGCAGGAGTCGCAGGATGACCAGGAGGACGGGTGCCCAGATGCCGATCTGTGCGTACCCCGGCAGCAGACCGGTCAGCCCGGCGGCCAGCCCCATGCACGTGATGCACGCGATCAGGCTCGTGCGCCTGCCGCGCCGGTCACCGAGACGGCCGAAGTAGATCGCCCCGAGCGGCCGGACGAGGAAGGCCGAACCGAAGACCAACAGCGTGCTCAGCAAGCCGAGGACGGGGTCTTCGCTCGGGAAGAACACGGTCGACAGCGTCGCGGCGACGTAGCCGTAGACGCTGAAGTCGTAGTACTCGACGAACGTGCCGAACACGGCGGCCGCGGTCGCCCTCTTCGCTTCTCTCTTCCGGGTCGCGGTCGAGGCCGCGGGCCCGTCACCGACATCGGTCATGGACATGCCAGCTCCATTGCTGTAAAAATTGGGACAGCGTCTCAGTTAATGTGCGCTAGAGTTTCGGTGCGGCTTCCCGAGATGTCAAGGCCGTGCCGTCCCGGCCGCCGCGCGTCCCCGGGGAGGCGGCCGGTGAGAGCAAGGGGCGCGCCCGGGCCGAACCGGGCCGCGACGACGAAGCGAGGTGGGATGGCGGCCGATCACCGCTGCGAGATGAATCTCGATGCTGCGCAGGTCACCGCGACCGGCCCGGTCGCGGGCAACGAACGCATCGTGCGCGTTCTCGACACCCTCATCACGCGGCCCCGTCCGCACGGGTGGGGTGTGCGCGAGCTCGCCGCCGAGATCGGCGAGAGCCGCAGCACGGTCAACCGCGTGCTCCGAGGCCTCACCGAGCGCCGCCTCGTCGAAGCCGACTCCAGCAACTACCACGTCGGCCCGCGGCTGCGCGTGATCGCAGCGCAGCTGCACGCGCAGCACCCGGTGCTGAGCAGAGCGGCCGCGGTGCTCGCCGAGCTCTCCTCCGCCTGCGAGGCGACGATCATGGTCGTCGTCCGGGGGCCGCTGCCGACGACCGGTTTCCTCGCGATGCTGCACGAGCACGACGGACCGGTCCGCTACCAGCTCACGCCGGGCATGATCCTGCCGCTGCACGCCGGCGCCGCGGGTAAGGCGCTGCTGAGCTCGATCGGCCTGGACGCCCTCGACGGCGTGGAGCTGCAACGCTTCAGCGAGAAAACGATCGTCGATCGCCACCAGCTGGCCGCCGATCTCGCGCACGCGGAGCGAACCGGCTACATCACCAGCGTCGGTCAGCACATCGCGCTCGCGTCGGGCGTCGCCGCACCGTTCGAGACCGCGTCCGGGGAGAAGGCCGCGATTTCCGCCACCCGTCCCCGCTACACAACCACCGACGAGGACCTGGCGCGCATCGCCCCGCTCGTCCGCGACGCGGCGGCTGCGCTCAGCCGGATCCCGATGGGCTCACCTACTCCTTCGAACGCCGGTCTCCCCAGCTCGTCCGACAACGCGGATTCGACCGCCTTGGGGCGGTTCGAGCGCCTGCTCACCACCCTCGCCGCGCAACCGCACGGCGTGGCCCCGGGACGCGAGCTCATCACCCGCGTCGGGGCCAACCCCTCGACGGTGAGCAAGCTCCGGGCCACCGCGGAGGCGTCCGGCATCGCCAGAACCACGCCGACCGAGCAGCTGATCGCGGGACCGCTGCTGCTGCGCTGGGCCGCGGTGCTGGGAGAGCGCCCGCCGCTGCCGGACGTGCTCGCCCCCGACCTCGCCCGGCTCGCCACCGACACGGGCGAGACGGCAGCGCTCGCGGTGTACGACCAGGAGACCGCGACGGCGGTCATGACCACGGTGGTCGCCGGGCCGAACCCGGTGCACTACGGCCTCGCCCCGGGAACCCCCATCCCGCTCCACGCCGGGGCCGCCGGGAAGGCCATCCTCGCGCACGCCGGTTCCCAGGTCGTCGAGCAGCAGGCCCTCGAACCGCTCACCCCGCGAACCCGGACCGAACGAGGACAGCTCCGACGCGATCTGACCGCCATCCGCGAACGCGGCTGGGCCGAGGCCGACGGCGAGCGGATCCCCGACGCGTTCGGGCTGGCCGCCCCCTTCTTCGAAGGAGCACGCGTGGCCGGCTCGGTAACCCTCACCATTCCGCGGTTCCGCAAGGACCAGCTGGACGTCGCACAGCTCACCGCGGCGCTCACGAGCACCGCGGAACAGATCACGCGCCTGCTCACGACCTAGTCTTCGGCGTCTCGCCGGGCCCGCGAGCCGGTTCAGCCCCTCGCGCCGGCCTCGGGAGCATGGTGCGGCCGAAGGCTGCCCGGCACACCGGGCAGGAGGCCGCCTAGCATCGCCGGCATGTCCATCCTCGACGTCCACATCGGCGCGCTCCAGGGCGGCCCCGCGAACCTCGCCCAGTACCGGGGCGAGGTCCTCCTCGTCGTCAACGTCGCCTCCAAGTGCGGCCTCACCCGGCAGTACGACGAGCTCGTACAGCTCCAGCGGACCTACGCCGACCGCGGCTTCACCGTGCTCGGCGTCCCGTGCAACCAGTTCGCGGCCGAGGAACCCGGAACGCCCGAGGAGATCGCCGAGTTCTGCACGACCACCTACGGCGTCACCTTCCCGCTCACCGAGAAGATCGAGGTGAACGGGAAGCGCAGGCACCCGCTGTACGCCAAGCTCGTCCGGGCCGCCGACGCGGACGGGCACAGCGGCGACATCCGGTGGAACTTCGAGAAGTTCCTCGTCGCCCCCGACGGCACTGTCGCCGCCCGCTTCGCCCCGCAGACGATCCCGAACTCCTTCGAAGTCGTCGAGCCGCTCGAAGAGCTCCTGCCCGCCTGACCCGCCGACCCCGGCCGCGCGCCTGAGTACTTCTACGGATGCGCTCCGCGCAGCGCGATCACTAACCTCGGCGCACCGAAGTGGACCCATCGCGACCGGGGAGAGCACCGTGACGAGCCCGCAAGACGACCACCCGACGCCGAAGCGCCGCAGGTGGCTCGGCATCGCGGCGGCCGCAGCGCTGCTCGTGCTGCTGCTGCTCGCCGGGGGCTGCCTGGTGGCGCTCTGGACGCTCAGCGCCGCCATGGCCTTCGGCGACGCCTGCACGTTCACCCCCGGCTCCCTGCACTGCCCCAGCGGCGAGATCAGCACGGTGACCCAAGGGGTGTTCATGGCGATCCTGCCGGCGGGCCTGCTCATCGGCCTGATCCTCGGCGCCGTCGGCGGCGTGCTCTCCATCCGCCGCGGCGGGACCGGCCTGCGCTGGGCGGGGATGGCGTGGGGCGCGTTCGCGCTCTCCCTCGTCGTCGCCGTCATCGTCGGCAGCCAGGTGATGTGGTAGCCGCGGGAGCCCGCGCACGACGACGGATTCGCGCACCGCGCTGAGCGCGACCTGCGGCGGTCCCGGCGCGGACGCGCGTGTGTCGTCCCGGCTGCCGACCCCGCCGCGGCGCACAGCCCGGCAGCGATCGAGCACCACCCCGCTCCCCCTCGCCCGCGCCCGCGCCTGCGTTCGCGCAGCGCACCGGCGCGCCAAGTTGTTCTTTGAACACCTCTTAACAAAACATCACAAGATGTGTCAGAGTGTGCTCCTCGCGGCGACGCCGCCTCGTACCTCTCGAAGGAGCCCGCGCATGACCCCGACACCGCCGTCGGCATCTCGTTCGTTCCTGGGACTGTCCCCAGCGCTGCTGTGGGGTTACGTCGCCATCGCCTTCTTCATGACCGGCGACGGCCTCGAACAGGCGTTCCTCTCCGACTACCTGGTCACCCAGGCCGGCTTCAGCACCTCGCAAGCGGGGACGCTGTTCACCGTCTACGGACTGGTCGTCGCGTTCGCCGCCTTCGCCTCCGGCGTCCTGGCCGAGCACTACGGGCCGCGCCGGGTCATGGCGGCGGCCACCGTCGGCTGGGTCGTCTTCCACGCCGGTTTCATGCTCTTCGGCGTGATGGAGCACAACTACCCGCTGATGGTGCTCATGTACGCGATCCGCGCGATCGCCTACCCGATGTTCGTCTTCGGGTTCGTGGTGTGGATCTCCTACGCCGCCCCGCAGCACCGGATGTCCTCGGCCATGGGCTGGTTCTGGTGCTCCTACTCGCTCGGCGTCGGCGTCTTCGGCTCCTACCTCCCCAGCCTCACGATCCCGTGGATCGGTGCTGTGACCACCCTCTGGAGCGCGATCGGCTTCATCGCCGTGGGCGGGTTGATGGCGACGTTCCTGGTGCGCGGCCGAGGCCCCTCGATCTCCGGCGAGCGCACGCTGCGCGGCCTCGGGCTCACGCTCGTGGAAACGCTCCGGATGCCGTTCCAGAACGTCCAGCTGGCCTACGGCATGATCCAGCGGGTCATCAACCAGCTCTCCCTCTACGGCTTCATCGTGATGCTGCCGATCGTCTTCGTCCGCGACATCGGTTTCAGCCAGGAGCGCTGGCTGCAGCTGTGGAGCCTGGTCTACCTGGTCACCGTGTTCACCAACCTCATGTGGGGCGTGCTGGGCGACCGGGTCGGCTGGGTGCGCACCATCCGCTGGTTCGGCGGCCTCGGCATGTGCGCCGCGACGCTGCTGCTCTACTTCACGCCCGTGCTGGCGGGACCGAACGCGCTGCTGACCGCGGGCGCCGTGATCGTCTTCGGCGTCGCGATCGCCGCCTACGTCCCGCTGTCGGCGCTGATGCCCGCGTTGGAGCCGAACCGCCGCGGACAGGCCGTCGCGCTGCTCAACCTCTCCGCCGGAGCTTCGCAGTTCGTGGGATCGCTGCTGGTCACCGTGCTGTGGGACCGGGTCGGCACGACCGGGACCGTGCTGGCGCTGGCCGCTACCTACCTGATCGGCTTCGGGCTGAGCTTCCGGATGAAGGTCGATCAGAACGCGCTGGCCGCCAGCGAGCCCGAGCAGCGGGCGAGCGAACCGGCGTGACGACCCCTCAGATGAGGTGGCGCACCCGCGGCCGGTGCTCGGCCAGCCGCGGGTCGTCCGGTTCGAGCTCGGTGCACAGCGCGGCCACGTCGTCCAGGGCCACCGAGGCGGCGCGGTCCCGAACCCCGAGCTTGGCGGAGTCCGCCCCGATCACGATCCGACGCGACACCCGCGCGCAGGCCTTCTTCAGGGCCGCTTCCTCCACCGTGGACTCGAAGCAGGTCGCCGAGTCGATGCCGCCGGTGGAGGCGAAGAACACGTCGGGGGTGAGCTGCTCGACCGTGCCCGCGGCCAACGGTCCCACCAGGGAATCGCTGCGCTCGTCGAACTGGCCCCCGGTGAGCTCCGGGGTCACCCCAGGGCGCCCCTGGAGCACCTGGAAGGTCTGGATGTTGTTGGTGAGCACGGTGAGCCCGGCCGCCGAGGAGATCAGCGCGGCCAGCCGGTACATCGTGGTCGACGAGTCGAGCACGACCAGACCCTGGTCGGGCACCAGCGGCAGCAGCTTCTCGGCGATCTGGCGCTTCTCCCCCGCCCTGGCGCTGTCGCGGTGCTGGAAGCTGACGGGTTCGGCGTGGCGCGCTCCGCCGCGCATCCGGCGCGCGACGCCCTCGTCCTCCAGCTGCCGCAGATCGCGCCGGACGGTCATCTCGCTGACCCCGAGGGCCTCCGCCGCTTCGCTCAGGGAGACCGATCCGGCGGATCGGAGCTCGGCGCGCAGCCACTCGATTCGTTCCTCCATGGCCAGACTCTTCACGAAGAGCATCGTATGACCCGCTCGACAGCCGGCATCGGCACCACCACGCCGGAGCCGCTCACCGCAGGAAGGACCCGCATGAGTCCCAGCCCGCCATTCCCCGTCCTCGCAGCCGGAGACCGGTTCATCCGGTCGGCGATCTTCCGCGCGGAGATCACCGACCGGCTCGGCTCCCGAGCTGCGGTGAGCGAGCTGGAGCTCCCGTGGCCCGACGAGCCGTTCGGCGCGGTCGCCGAGGTCGACGAGGCCTCCGGCAGCGAGGACGAGCTGATCGACGCCCTCCGCGGGCACCGGGGCCTGGTCACGCAGCTGGCCCCGATCACCGAGCGCGCGCTGTCCGCGGTTCCGGAGCTGGAGTTCATCGGCGTCGGGCGCGGCGGGCCGGTGAACATCAACGTCGAGGCCGCCGCCGCGCGCGGCGTGCGCATCGTGAACGTCCCGGGGCGCAACGGCATCGCGACCGCCGAGATGACCTTGGCCCTGCTGCTCGCCGCGCTGCGTCGGTTGCCCGCGCTGCACGGGAGCCTGCTGCGCCGCGAGTGGCGCGGGGACTTCTACCGCCACGACGTGGTCGGCGGCGAGATCTCCGGGTCGACCATCGGGCTGCTGGGAGCGGGCGCGGTCGGGCAGCACGTGGCGCGGATCGTCGCCGCCATGGGTGCCGAGGTCGTCGTGCACGACCCCTACCTGCCCGCCGGTGCGCTCCCGGAAGCCCGCCGGTGCGCCGACCTGGACGAGCTGTTCTCCACCAGCGACGTGCTCTCGGTGCACGCTCGGTTGACCCCGGAGACCGAGCAGGTCGTCAACGCCAAGCGGATCGCGCTGATGCGTCCCGGCGCCATCCTGGTCAACGCCGCGCGCGGCGGACTCGTGGACTACGCCGCCGCAGCCGAGGCGCTGGCCACCGGACAGCTCGGCGGAGTGGCGGTCGACGTGTTCCCGACCGAGCCTGTCGACATGTCCCTGCGCCTGCTGCAGCTCGCCGACGAGGGCGCCAACGTGGTGCTCGCGCCGCACGTGGCGGGCGCGAGCAGGGAGACGGCCCGCCGAGCCGCCGGCGGCATGGCCGAGGAGCTGCGCCGCTACCTCGGCGGCGAACCCGCGCTGCACCCGGTTCGGCCGCGGGCGGTGACGTCATGACGTCCTCGATCGTGCTGGGCATCGACGTCGGGACCAGCGGCGTCAAGGTGGTGGCCACCGGCCTCGACGGCCAGCTCGTCCGCTCGGAGACCGCGCGCTACGACACCCGGGTCGACGTCGCGGGCAGCGGAGCCGAGCAGGACCCGGGCAGCTGGTGGAGCGCGATCACGTCGGCCACCGCGGCGGTGGTCGCCGAGGACCGGGTGCTCGCGGTGGCCGCGACCAGCCAGTCGCCGACCCTGGTCCCGGTCGACGAGCGAGGTTGCTCCGTCGGACCGGCGTTGACCTGGCTGGACCGCAGGGCCGGTGCCGAGGCCGCGGAGATCGAGCGGACCGCACCCGGGCACCGCAACGGCCCGGATCCGTTCTTCGGCACCGCCAAGCTGCCGTGGCTGCTGCGCAACCGGCCGAGCGTCGCCGCCCGCGCCCGCCACGTCGTCTCGGCCAACGGCTACGTCGCCGGGCTGCTGACCGGCCGCGCCGCGCTCGACGACTCCTCCGCGTCGCTCATGCAGGGATTCGACGAGGCGGCGGGCGCGTTCGACGAGCGGCTGCTGGGACGCGGCCTGGGGATAGAGCTGCTGCCGCAGATCGTCGCGACGACCGACGTCGTCGGCGCCGTGACCTCCCGGGCCGCGGCCGAAACGGGCATCCCCGAAGGCACTCCCGTGGTCGCCGGCGGCGTCGATTCGGTCGGATCGGCCTTGGAAGCGGGAGTTCTCGAGGCCGGCGGGCCGCTGGTGGAGATGACCGGCTTCTCCAGCGCCACCATGCTGGCCGTCCCCTCCGGCACGCGCGTGCCCGGCTTCATCCACGAGCGGCACTGCGTCCCCGGGTTGGACCTGCTGATCACGGCGCAGGTGACCGCCGGTGCCACGGTGGACTGGGTGAACCGGCTCGCCGGCCAGGACCTGCGCGATTCGGCCGAGCTGCTGGCCCGGCAGCGGCCGTCGCGGCTGACCACGGTGCCCAGCTTCGCCGGCGAGCGCACCCCCACGTGGAACGCCGCAGCCCGCGGAATCGTCGACGGCCTCGACCTCAACACCGACGGCGTCGAGCTCATGCTCAGCGTTCTGGAGGGCAACGCGATGGCGTTGGCCGACGACGTCGCCGAGCTGCGCGCACGCGGGTTCGCCGTTGCCCGCTTGCTGAGCACCGGTGGCGGGTCCGCTTCCGCGGCGTGGTTGCAGATCAAGTCCGACGTGCTCGGCGTGCCCGTGCAGCGGCCGCGAGTCGGGCACGGCGCCGCGCAGGGCGCCTCGTACCTGGCCGGACTGGCCGTGGGAGTCCACGACCTCCCCGATCTCAAGCGGTTCGCCGCCGACATCGAGCACGAGTTCGCGCCCGATCCCGAGCTGCACGAGCGCTACGCGCTCCGGCGCGAGCACTTCGCGAGGGTCCGCGAGCTCAACCGCGCCCGCGCATCTGACCCGTCCTGAGAAATCCGCTCTTCCCGACGAATTCCCGACCGACGAGGAGTACTCGAGTGTCCGAGCAATCCGTGATCGCCGATCTGCTGGCGCGGTCGCACCGGCTGGGTGCCGACCCCACGACCACCAACTACGCAGGCGGCAACACCTCCGCCAAGGGCGCGGCGACCGACCCGGTCACCGGCCAGGAGGTGGAGCTGCTCTGGGTCAAGGGCTCCGGGGGCGATCTCGGCACGCTCTCCGAGAGCGGGCTGGCGGTGCTCCGGCTCGATCGGATGCGCTCGCTGGTCGACGTCTACCCCGGCGTCGACCGCGAGGACGAGATGGTCGCCGCGTTCGACTACTGCCTGCACGGCAAGGGCGGCGCGGCACCGTCGATCGACACCGCGATGCACGGCCTGGTCGACGCCGCGCACGTCGACCACCTGCACCCCGACAGCGGCATCGCCATCGCCACCGCCGCCGACGGCGAGCGGCTCACCGAGACCATCTTCGGCGACCAGGTCGTCTGGGTCCCCTGGCGGCGCCCCGGCTTCCAGCTCGGGCTGGACATCGCCGAGATCAAGGCGGCCAACCCGCAGGCCCGCGGCTGCGTCCTGGGCGGTCACGGCATCACCGCCTGGGGCGAGACCTCCGACGAAGCCGAGAAGAACTCGCGGTGGATCATCGACACCGCGGCCGCGCACATCGCCGAGCACGGCAGGACGGAGCCCTTCGGCGCGGTCGTGCCCGGCTTCGAGCCCCTGCCCGAAGCGCAGCGGCACGCCCGCGCCGCCGAGCTGGCACCGATCATCCGCGGCCTGGCCTCGACCGATCAGCGGCAGGTCGGCCACTACGACGACAGCGACGCGGTGCTCGAGTTCCTGTCCCGGGACAAGCTCGTCCCGCTGGCCGCGCTGGGCACGTCGTGCCCGGATCACTTCCTGCGCACCAAGGTGCGCCCGCTCGTGGTCGACCTGCCCGCCACGGCCCCGCTGGACGACGTCGTCGCGAGGATCCGGGAGCTGCACGCCGGGTACCGCGAGGACTACCGCGCCTACTACGAGCGGCACGCCACCGCCGACAGCCCCGCGATGCGCGGCGCCGACCCGGCGATCGTGCTGGTGCCCGGTGTCGGGATGTTCTCCTTCGGCAAGGACAAGCAGACCGCGCGGGTCGCCGGCGAGTTCTACCTCAACGCGATCAACGTGATGCGCGGGGCCGAAGCGCTGTCGACCTACGAGCCGATCCCCGAGAGCGAGAAGTTCCGCATCGAGTACTGGGCCCTGGAGGAGGCCAAGCTGCAGCGGATGCCACCGCCCAAGCCCCTGGCGGGCCGCATCGCGCTGGTGACCGGAGCGGGTTCGGGCATCGGCAAGGCCATCGCCGAGCGGCTCGCCGCCGAGGGAGCGTGCGTGGCGGTCGCCGACCTCGATGTCGGCGCCGCCGAGGAGACCGCCGCGGGCATCGGCGGCAGCGACAAGGCGATCGCCATCACCGCGAACGTCACCGACGGCGCCGCGGTCCGCTCCGCGGTGGGCACCACCGTCCTGGCCTTCGGCGGGATCGACCTGGTGGTCAACAACGCTGGCCTGTCGATCTCCAAGCCGCTCCTGGAAACCACCGAGAAGGACTGGGACCTCCAGCACGACGTGATGGCCAAGGGCTCGTTCCTGGTCTCGCAGGCCACGGCGAAGGCCATGGTCGAGCAGGCCGTGGGCGGCGACATCGTCTACATCTCGTCGAAGAACTCGGTGTTCGCCGGCCCCAACAACGTCGCCTACGGGGCGACCAAGGCCGACCAGTCCCACCAGGTCCGCCTGCTCGCCGCGGAGCTCGGCGAGCACGGCATCCGCGTCAACGGCGTCAACCCCGACGGCGTCGTGCGCGGATCGGGCATCTTCGCCGGAGGCTGGGGCGCGCAGCGGGCCGCGGTCTACGGCGTCGAGGAGGAGGAGCTCGG
The DNA here is from genome assembly GCF_042665275.1 of Saccharopolyspora griseoalba. Taxonomy (NCBI): domain Bacteria; kingdom Bacillati; phylum Actinomycetota; class Actinomycetes; order Pseudonocardiales; family Pseudonocardiaceae; genus Saccharopolyspora; species Saccharopolyspora griseoalba. Next base: position 110,421 of record NZ_JBHTCJ010000012.1, on the reverse strand, counting down.
CGCGTTCTACGCGCAGCGCACCCTGCTCAAGCGTGAGGTGACGCCCGAACACGTCGCGGCAGCGGTCTTCGCGATCACCGGTGGCGACCTGACCCACACCACCGGGCTGCACGTCCCGGTCGATTCCGGCGTGGTCGGCGCGTTCCTGCGCTGAGCCAGCCGGTCGCCAGCCGGCTGCGGGGGATGTGCCCCGTCCCCCGCAGCCGCCCGGGCGGGAGGCAGCACCGCTCGATCTGCCCTGCGAATCCACTCGGCCCGCTCAACTCGTAGCGGCGGGCCTCGTGCAATATCGGCTACCCCACGAGCCACATCGCTGCCAGGACTCCCGGGATCGCGGCGCCGAAAGCGCTGAACGCGTGCACGACCGCTGCGATCACCGAGCGCCGACCATCGGTTCCGGAGATCAGCCGAACCGCGTGCGGGCTGAACGCGCAGTACGTGAACAGCGCGCTGCCCGCACCGATGCCCAACCCCGCGCGGGTCTCCTCGCCGGGGCCCGAAGCCGCGAGGGCCGCACCGGTCAACGCGCCGAGCAGGAACGCCCCGGCCAGGCTGACCACGAGCTCGTCCCACCGCAGCACGCCGTCGTCATCCGGGCGAACTCGTTGGACGAGCATTCGCAGCAGCGTCCCGCCGATGCCGCCGAGGAGCATCGCAAGGGTGTTCGTCATCGCACCGCCTCGAACTGGTGTCTCGTCAGCAATCGTCCTTCTCGATGCCGTCCAATTGAGGCGCATCTTTCCCCGAGTCGCACCGAGAGCAGGTGCGCTTCCCTATTTCGGATGACCAGCGGACCGCATCATCCAGAACAAGTGCAACAGATTCACTTCTCGCTTTTCGCGCGGCATCCCCTCATGAGGCCTACGGTGTCCTTTGCCGATCGCAATAACGCGGCGGCTGGGCAAGGAAATGGTTGGGAGGGGAGCTTCGATGGCTGAGCAACCACAACGCCGGCAAGGTTATCGCCAAGGGCTCGGGGGAGAAATGCTCGCCGAGTTCCTCGGCACGTTCGTGCTGATCCTGCTGGGCTGCGCCTCGGTCGCGGTCGCCGTCGCCGGGCTGCCCGGCTCGGGACGGCAAGCGGACGCCTTCGGCGCGGCGAATTGGCTCATCATCGTGTTCGGCTGGGGATTCGGGGTGGTCTTCGGCGTCTACGTCGCAGGCGGCGTCAGCGGTGCGCACATCAACCCGGCTGTGACGCTCGCGTTCGCCGTGCGCAGGGGATTCTCGTGGCTGAAGGTCGTGCCGTACATGATCGCCCAGGTCGCGGGCGCCTTCGTCGCCGCCGCCCTGGTGTACTCCGTGTACAGCTGGGCCATCGACGCGTTCAACGCCCAGGCCGGCGTGGGTCGAGCCCAATCCCTGGACACGTTCGCGATCTTCGCGACGTTCCCCGCGGAGTACTTCGGCGGATCGTGGTGGGGTCCGCTGCTGGATCAAATCGTGGGAACAGCAGTTCTGGTGATGCTCATCTGCGCGCTCATCGATTCGCGGAACACAGCTCCGACGGCCAACCTCGGTCCGTTCCTGATCGGCATGGTGGTCACCACGGTCGGTTTGACCTTCGGCCCCAACGCCGGCTACGCCATCAACCCGGCGCGCGATTTCGGCCCTCGCCTTTGGGCGTATTTCACCGGATGGGGGGATATAGCCCTGCCCGGGACGTATGAATGGTTCAGCTTCTACTTCTGGATCCCCATCGTGGGCCCGCTGGTCGGGGGCGTGGTCGGTGCGATCGTCTACGACCTGTTCATCGGGCACGTGGTCGCCGCCCGCGTGACGGGTCCGGAACCGGGGCGAACCACCGAAGGGGAGCCGAGTTCCGAGTGACCTCCTGCGGTTGACTGCCCGGCTGCCGCGCCTCTCCGCCGACGCCGCAGGAGGTCCACCACCGGCCTCGGTGCGGCTCGTCAGCGCTGGTGCGGCGGCAGCGGGAACGGCTCCATCGGCTGGTCGTCGGCGGTGAGATCGATGCCGAAGTCCTTCGCCCACACCATCCGGGTGTCGACCAGGACGTTCTCGGTGTTCTCGTCCAGCTCGAACACCCGCGCGCCGCGCAACCGGTTCCGCTCGGCGCCGGGCAGGCCGTAGGTGCCGAACCCGGCGTTGCCCGCGTAGCCGAGCAGCACCCCGTAGTAGTCACCCGAGTAGGTGTTCACGTGGTCGTGCCCGCAGAAGACGCCCTTGACGTCTCCGCGGTCGAGGATCGCCGAGAACATCCCGCTGTTGAACGGGCCCGGGCACTCGTCCTCGTTCCGCTCGCCGACGATGCCGTGCCGGTCCACCCCGCGGGCGTGGTCGGCGGCGGTGCGGCCGTCGACGCTGCCCCACCACATGAACCGGTACTCCCACAGCGGGATGTGGATGAACAGCAGCGCCGGCACCAGCCGTCCGGCTTCGCGTTCGACCTCCCTCGAGGTCTGGGCGTACCACTCGATCTGGTTCATCCGGATCCAGTCCCAGCCGGGATAGCCCTCGATGTTCTGACCGGCGATCTCCTCGGGCGCGTAACGCCCGCTGTCGATCAGGAACAGGTTGAACTTCGGGTCCGAGGTCCGCGAGCCCTGGATCAGCAGGCTGTTGTTCGCGGTGCCGGTGACGGCGTCCGGGCTCGGCTGGTTCCGGTTGCACGGGTAGGACCGGTAGAAGTCGAGCTGGTCGGCCTCGTCCATCCCGCCCTGCGGCGTCGAGTCCTCGTCGTGGTTGCCGAAGGTGATCGCCCAGGGGATCTTCCTGTCCTCCATCGGCCGCACCACGTTGTTCATCGCTTGCTTCATCTCGAGCCCGGACTCGCAGCCGCCGGCGATGTTGTCGCCGTTCATCACGACGAAGTCGGGCTGCTCGGAGTCCAGGACCTTCTCCATCAGCTCGACCGTGCGGCGGTCGGTCTGCTCGTCGTCCTGGGTGTCGTTGAACTGGACGATCTTGTAGGTCCCGTCCGGGCGGAACTTCAGCGGTGCGTTCCGCTGCTGCTGCGCCACCGCCGACTGGGGCGCGACGACGGCACCGGTCGTCGCGAGCGCGGCCGCGGCACCGAGCTTGATCGCGTCGCGGCGCGCGAGCCCGGACCGCGCGGTGGTGGATTCGGTACCGGTCGTGGACGGGTTCTGCGCGGTCATGATCACCTTCACCGTCGGGGGTCGAGGCCGCTCGCGGTTCGATGCGGCGGCCAGTCGACGCTAGTCAGCAGGCCGCCGATCGGGCCACGTAGCGCCGATGAACCGCGCATGACGGATCGCGGACGACTCCGTGTCGTCCGCCCCGGGTGGTGAGTGGAAATGCCGACGAGCCGGCCGCCGCGCAGCGGCTGCGCTCGTCGTCTGAGCAGCGCGCGAATTCCCGCGCGACGGGTCGGCGAGACCCACGCGAGATGATCTTCGCGGAAGCGGTCCTCGCGCAGCAGTCCTGCGATCACGTGCCGTCCGAGACCTCGGGACCGAGGCCTCGGACGGCACTTCCGATCACCCGAACTGACCGGGCTGGTAATCGCCGGCGGGCATCTGGAGCACGACGTTCCCGCGGTTGAACGCGTTGATGAGGGTGATGGCGCCCACCAGCGCGGCGAGCTGGTCCTCGTCGTAGTGCTCGGCGGCGTTCGCCCAAACCTCGTCCGGAACGCCACCGGCCGCGTCGGCGATGCGCGTGGCCTCCTCGGTCAGCTCCAGCGCCGCGCGCTCTGCCTCGGTGAACACGGTCGCCTCCCGCCAGGACGCGACCAGGTTGAGGCGCTCCGCTGATTCCCCGATCTGCAGGGCGTCCTTGAAGTGCATGTCGGTGCAGAAACCGCAGCCGTTGATCTTGCTGGCGCGGAGGTTCACCAGCTCCTGCGTCGACGCCGGCAAGGCCGAGTCCTCGAGCTCCTTCGCCGCGGCGATGATGTGCTTGAAGACCTTGCCCAGGACCGGGCTGGTGAAGGGGTTCAGGCGAGGTTCCATGGTGGTGTGCTCCCTTGCCGTCGGCTGGCGTTACACACCCTTGACGCGTCGGACCGGCGAGTTGTGACAGGGCACCCTGCGCCGTGGGCTTCCGCGACGTCCGGTGCTGCGGAAGCCCGACGTCGATGGTGATGCCGATCGGGGCCGAGAACGTGATCGAACCCAGATCGTTCCCGCGACGAGGGGATCATCGACCGGCCGATCTGCGGTGGACCAGAGCGCCTCCTCCCCGACTCGGCGGAGGAGTTCGTCAGTCGATCGACAGGGCCTCGGTCAACTTCCCGGCCTGTTCGGCAGGAACGTTGCGTACGACGTCGGCCAAGGCGATCATGCCGACCAGCGCCCTCCCGTCGATCACGGGCAAGCGGCGCACCTGGTGATGGATCATGGTCGACAGCACCTCCTCGATGCTGTCGTCGGCCCCGATGGTCACGGCCTCGGCCTGGTTCAGGTCGCCAGCCGGGAACGTGCTCGGATCGCGGCCCTGCGCCACCACCTTGACGACCACGTCGCGGTCGGTGACCACGCCCTTGATCTTGTCGTCGGGACCGCAGATCGGGAGTGCACCGACCTTCTTCTCGGCCATGATGCGACCGGCATCAGCCGCACTCTGATCGGTGCGGACGCACTCGGCCCCGACATGCATGATGTCTCGCGCGGCAGTCATCGCTCTTCCTCCAAGATGTCGCGTGCGCTCAACAACGGGCCCGCACTCCGCGGGTTACCCGACCGCACGGGCCACAACACCTCGCAGGCACGACCACCAGCGAGTCCAGCTCGCCCACGCCGGTAGCAGAGAACCTCGCGACGTGGCCAGCATCGGACGCTCCTCCTACGAGGAGTTCGGCCCGCGCGAACGGAAGTCCCGCACATGCGCGCGCACGCCGATGACCTGCTCGAAATCACCGATCACCTCGGCCGCCGCAGGCATCTGCGAGATCGAGCAGATTCTGCTGACGGTCGTGTCGCCGGAGACCACGACGGACCCGTCGGGGTGTCGAAGCGACGCCCGAAGGCTGGCGCGGTCGGATGGTGGTCGACCAGCGTTGCTGTGATCGACGCGCCGCCGTCGTCCCATATGGACAGTGGTTTGGCGAGGCGGGCGGCCTGCCATCGGGATCGGACATACCAGATGCCGTCCAGGTCGATGTCGTGCACCTCGAAGAGGCCTGTTCCGCACCTGCGCGCCAGCCGGCTCGACGACGACCTCGTCTGCCACGTATGCCGAGCGCTTCGACGGCACCCGGCGCTCGGTGGGCAGTCGGCGGTGAAGGGGCCGCGGTTCGGACTGCGCCGTTCTGACGGCGCAGCCCCATATCGGCCGACTGCCTCGAAGACATGCTCGCCTCACATCACCGGAACCCATGGACGAGGTTGTCATCAGCGAGGCCGGGCCACCCCGTGCAGGCGCCGAGCGGCCCGGGCTGCTGCTACGCAACCCGCCGCTAGACCGCTGTTCAGCGCTCTCCCGCTTCGTCGACCTGCACCTGCTCGGTTTCGAGCGGCTTGCTCGCGAGGCTCCCGGCCACGAGTGCGAGCACCGAGAGCGGCAGCGCGATGAGCACCGAGTTCCAGTCGTTCGGCTTGTTCAGCGCGAACTCCCAGATCAGCACTGCGCTCGTCCCGACGACCATGCTCGCCAACGCCCCGACCTTGGTCACTCGCTGCCAGAAGAGCACGGCCAGTACCGCCGGCGTGATGGCAACACCGTAGATCGTGTACGAGTGCATCTGCAGTTCCAGCACGCTCGGGAAGAACTTTCCCAGCAGGTAGGCCAGCAACGCGATGCCGATGACGGCCAGTCGGTGGAGCTTCAGGCGCGCCTTCTCCGAGACCTCTCGGGATGCGTGCCGGACGTAGAAGTCGTAGACCACGTTGCCGGCGACGGAGAGCATGAAGGACGTGCCGGTGGTGATGATGAAGGCCAGGGCTCCGGCCAGGACCATCCCGCCGATCACGGTCGGGACGAGGCCCTCGGAGGCGAGGGACAGCACCGCGGTGTCCCCTGACTCCAGGTTCGGCAGCAGGATCGAGGCGGCCGAGGCCAGGATCCCGACCGGGATCATGACGACGAACGCACCGATGAAGAAACCGGTGGTCGAGCTCCGCGCGGTGCCCTGGTCGCGGGCCGCGGTTAACCGCTGGTAGAGGTTCTGGTCCGCCAGGATCAGCAGGAGCAGCGGCAGGAAGTATCCGAGCAGCTGCATCGTGGAAAGACCGCCGGTCAGCGATTGCGACGATGCCGAGAGCTGGTTCCAGTAGTCGACCGGAGAGCCGATCTGGGAGATCACGATGGGAACGCTGACCAGCAAGGACACCACGATCAGAAGCGCCGAGGCCGCGTCGGTCCACGCCACGCTGAGCAGTCCACCACCAACGGCGAGGAAGGTGACGACGCCTGCCACCAGCAGGGTGGCCTGCGCCTGCGACAGTGGCGTGAGCAGGCTGATGATGTGCCCACCGCCGATGAACTGGTAGGCCGTGATTCCGACGTAGGCGAGCAGGATGACCACCGCGCCCAGCATCCGCACTCCGATCCCGTACCGGGCTTCCAGGAGTTCCGGCACGGTGTACTTCGACAGCGCGCGGATCTTCGCGGCGGCGAAGTAGAGAACCACGATGCCGACAGGGGTACCGGCCGAGAACAGCATCGACGCGAGCGGCCCGTAGTTATAGGCGAAGTTCGCCCCGCCGACGATCGTCCCGGATCCGACCCAGGTGGCCAGCAGCGTCCCGACGAGCACCGGCCGCGGGAGCGCGCGTCCGGCGAAGATGAAGTCGTCGCCGGTGCTGACCCGGCTCGATCGCGAGAAGTAGGCGCCGATCAGGAGCATCACGGCGAGGTAGACGACGAGAACGACCAGGTGAACGGTCTGCACTGCCCCTCCAAGTTCCCGGGCCGAACCGACCCGGGGAATCGATGTCGCTGAGCGTGGTTCCGGTTCGAGATCAGCGGCGTCGGTCCGCGACGATCCGACCGCCCTGGACGACGCAGCGGTGACGTTCCTCCGCGTTGACCAGCACTTCCAGGTCTTCCAGCGGGTTCCCGTCGACGACGAGCAGGTCCGCGCGGGCGCCCGGGGCGACCACGCCGACGTCGCCCTCCAGGCCGAGCAGACGGGCGGCGTGGACGGTCGCTGCACGGATCACGTCGGCGGCGGGCTGCACCTGACCGCGCACCCGGAACTCGTGAAGTTGGTAGACGCCCATCCCACCGAGCAGATCGGTGCCGTAGGCCAGGTTGACCCCGGCTCGATGTGCCTTCTCCAACGCGGTGAGACCGGCGTCGAGCACCTCGTACACCTTGCGATGGGAGTTCGCCGGCAGGCCGTACTCCGGCCCTTCAGCGGCGAGTCGGTCGTAGGTGATCAGGGTCGGCACCAACCACGCGTCGTGCTCCAGGAACAGTTCGACGCTGGAGTCGTCCAGAAGGTTTCCGTGCTCGATGCACCGCACGCCGTTCCTCAAGCCCCGGTCGATCGCCCGTGCGTGGTAGGCGTGCCCGGTGACGTATCGGTTGGTGTTCGTCGCCTCCTCCACGAAAGCCCGGATCTCCTCCTCGGAGTACTGCACGGCGCTCACCTCGTCGGTGGGAGAGGCCACCCCGCCCGAGAGCATGATCTTGATGTGGCTCGCGCCCTTGCGCAGCTCGTCGCGGGCAGCGCGCCGCACCTCGCTGACGCCGTCGGCGATCCGGCCCCCGACCTTGGACTGGCAGCAGGGGACGGAGTCCTCGTCGCGGGTTCGAAAGTCGCCGTGCCCACCCGTCTGGCTGATCGCGCTGCCGCCGTAAACGATCCGGGGGCCGGTGATCACCCCCTCCTCCACCGCCAGCGCCAGACCGTGGTCGGCTCCGCCGGTGTCGCGCACGGTGGTGAACCCACGCCCGAGCATCGCGGCCAGGGCCGAGGTGGCACGTGCGGTCCTGTAGGAGGCATGCCAACCCGCCACCGCGTGCGCGTCTGCCGAGGTCAACATCGCGTGCACGTGAGCATCGATCAGGCCGGGCAACACCGTGGCCCCGGCGAGCGGCAGGACAGGCACATCGTCGGGCGCCGAAGGGGGCCGCCCGGTGCCGACCTCCGCGATCCGGCCGTCGGTCACCTCGATCCATGAGAGGCCGGAAAGCCTCCCCACCTCGGGGTCTAGGACATGCGCATCGGTGAGCAACAACCTGGTCATCTAGCACTCCCGCTGTCGAGCGCGTGTGGTGGGCACCACACGATCGACGCAACAGTAAGGTGCATGATGATTCATACGCAATGCTTGTTGCGCACAGATCGGTTGCGTCATGCTGGGGTCTTTCGCCCCTGGAACCGCACGGGAGAACCGCAGATGTCCGTTGAGACCTGGATCGATGAGTTCGTTCGCCAGAACCCGCTGGGAACACAGGCGTCGCGGGTGGTCCGGGTGCTCAACTCACAACCCCGATTCGCGTCGTACGCCACCGCGCGCGACCTCGCCGACCGGGCAGGCGTGAACATCTCGACGGTCACGCGAACGGCTCAGGGGCTGGGGTTCAGCGGTTGGTCGCATCTCCAGCTCGAGCTCCGCAACCGCTACCTGGGGAGCCTCGGAGCGAGCGAAGTGCTCACCGAACACGCGGATTCCGCGGGCGACCCGGTGCAGTCGGCGTTCCAGCAGGACGCCGACAACATCGCCCTCGCTGCCCGGACGGTCGACGTCGACACCGTCCGCACGGTTGCCGACACGATTCGCCGATCGGGACGAACCTTGATCATCGCTTCCGGCAGCTTCCTCGCGCCCGGAATCGTTCTCGCCCACATGGCCAGTTTCATGGGTGTCGACATCACCTGCGACGGCACCGGTGGAACGATCCGCGTAAATCAGATCCTCAAGCTCCAGCCAGGAGACTGCCTCCTGGTCGTGAACGTCTGGCGTCTCCCGCGCGAGATCCTGGCCGCCACGCAGCTCGCAAAAGACCGCGGCGTCACCATCTGCGTCATCACCGACCAGCGCTCCACGCCGCTGGCGTCGGCCGGCGACCACGTCGTGATCGTCCCCAGCGAAGGGGCCTCGCTCTTCCCGTCGATGGCAGCGGCACTGACCACCGCCCACGCCATCGCCGCCGAAATCGCCGCCGCGGACACCGAGGGGGTCCGCGCCGCCCTGGCCGAGTGCGAGGACGCCTGGCACCGCCTCGACCTCATGGCGGATCAACCAATGCGAAACCGCCCAGGACAACATGACTGATGAACCGGTCCTTGGCCGAGGCGGCCCGCTTCGGCTTCCCGAGCGGGCCGCTGAGCTCCGCACCCGTGTTCGACTGCTCAGTTGTGCGAGCGGGTCTTGAAGTCGCCGAACTCCAGGATGAGGGAGACGCCCACTCCGGCGAGGAGTGCCCAGAAGGGGCTGGAGATGCCGAAGATGGTGACGTCGCCCATGGCGACGACGAGGGCGACCAGGGCGCCGAGCTTGTAGCGTCCCTGGGAGAACGCTCCCCGGAAGGCGATGATGAGGACGCCGAACATCGCCAGTCCGGCGACGGTGGAGATGAGTTCGCTCGGGAGCGCGCTGACCAGCCCCACGGCGATGCTGGCGAACAAGCCGAACGTGACGAAGATGATCCCGTTGACGACAGCTGCGGCATAGCGCCGGTCGTGGTCGGAACCGGCTTGATCGGAGCCGCAGATGGCGGTCATCGGACCGGCGATGCTGGCGTTGTGACCGCCGAACCCGGAGACGAGGAGGCTGGCAGCGCCGCTGACCACGGTGATGTTGTTGACCGGAGGGCTGTACTTCTCCGCGATGAGGACGCCCATCGATTGGATGTTCTCCGCCTGGATCACCAGTGCGAGCGGGATTCCCACGCCCAACATGGTCAGCGGGTCGAACTCGACGCCGACCCACGTCGGCAGGGCGAGCTCGGCGCCGACCTGGGCCGATGCGAACGAGTCGGTGAGAACGGCCGCGACGATGCCGAAGACCAGGGCACCGATCACCCCGGGGACCGCCTTGACGAAGCGGCTCAGCAGCAGGAACCCGACGACGGCAGCACCGACGAGCAGGGGTCGGGTTTCGGCGGCACCGATGATGTTGAGCGCGTACTTGAACAGGACACCGCCGATCATGGCCATCAAGATCGGCATGGGGAGCCAACGCACCAGGGTGCGGACGAACCCGGAGAGGCCGAGGAGCAGCACCAGGACGCTCGCGGTGAAGTAGGCGCCGACCATCTCCGGGAGCGAGTGGTCGGCCAAACTGGAGACCACCAGCGCCGCAGCGGGAATGCTCCAGGCACCGACGATGGGCTGCTTGTAGTACAGCGCCATGATCAGCGAGATGAACCCGCCGACCAAGTAGACGGTGCTGACCCAGGACACCGTTTGCGCGGTGGTGAGTCCGGCGTCGTTGGCGCCGTTGACGACGATCAGCGCGGGGCCGGTGCAGCCGAAGACCGCCGCGACGACGCCGGCACCGATCGTCGAGAAGTCGAGGGACCGCGGGAGGGCCCGCAGCCCGGCGCGATAACCCGGGCCGGGCTCGATGAGCCGGTCCGACTCGCCGGAGCCGCCGATCTCGTGGTCTTCGATGCTCTGGGACATGCGTGATCCATTCGTCAGACCGCATCGCGCGGGTGCAGGTCGGCTGATTCGGAGGGCACCGACGCGTCCGGCCCAGTGACGTCGGTGCGGTGACCAGCGGCGTGGAACGCCGTGAGGATCCGAACACGCGAGAACGTCGTCGCGAGTAGGGGTGCCGGGGTGGCCCCGAGCCGGGAGACCACCGGCTCGGGGCGACGGCGATCAGAAGAACCAGTGCTCGGGTTCGGCGCCGTGGGGCGTGATGTCGCTGAAGCGACCTTGGTAGAAGCCGAGCGGGTCGCCATCCCGGGTGCACACGTCGGTGACCTTGCCGAAGACCACCGTGTGATCGCCGGCCTCGACGGTCTGGTCGACCGCGCAGTCGAGGTGGGCCAGGGCGTTCGGCACCACCGGGACGCCGTGGTCGCCGTACTCCAGGCCCAGGCCGCTGAAGTGGTCCTCGCCGCGTCGTGCGAACCGCAGTGCGATCGGTTGTTGCCGCTGCGAGAGGAGGTTGACGACGAAGCGTCCCGAGGCGGTGACCGCCGCGGCGCTGCGCGCGCCGTGGTTGAAGCACACCAGCAGCAGAGGCGGATCCAGCGACACGGAGGTCAACGAGTTCATGGTCATGCCGTGCGGAACGCCGTCGGATTCGGTGGTGATGACCGCGACACCGGTGGCGAAGCGCCCCATCGTCTGGCGCATCGTGGCGGGGTCGACCAGTCGCTGAGTCATGGTGCTCGTCTCACCGCTCCGCCGGCGCCGGGTACCGGACCTCGTAGGTGGTCACGCCTTCCTCGGAGCGCCACGGACCATGAGGCATGCCCGGCGGGCGGCAGGCGAACTGGCCGGCGTAGAAGGTCTGGCCCAGCGTCAGGTCGGTGAACGACCCCTCGATGATGTAGACCTCTTCCCAGAACTCGTGCTTCTGCACCCCCATCGGAGTCGAGTCAGCGCCCGGCTCGTAGCGCAGGATTCGGGTGGCGATACCGGTCGCCGGGTCGGTGGCGAGGACCCGTTCCTTGATCAGCGGGTCGTCGCCGGGGCACAGGGTGTACTCGACGTCAGTGATGTCGGTGAACTCGATCGCGGGTTTGCTCATCGTGCTGCCTCCGTGCCGGTGGTGCTGTAGCTCGCGAGGAAGTCGTCGACCTCGGCGAGCGGCTGGTCGTAGCCGTAGTTGCGGTAGGCGTAGCCCTTCACGACGAAGGGCGCGCCGGCGTAGAAGAGCTCGTACTGCTGGTGCCGACCGGCGAACTCCGAACCGATGGCGTCCCAGACCAGCTTGAACAGCTTGATCCGCTCCTCGGCCGGTGTGCCGGGGCTGCTGACGTAGCGGTCCATGTGCTCTCGGGTCCCCTCGTTCCGCAGCTCCGCGACGCTCGCGGGCAGCTGCAGGACACCACCGCCTGCGAGGTCGCGCAGGATCCCGATCACGCGCGGGTGGATCTCGGACTGCAGCCCCATGGCCCCGTACAGCGCGCGGGCGCCCGGACGGAACAGTCCCTGGTCGTCGCTGGCGGCGGTGTGCTCCGCAGCGAGCACACCCGACTCCACGATGGACGCCAGGCTGGCCAGCTCGCCCAGCTTCTCCACCACTCCGGGGAACTTGTCGACGCCGTTGACCTCGGCGACCTTGTGGGCCAGCCCGGCCATGAAGCGAAGCTTGGTGGCGAACCGGATCTGGGCCTGCCAGTTCCCGAGAACGTGGGCTCCGGTGCCGAAGAACTGCTGGCGGAGGCCGGGCACGTCCTTGTAGACGAAGACGTCCTCCCAGGGGATGAAGACCTCGTCGAACACCAGGAGCGCGTCGGTTTCGTCGTAGCGGGAGGTGAGCGGGTAGTCGTACTCGCTGCTGGCCCCGGGGGCATAGGGGCGCCGGCAGTACAGCGTCAGGCCCTCGGTGCCGACCGGAACGGTGAAGGTGACCGCGAAGTCCTCGTCCTCGACCTGGAGGGGCTTGATGCAGGAGACCAGGATCTCGTCTGCCACGGCACCTCCTGTGGCGAGCATCTGCGCTCCCTGCACCACGATGCCGTCGGGCCGTTCTTCCTTCACGCCGACCTGGATGAAGTCCCCTTCCCAGGCATGGGCCGTGGTGGCGCGGGAGACCTGCGGGGGGATGATCGCGTAGGAGACGTAGAGGTCGTTGTCGACCACCCGGCGATGGAAGGCGCGGACGTTGTCGGCCAGGTTCTTGCCGGGCCCCCGGTCGTCGGCGAACGCCTCCGGGTGGCTGGAGAAAGCGGCCAGGAAGGCACCGACGTGGTCGGGAGACCGTCCCACGAAACCGTGGGTCTCGGTGGCCCAGACCTGAGCTGCCTCCCGGTAGGCCGCCAACTCCCCTGCGCCACGCGGTGGGAGGAAGAGGCGATTGACGGCCCGTCCGGTGGCCGGGTCCTCGGCCTGCATGTTGTTGGCGGGATCGGCCGCCAGATCGAAGAGGCGTCCGATCGTGCGGGCGATCGGTGCGAAGGCCGGGTGCTCGACGACGTTCTTGACCGGCTCGCCGTCGACGACGACGCGGCGACCGTCATCGAGCGAACCCAGGTAGTCCGTGCTGGTGCGCATCAGCTCTTCCTCACAGAAGTGGTGTAGGTGAATTCGGCGGCAGGCCGTCCGGGGATCTCTAGGCGCATTCGCCATTTCCGGCCGAACCGGAAGCCGCCGTCGAGGAGCGGCATCGTCCCTCCGAAGAGGACCAGCGGAACGCCGCTGGCGCCCTGCGATTCCCATGTGGCGAGGACCTGGGTGATGGGCAGCAGCTGGGCGAGGGTGCCGTTCTGGTAGAGCTCGTCGTCCAGCCAGCAGGTGGCCGTGATCTCGTCCCAGGGAAGAGACGCGGGCTGCGCACCCAGGTCGATGACGGTGTCGGCCAGCGGTTTCGGGCACGCGCCCTTGGAAGCCTTGATGTCGTGGCGCTCCAGGGCCCGGTCGGTGTGGTCGCTGCCGACCGTCAGGTAGTAGCGCCCGTCGCTGCGGATGAGGACGGGCTCGACTTCGCCCGAGGTCTGCTCCCCGGTGACCTCGACGTCCTCGCCCACGGTCAGCAGGTCGGTGTCCAGCTCGTAGAAGGCCGGGATGCTGTCCGGCTCGGGGACGCCGATGGCTGCCAGTTCCTCGATGTGGTGTCGGACCGCGTCCTGATCTCGTCCGGTGTATCCGGCGACGACGAGCCGGCTGGGTGCCACGTGGACCGGCTGGCCATCAGCGGTGCGAAGCCGGATCGTGGTTCCTGCACGGGCCATGACTCTCCTTTGAGCGTTTGGGGTGCGCGTTGAGGTGCGAGAAGAGGAAGCGGTTCCCTGCCGGGAACCGGCTGGTGTGGCGCTACGAAGCGGGGACCGGCCAGCGCCGGTCGGCGAGCGCGGAGAATTCGGCGCGCGTCTTCCGCGGAAGGGCGGAATCGACATCGGCGTAGGTGAAGCCTTCCTGCGCACCTGCTTCGACGAGAACTTCGCCGGTCGGCGCCACCACTCGGCTGTGACCACCGAGCGCGACGCCGTTCTGTTCGCCGACGGCGTTGCATGCGATCAAGGTGGCCTGCTGTTCGACGGCGCGGACTGAGGTGAACAACCGCCAGTGCTCCAGCCTGGCCGCCGGCCAAGCCGCGCACACGATCAGCTGTTCGGCCCCTTCGTCCACGAGACCGCGGAACAGCTCGGGGAATCGCAGGTCGTAGCACGTGATGATGCCCGTGGTGGACTCGGCGACGTGGCCCACGCCGAGCTGATCGCCGGCGGTGAGCAGCTCCGACTCCCGCGACCCGTAGCCGAACAGGTGCACCTTGCGATAGGTCGCGACGACGGCCCCGTCCGGTGCGACGACGGCGGAGGTGTTGTGCAACCGTCCGTCGGCTCCGGCCTCCACGAAGCTTCCGAGGTGCACGAACAGGTCGAAGTCACGCGCCCACGCCCGGGCGGTCGCCAGCGTGGGTCCTTCGAGGGGCTCGGCGCGGGAGGCGTACTCCTCGAACGAGAAGTACCCGGCGGTCCACATCTCCGGAAGTACGAGCAAGTCCGTGTCGTGGAGATCGTGCTCGACGTCGAGCAGGCCGGTCACGCGGGCGATCCGGTCCTCGACGGACTCCTCGTCCGGGCTGGCGAGTTGGAGGAGTGCGATCTGCATGACTCCACCCTGACGTGATGCGAGGCACACGAATATCGGATGGGCGCCGAGTCGTGCTCGGAATCGCGCAGGCGCCCGCACCGCAGGTCGGGAACCGGATCGAGACCGCAGGTCAGCGTCGTGTCGTCAGGAGTTTCCTGGGCGTGGTGCCGTAGCGGCGACGAAAAGCGCTGCCGAACTCGCCGAGGTGGAAGAAGCCGCATCGGTAGGCCACGTCGGTGACCGTCAAGCCGGGTGGTCCTGCGGTCAGCAGCGCATGCGCGCGTTCCAGACGTTGCTCTCGGAGCCATTGCAGCGGGGAGGAACCGACCTCGCGTCGGAACGCCTGCTGCAGGGTTCGGACGCTCGTGTCGCATGCCTCGGCGATGGCCGTGACGGTCACCGGTTCGCCCAGCCGGTCCAGCATGAACTCCATTGCCCGGCGCACGCGCGGCGAGTTCGGCTGGCACCGCCCGGTGTCGATCGAGGATGCCCGGTTGTTCGGCTGGGTCATGAGCAGCGTTTCGAGAATCAGCTGCTCGAACTGCCACACCAGTTGCGGACGGTGGTCGGCGATCTCGGTGCCGACCAGGCTCATGGCCGATTCCAGCAGGCCGTCGAGCGTCGCCACGCCCGGCGCGAGCGCGATGTCGAAGTCGACGAGGCCGACTTCGCCGGTCAACGCCGACGCGGCCGACTCGACTCGATGGCGGTCGAGCCGTATGACCAGTTGGTCCCAGGTCGGGTCGAAGTCGAACGCGAACTCCCGGTGGGGGCCGATGATGACGCCGCGGTCGGGCGAAGCGGTGGCGATGTCGTTGCCGTAGCGGAACGTGCCGTGGCCTGACAGCGGCAGCGTGAGCAGGTAGTCGTCGAGTGCGCCGTTGCCGGAACTGACCGTGACATCGGTACCGTAGCGGAGCCGGTTGACCGAGGTGTCCTGCAGCCGGACGTGCACCAACCTGGTGGCGAGACGCGATCCCCCGGCCTTCACGGTGAGGGAATGAGGGCGCAGCGTGCCGGTGCAGGCCTCGACCGTCTCCCCCGCATCGCCAGTATCGTTCAAGATGGCGCGGCCGCGATGCTCCGCGAGCTGCGCCAGCGACGGGACACTCATCTCATCACCCCATGAGCAGGTGAGCAGTCCGAATTCGGGTGCCTGAGCGTTTCGGGCAGTTCATCGTGTTCGATGCCCTGCGCTGCGTCAACGGCCACGAGGACGGGAACCCGACCTCGGACTGCGCAGCACCCGGGGTGGCGCGGCCGCAGGAGTGCGCGTCTGCACCGACGGTGCTCAACGCCCTATGCCGGGATTACCGGCAAATCACTCCAGCGCGTTTCCGCAGGTCGCATACCGTTCTCGTCGCACTGTGCCCCCTTTGTCCGCAGCAGACCTGGCGGCGTCCGGGTGGTTTCGGAAAGACCCGCGCGAGGCGACTCGACTACGCACACAGCCGCCTGCCCGGGTCGTCCGCTGACCTTCAGGGGCTGACGTCTCGTGATCCCTGCGGTGTGCCGAGGTGGCCAGCAGGAACGGTGACGGGCGGTCAACGACAAGTACAGTGTGGAGTCCTGGTGTCAGTTCGCTCCCGATGACGTTGGGCCTTTCCCCGAAGTCGAGTGTGGTGGGGGCTCAGCGCCAGTCGTCGATCACGTAGGCGTCTGGGTGGCTGTATCCAGGTTCGTTGGGCTTGTGCATGGCCACGCCTTGCAGCCAGGTGCGGAAACCGCGGTCGACCATGCGCTGGTAGGCGTCCTGGCGGGCCAGGTTCATGCCGGCGTCCAGTTGCCCGAGCCCCTTCTCGGTGGCCAGCTGCTCGCACGCGCTCAGCAGTCGTTCGAACCGTTCCGCGGCGTCCGGGCCAGGGCGTACGGCGCCGAATTTGACGAAGCACACGTCCTCACCGGCCTCGGATCCCGCTCCGCAGTGGCAGACGGCCAGACCGTCGAGGTCCGAGTCGGCACCCTCGAGGAGGATGGTGTCCCCGAGCCCCTGGGCCTGCGTGGCCATGATCTCGCGCTCCAAGCTCAGGCCCTCGTACACGGCCCCCGTCAGTGCGCGACTGCGGCTCAGCGCGTCGGGCCGCTCAGCGGCGGTCAGCTCGCCGTACAGCACCCGGCCGGGCGCTGCGGCGTTGACGGCGACCTGCTTCTTCATGATGGCTGTGAGGAATCGGGGCCAGAAACCGTACCGGCGGTAGAGCTCGAGGTGCTTGGGACTGTGCGAGAACGTGAACAGGCCGAGGTGGCGGTTCTGCCAGGTGTCGAAGCAGTCCATGACCGGTTCCATGAGGCGTCTGCCGATGCCCTGGTCCCACAGATCCGGACGTACGGTCAGCGGGCCGAAGAACCCGACGCTGCCCCAGTTGGTGGCGAAGGTCGACCCGACGACCTCGCCCTCGACGGTCGCTGCGAAGGCAGCGCGTGGATCTGCCGCCCAGCGGGTGCGGACAAGGTCGGCGGTCCCGAAGAACGTCTCCGGCTCAGGGGCACCGAGGAAGGTGCCGAAGGCGAGCCTGAAGATCTCGTCGGCCCGATCCAGGTCCGGCTCGGCCAACGGGCGGACCGACACCGAGGCGGCGGCACTCGTTCGCCTTTCTGCGGACATGATCGCTCTCCTCTCCGCTCCCGCCCCCATGGCACCACGGACGTGCGCCGCGGGCGAAGCGACAGGTCCGACGGCACCCCAAGGAGCGAGCGGCGGTGTTCCCCAACCGCCGGACCGCCATCTTCCTGACTCGCTGGGCCGTGATCCGACGGGATCGCCGAGGAGCGGCAGGAGCGCCGAGCGGGCCTGCAGCAGCACGCGGTCGTGGCCCGAGTCGGTGACCGCAGAACGCACGCCCCGGCCTCGTGCCGTCGGAGAACTGGCAGGAAGGTTCCCCTGCTGAGTTCGCCGAGGTGACCGCCGAGGGGCTCCCGTCCGCCTCACGTGCTTCCGACGAACGACGAAGTACAACGACTGTTGCACTAACTACAACGGGTATTGTAGATTTCTCGCTGCGGCAGCGAGCCGCCCCGAATCCGCGAGGAAGCGAAGCTCCCATGCACCGCAACAAGATCCTGGTGATCGGCGCGACCGGCAACGTCGGCGGGCACGCCGTCGACCTGCTGCGCGCATCCGGCGCTGTAGTCCGCGCGATGACCCGGAAGCCGGTCTCGCTGCCCGACGAGGTCGAGGTGGTGCGCGGCGACCTGATCGACCTGTCGAGCTTGCGCGCCGCCCTCGAATCCGTGGACGCGGTGCTGCTGATCTGGCCGTTCGCCACGGTGCCGGAAAACGCCGCGGTCATCGAGGCGATCGAGCAGCACGCCAGCCGGATCGTCTTCGTGTCCTCCGCAGCGGTGCGCGACGACGCGCTCGAGCAGAACGGGCCGATCGCCGCGTTCCACGCCGCGATCGAGCACCGGATCCAGGAGTCCGCGCTCGAGTGGACGTTCCTGCGCCCGTACGGGTTCGCGAGCAACGCGCTTTCCTGGGCTCCCGAGATCCGCACCGCCGACGCCGTGCGCGGGGCGCACGGCGAGGCGCCGATGACGCCGATCCACGAACGCGACGTCGCCGCCGTCGCCGCGCACGTGCTGACCAGCACCGGACATGGGAGCACGACGCACGTGCTCACCGGGCCCGAGCGACTCACCCAGGCGGCGCAGGTGCGAACGATCGGCGAGGTGCTGGGACGGCAGCTGCGCTGGGTGGAGATCCCGCCGGCCGAAGCCGGCGCCAAGATGTTCCCCGGATCGCCGCCTGAGATCGCCGAGGCCGCGCTGAACGGCTACGCCCAGCTGATCGAGCACCCGGGCCCGATCACCTCGACCGTTGCGGACCTCACCGGACGACCGGCGCGCACCTTCCGGGAGTGGGTCGCCGACCACGCCGCTGATTTCGAATGAACCGACGATCGAGCGGAGACGCCGAAATGCACACCTCGCCCGACATCACCCGCCCGGATGCCGAACTCGCGGTCATCGGCGAGTGGTCGACCGGTTCACCGGAAGGCCAGCGCGCGTCCGCCCAGGCCGCGGTGGCGGCATGGACGGACGAGGAACGGCCGCGCGGGCTGCTGTCCCAGAACCTCCTGCTGAGCACGGACGAGCGCACCGTGCTGCACTACGCGCAGTGGACGGACGAGGCGGCGTACCAGGAAGACCTGCGGACCGGCCAACCGGCGCGGCGCCGCCGGATCGACGAAGCCGTCCCGCACATCGAGCACCGCGGAACGTTCGAGCACCGGCTCCACCGAAGCCTCGTGCTCGACCGACGAGGCCGACCCGGCTGCATCGTGGCCGTCCGGTTCCGCTCGGACAGCCGGGAAACCGCAGCGCGCTTCGTGGACACGCTGCTCGACGAGGAACCGGGTTTCGCCCGGCGGACCGACGTGATGCCACCCGCCGGGATGATCTCGAACCACTTCCACATCAGCACCGATGGCACCCACGTGGTCAACTACGCGGAGTTCGTCGACGAGGACGCTCACGCCCGGATCGTCGAGGGCATGCTGCAGGAGGAGGACGACGTCCCGCGGCTCATCGACAGCACCCCCGGCTTGGAACCGCTCGGTTTCAAGCGTTTCACCACGTGGCTGACCAGGTGAGCACCAAACGAGACCGGGCCCGATCGCTTCGCAAGCGCGGACGCGCACGCCCGCGCAGCGACATCGCTCTCGCGCTTCGTTCCGATCCGTGGGAGTCGGCTCTCAGCGGAACAGCGAGCTGTAGCCGTTGAGGGCCGGCTGGCCGCCGAGGTGGGCGTAGAGCACCTTGGAGTCCTCGCCGATCTCGCCGCGGGCGACGAGATCGATGAGGCCGGCCATCGATTTCCCCTCGTACACCGGGTCCGTGATCATCCCTTCCGTCCGGGCCGCCAGCCGCATGGCGTCCAGGGTGGTCTGATCGGGGATTCCGTAGGTGCCGGCGTGGTACCGGTCATCGAGAACGATTTCATCCTCGGTGAGGTCGTGGCGAAGTCCGATCAGGTCGACCGTGTTCCGCGCGATCCGCGCGATCTGGTCGCGCGTCTCCTCGGGTTTGGCCGAGGCGTCGATTCCGATGATCCGACGCGCTCCCCCATCGCGCTCGTGCACCGCGGCGAACCCGGCGACCATGCCTGCCTGGGTGCTGCCGGTGACCGAGCAGACGACGATCGTGTCGAAGAAGGTTCCCAGTTGCCGTTCCTGCTCGGCGACCTCGAACGCCCAGTTCGCGAATCCCAGCCCACCGAGGTGGTGGTCGGAGGCACCGGCGGGGATCGCGTAGGGCTTCCCGCCGGACTCCTCGATCTCGGCGATGGCCTGGCGCCAGCTCTCCTTGAAACCGATGCCGAATCCCGACTCGACCAGCCGGACATCCGCCCCGCTGAGGCGGGAGAGCAGGATGTTGCCGACCTTGTCGTAGACGGCGTCGGGCCAGTCCACCCAGCTTTCCTGCACCAGCACGCACTTGAGGCCGACACGTGCCGCGGTGGCCGCGACCTGCCGGGTGTGGTTGGACTGGACGCCGCCGATGGACACGAGCGTGTCGCAGCCCTGGGCGAGCGCATCGGCCACCAGGTATTCGAGCTTGCGGGTCTTGTTGCCGCCGAAGGCGATACCGGAGTTGCAGTCCTCGCGCTTGGCCCAGATCTCCGGTCCTCCCAGTCGAGCGGTCAGCCGCTCCAAGCGGTGCACCGGCGACGGGCCGAACAGCAAGGGGTAGCGGTCGAAGTCGTTCAGGGGCACAGCGATCTCCTCCACGTCGGGTGTGCGGCTTTGGGCGGGAACATGGGCGAATCCGGCCCCAACAGGGTTGACTAGAACGTCGGACGCCGCTGTCCAACACCGGTGGCCTGCTCGAACGCGTGCGCCACGGACAGGACCTGCCGGTCCTGCCGGTGCGGACCGACGACCTGCAGTCCGACGGGCAGGCCGTCCGGGGTGAACGCGGCGGGAACGGACAGCGCGGGGCACCCGGTCGCCGAGACCAGGTAGCAAGCTGCCATCCAGTCCAAGTACGTCCGCATCGGTACCCCGGCGACCTCGCTCGGATAATCGAGCTCCACGTCGAACGGAACGACTTGGCTGACCGGCGCGAGAAGCACGTCGAACCTCTCGAAGAACTGCCGGACGCGCTGGTAGAGCGCCGCGTGCAGCTTCGTGGCACGACCGATGTCGGGGCCGGTGAGCTTGCGACCCTCTTCGATGTTCCAGACCGCGTCGGCCTTCAGCGACCCGCGATGTTCATCCAGCAGCGCTCCGTACGTCAGCTCCATCTGCCAAGCGCGCTGCACCCGGAACACCTCGTCGGCTCCGGACAGGTCCGGGCACGCTTGATCGACCGTGGCACCGAGGTCTGCGAAGACCTTCAGAGTCGGCGCGAGCGCCTCGACGACCTCGCGATCGACGGGAACGCTGCCGGCGAAGTCGGGCGTCCAGGCGATGCGCAGGCCGCGCAGATCGCCGTCGAGCGGCGGCCGGAACGACGCGCCCGGGGTTTCCAGCGCGATGGGGTTCCGCACGTCCGGGCCGGCGACCACGGACAGCAGCAGCGCCACATCCGCGACAGTTCTCGCCATCGGGCCCTTGACCGACAGCTGACCCCACGGCGCCGCGTCGGGCCAGGACGGCACCCGCCCGGGAGACGGCCGGAGGCCGACGACGTTGCAGAACGAGGCCGGGTTCCGCAACGAGCCACCGGTGTCGCTGCCGTCGGCGACGGGAACCATCCCGGTCGCCAGCGCCGCCGCGGCGCCACCGCTGCTTCCACCCGCGCTCCTCGCGGTGTCGAACGGGTTCCGGGTCGCGCCGAAGACCGGGTTGAAGGTGTGCGAGCCGAGTCCGAGCTCGGGGACGTTCGTCTTGCCCACCGTGATCGCACCAGCAGCGCGAAGCCTGTCGATGATCAGGTCGTCGCGGTCGGGCACGTTGTCGGCGAAGATCGGCGAGCCGTAGGTGGTCCGGATTCCGGCCGTCGAGGCGAGATCCTTGTGCGCGATCGGCAAGCCGTGCAGGGGACCGACCTCCCCGCCGTTGGCGAGCCGATCGTCGGCCGCGGCGGCCTGCTCGAGCGCCCGCTCGGCGGTGAGCGTGACGATGGCGTTGATGGTCGGGTTCAGGCGCTCGATCCGCTCCAGGTGGGCTGCCAGCACCTCGCGGCAGGAGACCTCCTTGCGCCGGATCGCGCCGGTGAGATCGAGGGCGTTGTCGAAGTGCACGCGGTTTCCTTCCTCGCAGGTCATCTCGGAAACGAGCGCAGCCGGTCGCAGCCGCAGCAGGCGACATCCGGTGCTCCAGCGCCGTGGCGGGCTGCTCGACGGCGATCCGAGCAGCACCGTTCTGGAACCAGTCCTCAGAACATCTCGGCGATCTGCGCCACGCCCAGGACGGCGAACAGCACGAGGGCGCTGGAAAGGCCGATGTTCGAGGCGAGCGAATTCCGGTAGGCGCTGTCGATCGAACGCTTGTTGAGCAGGTACAGCAGCGCGCCCGACAAGATGGGCAGGATCAGCGACCCGAACAGGGCGTACAGCAGAACCAGCCCCACGGGCTTGCCGGTGAACACGATCACCGCGGAGGCCGCCATGAAGTACCCGATGACGACGCGAAAGGGGGTCGACGTGATCGCCATGTGCCGGTCCGCCTCGGCTTCGGGAATGCCCCTGATCACGCGAACGCAGTCGGCCATCAGGAACCCCAGACCGTTGAAACCGCCGACGATCGAGCTGACCACGACGAAGAAGAAGCTGACCAGGAACATCAGCCGAGGCACGGTGCCCAGCATGGCCCCGAGGGGATCGGCGAGCGCCGCGAGCCCTTCCGTGCCCGCGATGCTCTGCC
Source organism: Saccharopolyspora griseoalba (assembly GCF_042665275.1). Lineage (NCBI taxonomy): Bacteria > Bacillati > Actinomycetota > Actinomycetes > Pseudonocardiales > Pseudonocardiaceae > Saccharopolyspora > Saccharopolyspora griseoalba. The sequence continues at coordinate 88,023 of NZ_JBHTCJ010000012.1, read as the reverse complement.
CGGTTCCGTAGAGCAGCCCGGTGCCCAGCACGCTCAACCCGGCCACGAACACGACGATCATCAGGTAGCTGATCGCGGAATCCGCACGCATCACGGGCAGCCATCCCGACTCCCGCCAGCCCTTCTCCCGCACCCAGTACCCGTACGCGGCGATTCCCGCGGATCCGCCGACACCACCGATCAGCGCGAGCACGGTCATGATCGAGCCGGCGGGCATCGAGGGACGCAGCGTCGCGAGCACGTCGCCGGGGTTGTCCATCGCCCCGAGCATGGCGACGGCCGCGGCGATCACGCCCACGAACATCAGCAGCGTGAACCCCATCATGACCCGTTCGAAGGCGCCGTAGCGCCCGACCAGCACGAGCGCACCGGAGGCCAGCGCGAGCCCGATCGCCAGCGGGGTGACCGGCAGCCCGGGAATCAGCGCCTTGGCGGCCAGCGCCGCCACGGAGCTGAGCGCGGCGCCGTACACGAGGCCGATGACCGCGAGGAAGACGAGGAACACCCACGGCAGCCAGCGGCCCGCGGAGCGGATGCTGGCCATTGGCGTGCGCCCGGTCGCCAGGTGCAGACGTCCAACGGCCTCGGTGATCGCGAACTTCACCACGACACCCACGACGACGACCCACAACAGCCCCATCCCGTGCTCGGCCGCGCCGGACAGGCTCGTGACCATGTCCCCGGCACCGATGCCGGCGGCGGCCAGCACGATCCCGGGGCCGAGGTAGCGCAGCCGGGTGCGCCATCTGCGCGGTGCTTCAGGTCGCTGACTCCCGGAGATGGTGATGCCGCTGCTCATTCGCATCCCCTCGTGGTGCGGACAGGACGGGAAAGGATGCTGCGACACCACGACAGATGTCGGCAACGGCCTGTGGAGATGTGACGGAATCAGTCATACGGTTGGCGAATGGGAGCAGAATTGGCTCGGCAGGTGGCGGTGCGGTTCGACGAGCTCGATCGCCGCATCGTCGGGGCTCTGCAGGTGGACGGCCGCGCGTCCTGGCACCGCATCGCGCATGTGCTGGGCGAGCAGGAGCGCACCGTGACCCGGCGCGGCACGCAGCTGATCAGGTCCGGCCTGGTGCGGATCACCGGGCTGACGCTGCGCGCCGAGGGAGTGATCGTCGGTCTGCGCTGCGCGCCGGGCCAGGCCAGGCTCGCCGGAGGCGCTCTCGCCCGCCGCGACGACGCCATGTTCACCCACGTGCTCACCGGATCGACCGACTGCATCGCCGAGATCAGCTGCCCGAGCGAACACCTGGCCTCGCTGGTGATGGACGAACTGCCCGCGACACCTGGGATGGTGGAGAGCTTCACCCAACCGGTCCTGCGCTACATCCGGACCGCCCACGAGTGGCATCCCGGCTTGATCACCGACGACGAGCGCGCTGCTCTGGAGGAGTCGGCTCCGCTGCCCCGGCAGCGCCACTTCGGCGACACCGAGGACCTGCCCAAGCAGGACAAGCTCCTGGTGGCCGCGCTCGCCGAGGACGCGCGCCGCACCTACGAGGAACTGGCTCGGCTGACGGGGTTGTCCGAGGCCACGGTTCGCCGCCACCTCGACCGCCTGCGCCGCGACGGCCGCGTGCTCATCCGCGCGGTGGTCGAGCCGGCGCAGGTCGGGTTGCCGATCGAGGCGATGCTGTGGGTGCGGACCTCACCGGCAGACGTCGATGACGCCGCCGAGGGTCTGCGGGAGTCGCCCTACGTGCGCTACGCCAGCCGGCTCTGCGGCGACTGGCAGTTCCTGATCAACGCGACGCTGCCGACGCCGAAAGCGCTCGACGACTTCGTCAGCCGCGCTCCGTGGGCGAAGCGGGTCCAGCACGTGGAAACGTCGATGGTGCTCTGCACGCTCAAGCGCAGCGGCGTGCTCGCACCGCCCAGCTCTGGCCGCTGAGACCAACCGTCGTGCTCGTGGCAACGGCGGCCGCGGCCGTGCGCGAGCCGATGCGCGCCCAGCGGCCCCGGCGCACGGCGGGATCGGAACCGACGACCTCGGTCGCTGCGCAGACGCGAGCCTCGTCCACCCCCATGTGGCGCACCTGCTCCCCCAACCTCATCCGCGAGACGACCTCCATGCCTTGGTGCCAGCGGTAGGAGCCCATCGCGAGCAGGAGATCCGTGCCCTTCTCGGCAAGGTTGGGCACGGGTGGCGTCTACCAGGTCGCCGGAGCTGGTTCCGACTTCGATGCCTAGGCGGCCGTTCGGTGCGCTCCTCCGGTGGCGTGGCCCCTTGTCGTACCGGCGCCCCTTCCAGTCCTGCTGAGTGCCGCGAAATGAGCGGACCGCGCTTGGGACCGTGCCCTGGCTCCGCGCTGCGGTCGGCGGTGCGTTGTTCATCGCGATGGCCGTGCCGTCGGGGTTGCGACACGAGTCGGTTCCCGTCGGGCCTCGATCACGACGACGTGGTGGCGCTCGCGCTGGATCGGGCGTGGAGATGCCCGGGGTGCGCGCCGCGGGTCGCGTTTAGCCGCGCGGCGGCGTTGGGTACGGCGGTCGGCAGGAGCGGCCGCGGGTCGCGTGCTCGCCAGGGACGTACAAGCGCACGACGGAACGGACTGGAGTGTCGTCATGGCCGAGTTGGTGTCGGATTTCGTGCTGCGGCGTTTGCGCGAGTGGGGTGTGGACGAGGTGTTCTCCTACGCGGGCGACGGCATCAACGGGATCCTCGCCGCCTGGCAGCGAGCGGGTAACGAGCCCCGGTTCATCCAAGCCCGGCACGAGGAGCTGGCCGCGTTCGAGGCCGTCGGCTACGCGAAGTTCTCGGGCCGGGTCGGAGTGTGCATCGCCACCGGCGGTCCCGGAGCGGTGCACCTGCTCAACGGGCTCTACGACGCCAAGTTGGACCACGTTCCGGTGGTCGCCATCGTCGGCCAGCAGGGCAGCACTTCGCTGGGTGGGGCTTACCAGCAGGAGATCGACCTGAACTCGCTGTACAAGGACGTGGCCAGCGAGTACGTCCAGTTCGTCTCGACACCCCAGCAGCTGCCGAACGCGCTCGATCGGGCGATGCGCACCGCGATGGCCAAACGCACGATCACCGCTCTGATCATCCCCGGCGACGTGCAGGAGACCGAGTACGCGCCACCGACGCACGCGTTCAAGATGGTGCCCTCCAGCCTGGGGATCTCGGGGTCGACGGTCACGCCGGATCGGGACGCCCTGGAGCACGCCGCGGAGATCCTCAACTCCGGGGAGCGGGTGGCGATGATGGTCGGCCAGGGCGCCCGCGACGCGGCCGAGGAGGTCACCGAGGTCGCCGACGTGCTCGGGGCCGGGGTGGCTAAGGCGTTGCTGGGCAAGGACGTGCTGTCCGACGACCTGCCGTACGTGACCGGCGTGTCCGGGCTGATGGGCACGCGGCCGTCGTGGGAGCTCATGCGCGACTGCGACACGCTGTTGATGGTGGGTGCGAGCTTCCCGTACAGCCAGTTCCTGCCGGGATTCGACCAGGCTCGTGCGGTGCAGATCGACATCGACCCGACGCTGATCGGGATGCGCTACCCGTTCGAGGTGAACTTGCTGGGCGACGCGAGGGCGACCCTGCAGCAGCTCTTACCGCTGCTGCGTCGCAAGGAGGACCGCCGCTGGCGGGAGAAGGTCGAGGAGACCGTGCGCGGTTGGTGGGACGTGATGGAGCGTCGCGCCGGTGTCGAGGCCGATCCGATCAACCCGGAGCGGGTGTTCCACGAGCTGTCGCCGATGCTGCCGGACAACGCGATCCTGACCACCGACGCGGGTTCGGCGGCGAACTGGTACGGCAGGCACCTGCGGATCCGCGGGAAGATGCGCGGGTCGCTGTCGGGCACTCTGGCCACGATGGGGCCGGGGATGCCCTACGCCACGGGTGCGAAGTTCGCGCATCCGGATCGGCCGGTGTTCGCCCTGGTCGGCGACGGGGCGATGCAGATGAACGGCATCAACGAGCTGATCACGATGGCGCACTACTGGTCGGAGTGGGACGACCCGCGCGTGGTGGTCGGGGTGCTCAACAACGGCGACCTCAACCAGGTCACCTGGGAGATGCGCGCGATGGGCGGCGCACCGCAGTTCCTGCCTTCGCAACAGCTGCCGACCTTCCCCTACGCCGGCTACGCCGAGAGCCTCGGGTTGCGGGGGATCAAGGTGGATGATCCCAGCGACATCACCGGTGCGTGGCGGCAGGCGCTGGAGGCCGATCGTCCGTGCCTGGTGGAGTTCGTCACCGACCCGGCGGTGCCGCCGATCCCGCCCGAGGCGAACTGGGAGCAGATGGAGAGCACTGCCAGCGCCCTGCTCAAGGGCGACCCCGACGCCTGGTCCGTGGTCAAGGCGGGCACCAAGGCCAAGGCTCAGGAGTTCCTCCCGGGTCGGAGCAAGAGGTGAGCGCAGCTCCAGGAAGCGGCGCGGAGAGCAGCGGCTCCGAAGTCTCCCCGCGCACTGCGGGACGACAGAGCCCAGGGCCGCTGTCGTGGTCGGCCAATTCGACATCGCCACGGCCTGGCGAGCGAACCGCCGTGCCCAATTCCGGCCGGTCCCGAGTGCTGCGCACCGCTATCGGCTCGGTTGCCGGTGATCGTCGACGGCGCGACCTGCGGGATGGTGCGGGGCGGCTGGCTCCTGGAGCTCGGGCACGCACTGGCGCCGAAGGAGGCTGACGCCGCCCCTGCCCAGTGCGGTGCGGCGGTGTCGCGGGCGCTCGAGCGCGGGAGGTGACATGACGACGGCGGGCCCGCCCGGCGCGGCCGGGGTGGACGTCGAGGCGTTGCAGCGCGACCTGCTCGTGACCGTGGACGGAGAGGTGCGCTTCGACGCGGGCACTCGCGGTGCCTACGCCACCGACGCGTCGAACTACCGCCAAGTCCCCATCGGCGTCGTCGCACCGCACACCGTCGACGCCGGAGCGGAAGCGGTGCGGGTCTGCCACGAGCACGGGGCACCACTGCTGTCGAGGGGCGGGGGCACGAGCCTGGCCGGGCAGGCCACGAACACCGCCGTGATCATCGACTGGACCAAGTACTGCCACGAGCTCGTTTCCGTCGACCCCCGGCGGAGGACGTGCGTGGTCGAGCCGGGGATCGTGCTCGACGCGCTCAACGGCAGGCTCGCCGAGCACGACCTGATGTTCGGTCCGCACCCCTCGACGCACAGCCACTGCGCGCTCGGCGGGATGATCGGCAACAACTCGTGCGGCGCCAGTGCCCAGCGCTACGGCAAGACCGCGGACAACGTGCGCGGTCTGGAGATCCTCACCTACGACGGGTTGCGCTGCTGGGTGGGCCCGGTGACCGAGGAGCAGCTGCGCGACGTGATCGCCCAGGGCGGCCGCGAGGGCGAGATCTACCGGCGACTGCGCGAGGTCCGAGACCGATACCGAGAGCGGATCCAGCAGCGCTTCCCCGACATCCCGCGCCGCGTGTCGGGGTACAACCTCGACGCGCTGCTGCGTCGCACCGGAGAGGACGAGGGAGGCATCAACCTCGCCGAGCTGCTCGTGGGCAGCGAGGGAACGCTGGTCAGCGTGCTGCACGCCGAACTCGATCTCGTCCCGACCGTGGCGCGCAAGGCGCTGGTCGTGCTCGGCTACGACGACGTCGCGGCCGCGGCCGACGACGTCCACCGGCTGTTGAAGCACTGCGCACCGCTGCAGTTGGAGGCCCTCGGCGGCGAGCTCGTGCACTTCCTGCGCGAGGAGCGCTTGTACCTGGACTCGGTGGCGCTGCTACCGGACGGCGCCAGCTGGCTGTTCGTGCAGTTCGGCGGGGACACCGTCGCGGAGGCCGACGAGCAGGTGCACCGGCTGCTGAACGGCCTGGGCAAGTCCTCGCAGGACCCGGACGTGGCCGTGTCGGACGATCCGGAGCGCGAGCACCGGCTGCTCAAGGCGCGCGAGGCGGGGTTGGGGGCGACGGCCAATCCGCCGGACATGCCGGAGTGCTGGTCGGGCTGGGAGGACTCCGCCGTTCCGCCGGAGCGGTTGGGCGACTACCTGCGGGACCTGCTGGCGCTGTTCGCCGAGTTCGGCTACGAGCGCCCCGCGCTGTACGGGCACTTCGGGCACGGGTGCGTGCACGTCCGCATCCCGTTCCGGCTCAAGAGCGGCCCCGGTGTGGCGACGTTCCACCGGTTCCTGCACCGCTCCGCCGAGCTCGTCACCTCCTACGGCGGGTCGTTGTCCGGCGAGCACGGTGACGGTCAGGGGCGCGGCGAGCTGCTGGTGCACATGTTCGGCGAGGAGATCGTGCAGGCCTTCGGCGAGGTCAAGAACATCTTCGACCCGGACAACCGGATGAACCCGGGCAAGGTCGTCGCGCCCTACCGCGCGGACGCGAACCTGCGGCTGGGGTCGGGCTACCGTCCGGAACATCCGAGTACGCACTTGGGCTTTCCCGATGACGGCGGGAGCTTTCACCAGGGGTCATGCGGTGCGTGGGCATCGGCAACTGCCGCAGCACGACGGGAGGCGTGATGTGCCCGTCGTACCGGGCGACCGGTGAGGAGGAGCACTCGACGCGCGGCCGGGCCCGGCTGCTGTTCGAGATGATGCAGGGCCACGCGGACACCCCGATCGCGGCGGCTGGCGGTCGAAGGAGGTCCGGGACTCGCTGGACCTGTGCCTTGCCTGCAAGGGCTGCAAGTCGGACTGCCCGACCGGGGTGGACATGGCGATGTACAAGGCCGAGTTCCTCGCGCAGCACTACCGAAACCGGCCGCGCCCGATCACGCACTACTCGCTCGGCTGGCTTCCGGTCCTGGCGCGGGGTGCGAGGTTGGCGCCGCGCCTGGTCAACGCGACCTTGCACGCTCCCGGAGTCGCCGAGGCGAGCAAGCGCATCGCCGGCATCACCCCCGAGAGGGCGGCGCCGCGGTTCGCTCCCAGGAGTTTCCAGCAGCAGTGGCGCAGGAGGCCGCGTCCCGAGCCCCGGCCCGGTGACCACGATGCCGTGGTGCTGTGGCCGGACACGTTCACCAATCACTTCGAACCGAGGATCGCGCGCTCCGCGGTCGAGGTGCTGGAGAGAGCCGGTTTCCGGGTGGCCGTCCCGGATCGCTCGGTGTGCTGCGGGCTGACCCTGATCTCGACCGGCCAGCTCCAGTCGGCCCGGCGAATGCTGCGCCGGACGTTCCGCGTGCTGCGGCCGTGGATCGAGGCGGGCACCCCTGTGGTCGGTGTGGAACCCTCCTGGCTGGCGGTGTTCCGCTCGGACGTTCGCGAGCTCCTCCCCCACGACGAGGACGCCGAACGGCTGCTCGGCCAGTTCCTGACCCTGGCCGAGGCCCTGACCCACCACGCCCGCGAGGACTGGCGTCCGCCGCGACGAGAGATCGACGCCATCGTGCAGACGCACCGCCACCAGCACGCGGTGCTGGGATTCGCAGCGGACGAGAGGGTGCTGCACGAGGCGGGTGTGGACGCGGATGTCCTCGATTCGGGCTGTTGCGGACTGGCCGGGGACTTCGGCTTCGAGCGCGGGCACTACGACGTGTCGATGGCCTGCGCCGAGCACGCGCTGCTCCCGGCCGTGCGCCGTGCGAACCCCGGGACGACGGTGGTGGCAGAGGTTTCAGCTGCCGCGAGCAGATCGCCCACGGCAGCGACCGCACGGCCGTGCACCTCGCGGAGGTCCTGGCGGATGCTCGACGGCCGGGTGGCCAGCGGTGAGGACGGCCCCGACCCGGCCTGCTGATCGTTCTGGTTGAGCACGTGCACCACGAGCCCAGGTCCGACGTTCCCGAGAGCTGTTCGTGCTCACCGCTCACCGGTCTGGTGCAGGGCGCACGGCGGTCTCGAGCAGGAGGGCGTGGACGAAACGCTCGCGGGAGGTTGCCCCGGAGCTGCCGTTGCCCGACGTCGAACTCCTCGCAGAACAGCCCGGGTGGGCCGCAGGCGGCTCTGTTGCGCTCGAACCAGCGCAGTGCGGCGATCTCGTTCCCCGTGTGGTGTTCGGCGAGGGACATGAAGAAGCCGCACAGCGGGAAGGCGCCTTCGCCGTCCGCCAGCACGCGTTCGGTCATGAACCTCACCGCGTCGTCGTCCAGCAGCGAGTCATCCCCGGCGGATGCCGCCGAGATCCCGGCGTAGCACTGGTCGCGTATCCACGCGTAGCGGTAGTCGTCGTGCGGCCCCTTTCGGCCCGCTCGGGCAGCGCCATCGTCGCGGCCGCGGCCATGCCTCGTCCCGGCATAGTCATCCCGCGCAGCACCGCGTGGGCGTGCTGCGCGTCCCCGGGTGCGACGACGTGGTCGAACCGGGGGATTTCGCGCTCCCACGTCGAGGCGGTCCGCTGCCAGGCGAGCGCGGGGTCGACCGGCTCGGTGGTGAGCTGGAGGGCGAAGTCGCGGTGCTCGCCCGCGGGCCCGGTCACCTCCGCTCGCAGCGCACCGGTGTCGTCCGCGGAGGCGTCCCGCGCCCCCGACCAGAGCATCCGGAGCCGACCGCAGCGACCGGTCCACCGGCCGCCCTCGCAGCGCGCGAGGTCTTGAGCGGGCTGCTGCCCGTACCCGGCGCGAACGTCGAGCTCGACGCGCAACCGGGCTTCTCTCTCGACGGCCTCGATCCGGCGGAGCAGCACGACTTCGTTCCGGCGGGCGGGGCGGGCCAGGGCTTCCCGGCACTCGACGATCGTCGACGTGGTCACCCACCCGTGCCGCCAGATCAGGGAGCGGGGTTCGTAGTACCCGCCCCGGACGAACGGTTCGACGGGCTCGACGGTGTAGGCACCTGCCCCACCGAGCAGCGTCGAGAAGACCGCGTCGTCGTGCCACAGCGGCGCGCACATCCACACGATGTCGCCGCGCGGACCGCACACCCCACCCCGATAGCCGTCGGCGAGCACGGCGTGCTCCGCCAGGGGCTGGGGCATGAACTCGTGCGCTCCGCTCACCGATGGCTCCCGCACCGCGGTGCGCATCGCCGGCGCCGCAGCAACCCCACCCCCACCGCGGCGGCCCCGGCCAGCGCGGCGGCGATCGCGCCGTGGTGGTGCGACGCCCAGAGCTGGTGACTCCGCTCGTGCGCGCGTGCGTCGAAGACGCCGTGCGCACCGTGGTCGCGCCCGTCGGCCCCGTCCACCGGCCGCCACAGGTTGTCCGCGCGATCGGGGTCGGCGACGCGATCGGTCTGCTGCGCGGCGTGGCCGGTGCGGGCGAGGTAGCGGTCCAGCAGCCCAGGAGCCACCGCGTTGGCGATCAACGTGGCCACCGTGCTGCCACCGACCCAGTGCTCGCGGCGCTGCGGCTGATCGGCGGCGTGCAGCACGGCGTCGGCGGCGACCTCCGGTTGGTAGATCGGCGGCATCGGCTGCGGGTGACGCGGCAAGCGGGAGCGCACCCAGGAGAACTGCGGCGTGTTGACCGCGGGCAGCTGGACCATGGTGACCTGGACGCCGCTGCCCTCGTGCAGCAGTTCGCAGCGCAGCGATTCGTGGAAGCCCTGGATCGCGTGCTTGGCTCCGCAGTAGGCCGTCTGCAGCGGAACGCCCCGGTAGGCCAGGGCCGAACCGACCTGCACGATCACGCCGCGTTCTCGCGGCCGCATGAAGCGCAGCGCGGCCATCGTGCCGTGCACGCAGCCGAGGTAGGTCACCTCGGTGACACGCCGGTACTCCTCCGGGCCGATCTCCGCGAACGGCGCCAGCACGGTCCCCAGCACGGCGTTGACCCAGACGTCGATCGGTCCGAGCTCGGCTTCAGCACGGGCGGCCGCCGCCTGGACCTGCCCGTGGTCGCCGACATCGGCGGGCACTACCAGCGGTGTTCCACCACCGCTGCGCACATCTCGCGCGGCGGCCTCCAGTCCCGCGCTCCCGCGAGCCACGAGCGCCACCTTCGCCCCGCGCTTCCCGTAGGCGTCGGCGACCGCGCGGCCCACACCGCCGCTCGCACCGGCCACCACCACGACTCGCGTCACCGAGTTCCGCCTCCCCTCCCGGCTCAGCTCACCCGGAAGCGTTCGGCATCGACCTCCTTGAAGGTCATGCCGTGCCCCGTTCCGGACATATCGACCCGCACCTCACCACCCGCGGGGTCGAGGGTGCCGTCGAAGAACATCCGCTCGATGCGGTCGTGGTCGTGGAACCCCTCCAGGTGCCGGACGTTGGCGGTGGCCATCGCCACGTGCGCGGCGAGGTTCTGCGCGCAATGGCTCGACATCTCGCGGTTGCGGGCCGCCGCGACGGCAGCGGCCCGCAACCACTCCCCGAATCCCCCGCACCGCGTCACGTCGGCCTGCAGGCAGTCGACCGCCTCGGCTTCGAGCATCGCTGCGAAATAGGGCAGGTGGTAGCCGTACTCCCCGGCGGCGACATCGGCGCCGACCGCCTCCCGCACCCGTCGCAGCCCGCTGAGGTCATCGCTGGAGACGGGCTCCTCGAACCACAGCACCTCGCGCTCGTCGAGCCGACGACCGATCCGGACCGCCTGCCCCGTCCCGTAGGCGCCGTTGGCGTCGACGTAGAGCTCCGCTCGGGAACCGATCATCTCGCGGGCGAGGTCGACCCGTTCGAGGTCGCGATCGGCCCGGCTCCCCCACCCGGCACCGATCTTGATCTTCACCGCGGCGAGCTCCTGATCGAAAACCCACCGCTGCAGCTGCTCGCCCAACTGCTGGTCGTCGTAGCTGGTGAACCCGCCGCTGCCGTACACGGGAACGGACTCGCGCACTCGCCCGAGGAGCCGGCACAGCGGCAGCCCGAGCAACCGCGCGGCGGCGTCCCACAGCGCGATCTCCACCGCCGACATCGCGCACGAGACCAACCCCGGCCGACCGAGGTTGCGGATCGCGCGCTGCATCGCCAACCATGCGGCCGGAACGTCCAGCCCGTCACCGCCTTCCACGACGGGTGCGAGCACGTCGTGCACGAGTGCCGCGCACGCGCCGTCGGCGTAGGTCCACCCCAGCCCCAGCACATCGCCGACCTCGGCCTGCACCACCACGATCGTCGTGGCCGACCAGGCCAAGGTGCCATCGGCCTCCGCGACCTCGGTCGGCACCCGGTACGCGCTCGCCCGCACGGATCTGATCGGGGCACCGGAGGTGCTCACTCGCAGCCCCGGTCACCGGGCGAGAACTCGTGCACCTCGGCGTTCAGGGCCTCGCCGACCACCGTCCGGGCTTCGAGACCACCCGGGAGCCGGACGAACCGGGGCCGGTCATCGGCCCGTTCCCACGCGGTCGGCGAACCGCCGTCACTCTCACCCGCACGTGCGGATGCGTTTCGCGGATGGGCCAACGCCCGATCAGTCACGAGTTCCGCCACGAGAGCACCTCCTGCGTTTCATCGTCGTTCGAACGCCCGCCACCGCTGTTCGTGCGCACCGCAGCGCTGATCACGCGCGCGGCCACGCCCGAGTTGTCTCCCGTCGCACCACCGACGAACGCTCGCGCGTCGAACCTGGAGCCGCGCTGCGCAACGGCGGCGCCGGATCCGCCGGCCGCGCAGTCACCGGAACCGTCAATCGACGGACGAGACCTCGAGCAGCTGTCCGGCCCGCGCAGGCGGAACGTCGCGGGCCGCGCCCCGACCCGTGCGAACGCACTCCGCGCCCACGTGCGCGATGTCTCGCGCGGCGGTCATCGCTCACCTCCACAACGCTGCGTGCTCGTCCTGGACGTTCACCGCAGAGCCCGCGCGGCTTCCCGACCGCGCGAGAACCGCGCCCCATCAGCCGGCCACCAGGACCGGACCGAGGACCGACCGACGCCTCGACACTACGATTGCCCGCAGGCCGCAGCGGGAAACCTACGGCATGGTCACGATCGGGTACTTCCTTTCTTGCGAGGAGTTCGGCCCGCACGAGCTGGTGCGGCAGGCCGAGATGGCCGAGCAGGCCGGGTTCGAACGGCTGTGGATCTCCGACCACTTCCACCCCTGGAACGACGACCAGGGAAACAGCCCCTTCGTGTGGTCGGTGATCGGCGCGCTGTCGCAGGTGACGACGCTGCCCATCACAACGGCCGTCACCTGCCCGATACTCCGGATCCACCCCGCCATCGTGGCGCAGGCAGCGGCGACGGCGGCCCTGCAGTGCGAACAACGGTTCGCGCTCGGAGTGGGAAGCGGCGAAGCCCTCAACGAGCACGTCTTCGGCGATCGGTGGCCCCCTGCCGACGTCCGGCTCGACATGCTCGAAGAAGCCGTCGAAGTGATTCGAGAACTGCTCACGGGCCGGCAGGTCACGCACCGCGGCAACCACTTCACCGTCGAGAACGCGCGCCTGTACACGGTGCCCCCGGAGCCGGTACCGATCTACGTGTCGGCCTTCGGACGACGCGCGGCGCAGCTGGCCGGCCGGATCGGCGACGGTTTCGCCAGCACCCTCGCCGACCACGACCTCGTGCGCACCTTCCGCGACAACGGCGGTGGCCGCGGACCCGCGCAGGCGGGCTTCAAGGTCTGCTGGGCCGATACCGCCGACGAGGCGCTCGGCACCGCGCACCAGCGCTGGGCCCACGAGCAGCTTCCCGGCCAGCTGGCGCAGGTGCTGTGCACACCCCACCAGTTCGAACAGGCCTCCTCGCTGGTCAGCCGGGAAGCCGTCGAACGGGCGGTACCGTGCGGGCCCGAGATCGAGCGACCGCTCGACATGATCGAGCGCTTCGCAGACTGCGGCTACGACGAGGTCTACGTCCAGCAGATCGGCCCCGATCAGGACAGCTTCTTCCAGGCGTGGCAGCAGCACGTGCTGCCACGCATCCGGTCCTCCTGATCCCCTGGTCCCGTGCGGGCCGAACCTCCTCGTGCGGCACCCGCACGAGTGGCGTCGGTCGAGCGCCTGTGATGCGCTTCGCTCATGTCCGAGGAGGAAGGCGACCGACCGCAGCGCGGAGACGAGCAGGACGCCGGCGAGCCCGCCGAGCAACCGGGAGACCAGCAACCTTCGGACGAGCGCGCCGAGCGCGGAGATTGGGAGGTCTTCGGACGCGGCGTGCGCACGGCGCTGCGCAACAACGCAACCGCCTACGGCTTCTCGATCTCCATCACGGCGGCGTACGGGCTGGTGACGGGATCGCGGGGAGCGGCCAGCGCGCTGGAGACGATCTCGTTCGCCTTCGGGGCCGCGTTCGCGTTCCTCCTGGTGGGTTCGGTGTTCGTGGCCCGCTTCCCGCACGGCCGGTTGCCGGAGAGCGGGCAGGTGGCGACGTTCACCGGCGGCATCGACATCCTGTCCATCGTCGCCGCGCTGATGGCGGCCTACGGCTTGTCCCAGATCAGCTGGTTCCTGGCGTGGCCGCTGACCGCGTTCGGGACCGTTCTCGCCTACCTGCTGATCGGCGGGCTCGACGTCCTGCTGGCCCGCACGATCGCCCGTCGCACCTCCTTCGGCAGCTCGCAGTGACCGCCCGGGCGTGGGGCCGATCGGATCAGCTCGTCGTTTAACACCGCGTCCGCGAGGAAATGCCCCGTGGGCGAGGACCGGCCCAGGTGGTGCCGGCGGTGCGGAACGATGCGCAGCGAACAAGCGGGACGGCCGCACCCGCGACCTACCGGGCTCGAGACCGGTGTCCGAACTCGAGGCATCGGGACGGGTCGGCGACCGCGATCGGCGGGTTGAGGAACGTCGACCGATCGGGAACGTGAGATCGACTTCCGGGCATTTCGACGCCCGGTCCGCAGTCGTCGGGCGGTTCACCGGGTACCCGAGAGGTGCGCAGCGCCTTCGGGCGCGGGAGGAAAGGAGAACCTGCCGTGGGACAGCGTGGTAGCGACAAGCACGGACCGATGCAGGACGACGCCCTGGAGAAGGAGATGGAGAGCCACCTCCAGGGCGATCACCCCACGCGCGCCGAGGAGGAATTGGACGCCGAACCTCCGGCCGACGACGACCCGAAGGCCTGGCCGGAAGCACCGCGTTCCGAGGAGAAGCCCGACTGATCCGCGCCTGCCGGTCGAGGAGGAGCGCTCCTCCCGTCGCCGCGGTTTCGCCGTCGTGCGGCCTGGTGGTGCCATCACCAGTCGTCGTTCCTGCGGAGCTTCCGGGGACGCCCGTCCGGATCCACGATCGTCCTCGCGAGCGGCCTGACCCACGCTCGGGTCGCCCGGTTCGCGGCGGGCCGGTGGTGCAGGCGCAGGTGTCCGGGCGGCCGCGGTGCGATCCGGCCCGATGCGTACCAGGCCTCGAGGTCGGCGGCCGACCTGCGCAGGACCCCGATGCCCTTCCTCGCGTCGAGCAGGTCCGCTTCGTCGCCTTCGGCCCGCTGCAGGTGCTCGCGCCAGAGGCGCAGTCGGAACTCCCGGGCGAAGGTGGGTGATTCGCCGCTGTCCTGCTCGTCCGCCACGGCCGCCGCGAGCTCGGAGTCGTAGGTCCAGGAACGGCGGTTGAGGTTGGCCGACCCCGCCGTGGCCCAGGTGTCGTCGACGAGGCAGAGCTTGGAGTGCACGTAGATCGGCACGTGCTCGTGGTTGACGAGTTCGAAGAAGTCCACCCGCTCGCCGCCGGCTTCCTCCAGCAGATCCAGCGCCCTGCGCTGGGCCACGGCGTTCACCGCGAGCTGCAGGGGATCGTCCTTGTCGGGCTGGTGCGGCAGGATCGCGACCAACCTCAGCTCCGGAGCACTGCGCAGCGCCTCGGCGAAGGTCTCGGCCACCACGGGCGACCAGAGGAACTGGTCCTCGACGTAGACGTGGTCCCGCGCGTTGGCGAGCGCCTTCGCGTAGCCGCGCGCGATGCTGCGCTCCCCGCGCGGAGCGAAGCGGTACGCAGGCACCTTGCGCGGGTAGGTGCGCAGCAGCTGCACCGCGTGCCCGCCGCAGCGCGGCGGCGCGGGCAGCTGAGCGGGCAGTTCCTCGCGCTCGGCCGACCTGCGAATCGAGTCGAGCGGTGCCGCGCGGACGTCCTGCCAGCGCTCGCGGAAGCACACCTCCACCTCGGCGACCGCTGGACCGCGCACCGCGATCTGCACGTCGTGCCACGGCGGACGGTCCCCGAAGGCCGCCGCGATCGAATCCTGCACCTGGGGATCACCGCGGTGCGCGTCGTCGTCGCGGCGGCTCGGGCACGGATCGATGCCGCCGAGGAACGCGACGTCCGCGGCCGGGCGGTTCGGACGTCGGATCACGACGAACTTCTGGTGGTGCGAGCCCAGCAGCCGCACCCGCCTGTCGAACAGCGCGACGCCACCGCGCCGACGCAGCAAGTCGGCGAACTCCTCGTTCTCCCGCACGTAGTCCGGCTTCCCTCCCGGCAGCGGTGCCCAGAAGAGACCGCGCACGGACGCACCGGCGTCCAGGGCAGCGCGCATCAGCTCACCGATGGCCGAACCCCGCGCGGTCAGCCGTTCCGTGGGATCACCTGCCCAAGCGGCGAAGTAGACCTGGTCGCCCTCGCCCACATCGGACAGCTCGGCGGCGATGCGGTGGAAGCACTCCTCGCCGTCGATCAGCGTCCGGACGGCGTTCCCGCCGGTCCACGCGGTGAGGTCGGTGCACGGGTTGCCGCGCTCGGCGGACGAGAGGAACCACACCGGTGCGGTCGCCGCTCGGTGGTTCGCTCCGCGTGGCAAGTGGCCTCCACATCCGGGCCTTGCACCGTGCCTGCTCGCGTCCCGCGAGATCAACCGGCGCGGTTCGACAGGGAGCTCTCGGCGCTATCGTTGGACAGCTACCTCTCCTCGCAGTCGTCGAACCCGTGTCGCCCCGCGCTGGTGACTCATCAGGACGTCGACGATTGACCTGCCATCGGGATGCTTCCAGGGGGAATCCCCGCAGCGATGTCGGTTCGGCGGGCAGCTGCCGCTCTCCGTCGAATACCCCGGCCGCGCGCAGGTAAACGTGCACGTCCCGCTGCCGAGCGGCGCGGTTCCCGACCGGCAGCGGGATTAACCGGCGCTCCTCCGGGGAAGTCCACGATCCGAGCACCTCGCGACCGACGACCGGAGGTAGCGATGCAGCAGGACCACACCCGCCGGAACCCGGCGAACTCCGAGCAGCCCGAGGAAGCCGAACCCGAGGTCCAGGGCAGGGAGCGCCGCGAAGAGCTCGACGACGCGACCGAGGAGGTGCTCGCGGAGATCGACGACGTCCTGGAAGACTCCCCCGAGGCCTTCGTCCGGTCCTACGTGCAGAAGGGCGGGCAGTGACCCGCCCTCCTGCCGGGAATCCTCCCCGAGGCTCCGCTCGGATCACGTCTCCGGGGCGCGCGCCGCGGCGTCGAAATGGGGCGCCCGCAGCAGACCGGTGAACCCAGCGGTCGCTCAGACGTGATCGCGCGGGATCCGTCGATCCCAGTCGCGGCAGAACACCCGGCGGTCGTCGACGTAGGCGTCGAGCTCGGCGTGCAGCAGGAATTCCGTCGCCGTCGAGCTCAGCGTCGTCCGGGTGGTGGTGCTGACCGTCCACTCGCCGCGGCTGAACCGCATCGTCCACTCGATGTGACCGCGCACCGAGCCGAAGTCGTCCGCGACCCAGCTGTAGGTCTCCTCGGCCCTCCGCTCGAGATCCAGGTCGATGGCGTCGAAGTGCAGCACGCCGAGGTCCTTCACGACCTCCAGGGCGGCGCCGTACTCGACGAGGTCGCGGCTGACCCGCCAGCGCTGCTCGCCCGGCTCGACCTGGTGGGTGCTGATCTCCGGTGCGCCTTCGGGCTCGCCGAACAGGTCGGCCGGCAGCTCCTCGGACTCCGGCGGGCGCACCGGCAGCTCGATCTCGCTCTCGCCGGGGTGGACGGTGATCCGCACCGGTTCGGGCGGGGGCCAGGCCAGCGGCCAGTAGGAGGTGGACAGGGCCAGCCTGATCCGATGACCTGGGGGGAAGGCCTGCGCGACCCCGTTCATCCGCAGCTGCACTCGGTGCCGTACCCCGGGTTCCAACGGCTTC
The DNA here is from genome assembly GCF_042665275.1 of Saccharopolyspora griseoalba. Lineage (NCBI taxonomy): Bacteria > Bacillati > Actinomycetota > Actinomycetes > Pseudonocardiales > Pseudonocardiaceae > Saccharopolyspora > Saccharopolyspora griseoalba. The sequence continues at coordinate 71,227 of NZ_JBHTCJ010000012.1, read as the reverse complement.
GGCTCCTCGTGCCCGTCGCGGTGGGTGAGGTTGAGCAACCCGTAGGTCACGCGGGTGGCCTGACCGTCGGGGCTCACGTCGGAGAGCCGGGCGGCCAGCATCGCCACCGGCCGGTCCACCTCGACGGACAGCTCCACCAGCGGCCCGCCGAGGATCTCGCAGCGCTCGGGAAGCGGGTCGGAGTCGAACACCAGCGAGCCGCCGTCCTCCTCGCGCTGGTCGTACGGGAGGTCGGGTGGCGCGTTGTAGGAGCACCACTTGCCGCCGTACTGGCCCACCGACAGCGGCGAGGACACGGTCAGCGGGGTCTCGCGGGGCGCCTGCTCGCCCGGGCGTTCGATCCGGTAGTGCCCGAGCGGGTAGCGCTGCCTCCGCACGTTCGGCGAGGGCCACGACGGCTCCCCGACCCAACGCCCGGGGCGTTCCTCGTAGCTGGTGGAGGGCGGCATGCTCTCCTGCATCCAGGTGCACAGCCGCGGTGCCTCCATCACCGCGTTGTCGACGTCCTTGAGCCAGCGGTCCCACCAGCGCACGAGCTCCTGCAGGAAGCCGATCGCGGGCCCGGGCTCCCCGATGTGCGGGTACTTGTGCGACCAGGGCCCGATCAAGCCGCGCCGCGGCACGTCGAGGTGCTGCATGAGCCGGAAGACGGCGTTGGAGTAGCCGTCGGCCCACCCGCTGACCGCGAGCACCGGGCAGGCAATGTCGCCGAAGTCCTCGCAGACGGAGCCGTGCCGCCAGTAGTCGTCGCGGCGCTGGTGGCGCAGCCAGGCGTCCAGCCACAGCCCGCTGCCCTCGAGGCGTTCGCGCCACATCCGCATCCAGCGCTCCCCCACCACCTCGGGATCCGGCGGGCAGGAGGTGTCGGCGAACATCACGCTCGCCCAGGACAGGTTGTCGCTGAGCAGGCAGCCGCCCATGTAGTGCACGTCGTCGGCGTAGCGGTCGTCGGCGCAGCACAGCGCGGCGATCGCGGAAAGGCTCGGCGGGCGGCGCGCGGCGATCTGCAGGGCGTTGAAGCCGCCCCAGGAGATGCCCACCATGCCGGTGCGACCGGTGCACCACGGCTGCGCGGCCGACCACGCCAGCGCCTCCTCCCCGTCGTGCAGCTCCTGCTCCAGGTACTCGTCGGTGAGCACGCCGTCGGAGTTGCCGCTGCCGCGCAGGTCCACGCGCACGCAGGCGTAGCCGTGCCCCGCCAGGTAGGGGTGGTGGATCGAATCGCGCACGGCGGTGATGTCGCGGTGGCGGTACGGGATGTACTCCAGCACGGCGGGAACGGGGTGCGCGTCGGAATCCACCGGTTTCCAGATCCTCGCCGAGAGCCGCGCTCCGTCGGACATCGGGATCCAGATCTCGTCCTCAACGATCTCGCGCGGGAACTCCTCAACCGTGTGCACTCGCAGCCCTCCCGGACGAATCGAGCGGTACGACCCGAGCACGTCGAGGAACACCCGGGTCACCATCCCCGGGTCTACCCGTCCTACCCGGCAGTCACGCACCCTGCCCGGCTGATCGCCCACCGGTGCCGGTGCGGAGCGCCGGGCGGCATCGGACGTGCGGAGCGGAGCTCGCTGAAATCCACCTGCTCAAGCCGCCGCGCACCCCGCTCCAATCGTTCCCGCTCGCGGCACGCGGAGCTCAGCGCCGAGCTGCTGACGGGTTTGTCCGCTCGCCAGCCGGTTATCCGTCGGGCATGTCGGCACAGCAACCTTCCGAACCCGACCCGGACCCCGATCGCACGCCCGGACTGCAATCGGGAGGCTCCGTCCCGCCCGGTGAGACCCCGCCGGAGTCCGCTCAGGCCACCGGCGGTCTGTCCGCCGAGCAGCGGGCCGGGCGGCACGCGACGAAGTGGGTGTGGTTGGCGGCGCTGGGCGTCCTGGTGCTGCTGGTGGCCGGCTTCTTCACCTACCTCGCGCTCGGAGTGCTCGCCTGAGCGCCCGCCCGGCTCGGCTCGAGGAAGTCGTGCGTCGTCGAGCGCGCACGCGCGTTCCGCGGCGCGACGCAGCCGGGTGCGGCTGCGTTTCGCCGGGCACGCGGTGCTGGGCGCAGCGGCGCCCCGTGCGGGCCCGAACGCGGCGCGAGCGCGCTCGATTAGGAGGCGCCGCCGGTGGGAAACCGACCTGGGACGGCTTCGAACGCTCGCGCGGAGGAGGTGACCGCGATGACCCGTCCACCCGATCCCGACCACGTGCGGCCCTTCCTGCAGGACGTCGAGTACCCGATCAGCAAGAGCGGGCTGGTGGCCGCGGCCGAGCGCAGCGACGTCGACGCCGAGGTGGTCCGCGCCGTGCTCATCGTCCCGGACCGGACCTACGAGAGCCAGGAGGAAGTGCGCGAGCAGGTCGCGCTCGGCAGTTGAGCTCGGAGGCTCAGCAGCGGCTCAGCGCCAGGAGCGCGACGTCGTCGCTGGAGGATGTGAAGGTGACCAGCTTGTTCATCACCGCGGTGCACACCTCGTGCGCGGGCGCGGACGTGACCGCCTCGCACAGCGCGGCGAGTCCGACGTCGATGCGCTGGTGCCGGCGCTCGATGAGCCCATCGGTGTAGAAGCAGATCGTCGCCCCCGCGACGAGGTCGATCGCGACCGCGTTGCGCCGCCGCACCGACACCTGCACCCCGACCGGTGGGTCCACGGGCGCTTCGACCAGCTCACCGACCCCTCCCGCTCGCGCCAGCACGGGCGGGAGGTGCCCGGCCAGGGAGATCCGCAGCCGCGCGGTGCGCGGGTCGTAGACGCTGTAGGCGACGGTGGCCATCGCGTCGGGCTCGAAGTGCGTGACCTCCCGGTCGAGCTTGTGCAGCACCTGGGCGGGGTCGTCCTCGTCGATGGCGTAGGCGCGCAGGGCGCTGCGCAAGCGTCCCATCACGACCGCCGCCAGCAGGCCGTGCCCGACCACGTCGGCCATCACGATGCCGATCCGCCCCGACGGCAGCTCGAACACGTCGTACCAGTCGCCCCCGATGCCGTGGTCGGCGCCCGCGACGTAGCGGCCGTCGATCGACACGCCGGGGATCGAGGGCAGCGTGCCCGGCAGCAGGCTGTGCTGCAGCACCGTGGCCGCGATCCGCTCGGCGCGCGACGAGCCCGCCTGCGACACCGGGGCCACGCGGTCGGCGGCGAGCTGCACCAGGTGCGCGTCGAGGTCGGCGAAGCTGCGGGGCTTGCGCGCCCCGACGCAGAGGACGCCCGTGGTCTCCCCGTTGGACACCATGGGAGCTCCAGCCAACGAGCAGATCCCCTCGCCGTGCACGACGTCCTGCAGCACGCTGCTGAGCAGCTCGTAGTCGTCGACGGGGTCGGAGACGAGAGCTCGCCCCTCGGCCAGCACGGCGCCGACCAGCCCGTGTCCGACCGGCACCCGCACGCCCTGCTGGACGTGGTCGTCGATTCCCACCGCGGCCGTGGCGATCAGCTCGTCACCGCCGGAGTCGAGCAGCAGGACTATGGCCATGTCGACGCCGAGCACGTCGCGCACCCTCGCCAGCGCCTCCCGCAGCAGGTGGTTGACGTCGAGTTGGGTCAACGAGGAGTCCGTGACCAGTCCGATGCGCCGCAAACGCTCCTCGGCGGAAGACTCCGCGGAAGGATGCATGTTCGCCAGCATAACCACCCCGGGCGCGCCGCATCTTTGCCAGGACACGGGCTGGAGCCCACCATGGGGGCATGGCTTCCGACATCAACGAAACCCACGCGCCGTTCAGCGCGCTGGCCGAGTGGTCGGGCCGCACGCTGTTCGTCACGGCGACCGGCGAGGTCGAACTGGTCAACTCACCGCAGCTCGAGGCGGTGCTCGACCAGGCGGTCGCCGACGGTCCCGAGATCCTCGTCCTCGACATCACCGGCGTGACGTTCCTGTCGTCCGCGGGGCTGGCCGCGCTGGTGCGCACCGACCGCGACGCGACGGCGTCGAACGTCCGGTTCCGGGTGGTGGCGGACAACCCGGCCACGCTGCGCCCCATCCAGCTGATGGGCCTGGACCAGGAGATCGAGGTGTTCCCCGACCGGGAGGAGGCGCTGGCGGCCGCCCCGGGTTTGTGATCCGGCATTCCGGACAACCCCAAGGAGTGCAGCCGGAGTCGATGGGAAGTTCTATGGCATTCGCTCGTTCAGGAGGGCCTGACGGACATCCCCCGGGAAGCGTCGCCCACCTGCAGCGCAGCGGCGTGCCCGCCTCGGCGGGCAGCTTGCCGGTGCTGCGCGACGAACTGACCGCGTGGGCACGAGCCACCGGCCTGCACGAGGGAGTTGCCGAATCGCTGGCGCTCGCCAGCTACGAGGCCATGGCCAACGCCGTCGAGCACGCCTACGGCGGGGCGTCCGGTCTGCTCGACGTGGAAGCCGTGCGGCACGCCGATCGCGTCCAGGTGACCATCACCGACCACGGGTCCTGGGTCCCCGAGCGCGAAGGCGAGCGGCATCGTCAACGCGGTCTGCCGCTGATCCGCCGGCTCGCGGACGACGCCGTGGTGAACTCCGACGAGAACGGCACCACGGTGCTGATGAACTGGCGTCTCCCCGCGGAAGCCGACGGCACCCCCAACTGACACCGCTTCGCGCCCTCCGGTCCGAGCCAGGTGTGCGCACCCACCCGCTCGGGTACTTCACGGGACGGCCCGTTGATGAGCCCGAACGGAGGTGAGCGTGACCACCACCGCCCGACTCCCCAAGCCGAACAGCGAGGAATGGGCGTGGCAACTGCGGGCGGCCTGTCGCGATCTCCGCACCGCCCACTTCTTCCACCCGGAGAACGAGCGCGGCGGGAAGCGCGTCGAGCGGGAACGCCGCGCGAAGCGCGTGTGCCGCCGGTGTCCGGTGATCGCGCAGTGCCGCGAGCACGCGCTGCGGACTCGCGAACCCTACGGGGTGTGGGGCGGACTCGGCGAGCAGGAGCGTCGCGGGCTGCTCGGCGGCCGAGCCGCGAGGTGATCCTCCACCGCCGCAGCGGGCGGGCCGCCGCGCGGTTTCGCACCGCCTTCCCGGGGTTACTCGGTGGCGGAGCGCGAGCGCAGCGAGGAGGAGCCGGTCGATGGCGGATCCCGGTGGCCACGAGCACGGCGCGAACTCGACTGCGCCCGCTGCAGGACCTGCGCGGCGGGCTGCGGAATTCCGAAGAGCGCGCGCGGCGCCATCGTCGGTCTCCACCAGCGCTGCGCCCGAACCGGGACGCGCGCACCGCGGCCCGGTCGTTCCGATGTGTACCGAAACCCGGTGGTGAGAGCTCATGAGCGCGACCGACGATCCGGACATCGCGCCCGAGCGGCCGAAGAACGTCTTCGCGCTCGGGCTCGACGAGCGCAACCTCGACCTGCTGCGGGAACAACCGCACCTGTCCGGCTACCGGTTCCACGCGCTGCTGGACAAGGACCGGTTGATGTTCGGCGACGTCGACCTGCCGCGGCTGCTGGAGGTGGCGCAGCAGCGCATCGACGAGTTCCGGGAACCCGTGGACGCGATCGTGGGTTACTGGGACTTCCCGGTCAGCTCGATGGTTCCGATCCTGTGCACGCGCAACGGCCTGCCCGGTCCGAGCCTGGAGTCGGTGGTCAAGAGCGAGCACAAGTACTGGAGCCGCCTGGTGCAGCGCGAGGTCACCGACGCGCACCCCAGCTTCGGCATCGTCGACCTGGACCGCCCCGAACCACCACCCGGCCTGAACTTCCCGATGTGGCTCAAGCCCGTCAAGGCCTACTCGTCCGAGCTGGCCTTGAAGGTGCACGACTCCTCCGAGCTGCGCTCGGCCGCCGAACAGGTCCACCGGGGAATCGCGGAAGTCGGCGAGGCGTTCGACTTCCTGCTGTCCACGCTGGAACTGCCGCCCGAGATCGCGGACATCGGCGGGGTGGCCTGCCTGGCCGAGGAAGCGGTGCACGGCGACCAGATCACCGCTGAGGGCTACTGCCACGGCGGCCGGGCGCACGTCTACGGCATCGTCGACTCGCTGTGCTACCCGGATTCCTCCAGCTTCCAGCGGTACCAGTACCCCTCGGGCGTGGACGAGGAGCTCCGGCCGAGGATCGTCGACATCAGTTGCGCCGTGGCCGAACGCCTCGGGCTGGACCACACGATGTTCAACATCGAGTTCTTCCGGGACCCCGAGACCGAGGCGCTCAACATCCTGGAGGTCAACCCGCGCCTGTCCCAGTCGCACGCCCCGCTGTTCGAGCTCGTCGACGGGACCCCGAACCACCAGGCGATGGTGCAGCTGGCCACCGGTGAGCAACCGACCATGCCCTACCGGTCCGGCCGGCACCGCGTCGCCGGGAAGTGGTTCCACCGCACCTTCGAGGACGCCCACGTGAAGTCCGCACCGGGGGACGCCGAGCTCGCGCGCGTGCGCGAGGAGTTCCCGGACGCCTTCGTCGACCTGGTCGCCCAGGAGGGCAAGCGACTGTCCGAGCTCCGCGCCCAAGACCCCTACAGCTACGAGCTGTTCGCCGTCTACCTCGGCGCCGACAGCGAAGAAGACCTGCGGGCCAAGTACCTGCGATGCGTGGACCTGCTTCCCTTCGTCCTCCGGAGGTCCCCGCAGAGCGACTAGCTGCCGACGGAAGATCAGCGGGGGTCACGACTCGTTCGCCCCCGCCACCGCGGCGCGGGTGGACGTTCAACGCGCGGCGTCCCAACGTCGACAGCTCGATCGCGGCCAGCGCCCACCCGACCTTCCCAGGTTCGATGTCGTCGAGCACGGGGTTGCACGGACGTGCCGTCACAACCACGCTGCCGATCACCAAAAGAGACGTCAGCGCGTGGTGCCGACCTCCAGCAGCTGTGGGGTGACTCCTCCCTCGATCACTGGGTCAGCTCAAGGTCGTGACCGCGGATCACCTTTCGCGGAGTCCCGCGCTTCCCGAGATCGAAACCGGCCGTTCCGGAACTCCGCAGCCAAGGTGTCCACGAGCGGCGTGCTCGACTCCGGACCGCGGACCGAGAACGGACGAAGAGGGCTTCCGCCGGCGACCTGCGGAAACCCTCTTGCCAGCCGGGACGGTGGGATTCGAACCCACTCATTCTGGCCGTGACCTGCGGATATCAGGGCAGGTCGAGATCGCGGCACCCGGGCATCGACGGGAGAACCATCGCGCTCCGAGCTCGGGATCTCGGTGCCGGTGAGGTCTCATCGGCGGCGACGCAGACCCCGGATGGCCAGTACCGGGTCGTTCACCAGGCTCGGTGTCGCGGACTCGCGATTCCGGAGATCATCGCGGTGATCGTCCACCCGATCACCAGGTTTAGCACCGCGGTGGCGATCCGGGTGTCCAGGCTCGCGCCCAGGCTCAGCGGGAGCACGACGGCGATCACGACGAGCAGCACCATGATCCACTGGAAGAACGAGATCGCGCGCGGGGTCGTGCGCAGCAGAACCTGGACCAGCGCCGTGGCCAGGATCGCGAGGCCCGCCGAGGCCAGGGCGTAACCGGCGGTGCTGGCATCACCCCACGCCCCGGCCTCCTTCGGCGCAAGCACCTGGATCCCGAACAGCCTTCGAATCACGAGGATCCCGACCACGGCCGTGAGCGCTGCCACCACCGCCGTCGCCAGACCACCGGACCACAGGCGCCTTCCGCTGGCGTCCCGATATCTCGCTTCCGCAGGACCACTCATCACGCCTCCGTTCGTCGGCTCTCGCCACACCGGTTCACCGGCCGCTGACGACGTGGGCTCTCCCGCGGGTTCAGCCGAGGGAGTTCTCGTCCGGAACCACGAGCGCGTACATCACCAGCACGCACAGCGCGATCGAGATGAGCCCCCAGAGCGGGAAAGCCGCGAGGAACGCCAAGTGCCCGATCGCCGCCAACCCGGCCAACCCGATACCGGCGACCCGCGCCCACCGCTGCCCACCGAGGCAGCCCGCACCGGCCACGACTTGAACCGCACCGAGGGCGAGCCAGATCCAGCCCCACGCGGTGAAGTCGAACACCAGCAGTTCACCCGCCACCACCACGTAGTAGTCGGGGCGAAACAGCGACGTGAGACCGGAGATGACGTTGAACGCACCGACGAGGACGAGCATCCAACCGCCGAAGGCCAACCAACCCGACGACCCGGCGGGCGATGCGGCACGCGAGACCGCCCACTGCCGCCCTTGTTCCGGTGCTGTCCGCTCGGACCGCCCTGCGCCGCTGGACGCGCCCTGCTCCTCCGTACCCGGGCTGGACATCCTTCCCCGATCCTCTCCGTCGCGGTGTTGTTCGGACCAGCATCGCCCGGCGGTGGTCGTTTCGCAGTTCGGATCACCAACGCCCCTGGTCGGCGCGCGATGGCTCCGTGTCGTCGTCAGGAGGCCGGTCGGCGGGCCGCTTCGGTCCTCGCGTGGCGGTAGAGGACCTTCAGCGCGGCGGTCACGGGAAGGGCGAGCATGGCACCGAGCACTCCGGCGAGCGCACCTCCGAGGAGGATCGCGACGAACGCCCCGAGCGGGCTGAGTTCGACCGCCTTGGCGAACACCCGTGGTGTGATCAGGTAGTTCTCGACGGCCTGGTAGACGATGAAGAACCCCAACGTGATCACGGCCAGGGACAGGCTCTCGCTCAGCGCGACCAGCGTGCCCACCAGCGAGGCGAGCGTGGCCCCGATCTGCGGGATGGTGTCCAGCAGCGCGACCGCGACGGCGAGCAGCGCGGGGTAGGACACACCGGCGACCAGGAAGAACACGTAGGACACAGCACCGGCGCACAACGAGACCACCGCTTGACCGGTGACGTACCCGCCCACCCTGCTCATCGCTGCGCGCAGCGCCTCGGCGCGGCCCGCACCCGTCGTCTCCGATCGGTCGACCGCGGCGTGGATGCGCGGCATCGCCAGCGAGAAGTAGACCATCAGCGCCCCGGCGGTGCAGACGGCGAACACACCGCCGAAAACCGCGCCCAGCGCGGCGAACCCCGCGGTCAGCGCCTGCAGAACAACGGTCGCCGCCTTGCTCGCGGTCGCCCTGAGCTTCTCCTGCACAGCGGGTTCGTGCAGGTGCGCGCGCAGGTCGCCGGGATCGCCGAGATTCGCGCCGACCCCCGCGAGCAGCGTCGGGATGCGTGCCACGAAATGACCGAGCTGGCCGACCGCCGGGACCAGCGCGAACAGCACCGCCGCCCCGGTGACGACCAGGACCACCGCGACGACTCCCGCGATCGCCAGGCCTCGCCGCACCCGATGCCGCTGCAGCCAGGAGACCGCCGGTTCGAGGCCGAGCGCGAAGAACAACCCCAGGAACACCAGGACGAGCATGTCGCGCACCGCGTACGCGAGAACCGCGAGGACGCCCACCGCCAGGTACACGCAGGCGATCTGCGCATGGCGCGTCAGCGGGAGAGGACCGCCCCTCCCCTCACCCGACGAGTCGATCATCATCACCGCCGTCCTGCGGACCTGCGCGCCCTCCAGGCCGCGGGGCCCGCCTCGCACGCCGCGACCTGGTGAGCACCGGACTTCCGCTCGGCGCCGACCTCAGGCGGCTTCGTGGTCCTCGAACACCTCGCGCAGTGCTTTTTCCTGCTCGTGGGAGAGGTTCGTGTGGATCAGCTCGAAGCGGTCGCCCTCGAACCGCTCCTTGATGCGATCCAGCACCGCATCGGCGGTCAGCAGGAACAGCGCGGACGTGCCCGGAACGACTGCGTCCTGGGTCTTGCGGATGAAGTCGTCGTCGATGCCGACGTCGCTGAGTGCCCCGGCCGCCGCTCCTGCCGCCGCGCCCAGGGCGGCACCGAGGATCGGCACGAAGAAGATCATCCCGAACAGCAGGCCCCAGAAGCCGCCGCCGAGCGCACCTCCGGAGGTGAGGTGGTGCAACTGCCGCGTCTTCGGCTTCGATGCCGACTCCGGCCAGGACACCGTCGCGGCGTCGTAGAGCGTGATCAGCTGTTCCTTCTGCAGTTCCTGCAGCGCCTTCGAGGCGTCCTCGGCCCCGGCCGCGGTGTCGAACTTCCAGACGGTCATCGTGGCCATGGAGGGCCTCCGTTCCGGTCGTTGCTGGAGAGCGATCGTCAGCTCACAGCGTAGGGACACCTGCCGGTACCGCACTTCGAACGCACCACCACCAGACGATCGACCAGGCATTTCACCGCACACCGTTCACCCGTTCGTGGCGGCTGGGGTGCGGCGCGGTCGCCCGGCGGTTCTACTTGCGCAGAGCTTCGGCCCGGAACGCGACCTCGGTCGAGACGATCGACGGGCCCGCGCAGCCCGACCGCGAGGATGCAGCATGGTGCCACCACGTCGTCGGAACCCGGACGGGCAAGCAGGCTTCCCGGACGGCGACGACATCCCGTACCTCGGTTTTTCCAGGGCGGACATCGAGCGGATGTCCGGCAGGTTGTTCCTGACCGATCGCGCGCAGCGATCTGCGTTCTGGGTCCTGCTGGTGTTGTCCGCGATCATTTCGGGAGCGGGAGTGGTGGCCGATTCCGTGGCCACCGTGATCGGTGCCATGATCGTCGCTCCCCTGATGACACCGATCCTCGGCACCGCGTACGCCGCGGTTCTCGCCTCCCGCCCCCACCTCGTCCGCAGCGTGGCGACCGTCATCGGCGGTGCCGCGGTCGTCGTGGCCATCGGGTTCGTCCTCGGCACGCTCATCCCGGGTCCGATCGTCGCCGACACCAACTCCCAGGTCGCCGGTCGAGTCAGCCCCGGGCTGATCGACCTGGTCGCTGCGTTGGCGACCGGCACCGTGGGCGCGTTCGCGCTCGTGCGCGCGGACGTCTCCGACACCCTGCCGGGAGTGGCGATCGCGATCTCGTTGGTGCCACCGCTGTCCGTCGCCGGCCTCACGGTCGAATCCGGCGCCTTCGATCAAGCCTCGGGGGCTCTTCTGCTGTTCGCCACGAACGTCGCGGCGATCATCGCGACCGGGGCCGTGGTGCTCCTGGCCTACGGGGTCCAGCCGGCCGCGCAGGCCTCGGCCCACCCGGTGGGCAGGCTGGGAGTGCGCACCTATGCCGTCATCGCGGGGTTCGTCGTGCTGGTCAGCGTGCCGCTAGGGATCGGGAGCTACCAGGTCTTCCAGCAAGAACGCATCGTCGCCGCAGCCCAGCCGGCCGTCCAGCGGTGGGCTTCCGCCCGAACGGTCCAAGTCGCCGGGATCACCTTCGAACGAGGGGCCATCCAGGTGATCGCGGCCGCTCCGCCCCCGGGGCCCCGATGTGGCTTCCCTGCGACGCGCGCTCGACGCCGCCGGCCTCACCGACCTTCCGGTGCGGCTCAACCTCGTGTTCGGCAGCACGCACGTGGCGCCGGCGCCGACCGGTTGACCGGACGATCGCGGCGATCTCGCGCCGCGCGGGTTCCACGAACGCGCGCGTGCGCGGGCTGCGCCTGCGCGACGAACGACGAGATCGGCTCCCTCATGGTGAGACCTCGTGGCGTGGACGGTTTCCTGCGTCGGCTTCCGAAGCCCGCGCAGCAGCGCGACGTACCCGGCGGCGTCGAACGTGTCCGGAGCGCCCTTGCGATCGCGTTGCCGCGCCGGCGCAACTCCGATTCGGCGAGGGGGAACCCGTCCATGGGAACCAGGGCGGGAACCGGGCCCAAGGCATCGGCCACCTCGCCCGCGACCGTTCCCTTCTCCCGAGCCCGGCGCACCGGCGATGCCCAGGAAGCAGCGGCGGCCGGACGCGGCGATGCCCCGGGCCCGCGCGATCAGTTCGGCGATCGGCACGGTGCGCCGGCTGGCCTGCTCGGTTCCGCTCACGCGCCTGCCTTCACCTGTTGCGACGAGGTGGTGTCGCTGATGCGGCCACCGGTCTCGGGGTGGAACAGGTGCACGCCGCCCTGGGTGTGCCGCAGGCTGATCGACTCACCCATCCGCCCGGGGGCGCGCGTGCGGGACCGGACCACGAACTCGGCGCCGCCCGTACCGTTGCCGGGAAGGCGTGCGTGCACGAAGGATTCGCTGCCGAGGTCCTCGACCAGCTCGATGCGCACGTCAACGCCCTCGCCGGCCGGGGCGACCTCGAGCTGCTCCGGTCGCAGACCGACCGTCACCGAGTCGAGTCCCAGTTCGCGCAGCGCGCTCAGTTGACCACGTTCCAGGGCCAGCGTGCTGTCCCCGATTTGGACGCCGTCAATGGTGATGGGTGCGGACATCAGGTTCATCGCGGGTGATCCGATGAAGCCGGCGACGAAGGCGTTGACCGGGTGGTCGTAGAGCTCGGCGGGCGTGGCGAACTGCTGGAGCTTGCCGCCTTTGAGCACCGCGACCCGGTCGCCCATGGTCATGGCTTCGACCTGATCGTGGGTGACGTAGACGGTGGTGGTGCCCAGTCGTCGTTGCAGCGCGGCGATCTGCGTGCGGGTCTGGACGCGCAGTTTCGCGTCGAGGTTGGACAGCGGCTCGTCCATGCAGAACACCTGGGGCTCGCGGACGATCGCTCGCCCCATGGCAACGCGTTGCCGTTGGCCACCGGAGAGCTTGGCGGGCTTGCGGTCCAGGAATTCGGTGAGGTCGAGAAGTTCGGCTGCTTCTTCGACGTGGCGACGTCGTTCTGGTGCCGGCATGCCGCGCATCTTGAGCGCGAAGCCCATGTTCTCGGCCACGGTCATGCTCGGGTAGAGCGCGTAGTTCTGGAACACCATCGCGATGTCGCGGTCCTTGGACGGCACGCCAACCATGTTCTCGCCGTTGATGGTGATCGTGCCCTCGTCGATGTCCTCGAGTCCGGCGAGCATGCGCAGAGCCGTGCTCTTACCGGATCCGGACGGTCCGACGAGGACGACGAACTCGCCGTCGTCGATCTGAAGCGAGAGCCGGTCGACGGCGGGCGCATCCGCGCCCTCGTAGAGGCATGTTGCCGACTCGTAGACGATCTCAGCCATCGTTGGCTCCTCCAGTAGATCAGGAACGCGTGGTGGGTGCGGGGTTATTTGATCGCGCCGAAGGACAGTCCTCGCACCAGCTTGTTCTGCGCGATCCAACCGGCGATGACCACGGGAAGCGCGGCCAGCGTCGAGGCCGCGGACAGCCGAGCCCAGTACAGGCCCTCACCGGTGATGAACCCGACCAGCGATACCGGGCCCGTCTGCGCGCGCACCGCGGTGAGGTTGACCGCGAAGAAGAACTCGTTCCAGGAGAAGATCATGCAGATCAACGCCGTCGCGGCGATACCCGGCGAGATCAGCGGAAGGATCACCTGGCGGACGGCCGTCCACAGGCCCGCACCGTCCATGCTCGCCGCTTCCAGCAGCTCGGGAGGGACTTCCAGGAAGAACGAGCGCATCATCCAGACGGCGATCGGCAGGTTCATCGCGGTGTAGAGGATGACCAGCACCCAGATGTGGTCGAGCAGGCCGATCTCGTTGACTATGACGTACAGCGGGATGATCACGGCCACGATCGGCAGCATCTTGGTGCTGATGAAGAAGAACAGCACGTCCTGGGTCTTCTTCACCGGTCGCAACGACAGCGCGAACGCGGCCGGGACCCCGAGCAGGAGCACGAAGGCTGTCGAGACGACCGTGGCGAACACGGAGTTCAACAACGTCATGCCCATTCCGCTGCCGATGACGGCCTGGAACTGTTCGAGCGTCGGCGAGAAGAGCAACGTCGGCGGGTCTGTCGAGGCCTCCCGCTCGTGCTTGAACGCGGTCAGCACCATCCACAGCACCGGGAAGAAGAACGCGAGGACGGTGATCCAGGCGAGGAGCGACCAGCCCGCACCCTTGCCGCGCTTCTTGCGACGGGCGTTCCGGCGCAGCGCGGCCATGTCCTCGGCGGAACGCTCGGGAAGTGTTGGCTGGACAGGAGCGGTGGTGGTCATCAGGCTGCCTCCTTCGCACCGGAGAAGCTCTTGAAGATCAGGCGCAGGGCGACCGTGGCGACCACGATGGTGGCGGCGACCGTCACCACGCCCATTGCCGCGGCCTGGCCGATGTCGAAGCCGAGGAATGCCCGTTGGTAGATGTAGAAGGGCACGTTCGCGCTCTCCACGCCCGGCCCGCCCGAGGTCATCATGTAGACCGCGTCGAAGGTGTTGATCAGGTAGATCGCGCCGAGCACGACACCCAGCTCGATGAAGCGCCGAAGGTGCGGCAGGGTGAGTTCGCGGAACAGCGCTACCGGGCCGGCACCGTCGACGCCGCCAGCTTCGAGGATGTCGCCCGGCATGCTCTGCAAGCCGGCCAGGATCAGCAGCATCATGAACGGCGTCCACTGCCAGATCAGCTCGACCATCACCGCCGCCAGCGGGAACTGGCTCACCCACTCGATTCCGCCGGCGCCGAACGGCCGCAGCAGGAAGTTGACGATCCCGAACTGCGGGTCGAACATCGAGGTCTTCCACAGCAGCGCTCCGGCCACCGGGGTGACCAGGAACGGCGTGATGATGAGCGTGCGCACGACGCCGCGACCGCGGAAGGTCCGATTCAGCAGCAGCGCCAGCCCCAGCCCGAGCGCGGCCGAGATCAGGACCGTCCCGCCGATCATGATCACCGTGTTGAGGACGACCTCGCGGAACTGGCTGTCGTTGAAGACGTAGACGTAGTTCTCGAGGCCGACGAACTCCTGCGAACCCGGTCGAACCAGGTTCCACGACTGCGTCGAGAAGTACACCGTGACCAGAAACGGGATCTGGGTCACCAGAATCGTGAAGATCAACGCCGGAAGCAGCGGCCCTCGGCGCCGCCACCGCTCGGCGCGTGAAAGCGTCGAATGCTTGCTCATCGCTGCTCCTGGTAAGTCTTGCCGACCGCCTCGGCGTACTGCTGCACCTGCTCCAGCGCCTCGCTCACGCTCTGCTTGCCCGCGATCACCGAACTGATCTGCTGGCTCGCCCGCGTCCCCAGGTCCTGCCACTCGGGGATCGCCAAGAACTGCCCGCCGGTGTAGGGGACCGGCTGCACCGTCGGGTGGGTGGGATCGGCCCGGTTCATCGCTTCCAAGGTCTGAGGCCCGTAGGCCGAGCTGACCCTTCGGTACTCCGGGATCCGGTAGGTCGACAGCCTGCTGGCCGGAGGAACCCGCGACCACCCGATCTCGTTGCCGACCAGCTCGATGTACTCCTTGCTGGTCATCCAGGAGATGAACTCCCACGCTTCGGCCGGGCGGTCGCTGGTCGTGGGAATGCCGAGCGACCAGCTGTAGAGCCAGTTGGGCGTGCCCTTGCCCTCCGGCGCCGCCACGTAGCCGACCTTCCCGGCCACGCTGCTGTCCTCCGGGCTCTCCACGGTCGAAACCGCCGACGTGGCGTCGTACCACATCGCCGCCTTGCCCTGCGAGAACTGGGTCGCGCACTCGGAGAACCCGGCGGTAGCGGGGCCAGGTTCGCCGTACTTGCGCACGAGGTCGGTGTAGAAGCTCACGGCCTTGGTGAACTCAGGACTCGTGACCTGGGGATTCCAGTCCTCGTCGTACCACCGACCACCGAAGGTGTTGATCATGGTGTTCAGCGGCGCGAGCTGCTCACCCCACCCGGGCTTGCCGCGCAGGCAGATACCGACCTGTTTCGCCGGGTCGTGCAACTTCTGCGCGTACGACGCAACCTGCTCCCACGTCGGATTCTCGGGCATGGTGATGCCAGCTCGCGCGAACAGGTCCTTGCGGTACATCAAGAAGGACGACTCGCCGTAGAACGGCATCGAGTACATGTCGCCCCGGTACGACAGCGCCTCGCGCAGACTCGGGACGAAGTCCTGCGCGTCGTAGCCGGGAGTGCGGGCCGCATCCGGCGACAGGTTGCGCAACCACCCGTTCTTGGCCCACTGCGCCGTCTCGTAGTTGCTGATCATCACCACGTCGAACTGGCTGCTGCGGGTCGCCGTCGATGCCGTGATCTTGGCTCGCGCCTCGTTCTCCGACAAGGACACGAACCTCAAGTCGATGCCGGGGTGCTCGGCCTCGAACCGGGGCGCGAGCTTGATCGCATCTTCCATCTGCGGGTTCGAAACCATCGCGATGGTCACGGTCTTGGCCGCCGAGGTCCTCAGCTCGTCGGCCCCAGCGCATCCCGAAAGCGCGAGGCAGGCCGCCAGGTAAACGCCGACGTAGGCCTTGAGTGGCTTTCTCATGATGGTCCGCACTTCCGTGAGGGAATGGAGATCTCGTTCATCGGGCTGCCGCCGTTGGCCGTCGAGGCCGCTGGTGCGCTGCGAAACCGCCTCACACCGCCTCCCACATCTCGAGAGTCGCCCGAGCACCACGCGTGTGCAGCGACTCCAGCGCCTCCAGGTAGGCGGAGGTGAACGACTCGTCCTCGGCCAGCTCGCCGAACAGGTCCGGGTCCTGGAGGAAGGCCAGCGGTTCGTCGCGCTGCCGCCGCGCGCGGGCCATCACCTGCTCGCGCCGCCGATCGACCACCTCGATCGGTTCGCCCGACTCGTCGATTCCCTCGGCGTAGCGGGCCCAGCTCGCGATGACCAGCGCCGAGCGGCGGAACGCTCCCCCGTTGGCCAGCTGCTCGCGCACGACCGCCACCAGCCACTTGGGAATGCGATCCGAGCTGTCGGCGCACAGCCTGGCCAGCGGGTCGCTGATCTCCGGGTTCGCGAACCGCTCGATCAGCTGGTGCTTGTACCGGTCGAGGTCGATGCCGGGGACGGGTTCCAGGGTGGGCGTGGCCTCGTCGTCCATGTAGCCGAGGAGGAAGCGGACGAACAGCGGGTCGCCGCACACCTCGTGCGCGTACCGATAACCGGCGAGGTGGCCCAGGTAGCACAACGCCTGGTGGGATGCGTTGAGCAACCGCAGCTTCATCAGCTCGTAGGGCTCGACGTCCTCGACGACCTGTACGCCCACCTGGTCCACCGGGGGCCTTCCGGACGGGAAGTGGTCCCCGAGCACCCACTGGGTGAACGGCTCGCACACCACCGGCCAGTCGTCGTCGATCGCGAAGCGTTCGGTCACCAGAGATCGGTCGGAATCCGTTGTGGCCGGCGTGATCCGGTCGACCATCGAGTTCGGGAAGCTCACCCGTTCCTCGATCCAGGCTCCCAGCTCGGGATCGCGCAGGGCGGCGAAGGCGCCGATCATCCGGCGCGCCATGTCGCCGTTGGCCTGGATGTTGTCGCAGGACATCACTGCGAACGGCTCGATGCGAGCGGCACGCCGGCGGGCCAGTGCCTCGACGATGTAGCCGAAGGTGGTCTCGGGGCCCGCTTCCGGCCGGAGGTCGCGCTGAATCGCCGGGTCGCTCTCGTCGAAAGCACCTGTGACCTGGTTCGCGTGGTAACCGCCCTCGGTGACCGTCAGCGACACGATCTTCGTGGCGGGATCGGCCAGCCGTGCCAGCACGGCCTCCGGATCGTCCGGCGCGTACAGGTAGTCGATGATCGACCCGATCACGCGCGGCTCGAAGGTCCCGTCGGGATGCTTGACCGTCAGCGTGTACAGGCAGTCCTGGGTCTCCATCGCCGTGCGCATGCGCCGGTCGTTGGGCAGCAGGCCCACCCCGGTGATGCCCCAGTCGAGGGCCTTGCCCTCGTTCATCAGCGCGTCGAGGTACATCGCCTGGTGCGCGCGGTGAAACCCGCCGACCCCGAAGTGGACGATGCCCCCGCGCACCTGCGCACGGTCGTACGCCGGGATGGGAACCCTCTCGCCGATCTCGAGCAAGTTCGACGCGTTCAGCTTTGCCATGTCTTCACCCCCGCAGAATCTGCGTTCGAACCGGCCCCGAGGGGCTCACCCCCGAGAGCGCACGGACTTCTCGACGTGCGGAAAGGGCGAGCCCGTCAACGAGGCCGCTCACGTCGTCGCGCTGCGACCCGTTGTGCGCGCAAGCCCCGCACCGCGCTCGCCGAAGACGAGGCGCGGAGGCGAAATCGGGCATGCACTGGGGCGACGAAGATCACGGGGGTCCTGGCGGTTCCCACCACCGCGTCGGCTCGCGTCAGGCCCGGCGAGCTCGACATCGAGCGGATCGTTCTCATCCGCTAGCGCCTTGAGACGTTCAGACATCGTCGTCTGTTCACCTTCCCCGGCGGCGCCGCCGTGGCGCCCGCTCGGCAGTTGCGGAGGGCGATGGGCATCACTGTGCTGCCGCTCACCCCGTCGAGGTTGCCGGGAAAAGTACCTCGTTGTTAAGCGCTTGCGCAAGCGCTTAACACGGTGCGAGATTTCGCGGTTCACCAACGCACCACGCCATCCGAGGAGGCGACGCCCGCGATCACCACGGCCGATGCCGCTCGAACGGCCGGCATTTCAGCGGTCACGGTGTCCCACGCCGTCAACGGCACCCGACGAGCGCGCCCGGAGATGAGCAGCGTGGTCCTGGAGGCCGTGGAACGCAGCGGTTGCATCCACGACGCGCTGGCCCGCCGCCCGCGTCCGGACGGACCCCCTCCTCCCTCGGCGCGGCTACCCCACCATCAGGAGCCCCTGTTTCACGGCACCCTCGGAGACATCGACGAAGGGACGGCCCTTCGCAGCCACAGAGCCCCTCAAATAGAGTCAATCGAGACCAAAAGGAGGTGGCGCCTTCACGGGCACATCTGGGCGCCTCCTCCGAACCTCCCGAATAACATCCAGCACCCCAGGGAGAAACAGGGAAAGGTAGACCGCACATCAGGCCCTCGAACAAACAGCTGAAAAACGATAGCCGCGATCGCCCAACTGCATCGATTGAATCCAACTGAAAAGACCATCTATTGGCCGGGCCCGACAGGACGAGACTTGAATCCGTCATCCCAACAGTCCACGCCATCCGCCACCACGTAGACCAGACTCCGAACGATACAATCGCCGCGGCAACAACACCCAAAGCCACGGTTTCACCCAGTGGCGACCCCATGACGAAAATACGCAGCGACATAAACGCAAGCCCAGCAACTACGTACGCCAACGGAGCGGCCAGGCCTAGGACCCCACGTCCGCGCCAATTCCCCATTCCCTGCATTCCATAAATCCACCCACCCGCCCAGCCAGCTCGACTTCTTCATAAGACTGGTCAACACGTCCCAGTCGCACCCTCGGGTCATTCTTTGCCCGCAATCCCCCAGCATTACCCGCTGGCCTCCTGCACTCCCTTGAGCCGAAGATCGTTGGTCCTCGGCTCGTGCCGCTCGACGTCAGCGAGGAGCGAAATCATCCCGCGCATCCGACCGACCGGATGGCCGACGGGCATCCCTCAGTCTGCTTCGGCGACGTTCCGATTCCCCACATCGTCCACCGTGCGCGGCAACCCGAGCGAGTTCGCGTCGCGCAGTGCGGCCGGAAGCAGCGCGTCCGGGTAGTCCTGGTAGCTGACCGGCCGCAGGAAGCGGTCGATCGCCGCCGTCCTGGCAGAGGTGTGCGACACCGCGGGCGTTGCCGGGTACGGGCCACCGCGCAGCTGGGCCGGCGTGACGGCCACTCCGATCGGCCGCTTGTTTGAAGGTAACCCGTCCCGCGCGCTTGCCCGCGTGGGCGACGACGTTTCGGCAACCGCGACGTCTCGGGGACGTGCCGGCGACGGTGCGTGCGCGGGCCGTCGGGCGGCGGTGTGGCTGAGCGAGCCGGGGCTCGCCGGCACACGTCCAGCCGCCGCTGCGGCGGTGGCCTGGCCATGCCGTGTGGGGACTATCGGCTCTGGCTATAAGCCTGACTCGAGATCCGGCCTTGTCGACCCCGCCGATCACCGGTGAAGTTATCGCAGCGCGGCGCCTGTCAACGACGTCACGGCCACGACGGAGGCTCACATGGCATCAGCCGAGATCGGGACACCGGTGGCGTCACCGCCGCTCCCCCATCGGGATCGCAAGGCATGGGGCGTCGTCATCCTGCTCTTCGCCTTCTTCACCCTGAACTTCGCGGACAAGGCCGCGGTGGGATTGGCCTCGCAGCAGATTCGCCACGACCTCGGACTGAGCGCCGGCGACTTCGGTCTGATCGGCAGCGCGTTCTTCTGGTTGTTCGCCGTCGGCGCGGTGGGGTTGTCGGCAGCCATGCGCTGGATCTCCGCGAAGTGGGCCGCAGCCATCCTGATGTTCACCTGGGTGGCGAGCATGCTGCCGCTCGCAGTGCCCACGACGTTCGGGGGCGCTGCTGGTGTCGCGGGTCGTGCTGGGCTTCTTCGAGGGGCCGGCGCACGCGTTGTGCCAGAGCGTCGTCGCCGACCGGTTCCCGAAGGAGAAGCGCGCGTTCGCCGGATCGATCGTGAACGCGGGTTCCTCGGTCGGCCCGCTGATCTCCGCGCCGGCGTTGACCTGGGTGATCGTCTCGCATTCCTGGCACGCCGCGTTCCTCGTGCTGATCGCGGTCGGCATCCTATGGCTGGTCGTATGGCTCTGCTACGTCGAGCGCCAGCCGCTGCGCAGGCGCCCGGTGGCCGAGGAGGTCGAAGCGGACCCGAACGGCCACATCGACGTGCCGTTCCTGCGGTTGCTGCGGCTGCCCAGCTTCTGGGGACTGAGCCTCATGTCGTTCGCGGGCTACCTCATCACTTCGCTGAAGGTCTCCTGGTTGCCCGCGTTCCTCGGCGAAGGTCTCGGGTACTCGCCGACCACCGTCGGATGGCTGGTCACCTTGCCCTACGCGACCGCAATCGTCGTCCTCCTGTCCAGCGGTTATCTGTCAGGGCGGCTCCTCGCTCGGGGCTGGAGCTCACGGGCCTCTCGCGGCTACTTCAGCGGCGCCCTCATCGTTTTCGCGGGACTGAGCATGATCGCCTTCGCGTTGGTCGGGCCGGGAACGCTCCAGCTGGCCCTGGTGATCGGCACCTTCTCCATCAACAGCGTCGCCTTCTCGGTCGCCTTCGCAGGAGCGTCCGACTTCCTCCCGCAACGCCAGCGCGCCGCGTTCTTCGGGTGCGTGATCGGGTTCTACAGCATCGCGGGAATCATCGCCCCCTACGCGCTGGGGCTCATCGTCCAAGCCGGACCGACGCCCTCCGCGGGCTACGCGAACGGGTTCCTCGTCGTCGGCATCGCCATCTGCGCGTGCGCCGCGGTCGGCGCACGCCTGCTGAACCCGGAGGCCGCCCGCCAGGCGCTGGAGGCCGAGACCTCGATGAGGAGGACGTCGTGATGGAGGCACCGCTGACCGGGATCCGGGTCGTGGACCTGGGCCAGTACATCGCCGCTCCCGGGGCCGGACAGCAGCTGGCCGACTTGGGCGCCGAGGTGATCAAGGTCGAGAGCCTCACCGGAGACCAAGCGCGCTCCGTCGGTTCTTTCGGTGAGGCGATGCTGCACGCGAACAACCGCGGCAAGCGCAGCATCGCAGTCGACCTGCGTCGACCTGAGGGCCTCCGGATCGTCGACGACCTGTGCTCAGGATCGGACGTGCTGCTGCACAACTTCCGGCACGGCTCGGCCGAACGCCTCGGCATCGGGCCGGAGCAGGCTCGCTCGCGCCACCCGCACCTGGTCTACGGGTTCGTCACCGGATTCGGCACCCGTGGCCCCTCAGCGGGACGAGCGGGCCTGGACATCGCGGCCCAGGCCGAGTTCGGGGTCATGCACACCACCGGCGACGCGGACGGTGAACCGCAGCGCGTCGGCTTCACCATCGCCGACGTGCTCGCCGCGAACGCCCTCGCGACCGGGGTGCTCGCCGCGCTGGTCCGCCGAGGACGAACCGGCAACGGCGCGCTCGTCGAGACCTCCCTGATGGAAGCGGTGGTGGCGGCTCAGGCCACGCAATGGACGAGCTACCGGATCACCGGCGAAGCGCCCCGGCGGACGGGAAACGGCCAGCCCGCGGTGGCACCCGCCGCGGATCTCGTGCAGACCGTCGACGGCGCCGTCGTGGTCTCCGCCTACACCGCCACCAAGTGGGCAGCTCTGTGCTCGGCGCTCGGCAGACCCGAACTCGCGTCCGACCCGCGCTTCGCGGACAACGAGTCGAGGGTCTCGAACCGTTCGACGCTCAGGGAGGTCTTGAGCTCGGCGCTCGGCCACCTCACCCGTGCCGAAGCCATCGCGCTCCTCACCGCACGGGGGATCGTGTGCGGCTCGGTGCGGTCGTTCGACGAGCTCGTGAAGGACGCGGACCTCTCGGCATCGGGTCTGGTCGTCGAGCTGGACGAGCTCGGCCTCGACGCTCCGGCCGCACCCTTCCGGATCGACACGACCGCACGCGGCCGGACATCGGCCGCACCCCGGCTGGGCGAGCACACCCGCGACGTGCTGCGCGAACTCGGGCGCGGCGAAGACGAGATCAACCGGCTCGCGGACGACGGCGTCGTCGGCAAGCCGGAGCAACCACGAGAGAGGGAGACACGATGAGCCGCAACGCACCCGACTTCGAGGACTACTTGCGCACGATCGCCGAGTTCACCGAGCACGAGCTGATCCCTTCCGAGCCTGAAATGGTCGCCGCAGGTGAGGTTCCGGAGCGGCTCGTGCGGCGCATGGCCGAGTTGGGACTGTTCGGCATCTCGATCCCACCCGGGTACGGCGGGCTCGGCTGGACGATGGAACAGCAGGTGCTGCTGACGTTGGAGTTCACCAGGGCGTCGTGCGTCTACCGCTCCCGCTTCTCGACCGTGATCGGGCTCTGCTCGCAGGCGATCCTCGATCACGGCACGGAGGAGCAGCGCCGCGAGATGCTGCCCGACATGGCGGCCGGCCGGCAGGTCACGTCGTTCGCGCTGTCCGAGCCTGAAGCCGGCTCGGACGCCACCAACGTGCAGACCACTGCCCGGCGCACCGGCGACGGGTGGGTCCTCGACGGGTCGAAGCGCTACATCACCAATGCGCACTGGGCGGACACGCTGCTCGTCTTCGCCCGCACCGACGACGCCGAGGTGTCCGCGTTCCTCGTGGACCGGACCGCGCCCGGCGTGTCGACCCGGATTCCCGACCTCATGAACGGTCACGCCGAAGGCCCTGTCGGCGAGATCGACCTGGACTCCGTGGTCGTCGCCCAGAACCGGTTGCTCGGCGGGGTGCCGGGCACCGGCATCGCGGCCGCGATGCGCGGGATCAACCACGCCCGCCTCCACGTCGCCGCCACCTGCGTCGGCCAGGCGACCCGGATGCTCGAGGAGGCCACTCGACACGTCCAGGAGAGGCACCAGTTCGGCGCACCGCTCTCCGAGCTCGGCGTCGTGCAGGCCCAGCTGGGCCGGTGCTACTCCGAGATGGAAGCCGGGCGCGCGCTCACCCTCGACGCAGCACGCGCGTTCGACGCAGGGAACATTCCCCGGCACCGGATCTCGGCGGCCAAGCTGTACTGCTCGGAAATGGTCGGCCGGGTCGCCGACCAATGCGTGCAGCTGCTCGGCGGGAAGGGCATCGTCGGACCGCACCCGGTACCCCGGATGTGGCGCGACGTCCGCGCGCTGCGCATCTACGAGGGCGCCTCCGCCATCCACGAGCGGAACCTCGGCCGCGCGATGACCCGGTCCGTCGCGGCGGACGGAGTGCTTCCCGACAGCTACCGCGTACGTTAGGGCTGGTCCGCGCGATCGGAGGAGGGACGATGGAACTGCGCCAGATCGAGTACTTCCTGGCCGTGGTCGAGCACGAGGGGCTCAACCGCGCCGCCCAGCACCTCTACGTCTCCCAACCGGCGCTGTCCCAAGCGATCCAGGCGCTCGAACGCGAGCTCGGCGTGGAGCTGTTCCAGCGGGTCGCGCGGCGCAGTCTCGCCCTGACCCCGGCGGGAACGCTGCTGGTTCCGAAGGCGCGCGCGATCCTCGACGACGTCGTCGCCGCCCGCGACGCGCTGAGCGCGGTCCGAGACCTCGAGGCAGGCTCGGTCTCCATCGCCACGATGCCGGAGATGTCCAGCGATGCGGTCGCCTCCTGGATCACGTCTTTCCGCTCCCGGTACCCGGACGTGCGGCTGGACATCTCCGAGGTGGCCGGCGTCCGGGACCTGTGCGGCGAAGTGGTCACCGGACACTACGAGCTCGGATTCACCACCCGGCCCGTCCCCACCAAGAGCCTCGAATTCGTCGAGCTCGGGGTGCAGCGGCTGCTGTTGGTCATGCCGCCGGGTTCGCCGGCACCACCGAGCGGGACGCTACCGCTCGACGCCCTCAGCGACCTGCCGCTGACGATCTGCTCGCTCGCCCAGCGCGAGAACGACCGCGTCGCGACCGCCCTGCGGGACGTGGGGGTCGAACCGCGGCTGATCGCGAGCATGCCCAACCGCCACGCTCAGCTCACCCTCGTTCTCGGCGGCGGGGTGCACGCATTCCTCCCCCTGCGGATGGCCGTCCAGGCACGACGGCTCGGTGCCGTCGTGATCGAAACCGATCCACTGGTGTCGGTGCCCTTCGGCGTCGCGCACCGGCGCGATGCGCTGAGCCCGGCAGCCCAGGAGTTGGTCCGCCACTGCAAAGCCACCCTCGACACCTGGTACGCGGCCATCGCCGAAGCCCAGACCCGGGGGGCGAGCCTGATCGACGCGGCCGACGCCGCGTACGACGACGTGCACCTCCCGATGAATTCGGGTACTGCTTGATCACCAGCGTGTGAGCAGCAATCCGTCGTCACACGGCGGTCGGAAAAGACCTCGTCGAGGGCGCGACCGGGACGGTTTCGCCGCGGCTCCCCCGATCCGAGTCGCCGGGCTCAACGACCGCGGCGCACGACGCCGTAGAACTGTTCACCCCCAGGTTCGCGACGTCCTGCACGGCAGCGCCACCGGCGGAGCCGAGGACCTTCTCTGCCGTCTGCACCCGACCGTGGCGGCGGTCGCCGCCACGGTCGGACCAAGGCGGACAGGAAGGCGAAGCACCGCCGCAGTACCCACGTCCTGTCCTGCACTGTGATCAGCAGACCAGCCGCATCCGCCACTGCGACGGGTCGCGCGCTCACTCAGCCCGAGCGCTCGGTGATCTCCGCGGTGAGCTGCGGGGCGACCTCGAACAGGTCACCCACGACGCCGTAGTCGGCGATCTCGAAGATCGGCGCCTCCGGGTCCTTGTTCACCGCGACGATCGTCTTGGACGTCTGCATGCCCGCCCGGTGCTGAATCGCACCCGAGATGCCCAGCGCGACGTACAGCTGCGGCGAGACCGTCTTACCGGTCTGGCCGACCTGGAACTGGTGCGGGTAGAAACCGGAGTCCACCGCCGCGCGGGAGGCTCCCACAGCGGCACCCAACGAATCTGCGAGCTTCTCGACGATCTCGAACGAATCCGCGGAACCCACGCCGCGACCGCCGGAAACCACGGTGCTCGCCTCGATCAGCTCCGGACGGTCCCCGGCCTCGACGGGCTGGCGAGAGGTGATCCGGGCGGCTTTGGCCACGTCCTGGACGGGAACCTCGACGGCCACCTCGGCGGCGGCACCGTCCGCGGCTTCGGCCTCGATCGCACCGGGCAGCACCGTGATCACCGGGGTGCCCCTTATGACCTTCGCCTTGGCGTCGTAGGTACCGCCGAACAACGAGTGCGAACCGACGCAATCACCGTCGAGGTCGACGACCCCGGACAGCAGGCCGGAACCCAGCCGCACAGCCAGCCGCCCGCCGATCTCCTTTCCGTCCACCGACGCCGGCACGAGCACCGCCACCGCGCTGATGCGTCCCACCAGGTCGGCCAGCACATCCACCTGCGGCGTCACCAGGAACCGCGACGCCTCCTCCGACTCCGCCGCATACACCTTCGCAGCTCCGGCCGACGCCAGATCTCCGATGATCTTGTCCGCGGTGCCGGGCTCGCCGACCACCACCGCTGACGGCTCACCGATCCGGCGGGCTGCCGTCAGCAGTTCCGACGCAACCTTCTTGATCTCGCCATCCTCGTGATCGACGAGGACCAGGACTTCAGACATGACGCATTCTCCTCGCAGCGCGAACGATCTTCAGAGCAGCTTTTCCTCGACCAGGAACCGAGCGACCGCGGAGCCACCGTCGCCCCGGTCGGTGACCTTCACGCCAGCGGCCTTCGGGGGCTTGGGCGCCGAAGACACCACCGCCGAGGCGGCGTTGCCCAAACCGACCTCGATCGCATCGATCCCCACGTCCGCCAGCGTCAGCAGGCTGATCGGCTTCTTCTTCGCGGCCATGATGCCCTTGAAGGAGGGGTACCGGGGTTCGTTGATCTTCTCCGTCACCGAGATCACGGCCGGGAGTTCAGCCTCGACCCCGACGATGCCCGCATCCGTTTCCCGTTCGACCGAGATCGCCGAACCGTCGGCGGTCACCTTGCGGGCATAGGTCAGCTGCGCCCACCCGAGCGCCTCGGCCAACATCGCCGGCACCGCACCGATCCGTCCATCCGTCGCCTCGTTACCCGCGATGACCAGATCAACCGCACCGACCGTGCCGACGACCTTGGCCAGCGCCTTCGCGGTCTGCACTGCGTCCGATCCGCGCAACGCCTCGTCGGAGAGGTGAACGGCCTTGTCCGCGCCCATCGACAGGCCCTTGCGGATCGCATCCGTCGCCGAATCCGGCCCCATGCACACGAGGGTGACTTCGCCGCCCTGGGACTCCTTGATCAACAGCGCCTCTTCCACGGCCCTCTCGTCGATCTCATCCAGCACAGCATCCGCAGACTCGCGATCCAGCACGTGCTCACCCGAAAGCCTCCGCTCCGAACTTGTATCCGGAACTTGCTTCACCAGCACGACAACGTTCATTCGATTTGATCCTCACCTTCGTTTCCCTGTCGGGTTTCCGGCCGCGCAGGACCGCACTTCGGCTCGCAGCCGCGTCACGCAGTCCGCCACGACTCGGCAACGCTCGTCGACCGGCCGACATGAACCGGTCAACCGCCCCCCGCCCACCGCGGAGCAAACCGCACTCCCGCACGCGGCGCAGGAAAGTCCTCAAAGGATTCCGTCCCGGAGTTTCCTGGAGATCACCGAAATCGGGGTCTACCCCAGCCGGCACAGATGTCCAGCACCTCAGCTCTACAGGTCGCGCAAGCGCTCGTCCCACCACGAGCCGCGCGATCTTCAGCGCCCGTTGAACGTCTTGCCCGCAGAGGCCAGTTCCTGCAACAGCCGAGCAGGTTCCCGGGCTCCGTCGGTGAATTCGCGCAACGCTTCGACCACCCTGTCCAGCCCGAAGGTGTCGGCGTAGAACATGGGCCCACCACGGTGCCGGGGAAAGCCGTAGCCCGACACGTACACCACGTCGATGTCCGAGGCACGAACGGCGATGTCTTCGTCCAGAATCCGAGCACCTTCATCGACGAGGGAGAAGATCAGTCTCCGCACGATCTCGTCGCGCGAGAACTCCGCTGACGACGCATTCTGCCGTTCGCTGTGGGCCGCCACCAGCGCATCGACCACGGGGCTGGGCTGCGGTTCTCGGCTGCCAGGTTGGTAGTCGTACCAACCGCTGCCGGTCTTCTGCCCGAACCGACCCATCTCGCACAGAGCATCGGCGATCTCGTCCCGGGGGAAGTCGGGGTCCTCCGCGTAGCGGCGCTTGCGCACCGCCCAGCCGATGTCGTTCCCAGCCAGGTCAGCCATGCGGAAGGGCCCCATCGCGAAGCCGAAGTCCTCGATCGCGGCGTCGATCTGCGCGGGAGTAGCGCCCTCCTGCAACAGCCGACTCGCCGCCGCGCGGTACTTGGCGAGCATTCGGTTCCCGATGAAGCCGTCGCAGACGCCGGAGACCACGCCGGTCTTGCCGATTCGCCGGCCGACCTCCATCGCGGTCATCAAGACGTCGTCCGCGGTCTTCCTCCCGCGCACGACCTCCAGCAGCTTCATGACGTTGGCCGGACTGAAGAAGTGCATTCCCACGACATCGTGCGGACGACTCGTCAGTCCCGCGATGGCGTCGAGATCCAGGGTCGAGGTGTTCGACGCCAGGATCGCTCCCGTCTTCGTCACTTCGTCCAGCCGCGTGAACACGGAACGCTTGACGTCCATGTCTTCGAAGACCGCCTCGACGACCAAGTCGCACTGCGCGACGTCGCGGTAGTCGAGCGTCGTGGCCAGCACGCCCATCCGGTTCTCCGCGGTGGCCGAGGTCAGCTTCCCCTTGTCCACCTGGGCCTGGTAATTGCGCCGGATGGTGGCAAGTCCCCGATCGAGGGCCGCCTGCGAGGTTTCCAGCACCGTGACCGGAATCCCGGCGTCCAGGAAGTTCATCGCGATCCCCCCACCCATCGTGCCGGCACCGATGACCGCCACCTGGTCCACCGGCCGGGTCGGCGTGTCCCCATCGACACCGGGAATCTTGCGCGCCAGACGTTCGGCGAAGAAGACGTGGCGAAGGGCATGTGATTCGTCGGCCCGGACCAGTTCGAGAAAGGTCTGCCGCTCCGCCGCCAAACCGTCCTCGAAGGACGAGGTGGTCGCCTTCTCGACGAGGTCGAGTGCTGCGAGCGGTGCGTGGAATCCCCTGCTGCGACGCTGTGCGCGCTGCCGCGCCTCGGCCAGGACGTCCGAGCCGCCGTCTGGGACCGGGAAGTCGCGGATCAACGGCACCGGCCGAACCGCCGCCACCTCGGCCGCGAACCGCGCAGCCGCCGGGACGACATCGTGGTCCACGAGCCGGTCGATCAAGCGTTGTCCGGTGAGGGACGCCAGGACCTCGGCCGTGCGCGGCGTGCCGCTGCTGATCATCTCCGCAGCGGTGGCGAGGTCCAGCGCTCGCGGAAGCCGCTGAGTACCCCCGGCTCCCGGAACCAAGCCCAAGGTGACCTCCGGCAGGCCGAGCCTGCTCGTCGGAGTGGCAACGCGGTAGTGAGCGCCGAGGGCGAGTTCCAGACCTCCCCCGAAGCAGGTTCCTTCAATTGCCGCGATCACCGGCTTGACAGCGTTCTCCATCTCCGCGATGAGCGTGCTCAGCGACGGCTCCATCCCCGAGTTCGGGGTACCGAACTCCGAGATGTCCGCCCCTGCGGAGAAGGACCCACCCCCTCCAGCCAGGACGACGGCCCTGACGTTCGCGTCCTCGAAGGCGGTGCGCAGGCCACGTCGGACATCCGCCCGAATGGCGTGCGACAAGCCGTTGACGGGAGGATTGTCGAATCGAATGATCGCGACCGCGTCCTCGACGGAGTAGTGGGTGGTCATGCGTTGAACCTCTTTCAATTCTTCATGGATGGGGGCGGGCCGGGCGCCTGGGAGGACGCGGGGCGAACTCGCGCGGGCTGAGCGCTCTCCGCCAACGGTCCTCAGCGATTCAACTGGTCGCGGAGCAGGTTCGCCCGCGCGTCGGAGTACTCCTGGGCGAGCCGGTCGACGACCTCCGCGGCCGGCCGCACGGAATCGACAGAACCGATGCCGTGTCCCGATCCCCAGACGTCGCGCCACGCCTTCGCCTTGCCGGTCCCGCCGGCCCAACTCACCGACTTGCGCTCCACATCGGCGAGGTTGTCCGGGTCGAGCCCGGTGGATTCGATGCTGCCGCGCAGGTAGTTGCCGTAGACGCCCGTGAACAGGTCCGACCCGACGATGTCCGAGGCCGTTGAATCGACGACCATCTGCTTGTACCGCGCGTCGGCGTCGGCCTCGTGGGTGGCGATGAATGCGGATCCGACGTAGGCGAGGTCCGCGCCAGCGGCCCGGGCGGCGAGGACCGAGCGTCCGTGCGCGATGGCACCGGACAGCAGGAGCGGTCCGTCGAACCAGGCGCGGATCTCCTGGGTCAACGCGAACGGCGATTGCGCACCCGCATGACCGCCGGCACCGGCGGCGACGGCGATGAGCCCGTCGGCGCCCTTCTCGATCGCCTTTCGCGCGAACCGGTTGTCGATCACGTCGTGCAGCACGATCCCGCCGTAGGAGTGGACCGCTTCATTGACGTCGGGGCGAGCGCCCAGCGATGTGATCACCACCGGGACCTGGAACTCCACCACCGTGGCCAAGTCCTCCTCGAGCCGGTCGTTCGTCCGGTGCACGATGAGATTCGCCGCGTAGGGGGCGGACGGCGTTTCCGGATGCTCGGCGTCGTGCTTGGCGAGCATCTCGGTGATCTTCGTGAGCCACGCCCGCAGCTCGGCTTGCGGGCGGGCGTTGAGCGTCGGGAACGAACCGATGATGCCCGATGTCGATTGGGCGATCACCAGTTCCGGCCCTGAGACGAGGAACATCGGCGAGGCCACGACGGGCAGTCGCAGTCGGTCGCGCAGGATCGGGGGCAGGCTCAACGGGAGCTCCTTTCGAGGGTGGTCGGTTGGGAGGGCGAGCGGAACATCAGGGCGCTTCACGAGTTCGACCGCTCTGTCCGGACGTCGTCGAAATCGTTGCCCGTCCTTCGGACTCACAGCGTTCCCCACGGCGGTCGGGGAATCGCGGGTGTGGCCGCGTCGTCGATCGGCCTCATTCATCGGCCGGCCCTGAGGTTCTCGAACACGGTGGCGTTGGCCATGCCTCCGGCCTCGCACATGGTCTGCAGCCCGTAGCGCAAGCCCTCGGCTTCGAGGTGGTGCAGCAATGTCGTCGCCAGCCGGGCCCCCGATCCGCCGAGCGGGTGGCCGAGCGCGATCGCTCCGCCGTTGGGGTTGACCCGCTCGCGCGAGGCTCCGGTCTCGGTGAGCCAGGCTTCGACCACGCTCGCGAAAGCCTCGTTGACCTCGAAGGCACCGATGTCGTCGAGGTCGAGACCGGCCAGCTTGAGCGCCTTGGCGGTCGCGGGGATCGGGCCGGCGAGCATCGTGATCGGGTCGTCACCGACGACGGTGGCGGTGAGGACCCGGGCAACCGGGGTCAGGCCGAGCTCGCCGGCGCGCTCGCTGGTGGTGACGAGCAAGGCCGCCGCACCGTCGGAGATCTGGGAGGCGTTGCCCGCAGTGATCCGCCCGTTCTCGTCGAAGGCGGGCTTGAGGCCGCTGAGGGCCTCGAGCGTCGATTCGCGCCGGACCCCTTCGTCGAAGGCGAACGTCGTGCCATCGGCCAGCTCGACCGGCGTGACCTCGTTGGCGAACCGGCCGTCGTCGGTGGCCTGCGCGGCGCGGTGGTGCGATTCGAGGCTGTACTCGTCCAGCCGGGTGCGGCTGAGGTCGTAGCGCTGCGCCAGGATCTCCGCACCCGTGCCCTGGTTGAATTCGAAGTCGTCGTATCGACGGGCCACCCGGGGACCGAACGGGAGTCCGGGGCCGGCGTTCCTCGCCGAACCCATCGGCACCCTGGTCATCGACTCGACTCCTCCTGCCACCACCACGTCGGCGTGACCTGCGATGACCGAGGCAGCGGCGAAGTGGATCGCCTGCTGGCTCGAGCCGCACTGTCGGTCGATGGTCGTGCCCGGGATCCGTTCGGGCCACCCGGCGGCGAGCACGGCGCTCCGCCCGATGTTGGCAGCCTGTTCCCCGACTTGGCCGACGCAGCCCCACATGACGTCGTCGACGACGGAGACGTCGAGGCCGGTCCGGTGTACCAACGCCTCGAGCACGATGGCCGACAAGTCCACCGGATGGATGTCCTGGAGAGTGCCCTTGCGTCGCCCCACCGGGGTGCGAACTGCTTCTACGACCACTGCGTCACGCATAGATCTGTCCCTCATGGATCGTCTGGGATTGCGGAAGAGGAGGCTCGGGTTTGCCGAACCGACTGGTGCGCGCCACTCGGACGAGGCCGTCGGTCCTCGCGCGCGTCACCTCGATCTCGCGCGGAGATACCCGATGGTCTGGCTCCACCGGGCAGGGGTCAGAGCCCGAGCGACTTCGACACAACGCTCTTCATGACCTCGCTGGTGCCGCCGAAGATCCGGGTGACACGCGCGTCGGCGTAGAGACGCGCGATGGGGTACTCGCGCATGAAGCCGTAGCCGCCGTGCAGCTGGAGGCAGCGGTCGATCACCCTCGCCTGCATCTCGGTGCTGAACAGCTTCACCTTCGCCGCGTCGGCTGCGCTCAGGGTCCCGGCGTCGAGCTCGGCAAGAGCGCGGTCGACGAGCGCCTGGGAGGCCTCGAGCTCGGTCGCGCACTCGGCCAGCACGAACTTGGTGTTCTGGAACTCGGCCACCGACTTCCCGAAGACCTTGCGGTCCTTGACGTAATCGGTGGCGAGCTCCAGTGCCGCGGCAGCGGTGGCCTGCGCCGTCACCGCGATCGTGAGCCGCTCCTGGGGAAGGTTGTTGAGCAGCATCGAAAAGCCGTCGCCCTCCTTCCCCAGCAGGTTCTCGGCCGGGACGCGGACCTCGTCGAAGGACAGCTCAGCCGTGTCCTGGGCCTTGAGACCGAGCTTGTCGAGGTTCCTCCCCCGGGTGAAGCCCTCCATGCCCTCCTCGACCACGAGCAAGGAGAGACCGTCGCGACGGTTGTTCACGTCGTTCGAGGTCCGGGCGACCACGATGACGAGGTCGGCGTTGATCCCCCCGGTGATGAAGGTCTTCGCACCGTTGAGGACCCAGTCGTCGCCGTCCCGGACAGCTGTGGTGGCCATGCCTGCCAGGTCCGAACCGGTGCCGGGCTCGGTCATCGCGACGGACGAGACGAGGCTGCCGTCGGCGAATCCTGGGAACCAACGGCTCTTCTGCTCGTCGTCGGCGTACTCGAAGAAGTAGGGCAGGACGGTGCTCAGGTGGACCTGAAGACCGCCGAGGGTGGCCGCGGCGTAGCCGATCTCCTCGATGACGATGGCGTTGAACAGGAAGCTCTCGATCCCTCCTCCGCCGTACTCCTCCGGGACCTGGAGGCCGTTGATCCCGATCCCAGCGGTCTTGGCGAAAAGCTCTCGCGGGACGCGTCCCGCCGCCTCCCAGTCGGGGAGGTTCGGCACCACCTCCTTGGCGATGAACTGGCGCACGGTGTCGCGGAAGGCGTCGTGGTCGGATTCGAACAGGTCACGCTTCATGTGGTTCCTCGCTGATGTGCGATGAGGAGCACGGCGGTGATTCGCCTGCTGCTGGGACTGAGCGGTGTGATCAGTTGGCGACGCGAACGACCCCTGAGGAGGCGAAGCCGTCGATCGCGCCGGAGGAGTAGCCCAGCTCGGTCAGCAGGGATACCGTGTGCTGTCCCAAGTCTGGGGCGCGGGTGGTCGAGACCCGGGAGATGCTGCCGAGTTTCCAGGGCGAGCCGAGGGTGGTGTAGGAAGCGCCCGCCGGGCCGGTGGCTTCCAGGAAGATCCCGGCGGCCTCGACGTCGGGGTTCTTGCGGACCTCGCCGTAGGAGCTGACGCGACCGGCGACCACACCGTTCGGCGTCAGCAGTTGCATGGCCTCGTCAGTGGTCATCGTCGCGAAGGACGCGCGCAACTCGGTCAGCAGCGCCGCCCGGTTGGCGACCCGCGCCTCGTTGGTCTCGAAGCGCGGGTCACCGGTGAGTTCGGACCGGTCGAGCAGGCGGCACAGACGGTCGAAGTGCACGACCGAGTAAGCCGACACGACGATCGCGCCGTCCCGGGTGGGCATCACGTCCGCAGCGGGGGCCACGGTGGGCTGCCCGTTGCCCTTGCGCACGGGTTCCTGCCCGGTGAGCAGGTAGTCGCCCCAGTTGGGGCCCTGCAAGTGCACCGCTACCTCGAGCAGCGAGGTCTCCACGGTATCGCCCTCACCGGTGCGCAGGCGCCGAACGTAGGCACCGAGGATGGCCTGGGCGAACACGAGCGCCGCCGCGGCGTCCACCACGGGGAATCCCACGCGCTGCGGCTCCCCGTCGGCCTCGCCCGTCACCCACATGATGCCGCTCTCCGCCTGTGCCGCGATGTCCAGACCGGGCCGGTACTTCGACGGGCCCCGCAGGCCGAACCCGCTCACGGTGGCGTAGATGAGGTGCGGGTGCGCCGCGCGGACGGCTTCCGCGCCGAGGCCGAACGACTCCATCACGCCGGGCCGCAGGTTCTGCACGACGATGTCCGCTCGCGCGACCAGCTCTTGCGCGATGCGCTGCCCTCGATCGTCCTTGAGGTTCAGCGCGATGCAGCGCTTCCCGCGGTTGTAGGTCCGGAGGATCGCCTCGCCGTAGAGACCGATCAGTCTTGAGGACTCCCCGTCCACCGGCTCGACCTTGACGACGTCGGCACCGAGGTCCACGAGGGTCTGCGTCGCCGCGGGTGCGGCGATGAACTGTCCGAAGTCGACCACCCGGACACCGTCCAAGGGCTTGCTCATCGGGCATCCCCTTCCACTCGCGCAGCCAGCCGGGCCACGTCCCGATCAGGTCGGACCAGGAGCGTGGCGGCCGCTCCGCCGACGGCCATGAGGATGCCGGTGAGGGCGAAGCCGTGACCGTAGCCGGTGATCTCGTCCGCAGCGCTGCCGACGAAGTGCCCGAGCACCAGGGGCGCGAGGACCCCGGCCAGGCTGTAGAACGCGACGAGGACGCCCATCACGGGCCCGCGCTTGCGCGGGTGGACGACATCGGCCACGGCGGTGAACGCCACGGCGTAGGCCGCCGAATTGCAGGAGAAGGCCAGCGTGATGAACAGCATCTGCGTCATTCCCGCGGGCAGCGCGGTGAACGCGAACATCGACAGGCCCGAGACGGCGACCAAACCGCCGGCGAGCAGTCCCCGGGAGATCCGTCGCGGTACTCCCCGCGAGGTGAGCCGGTTGGACAGCAACCCGGATCCGATCGCGGCCACAGCCGCAACGGCGTACGGGAGCATCACCAACCTGCCCGTCGTGATGGTGTCGTATCCCAAACCGTCCGACAGGTACACCGGCAACCAGGCGATCTTCAGCGTCGTCGACCAGTACGAGAAGAACGTCAGCAGAGCGATCCCCACGACAGTGCCCGTGGTGAGCAGCAGCCGGTACGGAGCCTCGACGACTCGTGCGTTCTGGAGCGAGGACGCATTCGCAGCTGACGAGGCGGGCGCCTCCTTGCCGAGCACCGCCCAAGCAATGGTCCAGACGACGCCGGCTGCGGCGAGCACGCCGAACGCGGCGTGCCAGGACCACGTGACGATGACCCAGGTCAGCACGGGTGCGGCCAGCAACGGCCCGACCGACGCGCCGGCCGTGACCACAGCACCGGGGAGCGCCCGCTTCTCCGGTGGGAACCAGGAGTGCACGGCGTGAGTGGCCAGGGCGAAGGCCGGTCCTTCCGCGAACCCGAGGACGATCCTGCAGGCCAGCAGGAGCCCGAAGCTCAGCGGTCCGAGCAGCGGAACCATGGTGAGGACCCAGACCAGCATCAGGCAGGCCAGCAGCCAGCGCAGACCGATCCGCGAGGACAGGGCGCCGAGGACGACGGCACCCACCGCGAAGAGCCAGAAGAAGGCGCTCTGGAGGAGTCCGAACCGCTGCGGCGTGATGCCCAGGTCCTCCTGGATGGGCACGCCGGCGAACCCGAGGACTGCCTTGTCGGCGAAGTTGAGCAACATGAAGACGAACAGGAGGGCTGCGATCAGCCAGGCGCGCCCAGGGACGCGGTGCGCGCTCGCCGGTGCGACCGCCTCGTCCAGGGCGTTGGGGGTGTGAGACATGGAAGGGCTCCGATGGTCCGGGCGTGCGGGTCGGATCTCAACGGCCTGCGAAGACGGGCTCGCGCTTCTCGAGGAAGGCGGTGGCCGCCTCGCGGGCATCGTCGGAGTGGAAGCACTGCACCATCCGGTCAGCTTCGGCGAGCAGGTAGTCGCCGAGCGGTGTGACGGGGGCTCGAAGCAGGTTCTGCTTCATCGCCCTCAGGGCCAGCGGCGCTGAGCGGGCGATTCGTCGTGCGAGTGCGCGCGCCTCGTCGTGGAGGGACTCAGCGGGAGCGGTGGAATGCACCAGCCCGAGCCGGTGGGCGTCGGCCGCGGTGAGCTTTCCAGGGGTGAGGAACAGCTCCCGGGCGCGGGCAGCGCCGAGCATGTTGGTGATCAGCCAAATTCCGCCGAGGTCGCCCGAGAGCCCGGCGTTGAGGAAGGCGGTGCTGAACACCGCGCGGTCGGAGGCGATGCGGAAATCCGCTGCTGCGGCCAGCGACAGGCCCGCCCCGGCACACGCCCCGTCGATCGAAGCGATGGTGACCTGGGGCATCTCGTGGAACTGGAGAAGCATGGCGCCGGCCTGCCGCAACCGAGTGGTGTCCCCGGCGACCGAATCACCGCGCAGGGTGCGGGCCTCGGAAGGGGCGCCGAGATCGGCGCCCACGCTGAAGTCCTTCCCCTCGCCGGACAGGATCACCACCCTGACCTCCGGTGAGCGGGAGATCGTAGCCAAAGCGGTCTCGAGCTGCTCGAAGATCGCGGCGGACACGGCATTGCGCCGACCGGGGTTGTCGAGCGTCACCGTCGCTGTGGTGCCTTCGACTGAGTAGTGGACCTGCCCGGCCATAGCTCCTCCTCGAATGGTTCTGGCTGACCACCATGAGGTGGCGCACATTCATTGAAGAGGCCATCGACCGATGAATTCAAAGACCAATTTCCGCCCGCTTCGGGTGGGATCGCCTATACGTTGGGGCGAACATCGGCGCTGCGGCGGTTGCGGTCCCGCAACCGCCGGTCCGCCTCGGTGCTCGCCAGTGACGCCGCCTCGATCACCGAATGCCCCTCGGCGATGTGGCCCTCGAGCAGGTCCTGCCACCCCTGCAGAGATCGTCGTGAATAGCCGAGGAATTGAGCGGTCGGCGCGGTCATCCTGCCGGGCCGGAACACCACGCCGAAGCGGCGCGAGAACGCGGGCGAGAGCTCGCGGACCGCACCGCCGCGATGCCGAAGATCGAGCGCGATTCGGAGCGGGATGATCGCCGCACCGCCGCCGGAAAGCACCATGGGCCCCACGGCGCCGCGCTGGGGGACCTCCAGCGCCACACGGGGCTCGACCCCGTGGTTTCGGAGCGTCAGCTCGATGTGGTCACGGGTGGCGGTCCCCTTTCCGCTCATGACCAGCGGCACGTAGGCGAGCGCCCCCACCGGCGTGGGATTCTGCCAGAGGTCATCGGTGCCGGGCGGGCAAACCAGGACGAACCGCTGGCTGCCCAGTTCCTCGCTGTCCAACTCGCTGACGATGGGCGTGGGCAGGAAACCCAGCTCGCACGCCCCGGAACGAACGACGTCGACCACCTCGCTCGCCTCATCGCGCTCCTCGATCCGGAACCGCACGTTGTGGTGCCGCGCGCGGAATCTCGCCACCCACACCGACAGCGGATCCGTGGACATGTCGGAGAGCGCGGCGACGTCGATGCGCCCGCTGCTCCCCTCCCCGATGCTGCGCACGGCGTTCTCAGCCGACTCCGCTTCCCGGAGGATCGTCCGCGCGGGCCCGATCAAAGCCTCCCCCGCGGGAGCCAAGACCAACCCTCGGCCCACGCGGTGGAACAACTCCGTCCCCAGCTGCTTCTCGAGCCGGCGAACCGCCTGCGACAACGACGGCTGCGCGACCCTCAACGCCGCCGCGGCACGATTGATCCCTCCATGGTCGACAACCGCGAGGAAGTACTCCAACTGACGCAGGTCCATGGGAAAACGTTAGAGCCTGACCTAGGGATCTCACCTACCGCCCGGGGGCGCAACGCGGGATGCGGTCTTCAGCAACTCCCAGCACCCCGTGGTCGGCCCGATGTCCGCCACGATCAGCGCCGGCGTCCTCGCGATCAAGGTCGGCCCGTCGCGCCGAACGAGAAACGCACAGATGTTCGAGCGCGCTCGAAGGACCCTCGGCACGTCCGGATCCCTCGTGCTCTCGGTGATCGCACTCGTGTTCGTTCGACAAGAGCCGCTCCAGCGCCGAGATCGACTTCTACAGGCGGGTAACGCGAGCTGCCCGCCCTCTCCTCCCTCACCAGCAAAAAGCGGGCTCGCGGCGTGAGCTGGCACTAGAGCAGCCCGCCGAGGCCTTTGCCGATGAGCACGACGCTCAGCACCACGAGGACCACGGTCATGGTGGTCCTGCTGTCGCGGATGAGTCGCGCCTTCAACTTCGCGAGCAGATCAGCAATCGCGTCCTTGCCCACGAGGTACACCTGGATGTGTCGGTCGTCGAGCACGAGCCCGCCCGGTACGCAAGCGTGCGACCTGGACAGAGCTGATGGCGGTAGGACTGGCGCTACATACCCGAGGTCGAAGCGGCTCGACTCGTGCTGGAACGCATATCGGCCTCACACCTGACGGTCTACTTAACCACCCCTCTCAACGACCCGCGGCGTCGACGTCGTCGAATACATCCCTGAGGTCTCCGCGGCAGTCTCGCCCGGAACCCGGCGGGTGTATAAGCCGTACTGGAACCGCATCATCGGCCAGCGAACCCTCGACGAGCCACCACGATCACCCAATACGGGATGCCCCAGGCACCAAACGCACCCGAAACACCTCTAGTGTGCGTTCGAATCGCACCGGGGGGGCACCAACAGCAATCACACCACTCCCGGGGTCAGGTGACCTGCAGATCCAACGTCGCAAGTTCAGTCCGCAGTTCAAGGCCGAGGCGGTGCAGCTGGTGGCTTCTACCTGCCGTCCGGTGGCCGAGGTGGCTCGGGAGCTGGAGATCGACGCCGGGACCTCGGGAAACTGGGTGCATTCCTGGCGCGACGACAACCCGGGATCCGAGCCTGATCGACCTGCACCTGTCCCGGCTGGCCGCGTGAGCGGCACGATCACGGCGGTGTACCGGGTCGGCGAACACCCGTGACCCCGCATTCGCCCTGGGCAAGCTAGTGCGGGCCGGTCGCACCGTACTCGTGTTCGGCCGTGATGAGGTTGCCGGTGGTGAAGCGGTCCAGCGTGAACGCCGTCAGCTCCTTGCGAG
The DNA here is from genome assembly GCF_042665275.1 of Saccharopolyspora griseoalba. NCBI lineage: Bacteria > Bacillati > Actinomycetota > Actinomycetes > Pseudonocardiales > Pseudonocardiaceae > Saccharopolyspora > Saccharopolyspora griseoalba. Next base: position 32,843 of record NZ_JBHTCJ010000012.1, on the reverse strand, counting down.
CTGGTGCACCGGTGGTGATCCAGCGTGCGAGTTCGGCACCGACCGCGGGAGCCTTGGCGAATCCCCCGCCGCTCCACCCGGTAGCCAAGTAGAGCCCGTCACAATCGCTCGGTCCGAGGATGGGACGTCCGTCCGGCGTGAGGTCGAGGGCACACGCGCGTCCCAGCCGGTACGGAGCGTGCGCCAACGCCGGAATCCGCCGGCCGAGGCGTGCACGGCCTTCGGCGACGAACGACGCATCGGGTTCACCGCGGAACCCGTCGGGCTCGGACAGCCACTCGCGTTCCGGTGCGTGTCGACCGACCAGGGTGCAGCGCTCCGCGGTAGGACGCAGATACACATCGTGGGCCACATCGGTCATGGTCAGGTGAGTGGGCAGGTCATAGGGACGTTCGAACAACATCACCTGAATCCGGGCCGGATGAACAGGCAGCTCAAGCCCGACCGTCGCGGTCAACTCGGGCGACCAGGCGCCCACCGCAAGCACCACCACCGCTGCGTCCACGGCGCCCTGATCGGTGCGGACACCCGCGATCGCGCCGTCGCGTTCGGTCAGCGCCAGCACGCGCCGACGCTCGACACGGGCACCGTGCCGACGCGCGGCCTGTTGGAGGCTGAGCGTTGTGGCGGTCGGATCGGCGTAGCCACCGCGCCGGTCGTAGGCGACCGCGCTGATGCCCTCGCTCGTCACCGACGGTTCCCGCTCGCGCAGCTGATCCGGGCTCAGCAGTTCGTTGTCGATGCCCTGCTCGCGAAGCTTGGCGACGTTGGCGCGGACGGCGCGCTCGTCGCCGTCGTCGGCCAGGTACGCGAACCCTGTGTGCGTGAACCCGCAGCTACCGCCGACGCGCTGGTCCCAGGTTTCGTAGTAGGAGGTCAGACTCTCCCACGCCAGGTCGGCTTCGACGAGGTTGGCGTGATGACTGCGAACGATCGCGCCGGACCGAGGAGTCTGGCCGCCGAACCCACCGGTGGGGTCCAGCTGCAGCACGCTGGTGCCCTCCTCCGCCAGATGAAACGCGATGCTCGAACCAACGACGCCTGCGCCGACGACGATGACATCAACCATGGCTGTTCTCCCTGAGCTGGCTCGGTGTTGCTGACTCCGGAACTTCGACGGGAATGCTCGCGCGCAGTTGCTGCGTCACGTAGCCGCTGCCGACGGCCCAGTAGTAGGCGGCCAGCCCGAGAACCGCCGCGACCACGCTGTCCCACGGGAACGGGAGCACCGGGTGGTCCGCCACACCGTAGGCGCCATAGAAGGACAGCAGGTAGAGGGCCATAGTCAGCGCGATCGCCCAGTGCGCCGCGTCCACCTCTCGCCGCCCCTCTGTGGTGCACGACCTCCGCAACGCCCACGTGAACGCGACGACCTCAACCGCCGACAGCGTCCAGAAGATCGGAAACGGCATGGTGTCGAAACCCAGCGGTCCCGCTACCTGCGTCGCCACCCACACGAACAGGAAACCGGCGCCGAGCCAGGTGCTGACGTGGGACGGCACCCGACCGTGGCGCGGCCCCTGGTACAGCGCATACAGCGGCAGCGCGACGAACACCGACGCCACCACACCCTGCAGCACCTCGTAGCCGGACCAGTACAGGATCATGCTGGCGGCCAGGAACCCCAGCGGTGAAACCACGCCCGCACCCCTCAGGAAGAACGGACGAGGTGCGTTCGGCGCTGCCCGGCGCATGACCTGCAACTGCGGCGCCGCCGCGAGATACGTGACGACGGCCGTCGAACTCGTGAAGCCGATCAGCTTGTACCACCCCGGGAAGGGGAGGAAGAAGGCGCACCCGACCACCAGGCACGCGACCATGCCCAGCCACGGCACCCGTGATCGCTCCCCGACGCGCGCGAATACGCTCGGCAGGCTTCCGTGCAAGGCCATCCCGTAGAACGTCCGCGCGGTGTCACCCAGGTAGATCCAACCCGTACCAGCAGGCGAGATCACCGCATCGATGAGCAGGAACACGCCGAACGCACCGAGCAGGGCCGCCCCGGAGGATTCCAGCGCCGCGTACAGCGGCTGGTTCGCCCAGGCGCTGCCCTCCAAGGCGCTCCAGTTCCCCGGACTCACACCGGCGGCGACCCAGTCGAGCGCCCCAACGAAAGCGACCTGCAACAGCACGTAGATGACGGCGCAGATCGCTACGGAGCCCACCGTGGCGATGAAGATGTCACGCTGCGGGTTCCGGGACTCGCCACCGAAGTTGACGCCCTCCCGGAAGCCCTGGAAGGCGAACACGATGCCGGAAACGGCGATGGCGTTGAACATCGCGCCCCACCCCTGCGGGGCGAATCCGCCGTAGGACGTGAAGTTCGCGCCGTCGAACGTGACGAACAGCAGTAGGAAGGTCAGCACCGGGATGATCAGCTTCCACCAGCTCACCCACTGGTTGAAGCGCGCGAAGAAGCGGATGCCGGCGATGTTGACCACGAAGAACACCAGCATGGCCCCCACGGCGACCACCCGACCCAGCGCGGTCAGCCCGGAACTGTCCTCGCCCTGAGCGGTCAGTTCGAGCCCCGTCCAGTCAGCGACGTAGCCGGACGAGTACTGCACCACGGCCAGCGCCTCGATCGCCACCGTCGTGACCCCGCCCAGCAACATGGACCAGCTCAACAGGAAACCCAGGTATCCACCGTGGGTCAGGTAGCAGTAGCGGGCAATCCCGCCGCTGCGCGGCAACATCGAACCGGTCTCGGCGTAGTTGAGGGCCATGAACGACACGAGGACCGCCGCGAGCACCCAGGACACGATCACAGCGGGTCCGGCGACCGCTCCCGCCGAGAGCACCGCGAACAGCCAACCTGAGCCGATGATGGACCCGATCGAGATGAAAAGTAGTTGTTGAACGGACAAATCGCGCCGCAGCTTACCGTCGGCCTGCTCGAAATCATGGACTTCGGCCACGCCCGCCTCCGTCGTGTCGCCAGTTCCGCCGTGGAACGTTGGATCGGTCGACGCCGTACGTGTCGTGAGCCGGGATCACCGGACGTTGTTCACTATCACCAGCCCAGCCAGAAGGTGTCCAGGGACACGGGAAATCCATCTGACTACGCTAAGCATCAGCATCGCTTGCTCTGCCGCTGCCCGATCAGCATCGAGAGCACGGCATCGCGGCGAGGTGAACAGCCCCGCGTCTGCGCATGGACCTCGATCCACGCCTGAAGGTGCCGTCCGGGCTGGTGATCAGGTTGGTCGCGGCGTCGAAGGTGTAGTGGTATTGCCCGATCCGGGTGAGTTGTCCGAGGCTGTCGTAGTCGCAGGTCGCGGACGCGTTGAGCGGCTGGGGGCTGAACCAGCCGGTGATCTCCTGGATCTGGGTGGTGTCGGCGCCGTCGTTGGTGGTGTAGCGGTAGGTCGACCGATCGAGCAGGTCCCCGCTGGCGTTGCGGGCCTCCACCGCGGTAACGCGGCCGGCCGCGTCATATTGCCAGTGTTGGTGGAATCCGCCGGGGAAGTGGGCGTCGGTGCGGCGGTTGTCCTCGTCGTAGTCGAAGGAAACCTCATCCCCACCGGGCAGGGTCAGGGTGATGCACCGGTAGGCGGCGTCGTAGGTGTAGCGGGTGGTGGAGCAGGGCTGCTCGATCCGGGTGATGTTGCCGGCCGGGTCGTAGCCGTACCCCACGATCTCGAGCACGTCGCCGGTGGTGGTGCGCGATGAGGTGACCTGCCCGCGCGGGGTGTAGGTGTAGTCGACCCGCGCGGTGGGGCTGTCGGTGGCGGTGGCGTTGCCGTTGCGGTCGTAGGTGGTGGTCTGCCGGATGTCGCGGTTGCCGCTGGTGATGTCGGTGATTGCACCAGCCGGTCGAGCCAGTCGTATTCGTAGCCGATGGTGGTGCCGTTGCCGTCGGTGACCGTGACCTGCCGGGAGAGCTCGTCGTAGGTGTAGCGCTCCACACCCCGCGGATCCGGCGAGTGGGTGGTGATGAGTTCGCCGCGGTCGTTGTAGTCGAAGGTGGTGACCGCGCCCTTGCCATCGGTGCGCGAGGCGATCCGCGCCCGAAACGGCTCGATGTGATCGCGGGTGACCTCCGTCAGGTCCTACGCGGCGTCGTCGACGTCCGGGTCCGGGGCGTGCTCTGCGAGGTAGCGGCCCAGCTGGCCCACGGCGAAGCACGTAGTTGTAGCGGGTGGTCTCGGGATGGTTCACCGAACGCAGCCTGCGATCCCGGTCCCGCAGGTACGCGGCGCACTCCGTCGACAGGCCCTCGGCGAGCTCGCCAAGGTCAAAAAAGGGCCATTCCGAAACTCCGCAGTCAAGGTGTCCATAAGCGGCGTGCTTGACTCCGGGCAACGGACCGAGAAAAAGAGGGCTTCCGCTGGTGCTGACCTGCGGAAACCCTCTTGCCAGTCGGGACGGCGGGATTCGAACCCACGACCCCTTGACCCCCAGTCAAGTGCGCTACCAAGCTGCGCCACGTCCCGGCCCGCCCCTCGCGGGGCGTTGTGAGAATAGCTTACAACACCGGTTTCAAGCTGATCACACCCCCCTTCCGGGCAGCGTGTTCGCAGGTCAGAGCCTCGCACCCAGCTCGGTCGAGGATCGGGCGCGGCTGGCTTCAGCCACAAGGAAGTGGTTGCTCGTCCCGGCTGGACGGCGCGGTTACCGAGCGGTTCGCCGGGAGCCTCGGGGGTCGAGGTGGCCTGCGTCCGTCACGACGTGGCAGAGGGCCGGTGCTGGCCGTGCTCGCCGGTGCTACGTCCTGACGTTCACCGCGTGGGGCCAGTGGCTGCTCACCGGGCCTGCCTGTCGCCGAGCGGACGGCCGTGGGCGGTGATGGCCTTCCTCGACGACTTCTACCAGCGCGGGGTCCTGCGCCGGGCGGGTGCGGTCTACGAGTTCCGCCACGTCCGCTTGCAGCAGCACCTCGCCGACCCGTCGCGCGCGCAGCACCGCCCCGGAGGTCGAGAGCTCCCGCGGGCGAGAGCTGACGCGCTCCCGTCAGGAAAGGGAAACCGGATCGCGGGAGCACCTCGGGCTGGGCTCGGTCGTCTCACCCGCCGCGCACCGCGGCGAACGGGGCCCGCCGCTGGGATCGTCGACGACAGGTCCGGCCGCTGCGGGAAGGGCTCGGCGGTCCGCGTCTCCCTCCCGGCAGCCGGGCCACCCGCCAATCCGGCAACCGCGACGAGCGCGGCGACGGTCCCGCTCCGCTTCACCGACGTCGTCCGCTTCCGTGGAATCCCACCGCCACAACGACGTTCGAACCCGGCCCGGTGGCCCCCAGGGGCCGGTTCTCGGCGTGCGGACGCTCGGCGTCTTCCGGTGATTGGTCGCCGCGTCACTCACACGAAAGAGTTAAGGGGGGCGGTGTTCGTTGTCTTCGGGGATCTTCGTTGGTTACGGATGAGGCGAGCCTTCGCCACGTCGGTTCCCGAGGGCCCAACCCCACGAGGAGTGAGATGACCACGAGCGAAACTGGCGGCACCGGGCGTTACCTGGTGCTCCTCGAAGACGACTCGACCGTCGTCGGCACCCGCGAGCTCAACCGCTTAACCGGAATCCGCTGCGCCAACACCGCCGACGCGGCCGGTGCGGGTCCGGGCGAGCTGTTCAGCAGCGCGGGTGGCATCGTGCTCAACCAGCTGGGCGTCGCGCTGATCAGCGCCGACGACGACCAGGTGGCCAACCTGCAACGCGCCGCGGGCGAGACCGGCCCGATCGCCGGGATCGAGTCCGAACGGCGGGTTTTCGCCATCACCGAACCCGCTCCGCCCGCCGAGGGCGAGTTCACCTGGGGGATCCAGGCGGTGCGTTCCGGCAACGCGCAGCCCACCGGGCGCGGGGTGCGGGTCGCGGTGCTCGACACCGGGCTGGACATGCAGCACCCGGACTTCGCCGGGCGCGACATCGTCACCGGATCCTTCGTCGAGGGCCAGGACGTCCAGGACGGGCACGGTCACGGCACGCACGTGATCGGCACCGCCTGCGGGCCGCGCAACCCGCAGTCCGGCCCGGGTTACGGCGTCGCCTCGGAGGCCAGCATCTACGCGGGCAAGGTGCTCGGCGACGACGGGTCCGGCTCCGACGGCGGCATCCTCTCCGGCATCGAGTGGGCCATCTCCAACGGCTGCGGGGTCGTGTCGATGTCGCTGGGCTCGCCCACCCAGCCCGGCCAGCCCTACTCGGAGGCCTTCGAGCGCATCGCCCGGCGCGCGATGCAGCGCGGCACGCTGATCATCGCCGCGGCGGGCAACGAGAGCCAGCGCTCGACCGGCGTGATCGCACCGGTGGGCCACCCGGCGAACTGCCCTTCGGTGATGGCCGTCGGGGCCGTCGACCCGCAGCTGCGGATCGCCGACTTCTCCTCCGGCACGGTCGACGAGATCGGCCAGGTCGACGTGGTCGGCCCGGGCGTGGACGTCTACTCCAGCTGGCCGGGCGCCGAGCGCTACCGCAAGCTCAGCGGCACCAGCATGGCCACACCGCACGTGGCGGGCATCGCCGCGCTGCACGCCCAGCAGCACGCCGAGCGCGCGTGGGGGCTGTGGGCGCGCCTGACCCAGTCGGCCCGCCGACTGCCGCTGCCCTCCACCGACGTCGGCGCCGGTCTCGTCCAGGCGCCCTGACCAGCGGTTCGGGAGGTGGCGGGACGGCCCGCCACCTCCCGAACCCCCGTCAGCGCCGGCCCCGGGCGACCGCCGTGCCGCCGGGGACGCGCGCGGCGACCGCGCAGCGGGCTGATCGTTGATCTCGACGATGCGGATCGTCCGATCCCGGGGGATCACCGGTCCCGCCGTCGAAGGTGCAGGAATCCCCGGCCCGATCCTGACCCCGGACCTCCAGAGCGCCTGCGGGGCGCGCGGCCTGGTCGCCGCCCGCGGCGTTGTCGATGCCCGCGGCGAGGGCCATCATCGCGTCGTACTGCGTGATCGGCCAGCCGTTGCGCAGGCGACCGGTGGCGTCGGCCAGGTCGTGCGCGGCCGGCCGCGGGAACGGCTTCGCGAATCCGCCTGGAACTGCTGGTGGCCGTCCGGGTTCGGCTTCGGCGAGACGTGGGCCTCCGGGAGCGCTCGGTCATACCGTCGAGCAGCGCGCTCTTGCCGGCACACCTCGCGGACCTGTGAGAACGATCCGCTCTGCGGCGAACGTCGATCTCGGGGCCGGGGCAGGATCTCCCGGCTGAACGCCAGCTCCGTGTCCCGGCCGTAGAGCGCTGCGCTCGGCACCACGGCACTACCGATTCCCCAGCATGTCCGGTTCGCCCGGAATCCTCCACCATTGGGAACGGACCGTGCGCGAACCCTCACCGGCCGTCAGCAAAACCGGTGAACCGACCGCCGTTTCGCCTCGCGCGGGGCGAGGGCGGGAGGTGTCGACCGCGCCGGGACAATGGCGGGATGGGCGAGCAGAGCATCTGGATGCAGAAGGTGGCCGCGGATCCCGGGCATTCGACCTGGTACGTCGAGCGGATGCGCGGGTTGGCTCGCGACGGCAACGACCTCGCCGGTGAGGCGCGGTTGGTCGACGCGATGGCGCCGCGCGGCGCGCGCGTGCTCGACGCGGGCTGCGGGCCCGGCCGGGTGGGTGCGGCGCTCGCCGCCGCCGGCCACGAGGTCGTGGGCGTGGACGTCGACCCGGTGCTGATCGGCGCGGCCGAGGAGGACCACCCGGGCCCGCGCTGGCTGGTCGGCGATCTCTCCGAGCTCGACCTCGCCGCGCGCGGGGTCACCGCGCGGTTCGACGTGATCGTGTGCGCCGGCAACGTGATGCCCTTCGCCGCGCCGAGCACCCGCGGCGCGGTGCTGCGGCGATTCCGCGAGCACCTGGCTCCGCGCGGCCGGATCGCGGTGGGCTTCGGCATCGATCGCGGGTACGCGCCGGACGAGTTCTTCTCCGATGCCGCGGCCGCCGGGCTGGAGGTCGACCACGCGCTGGGGACCTGGGACCTGCGCCCGTTCGGCCCGGACTCCGATTTCCTCGTCGCGGTGCTCAGCGATGCGGAGCCCGGGCCGAACGCGGATCGCGGCTGAGCCGCTAGCGCGTCACGCCCCCTCGGTGCGGGTCTCCGACGCCGCGACCGCGACGTCCTGCCGAACCCCGTCCGGCACCGCGTCCGGCGCGGTGCCGGAGGAGTCGGCGAGCCGCTCCTGGGCGGCCGGGCCGTGCTCCTCGCGGAGGGTCTTGTAGAAGGCCCAGCAGATGCCGACCAGGATGATCGCGAACGGTGTCCCGGTCAGCACCGAGGCCTTCTGCAGCCCGCCGAGGCCGCCGGAGACCAGCAGCACGGCCGCGACGCCGGCCAGCAGCAGGCCCCACAGCAGCCGCACCCAGGTCTTGGGGTTCGGCCGGCCGCCGGTGGACAGCTCGCCGAGCACGACCGTTCCGGCGTCGGCGCCGGCGACGAAGAACACCCACAGCACGATCAGCGTGATCACCGACATCAGCAGCGGCAGCGGGTACTCCTGGATGAACACGAACATCCCGGCAGCGGGGCTCTCCTTGACCGTCTGCGCGATGTCCCCGGCCAGCCCGCTGCGGGCCAGCTGCAGCGCGGCACCGCCGAAGACCGCGATCCAGATCATGCTGACCACGCTGGGCACCAGCACGGTGGCGGCGACGAACTCGCGAATCGTGCGGCCGCGCGAGATGCGCGCCATGAACAGCCCCACGTACGGGGCCCAGGCGATCCACCACGACCAGTAGAAGACCGTCCAGCTGCCCATCCAGCCGTTGTCCGGGCTGAAGGCGTCCAGCCGGAAGCTCATCGGCAGGATGTTGCTCAGGTAGTCGCCCACCCCCTCGGTGAACGCGTTGATCTGCGTGATGCTCGGTCCGACGACGAAGTAGAAGATCAGCAGGATCGGGGCGATCAGCATGCTGATGTTCGACAGCCACTTGATGCCGTGCTCGATGCGGGTGGTCGCCGAGCCCATGAACGCCGCGGTGGTCAGCGCGAGCACGATCAGCTGCACCACGATCCCGGTGGGCAACCCGAAGGTCTCGCCGAGACCCGCGGTCATCTGCAGGCCCGCCTGCCCGAGCGCGACGGCGATGCCGAACACGACGGCCAGCACCGCGAGGACGTCGATCGCCTTGCCCAGCGGGCCGTCGACCTTGTCCCCGATCAGCGGCCGGAAGATGGCGCTGAGCAGGCCCTTCTCGTTCTTGCGGTGGGTGAAGTAGGCCACGGCCAGCCCGGCGACCGCGTAGATCGCCCAGGGGTGCAGGGCCCAGTGGAAGAAGGAGTACTGGATCGAGATACCGGCGGCCTCGTCGGTGCCGGGCGGGGCCATGCCGAAGGGCACGTCGACGTAGTGCGACAGCGGTTCGGCCAGGCCCCAGAAGATGATCGCCGGCCCCATTCCGGCCTGGAACATCATGGCGAACCAGGACATCCGGCCGAATTCCGGTCGGTCCCGGTCCTTGCCGAGCTTGATGCGGCCGTAGCGGCTCGCACCGAGGTAGATCACGAACACGAGGAAGATGTTCGCGGTGAGCAGGAAGAACCAGCTCATATCGGACACCACGGCGTTGAACAGCTGCGTGGTTACGGATCCGAAACCGTTCGGATCGATCGCCCCCCACAGGACGACCAGTGCCGAAACGGCGATCGATACCGCGAAAACGGTATGGTTCGCCGTGCTCTTGTTTTGCGATGTTTTCATTTTGTAACCCTGAATCACCAGGTCGGAGAACTTCGGCTTGAGCGAAATGCATCGCCACTCCCGCCGTTGGGAGCGACGGCTTCGACAGGCGTGATGAACCTCCTCGCAGAACGCCCACCTGGGCGTCGGCGTCTGTCGATGCGTCGTCTTGACGGTTTTTCCTGCGCCGTTGAATCAAGCTCGGCGCGGCGTGTTCGAGTCCGCGCCGCGAGCGATGTGCACATCCCGCGTCCGGGTGTCAGGCGCCTTTCGTTGTACTTCCGAGAAGGCTCTCAGTTCCGCGCCGCCCGGGCAAACCATTCGCGGGAATTTGGCTAGATGAATTTTTAAGGGACCCGATAGATGACCTCTATCGCGCCTGCGAGTTCCGCAGTTCTTCCCCGAACCGCTCCCCGGCGAGCGGACGCGGCTTCGGCGGAACCGCGGATCGTCACACCCAGTACGGCACGCGGGCGCGGTAGTTGCGCAGGATCACCAGCGCGAGCACCCAGCCACCGACGGTCAGCGCACCCACGACCACCCAGTGGTGCCAGTGCTGCGTCGTCCCGAGCATCGGCGCCCGCGCGATCTCGATGAAGTGGTAGACGGGGTTGAGCTGGGCGAGCCACGCCTGCGAGCCGGCGTTCTCCTCCAGCACGCTGACCGGCCAGACGATCGGCGAGAGGAAGAACAGCAGCTGCATGACGCTGCCGACCACCGGCGGGATGTCGCGGAAGCGGGTGCTGGCCACCCCCAGCAGCAGCACGACCCAGCCCGCGTTGAGCACCAGCAGCAGGATCGCCGGGAGCGCCAGCAAGACCGTCCAGTCCACCGGCGGCCGGAAGATCACCAGCAGCCCCAGGTAGACGACCAGGTTGTGCAGGAACAGCAGGAACTCCCGCCACACCGTGCGCAGCACGTGCACCGTGACCGGGGCGGGCATCTGCTTGATCATGCCCTCGTTGCGGATGAACACCTCGGCGCCGTACTGCACCGAGCCCTGGACGAAGTACCAGATCATGAAGCCGACGGCCATGTAGGGCACGTACTCGGCGGGGTCCTCGCCGAAGATCGTCGAGTACATCAGGCCGAGCCCGGCCGCGGTGATGGCCATGCCGATGGTGATCCACAGCGGCCCGAGGAACGATCGCCGGTAGCGCCTCCGGACGTCCTGCCAGCCCAGATGCGCCCACAACCGCCGGAGCCCCAGGCCGTCGGTGACGTCCTCGACCGCTTTCGCCCAGGACCGCGGCGGATGCTCCGCGGCTACCCCGGTCTCGCCACCTGCCTCCACGGCACCGAATCCTACGGTGCGAACGGCCCGCGCACCGGCACGCGCGATGGCCGTGTCGCCACGAGCGCTCGCGCGCCGACGAGCGGTCCCGCGCGCCGGGCGCGGGACCGCTCCGCGTCAGGCGGTGGCGAAGCGGGTCAGCACCGCCTCCGGGCGGACCCGCGGAAGCGCGCGGCGGAAGGCTCGGTAGTAGGCCAGCTCCTCGCGGGTGCGCACCGGCGCGTCGGCGGCGTCCAGTTCCGCTGCGGTGGCGAGGGATTCCAGCTTCGGCGCGAGCGTCTCCTGCGCACCGCTTCCGGTGCCGAACTGCAGCTTCCGGCGCCACAGCAGCTCTTCCGGCAACCAACCGGCGAACGCGCGCCGCAGGTGCGCCTTCTCGAACCCGTCGTCGAGCTCCTTGCACCCCGCGGGCAGGCTCATCGCGTGCGCGATGACCTCGGCGTCGAGGAAGGGCACGCGCGCCTCCAGGCCGTGCGCCATCGTCACCCGGTCGCAGCGCTGCAGGTTGAGCCCGTGCAGGTCGCCGAGCGCGCGGCGCAGTTCGGCGTCCAGGTCCCCGGCGCTCGACCCGTGGTAGTGGCCGTACCCCGCGAACAGCTCGTCGGCGCCCTCGCCGGTGAGCACGACCTTGACGTGCTCGGAGGCCAGGCGCGCGAGGAACCAGTTCGGGATCGCGCTGCGGATCAGGCTGGCGTCGAAGGACTCCACCGAGGCCACGACCTCGTCCACCGCGGCCAGCGCCTGCTCGGCGTCGAAGACCATCTCGTGGTGCTCGGTGCCCAGGTGCCGAGCGGCGGCGCGGGCGGCGATCAGGTCCGGCGAGCCCTCCGTGCCGACCGCGAAGGTGCGCAGCCGCCCGCCGTCCTCGGCGCGCTCGGCCGCGGCGATGGCGGCCACGATGCTGGAGTCCAGTCCACCGGAGAGGAACACGCCGACCTCCACATCGGACATCAGGTGCCCGCGCACCGAGTCGATCAGCACCTCCCTGGTGGCCTTCTCGGCGACCTCTCCGGGCAGCTGCGACCAGTCCGGGCTCTCGGTGCGCACCGGGACCGCCTCGGCGAAGCGGACCAGCCCGCGCTCCGGCGTCCAGCAGCAGCCCGGCGGGAAGGCCTCCGCGGCGGCCTGCACGGCGACCGGGAGGGCGCGCAGCTCCGAGGCGAAGTACCGCGCTCCCCCGACCTCGGCCCAGTAGAGCGGCTTGATCCCCAGTGGGTCGCGGGCGGCCAGGAATCCGCCGTCGGGCGCGGCCGCGCACAGCGCCCACATCCCGCGCAGCCCGCCCAGCGCCGCCGGGCCGCGTCGGCGCAGCAGCACCAGCGCGGCCTCGCTGTCCGAGCGGGTGCCGAACTCGTGCTCGCCCAGCTCGGCGCGCAGCTCGGCGTGGTTGTAGATCTCGCCGTTGCACACCAGCGTCCAGCCGTCGGGGCCGCCCAGCGGCTGACCCCCGCCGTCGAGGTCCACGATCGACAGCCGGGTGTGCCCCAGCCAGGCGCAGGCGCCGACGCGGCGGTGGTCGCGCTCGTCGGGCCCGCGGTGGGTCAGCGCGTCGAGCATCCCGACGGGCGTCGGATCGAGTCGGCCGGAAGGGTCGTGAACTGCGGCGATTCCACACATGGAACTCGACCGTAGAAAGCAGGTGCGGATGTGGCAATCTTAGTTGCGCCATACGCACGGAAGGGACGTGGATGTGACCGCCGACAACCTGAGCAGCGTCCAGCGGGCGATGGACGTGCTGCGCGCGCTGGGTTCCGGACCGCTGCGCGTGCAGTCGGTCGCCGAGGCTCTCGGCAAGGAGAAGACGCAGGTCTCCCGCACGTTGAAGGTGCTGTCCGAAGGCGGTTTCGTGGAGCGCGACCCGGACACGATGGAGTACCGGCTCGGTTGGCAGCTGTTCGCGCTGGCCGGGGGCGCCAGCGACAGCCGGTTGCTGCAGCAGGCCTCCCCGGTGCTGCGCGACCTGGTGCGCGCGCTGGGCGAGGCCGCCTACCTGACCGTGCTCAGCGGCGGGGCGGCCGTGACGGTGCTGGCCGAGCGCCCCGGCCGGGCGCTGCAGGCCAACGAGTGGATCGGGCGCCCGTCACCGCTGCACTGCACCGCCAGCGGGCGCGCGCTGCTGATGGGCATGCCGGACGAGGAGGCCGAGGCGCTGCTCGCCGCGCAGCCGGGGCAGGGCACCGAGCTGGCGCCGCGCACCGCCGCGGAGGCCTTGCGCAGGTTGCGCGCCGAGCGGGCGGCGGGCTGCGGGGTGGCGGCCGAGGAGTCCGAGCCGGGGCTGGTCGCGGTCGCCGCGCCGGTGCGCGACTTCCGCGGGGAGGTCATCGCCGCGGTCAACATCTCGGCCCCGGCCTTCCGCCTCCAGGCCGCGGATCTGGACCGGGCCAAGGCCCTGGTCGCCGACGCGACGGCCCGCCTGTCGCGGTCCATGGGGGCGGAGCCGGCCCCGTGAGCGGAGGCCGCCGACGCGTTGACAGGCGAACGCTCGGCTGGCGCCGTTCTCGCTCTGCGACTTCTTCCACAAGGCGCCCTGCAGGGCGAGCACGACGAGCACGGCGACCATCGCCGCGCCGAACAGCACCCAGTGCTCGCAGAGCGCGGAGAAGACCACCGCCCGGATCACCCGGCCGTCGACCCGGTCGGAGCCTTGCCGCGGGCGCGAACCGCCACGTAAGGTCGCTTTCCCGAACGATCGGTCGGTGCGAGGGACGGACGATGACGTCGGTCGGCTTGGACGAGGACATCGAGGCGTTCGAGGCGTCGGCCTCGGAGGTCTTCGCGCCGCTGCGGGTGCGCCCGCTGCGACCGGGCCCGTTCCGCAGCTCGCTGCGCGCCGCGACCGCGGGCGACGTGGTGGTCACCCGGATCCGCTGCGCGCCCTGCCAGGTGCGGCGACCCGCGCGGCTGATCACCTCCGGCGACCGCGAGCTGGTCAAGGTCACCGTGCTCACCTCGGGGCGCGCGGAGGTCGAGCAGGACGACCGCCGCTGCGTGCTCGGTCCCGGCGACCTGGTCAACTACGACACCGACCGGCCCTACCAGCTGACCTTCACCGACCCCTACGACGTGACGGTGGTGGGCGTGCCCAAGGGGCGGCTGGGCGGGCACGCCGACGCCCTCGCCTCGCGCACCGCCGTGGCGGTGCCGACCTCGCGCGGCGTGCAGCGGGTGGTGGGCGGTTTCTTCCGCACGCTGACCGACCTGCTCGGCGAGGGCACCGACGGCTTCGCCGGGGACGCGGGCAAGCACCTCACCGACGCCCTGGTGTCGGTGGTGATCTCCGAGCTCGCCGAGCTGGGCCCGGACGACGGCGAGGACTTCGGCGATCGCGTGCTGGCGCACTGCCTGGCCCGGCTCGACGACCCGGACCTCACCGTCGAGTCGGTCGCGCGCGCTCACGGGGTGTCCGTGCGCTACCTGCACAAGCTCTTCGCCGGGCGCTCGATGACGCTGTCGGCGTGGATCCGCCGCCAGCGCCTCGAGCGGATCCGGCGCGACCTGGCCGACCCCGCGCTGGCCGACCGCACCGCCGCCGCCATCGCGGCGCGCTGGGGCGTGCTGGACGCCACCCACCTCAGCAGGGCGCTGAAGTCGGAGTTCGGGCTCACCGCCGCCGAGATCCGCAGGCCGCGGTAGTCCTCGGCCGGAGGTCGCGCACCTGCCGCGCGCGACCTCCGGCCGACCGCCCGGGTCAGGACAAGCTGGTCCAGATGCTCTTCACCTCGGTGAAGGCCTCGACGGCCTCCCAGCCCATCTCGCGACCCGCTCCGGAGGCCTTCATCCCGCCCCACGGCGCACCCGCGTCCAGCAGCGGCGGCATGTTGATCCACACGGTGCCCGCCTTGACCTGGTGCGCGAGCCGGTTCGCGGTGCCGATGTCGCGGCTCCAGACGTAGGCGGCCAACCCGTACTCGGTGTCGTTGGCGCGCGGTGCCAGCTCCTCGGGATCGTCGTAGGGCAGCACCGACAGCACCGGTCCGAAGATCTCCTCGCGGGCGATGCGCATGTCCTGCGCGACCCCGCCGAAGACCGTGGGCCGGTAGAAGTAGCCGTTGGCCAGCTCCCCGTCGGCCCGGCCGCCGCCGGTGAGCAGATGCGCGCCCTCGGAGCGGCCGATGTCGACGTAGCGGTCGATCTGCTCCAACTGCTCCAGCGAGGCCACCGGTCCCAGCTGGGTGGATTCGTCGAGACCGGGCCCGAGCTTCATCGAACCGGCCGCGCCCGCCATCTTCTCGGCGAACTCGTCGGCCCGCGAGCTGTCCACGTAGAACCGGGTCGCCGCGGCGCACACCTGCCCGGAGTTGAGCAGACCGCTCATCAGGTTGCCCTCGACGACCGCGTCGATGTCGGCGTCGGCGGCGATGATGCTCGGTGCCTTGCCGCCCAGCTCCAGCGACACCTTCTTGAGCGCCCGGCCTGCCTCGGCGGCGATCTCGCGACCGACGGCGGTGGAACCGGTGAACGAGATCTTGGCGACCTTCGGGTGGCGCACCAGCGCCTGCCCCGCCTCGGGCCCGCCGGTGACGACGTTGACCACGCCCGGCGGGACGCCGGCCTCGTCGAGCACCTCCGCCAGCAGCAGCGTGGTCAGCGGCGTCTGCTCGGCGGGCTTGATCACCGCGGTGTTGCCGGCGGCCAGCGCCGGGGCGAGCTTCCAGACCAGGATCATCAGCGGGAAGTTCCACGGCGTGATCAACCCGCAGACGCCCAGCGGTTCGCGCCGGGTGCGGTGGTCGACGTCGGGAACCGACAGCGGCGCGGTGGTGCCGGTGATCTTGGTGGCCCAACCCGCGTAGTAGCGCAGGTGCTCGACGGCGTTGGGGACCGAGAACCCGGCGCTGATCGCCAGCGGCTGCCCCTGGTCGGTGGTCTCCAAGCGGGCGAACTCGTCGGCCCGCTGCTCCAGCAGGTCGGCGCCCCGGAGCAGCACCTTGGCGCGCTGCGCGGGCAGCATCCCGGCCCATTCCGGAGCCTCGAAAGCCGCCGCGGCCGCTTCCACGGCCGCCTCGACGTCGGCGGGGGTCGCCTCGGGGAGCTCGGCGATGACCTCGCCGGTGGCCGGGTTCCTGGTGGCGAAGGTGCTCCCGCTGCCACCGGTCCACTTGCCGTTGATGTGCATGTCGGTGCGCACGAAGGGATCCTCCCGATCAGTCGAACACGATGACGCCGCGCAGGTTGCGGCCCGCGTGCATGTCGTCGTAGGCCTCGGCGACCTGGTCGAGCGTGTAGGTGCGGGTGACCAGCTCGTCCAGCTTGAGCTGGCCCGCCTGGTACATGCGCAGCAGGTTCGGGATGTCGCGGCGCGGGTTGGACTCGCCGAACAGCGAGCCCTGCAGGCGCTTCTGCATCAGCGTCAGGTCGCCGAGCGCGATCGGCGCGCCGACCGCGGTGATGTCGCCGAGCCCGATGACCACGACCGTTCCGGCCTTGCGGATCGAGGCGAGCGCCTCGCCGATCTGCTCGCCGCGCAGCACGCCGGTGGTGACGATCGTGGCGTCGGCGCCCTGCCCGTTGGTGATCGACCGCGCGTGCTCGGCGGCTTCGTCGACGGTGGTGCAGAAGTGCGTGGCGCCGAACTGCTTGGCCCAGGTCTCCTTGTCCGCGACGGGGTCGACGGCGATGATCGTCTTCGCGCCGGCGTGAGCCGCGCCCTGCAGCGCGTTCACCCCGATGCCGCCGATGCCCATCACGATCGCGACGTCGCCGGGCTGGATGTCGGCCGACCGGACGGCCGATCCCCAGCCGGTGGGCACACCGCAGCCCACGAGCGCTGCCGAGCGCAGCGGGATGCTCTTGTCGATCTTCACCACGGAATCCACCGAGGCGGTGGTGTGCTCGCTGAAGGTCGAGATGCCGCACTGCTGGCCGACCGGCTGACCGTCGAGGTGCATCCGGAAGCTCGACGGGTCGTCGGCGCGCGCCCCGGTGAGCAGCGAAGCGCCCAGGTCGCACAGGTTCGACAGGCCCCGCGCGCAGAACTCGCACTTGCCGCACGCCGGCAGGAACGAGAACACCACGTGGTCACCGACCTCGTAGCCTGGCGTGTCGGGACCGACGGCGGTCACGACACCGGCCCCTTCGTGCCCGCCGGCGTACGGGTAGACCCCGACCGGGACGTCACCGGTGGCGACGTGGTCGTCGGAGTGGCACAGGCCGGACGCGGCCAGCTTGACGGTCACCTCGCCCCGGCGCGGATCGTCGAGCTCCACCTCGACGGTCTCGTAGCGCCCCGGCGAGTTGCGGATGATGGAAGTGCGGGTGGTGATCGGCATTGGTACCTCCGGAACTGCCCGAGTTCGGCCAAGTACAACCCCGCCGCCCGCTGGGCGCCTCACCAATCCGCGCACGACCGCTCGCCAATTCGTGCACACCGGCCGGGCAGGATGGGGCGCGTGCGAACGATCGACGACTGGACCGCGCTCGGCGCCGAGCTGCGCACCAGCCCCGGCGTGCACCGCCCCTCGGCGTTCTCGGCGCTCCTGGCCACCGCCGCGACCGACTGCCGCGACCAGGTCGTGCTCGATGCGGGCTGCGGAGCGGGCCTGGTCACCATCGCCGCGCTCCGCTCCGGTGCCGAGCGGGTCATCGCGCAGGACCACGACCCGGCCGCTCTCGCCGACACCCGGCGCAACGTGCTCGGGATCCTCGGCGCCGAAGCCGCCGACCGCCTGGACCTCCGCGAAGCCGACTGGTCCGAACCGGGACAACCGCGCGCCGACCTGCTCGCGGTCAACCCTCCCCAGCGCCCGTCGGCGCTGCTCGGGGACGTCCCGGCCGCCGAGCTCCACCTCCACGACAGCGGCGGGTCCGACGGCCTGGACGGCCTCCGCACCGTGCTCGCCCACGCCAACGCCGACCGGGTGCGGAGCACCGCCGCCGCGATCCTGGGCGCCGGCCGGCTCCGCGCCGCGGGGTGTTCGGTGCCCCAGCGCGTCGCCGCCGTCGAACTCGACTTCTCGCCGGCCTGGCGCAGCCTCCTGCCCGCTCTGCGCGCGTCCGCCGAGGTCTGGGAATTCCACCGGTGCTGACTCGCGCCCGGTTCTGCGGGCCCCACCGGACCCGACGGTGTTCTACGGTGAGGTCGGGCGTCGCATCGGGGCGCCGGCAACGGGGCGGTTCCCGGGTTGGGGGCGAGGCATGGTGCGGTCGCGCGCGGTGATCCGGATCGCCGGGGTGCTCGCCGGGTTGATGCTGCTGTCCTGCACCGCCGCCCCGGAATCCGGGTCGCGAGCGGCCGACGTCGACGGGGTCCGGACGGTGGTCGACCAGCTGGAGACGCCGTGGTCGGTGGTGTTCGCCGGGACGACCCCGATCATCAGCGAGCGGGACACCGGGCGGATCGTGGAGATCGCGGCCGGCCGGGCGCGGGAGATCGGTTCGGTGGCCGGGGTGGAGGCCGTCGGGGAGAGCGGCTTGCTCGGGCTGGCGCTGCGCGACGGGTTCCTCTACGCCTACTCGACGGGCGCCGAGACCAACCGAATCCACCGCTACCCGCTGATCGGCGAACCGGGCTCGTTGCGGCTCGGAGCCGCCGAGACAGTGCTGGACGGGATTCCGGCGGCCAGCTACCACGACGGCGGGCGCATCGCCTTCGGGCCCGACGGGATGCTCTACGCGACCGCGGGCGATGCCGGGACCAGCTCCAACGCGCAGGACCTGCGCAGCCTCGGGGGCAAGATCCTGCGCATGACTCCCGAGGGCGGCGTCCCCGCGGACAACCCGTTCCCCGGATCGCTGGTCTACAGCTACGGGCACCGGAACCCGCAAGGGCTCGCCTGGGCTCCCGACGGAACGCTGTACTCCTCCGAGTTCGGCGCGGACGCCTGGGACGAGCTCAACGTCATCGAACCGGGCGCCAACTACGGCTGGCCGATGGCCGAGGGCATCGCCGGGCGAGACGGGCTCGTCGACCCCGTCCAGCAGTGGACTCCCTCGCAGGCGAGCCCTAGCGGCATCGCGATCGACGGCACCTCGATCTACATCGCGAACCTGCGCGGCGAGCGGCTGCGCGTGGTGCCGCTGACCGACCCGACGCGTTCGCGCGAACTGCTCACCGATCGGTTCGGCCGCCTGCGCGACGTCGCGATCGCACCGGACGGCGAGCTGCGCATCCTGACCAGCAACACCGACGGCCGCGGCGATCCGGAACCGGGCGACGACCGGATGCTGGCGCTGCCCGCGCCCTGACCGCCGCAGCGCGAGGGCGCGCGGCACCCGGAATCCCTCGCCGAGCTCTCGATCTTTCGAGCGCGCTGCGGTTACCCTCTCCCGCGGCCGAGCTCGGGAGGTTCGCATGCACCAGGAACAGGACGACGCGCGCACGATCGGACCGGACGCGGACACGGACGCACCCAACGTGGCGCGGATGTACGACTACTTCCTCGGCGGAGCGGCGAACTTCGCGGTGGACCGCGAGGCCGCCGAGCGGGCGCTGGCGGTCACCCCGCAGATCGGCGCGTTCGCCAGGGCGAACCGCGCCTTCCTCGGCCGAGTCGTGACGTACCTGTCCGAAGCGGGCATCGATCAGTTCCTCGACCTGGGGTCGGGCATCCCCACGGTCGGCAACGTCCACGAGATCGCCCACCGGCACAACCCTCGCGCCAAGGTCGCCTACGTCGACAACGAGAGCGTGGCCGTCTCGCACGCCCGCGCGATGCTCGTTCACGAGTCCCGGGTCAGCGTCACCCGCGCGGACATCCGCGACCCGCAGGAGGTCCTGACCGCTCCCGGCGTTGCCGACCTGCTCGACTTCACCAGGCCGGTGGCGGTGCTGGCGGTGGCCATCCTGCACTTCGTCCCCGACTCCGACGATCCGGCGGGAATCCTCGCCGCCTACCGCGGGACCTGCGCACCGGGCAGCTACGCGGCCCTGTCGCACGCGGCCACGACCACCATGACCGAGGACGAGGTCCGGCGCGGCAGGCAGATCTACAGCACCACGCCCACTCCCCTGAACATCCGCGACCACGCCCAGATCGCCGCTCTCCTCGACGGCTACGACCTGGTCGAACCGGGCCTCACCCCGATCAACCACTGGCCCACCCCCAACACCGAGCAACCCGCCAACGGCTACGGCGCGGTAGGACGACTCCCCTGACCTCCGCACCGGACACCCCCGAGGACTGCGACCGGACCAAGTTCGAGGGAATTCCGCCGGCTGAAAACCCTTGAACTTCGAGGGCGGAATTCGAGGGTTTTCTGAGGTTCAACCGATCGGGGTGTTCGTTGCTGGTGCCTCTGTGAGTCCGGTTGCGGGAGTCGCATCGGGCGGGAGGGCGAGCTCGGGAGGGCGACCTCGGCGTTCGGGACGTCCTCCGCGTCGGCGGGACGGCGGTCGGGGCGTGGAGGACGTTGCGGGCCGAGCGCGTCCGCGGGAGTTCGTGCGAAACCGCCGTCGCCGCGCGCGTCCCAGCGGAGTTCAACGCGTGCCGGTGGCTCCGGACAGCGCCTCCCACGCCGCCTGCTCGGCCGATTCGGGATGCCCCGCGGTGTCGATCTCGGTGGCCTCCGGCCACGGCGCGAAGTCCGCGCGCATCCGGGCGGCGATCTCCGGCGTCGCCTCGGAGGCGTCGGCGCGGGTGGTGATGCGGGGTTCGGTGATCTCCGGCGGCGCCGCGCAGCGCAGTTCGACCGTTCGCGAGCAGGTGGCGCCGGCGAGGTC
Source organism: Saccharopolyspora griseoalba (assembly GCF_042665275.1). NCBI lineage: Bacteria > Bacillati > Actinomycetota > Actinomycetes > Pseudonocardiales > Pseudonocardiaceae > Saccharopolyspora > Saccharopolyspora griseoalba. Next base: position 12,292 of record NZ_JBHTCJ010000012.1, on the reverse strand, counting down.
GCGCGCGGCTCGGCGTTCGGCCGCGCTGCTCCAGCTCGCGTCGAGCACCACGTGCTCGCCCAGCCCGAGCAGCGTTCGCGCCCGGTCGAGCATCACCCGGTAGGTCTGGTGCACCTTCTCCGGGTCGTAGCGGCCGCGGCCGTAGCCGCTGTCGCCCGGCAGTCCGGCCAGCTCCGGCAGCTCCCCGCGGATCACGTCGGTGCGCAGCAGGACCGCACCGAGGCGATCGGCCAGGGACCCGGCGATCGTCGTCTTCCCGGTGCCCGGCAGCCCGCCGACGAGCACCAGGTTCGGCAAGCCGGCGCGCAGGTGCTCCAGCGAGATGCCCAGGAGCTGTTGGGCTTCGCCCGCGGCGCGCTCCACTCCCTGGGCGCGCCGCACGCAGGCGACCTTCGCGCGCACGAAGGCGCGGTAGGCGATGTAGTGGTGCTCCAGGGTCCTCACCACCGGTGTCGCGGAGAACTCGCGGTAGGCGCGCGAGAACTCCGCGGCCAGAGCCGGCGATCCGAGCCGCTCCAGGTCCATCACCAGGAACGCCGCGTCGTCGAGGACGTCCACGAAGCGCAGCGCGTCGTCGAACTCCAGGCAGTCGAGCACCCGAGGACCGTCGGGCAGGCAGAAGATGTCCTCGGCCCGCAGATCGCCGTGCCCGTCCACGGCGCAGCCGCGATCGATCCGGTCGGCGAACAGCGGCGCCCGCCCGTCGACGTAGTCCTGCACCAGTTCCGCGACCTCCCGCAGCGATCCGCGGTCGATCACGTTGCCCGCGAAGGGCTCGATGCCGCTGAAGTTGTCGAACCACCGCTTGCGCAGCGCGCTCAGCCCAGCGGTGGCGTCGACGTCCGGGCCGCGACGAGCCTCGCTGTGGAAGGACGCGAGCACGCGCGCCAGCCGCCGGAGGTCGGCCGTGACCTCCTCGCCGCGGCGGACCAGCTCGGACAACCTGCGCCCGGCGGGCATCCGCTTCATCACGACCAGCCAGTCGCAGACCCGCCCGTCGCCGTCGAGCACCTGCGCGAGGTCGAGGTAGACGTCGGGTGCCAGCCTGCGGTTCAGCTCCAGCTCGCGCCGGCACGCCCGCTCGCGCGACTCCACGGTGCTGAAGTCCAGGAACCCGAGGTCGACCGGCTTCTTGAACTTGTAGGCGCGCTCCCCGAAGAACACGAGCACGGCGCTGTGGCTCTGGGCGATGTCCGGCCCTTCGCCCGCCATGAGGTTCGCCGGGGTCGTTCCGGGTCCGTCGGGCATCCGGTAGCTCCATTCGGCCGGGTCGTGCGACAGCTCCGCGCACGGGCTACCCAGCGGGCCTCGAGTTCAGGCCCCCGCGCGGTGCACCGCCCGCGCCACCGGGAACCAGGTCTTTGTGCTCCACCCGATCGGGCGACCCTGGCAGCGTTCCGGGTGTTGAGGACTTTCGACCGTGTGCGCGCGACCGCCGGCGGCGCACGGTGATTCCAGGAAGCAATTCGCTCACCAGGGAGAAGTCATGACCGAAGGTCACGAGATGCGCTGGGGCGGCTTCGCCGGTCTCGCCTCGCTCGTCCTCGCCATCGCAGCGGGGATCCTGCTGACCGGCGCCCCGAGGGTCACCGCGTCCTCGGACGCGATCGCGCTGTACCTGGTCGAATCGCGCGGCTTGATCATCACCGCCGCCCTGCTGGGCACGGCGGCGCTGGCCATGTTCGTCTGGTTCGGCGCCACGCTGGCCACCGCGTTCCGGCAGGCCCAGCCAAACAGCGACGCCCCGGCCGTGGTGCTCGCCGGTTTCACCATCACCGGTGCGCTCGGGTTCCTCGGCGCCTCGATCATCGGAGGGCTGACCTACGCCGCGGCCGCCAACCCGGCGTTGCTCGACATGATCGCGGCTCCCTACACCGCGCTGCACGTGATGGCCACGATCGGCGGCATCGCGGTCGCGCTCCCGCTGGCCGCCAGCGCCATCGCGATCGCCCGCACCTCGGTCCTGCCGCAGTGGGCCGGATGGCTCTCCGCGCTCGTGGCCGCCGTGGACGTGCTCGCCGCGATCACCGTGCTCAGCGGCAGCGGCATCTGGGCTCCGGGCAGCGCGCTGACCGCCTACGTCCCGCTCGGGTTGACCGCGCTGTGGGGCCTGGCGCTGAGCGGTCTGCTCATCCGCGAACGGGTTCCGGAGATCGCCTCGCGGCATCACGCCGTCGCCGGTCCTGCGTGACCTGACGCGCGTTTCGGCCGCGGTACCCCCGGTGGGTGCCGCGGCCGAAACGCGCGTCAGGTCCGGTGCCTCGGCGATCCGTCGGCCGGCCGCGGCCAGCCCACGCGCACCATCATCTGCGGATGGCCCGCGTCCGCCAAGGCCTCCCGCCGCACGAGCGCTCGGGTGCCCCGGACCTCCAGCGCCTCGCTGAGCGGGCAGCTGGCCAGCCCGGCCAGCTCGGCCCGGCACAGCAGCGCGCCGAGCGCCTCTCCCGCGCGCAGGTGCGCATCCCGGTCGTCGGCACCGGTGCTGATCAGCAGCAGGCAACCCGCCGCGCCGTTCGACGCCGGGTCCACGCCGGCGGCCTCGGCCCAGCCGAAGTCCCGCACCACGAGGTCGTCGTGCTCCCGCGCGCGCCAGGGCACGCCGGTCTCCGGAGCACCGTCCGCCGACCAGGAGGCCATCCCGGTCCAGCTGGCCAGCTCGGCGCGGTAGCGGTCGGAGGCCGCGTGGACTCGCGCCGCTCGGGCGAAGGCCTGCGCCACGGCGCGCCGCTGGTCCCCGGTGATCACCGAGACCTGAGCCGCAGCACCTGCCGAGGCCAGTTCGGCGAGCACGCTCGGGGGCACGGGCACCGGGGCGTACTCGCGGCGGTCGACCTCGCGCCGGCGCGCCGCGCGCACGAGCGCCCCGTCCCCGGGAGCCGGATCGCCGCGGCCCAGCACCTCGATGCGCGCCAGCAGTTCGGGCTCGCTCGCGTCGGGCAGTCGCAGGACGTTCACCAGCCAGCCCCGCGCGCGCAGCGCGAGCAGCGCGTGCTGCAGCGCGACGCCGTTGCTGATGACCAGTTCTCGCTTGTCCGGGTCTGTTTCGGGCAGCTCCAGCGAACGATCCAGCAGCAGCTCCAGGAAGTCCCCGCCACCGCGCCACTGCCACGGCTGGGAGTTGAACAACGACGGCGCTCGATCGGCCAAACCGCACACCTCGCGCATCTCCTGCGCGCTCACCCGCACGTCCGACATCTCCGCCCACCACCCTCACCAACCACGATCCGCCACCGCGGAGGGCGCGTACCAGGGACCATCGACCCGATCTCGCGCCGAACGAGCCGAGCTCGGCGTCACCGGGGAGGTTCGGTCACAGCGGGAGTTCGACCAGGATCGTCGTCCCGCGTCCGGGCGCGGATTCGACCCGGAGGGAGGCTTCGACCAGGGCGCAGCGCTCGGCCATCGAGCTCAGTCCGAGGTGCTGGGACTTCTCGGGGTCCGCGCGGCGCTCGGCGGGGGCGAAGCCCTTGCCGTCGTCGGTGCAGCCGAGCACCAGCGAGTCGCCGACGCGGCGCAGCGAGAGCACGATGCGTCCCGCGTCGGCGTGCTTGACCGCGTTCGCCAGGGCTTCCTGAGCGATCCGGTAGAGCGCGGCGGCCGCGTGGTCGGGGACGCCCTCGGTCCCCGCTTCGGGATCGACCACCAGCTCGGTGCTCGGCCCGCCTTCGCGCCCGGCCATCTGGACCAGCGACTCGATGGCCGCGACCAGCCCGAGGTCGTCGAGCACCAGGCTGTGCAGCCCGGAGATGGCCGCTCTCGTCTGGTTGTAGGCCACGTCGGCCAGCTCCCTGGCGCTGACCAGTTCGGCGCGGGCGCGCTGCAGCTCCGGCTCGGCGTCGGCACCCGCGCTCGCCAGCTCGGCGACGGTCAGCTCGGCCGCCGAGAGGTGGAACGACATCGACGCCAGCGCCGTGGTCACGCCGTCGTGCAGGTCGAAGGCGATGCGGCGGCGCTCGGCCTCCTGCGCCGAAATCGCCTGCTTCACCAGCCGGTCGCGCTCCGTTCGGTGCCGGTTGACCGCCCGCCACAGGTCCTCGGCGTGCAGCCGGAGTCCGAGCGCGGTGGCGCAGGACTCCGCGGCCCGCAGGTCGTCCCGCCCGAAGGGGCGCTCGGTGCCGCGGTGCACCGCCAGGACGCCGACCACCGAGCTGTCGTCCAGCCCGCGCAGCGGCACGCACATGCGGGCCACCGTCTGCCGCGGTTCGAGGCCCAGCAGCCGCCGGTGCAGCTCGTTGCGCGGCGAATCCGATTCCAGCAGAACGGGTTTGCCGGTGCGCGCGACCAGACCGGTGACGCCGAAGCCGACCTGCAGCCTCAGCTCGCCCGCCGCGGGGTGCTCGGGCCAGATGTCGACGACGCGCAGGTCCTGGCCGTCGACGGCGTGGATCAGCGCACCGTCGGCGCGCAGCGCCTCGGCGAGCTCTGCGGCGCTGGGGATCGTTCCGGCGAACGAGCTCACCGGAACAGCCCCTCGCGCAGCGCGACGGCGATCGCGCCGCTGCGGTCGGCCACGCCGAGCTTGCGGTAGAGCCCGCGGATGTGGGTCTTGACGGTGTCCTCGCTGACCACGAGCTTGCTCGCGACGGCCCGGTTGGAGTGGCCGGACACGATCAGCTCGAGCACCTCCGACTCGCGCTGGGTCAGACCGAGGTGCGCGCCGGACCAGAACTCCCCGGAGCTCAGCTGCGCGGCCGACAGCGCCACGCGCCCGGCCAGCGCCGGATCCACCACGGTCTCGCCCTCGCGCACCCGGCGCAGGTGCTCGACCAGCTCCTGGCCGCCGATGCGCTTGAGGACGTACCCGGCCGCGCCCACGCGCAGCGCCTGGTAGAGGTAGTGCTCGTCGTCGTAGACGGTCAGCAGGACCACCTTGGTGCCCGGGTGCTGGGCGGTGATCTGCCTGCACAGGTCCAACCCGCTCTCCTTGCCGATGCGCACGTCGCAGAGCACCACGTCGGGTTCGCGCTCGGCCACCGCGGCCAGCGCCGCCGAAGCGGTGGTCACCTGACCGACGATCACGACCTCGTCCGGGAAGTGCGCGAGCATCGCGTCGAGCCCGTGCAGCACCATCTCGTGGTCGTCGACGAGCACGAGTCGCTGGGGTTCCGGCGCCGTCATGCACCCAGCCTAAGGCGTCGTCGCAGGACGCCGCGCGAGCCGCCGTTCCAGGTCCGGGACCGCGCGGCCGGGGGACCGAGCGCGAACCTCACCCGCGGTCCCACCCCGGCGGGTGAGTGCGTCGCGCGCGCTGCGCGGTCCGATGGGTGCGAGCGAACTGCCGCCCGACGCGCGGTGCGATGGGAGTTGATCCATGACCCAGGTCCTGAGGCGAGCCCTGCCGTCGGTGGACGCCGACCAGCTGGCCGTCGCGGCGCTGCGCTTCCTGGCCGCCGACGCGGTGCGGTCGAGCGCGAGCGGAGCGCCAGGCAGCCCGCTGGGGGCGGCACCGATGGCGTGGGCGCTGTGGAGCCGCCACCTGCGCCACGACCCGGCCGATCCGGGCTGGGCCGACCGCGACCGCTTCGTGCTCTCGGCCGAGCACGGCCCGGCGCTGCTCCGCGGGCTGCTGCACCTGTTCGGCTACGACCTCAGCTCGACCGCCCACCGCGCACCGGCACCGCGGGAGCGGGGGCACCCGTCGGAGCCGGGTCGCGGCCTGGCCACCGCTGTGGGGATGGCGCTGGCCGAGCGGATGACCCGAGCGAGGTGCCCGGAGGTCACCGACCACCGCACCTACGCGATCCTGGGCGCCTGCCAGCCGGAGGAGTCCGGCAGCCGATCGGCCGCGCTCGCCGCGCGGCTCGGCCTGGGGCGGTTGACCGTGCTCTGGGCCGACGACGGCACGGGCCTCGACGGCGCTGAGCAGCTGGCCCGGTTCGCCGACCGCGGCTGGCACGTCCTCGCGGTGCCCGACGGCACCGACGTCGACGCGATCGACCGGGCGCTCAGCCGGGCCGCGGACGCCCCGCAACCCAGCTTCGTCGCGGTGCGCGCCGCTGCCGACGAGGACGGCGATCGGCATCACCTGCCGAGCGTGCCCGAGCAGGTCCGCGAGCTCTGCGAGGCGCTCAGGCACATCGGTCGCGCCGAGCACGCGGTGTGGCGGGCGGAGTTCGACGCCTTCCGGAAGTCCTTCCCGGAGCGCGCGGCGGCTTTCGAGCGCGCCCGCGCGCGGGGGTTGCCCGCCGGGCTCGCCGATCGCCTCGGAGCTCGCGCGCACGACCACATGCCCGCACCGACCGATCCCGGACCGGTACCGCACCCGCGCGCACCGGTGCTCAACCGAACTCGCCTGCGCCACCTGATGTTTCGATGTGCACGATGACCTCGCCCGCGATGACCTCGACCTCGTAGCTGCGCGCCGGCTCGACCTCCGGTGGGCACCGCGCATCGCCGGCCCGGACGTCCTCGACGGCGTGCACGGTGCCGTCGACGTTGAAGACCACGACCGACGGGGAGGCGGTGCGCAGCTCGTGCGCGGTCCCGGGCGGGAGCTCCTGCAGGCTGCAGACGCGCACGCGATGAGTGGCCCGTACCATCGCCCGCTCCCTCCCACCGGCGCCCCTCGGGGCCACCCGGCTAGGCCTCGTTCAGGAATGCGGCGGCAGCCGCTGGTCCAGGTGCGGGAGCGCGGAGCTCGCACCGCCGCGCACGCCCTTCGCCGAGCAGCTCCTAGTGTCCCCTGCTGATCCACTCTTCGAGGTGCGGCCGCTCGGCTCCGATGGTCGTCGTGTCCCCGTGACCGGGGTGCACCACGCGCGAACCGGGCAGGGCGAACAGCTTGTCCCGGATCGAGGCGATGATGACGTCGAAGTCCGAATAGGACCGACCGGTCGCTCCGGGGCCGCCGGCGAACAGCGTGTCGCCGGTGAAGACCGCGTCCAGCTCCGGAACGTCGAAGCACACCGCGCCCGGCGCGTGCCCCGGCGTGTGCAGCACGTGCAGCTCCGCACCGGCGACCGCGATCCGCTGGCCGTCCGCCAGGTGCCCGTCGGGCTCGCGGCTGCCGTGGGTCTGCCGCCACAGCACCAGGTCGTCGGGGTGCAGCAGCAGCGGCGCGGCGGTGGCCTCGGTCAGCTCCGGCGCGACCCGCACGTGGTCGTCGTGCGCGTGGGTTGCCAGCACCGCCACCACACGGCGCCCGCCGATCACCTCCCGGATCGCGGCGACGTCGTGCGGCGCGTCGACGACCGCGCACTCGTCGTCGTCCCCGACCACCCACGCGTTGTTGTCCACCTCGAAGGTCTGCCCGTCCAGCGAGAAGGTGCCCGAGGTGATCGCGCGGTCCACGCGGATGCCCATCAGAACACCACCACCGAACGCAGCACCTCGCCGCGCTCCATCTTGGTGAAGGCCTCCTCCACGTCGTCGAGGGCGATCTCCTCGGTGACGAACTTCTCCAGCGGCAACCGCCCCTGCTGGTGGAGGTCGGTGAGCATCGGGAAGTCCCGGCTGGGCAAGCAGTCGCCGTACCAGGACGACTTGAGCGCACCACCGCGGCCGAACACGTCGAGCAGCGGCAGCCGGAGCTCCATCTCGGCGGTCGGAACCCCGACCAGCACGACGGTCCCGGCGAGGTCGCGGGCGTAGAAGGCCTGCTGGTAGGTCTCCGGGCGGCCGACCGCGTCGATCACGACATCGGCACCGTTCCCGCCGGTCAGCGACCTGATCTCGGCGACGGGGTCGGCCTCGGCGGCGTTGACCGCGTGCGTCGCGCCGAACTGCTCGGCCCACGCCAGCTTCTTCGGGTCGGTGTCCACCGCGATGATCCGGGAGGCGCCCGCCAGCCGCGCCCCGGCGATCGCGCCGTCGCCGACACCGCCGCAGCCGATCACGGCGACCGAGTCCCCCCGGGAGACCCCGCCGGTGTTCACCGCGGCGCCCACCCCGGCCATCACACCGCATCCCAGCAGCGAGACCACGGCGGGCCGCGCCGCGGGGTCCACCCGCGTGCACTGGCCAGCGTGCACCAGCGTGCGCTCGGTGAACGCGCCGATCCCCAGCGCGGGCGACAGCGGCGTGCCGTCGGACAGCTGCATGGACTGCTCGGCGTTGTTGGTGTCGAAGCAGTACCACGGGCGCCCGCGCCGGCAGGCGCGGCACTCGCCGCAGACCGCTCGCCAGTTGAGCACCACGAAGTCGCCCTCGCCGACCTCGGTCACACCGGCTCCGGTCGCCTCCACGACCCCGGCGGCCTCGTGCCCGAGCAGGAACGGGAACTCGTCGTTGATCCCGCCCTCGCGGTAGTGCAGGTCGGTGTGGCAGACGCCGCACGCGCGCACCCGCACCAGGACCTCCCCGGGCCCGGGTTCGGGCACGTTGATCGTCACCACCTCCACCGGTTTACCGCGACCAGGTGCCACCACGGCACGCGACTCGATCATCCGAAAGTCCCTCCGACGAAACGCTTCCAGAACCGGCGTACTGCGAGCACCATCCACCGCCCGGGCGCGGAGGGACAACGAGTTGAACACTGATGGAGCCCAATCCGGCACGAACGGGAGGATGCGTCGGACGAACGGCGAGCCCCCTTCGCGCCGCGCGGGCTCGCCGTCCGACCGGTTCGATCTCGCCGTCGCGCGGCACCTCGTCGGTGTCGCGGGGAAGCGCGTCGCGTCAGCGCGAGCCCCGGCCGCCGGCGAGCATCCGGCACCGGCGACGCACGACCGGCCGACGAGCGAGGACCAGCGGCGGGCGTGCCGCCACGAGCGGGATCACACGCCGAGCAAGCGGCGGATCTCCGGCGCGTGCCTGCGGGAGACCGGCACGAGCTCGTGCGAGCGCGGGTCGGTGATCAGCACCAGCTCGCCCTTCACCCCGCGCTCCAGCTCGGCCACCCGGCGGAGGTTGGCCACGAAGCGGCGGTGCACCCGGCGGAATCCGTGCGGGGTCAGCAGCTCCTCGACGTTGTCCAGACCGCGGGTGGCGGCCTGGATCCGACCGCGGTCGGTGCCCAACCACACGATGTTGCGATCGGCCTCGGCGTAGCGGATCTCCGAGGGAGCCAGCAGCACCAGCCGGTCGTTGCGGATGCCGATCACCCGGCGCGGCAGCGAGACCGCCGCGGACGGCGCCGAGCTCTCGTAGGGCTCGCCCTCCTGCTGACCGAAGGCGCAGAACATGCCCACGACGTGGTTGGCCGCCACGACCGGCCGCAGCGTGACCGGGATCGGGTCCTCCCCGGGGCACACCGCCAACCGGGCATGGCCGGTCCACTGCGGCCGCTCCAGCGCCCGGTTGGTCGCCCAGCGCACGACCTCGGCGAACTCGGGGATGTCCGGCTGCCAGCGGTTCGCCGGTTCGACCACGCCGCCGACCACGGGGCTGTCCTCGGCCAGCCGGAGCAGCGTCGCCGCCGCGTGGTTGGCCGCGACCACGTTGCCACCTCGGTCGATGGCCATCACCGCGCCGCCGTCCCGGGACGCCTCGCCGTTGAAGTCGGCGAGCACGCTCTTGGCCTCGGACAGCGCCCGGCGGTAGATCTCCTGCTCGACGCTCGCGGCGGCCTGCGCGAGCCACTCCGGCACGCGCTCGGACATCGGCGCGTTCCACCGCGAGATGTTGATCGACGCCACCGGCGCACCGGTGACCACGTCCCGGATCGAGATGCCTGCGCAGGCCCATTGGTGGAAGCCCTCGCACCAGTGCTCCGGACCGGTCACCGTCACCGGGCCGGAGACCTCGAAGGAGGTGCCCATCCCGTTGGTCCCGGTGCACTGCTCTGACCAGGACGACCAGGGGGCGAGGTTGCTCATCTCGGCCCGCTTGCGCGCGCTCGGATCGCCCCAGGAACCCAGGACTCGTCCCGCTCCGTCGGTCACCGCGACGACGCCGCCGTCGAACTCCACCTCGCGCCCGGCCAGCGCGCCCAAGCCGCCGAGCCTGGCGAAGATCACGTCGTTGTCCAGCCGGTGGTCGTTGCACCCCGGTGCACCCGGCGCGACGTGCAACGCCGGGTCCACTTCGTACTGATCTCGGCACCGGTACCAGGAAGCAAGGATCTCCGGGCGGACGCCGTGCTCGATGTCCTCGCCCGTCGCGAAGCTCTCCCACGCGCGCGCGACCTGGGTCCGCGTCGCCACCAGAGAGTCGCCCCCGCCGCGGTCACCGGATCCGGACGAGACGATCTCCAACGGCGGCACTCTCCCAGTCATCGCGACCTCCTTGTCGTGTGCGAGAGGGGCGGAACTCGGGCGCCAACAATCAGTGACAGCGGTCACAATGTAGCCCTAGGGAGTGAGCCGCTTCAAGGCATGGCGGCCTCGTGCGGCCGATCGGGTTCACCGGCCGGAGGTGCGAACGTTCTCCGCTCTGTGGCCGAAAAGAGCATGCTCTGATCCTTTTCGCAGAGCCACAGCATGCCGCCTGAATTCCCCGTTTCCAACGGCCCGAGCACGAACGGTTCCCGGAGCCGCGCGAACGGCGGTGGATGATCGACGAACGGTGCGATTCCCCGGTGATCGCCGCGCGAATCCGGCGATCACCGAAACTTCCCAGAATCCGGGACATCGCGCTTCTTCCATCCGTTCGGCCGCGGAATTCCGACGAGCGTCCCCCAGCAGAACCAGCGGAGACCTCCTGCGCGGTCGCACCGCCTCGCGGCGCCGCGGACCTTCGCGGCGGAGCACCACGCCGCTCGCCCGGCGCCCACCGGTCACCGCCGAGCGGTTGCTCCCGCGACCTCCCGGGCGCGCTCGCCGGTGGTGGCCGCGGCCTCGCAGCGGGCGCGGCGGGCCAGAACGCGCTGGGCCCGCCCGACGTTCCAGTCCTCCCCCGCCCAGGCCGACAGCGTCGGCGCGAGCAGCGACCGGCCGCTGCAGACCGTCAGTCGCCAGGCACCACCCGGCCTGCGGTTCATCGCGTCCAGGTGCAGGGCGGCCGCCTCGTCGCCCTGGGCACCGGGCAGGAACGCGATCCCGGGCACCGCCGCGGGCACCACGCCGCGCAAGCAGGCCAGCGTCGCGTCGGCGATCGCGTCGACCCCCGCCCGCTCCGGGCACGCGCTACCGGGCACCACCGCGTTCGGCGCCAGCACGATGCCGCGCAGGTCCACCGCCTGATCGCGCAGCGCGTCGAACACCGCGCGCAGGCACTCGGAGGTGACCTCCGCGCAGCGCTCGATGCCGTGCTCGCCCTCCGGCAGCACCTCCACCTCGACCAGCGGCACCACCCCGGCCTCCTGGAAGAGCGCGGCGCACCGGGCGAGCGCGTGCGCGTTGGCCGACAGGCAGCCGGCGCTCGGACGACCCGCGCCGATGCGGAACACCGCCCGCCACTCGGCGAACCGCGCTCCCAGCGCGACGTGCTCGGCGAGCCGGTCGCGCAACCCGTCCAACCCGCCGGTGACCAGCTCGCCGTCGGAACCGGCCAGGGGCTCGGCGCCGGTGTCGGCCCTGATCCCCGGGACGACGCCGTTGCGCACCGCGGCGGCGACCAGCCCCGCACCGTCCCGCCCGGCTTGGCGGAAGGTCTCCTCGTGGAGGATCGCGCCGCTGATCCACCGGCCGAGTCCGGGCGTGGTCAAGACCAGCTCCCGGAACACCCGCCGGCGCTCCTCGTCCGCCGGAATCCCCTCGGCCGCCAATCGCTCGTTCAGACGCGCGCCGCTCTCGGCCGCCGCGAGGATCCCCCTGCGCGGTGCGACGAGTTGCAGGGCGGTTCTGCTCAGTTCGGTGTGCCGCACGCCCGCGACCTCCTCTTTCGCGGGCCGAAGTCCGCCGACTCCGGCCTGGTCCGGTTCGGCCGACCCGCCACGAGCGCCGGAGGCCGGCGGCCGTTCGCGGGGCGCGGGCGCGCCCAGCTCCAGCACCTCGCGAATTCCCCGCCGAGGTGCCCGGAGCACGTCAGCCACCGCGGAGGATGCCAGCTGCGGGCCCCTTCCTGCGCGGCGCTGACGACCGGAAGGTGCGCGCTGCGGACCGCTGGTGCCGGGTCCCCTCCCGTTCGTGACGGGAAGGGCACCGCTCGTGGGATCTTCGCCCGCGGTCGTCCCGGGGCGCTGGCACTCGCAGGACCGATCGGCTTAGCTTTCTTCGTTGCGGCGGCAAATCCGCCAGCGCGGCATCCGGTGATGTCCGGTCGGCTCGGCGAGACCAGAGGCGGTCTTGGATGGCAGAAGTGCACCGGCTCGACCCGATCTCCCGCATCCCGAGCGCGAACACGGTCTACGGGGCGTGGGAGCGCTTCGTGCGGGGCGAGGACGACATCCGCGGCGTGCGGCCGGAGATCGCGCTGTCCTGGCAGCGGTGCCGCGACCAGTACCGGGTGGATCCGCTGCTGGCGGAGGCGCCGG